>CAJTOU010000012.1:35743-76717 GCA_910577835.1 uncultured Lachnospiraceae bacterium | reverse complement strand
CAACAGGGCGCGATGCTTCAGGTCATAAGGATAAACAGTTTTTACAATATCTGCAAACTGAATATTATATGCATAGGTCAACATACCAATATCCTGATAGTACAGTTTAAACCCTCTGCTTTTTTTATTTTCGCTTAGAGGCTTTTTCACTTCCTTTAAAGCTTCAACCTTGAAAACCATCTGCCTGTCCTCCAGCCATTCAAGCGCCTTGTGCCAGTCATGAATTCCTGTAAAATAAGCAGTGATTCCATATTGAAAAATTTTTCCCGGTGAGTCCAGCCACACTGCGACATCAGAATAAATCTTGTGAACCTTTGCTCTGAATTTTAAATCTGATATGCTGTTAATTTCTTTTAGGCAGGCCTGATATATCTGTGTTCTTGCGTCATTGACCTTATCCAGATTTCTTGTATCCATATAGGTCTGTATTACCTTCGGCATACCACCGGTAATAAAATATACTTTAATATATAGCCGGATTTTTTCAAGCATTTCCGCCGAAAGCTCCTTTCCAGCATGATGTTCAACTGCATCCAAAAGTTCTCTGTCATTATTTATAATAAAAAATTCTTTCAAACTTACTGGCTGTACAGAATAAATATCAAGCTTTTTCAAAAGGCCGGGAGATAAACAGAATTTCTGTATACGAAAAGAAGTAATCAGACAGATATTATAATCCATCAGATTATATACAATAAACCGGATAATATCAGCTGCTGTATATTCTCCTGCTTTCTCTATATTAAAATGGTCAAAGACAATCAGAATATCCTCCTTCTTTTCGTCAGAACCGATATATCCTTTTACTTCCTCATCAAATTTTTTTCTCAACAGCTCTCCCCTGTAAATAAAATTATTTCTGTCTTTCTCCAAATCAACCAAAATCAGCTTTTTGTAATACTCCTGACCAAACTCTTTTATTGCTGTGGTTTTTCCGACAGACTTTGCTCCGGTAATCAGCAGCGGCTGTTTATCTGCCTTTTTTCTCCATAAAGCAAGCTTTTCTACAATTTCTCTGTACAAATCAATTCCTTCTTTCGTTCTTAAAATGTAATGTTATTATAACATATCCCTTTTTATACATGATATGGATTTCCCCATCCTGAAGCCTCATTATCTCATCGGCAATAGCAAGCCCAAAGCCCTGTCCGCCCATTTTTCTTGAAGCGGCCTTATCAATTCTGTAATAAGGCTCTGTCAGTCTTTCAAGCTCATCCTCCATGATTTTTTCTGCTCTGTTTTTGATACTCACCACTGTTTCATTCCCCAGATTTTCTGCAGTTATTTCCGCTGTTCCCTCTTCTATGGAATACCTGAGCGCATTTTCCATAATTACATCAAATAATTCTTCTATCAGTATCTTGTCGGTATATATTTTGATATCAGGGCAACTTATCTGAAAATTCAGTTTTCTCTGTTCAGATTTTTCAAGTCTTTCCTTTGCATTTTCAAGTTCCTTGCAAAGCACAACGGGTTCCATTTTTATTTCATGCAGATGATTATGTAAAATCTCATACATATATTTCTTATCGGCGTATCCTGCAAGAATATCTGACAATCCTCTTATTTTTTCTGCAAATTCAAAAATCCTGTCGCCGTCTACCATTTTATTTGATATAAATTCTGAGTATCCACTGATGGCAGAAAGGATGTTCTTTATTTCATGTACTGATAAATCTAAATATTCTTTATTATCCATCCATGCATCTCCTATTATTTTATCTATTCTATTTTGTATCCTACATTTCTCACTGTTTTAATTCTTATGCGTTCATTTCCGATTTTCTGCCTTAATGTTTTGATATGCATATCAACTGTTCTTGATTCTCCCTGAAAATCAAAGCCCCAAACGGCTTCCATAATTTTGTCTCTTGAAAGTACAATGCCTTTGTTTATCATGAGATATTTCAGTAATTCATATTCCTTGTATGTTACATTCTTTTCCTCTCCATCAATTGTTACAATTCGGCGGTCATTATCTACAATAATTGCTCCGACTTTTAAAATATCCTGCGCTGTTCCGTTTCTTCTACATCTTCGAAGCAGAGCCTTTACCCTTGAATTAAATTCCATTACGCCAAACGGCTTTGTTATGTAATCGTCTGCTCCCACATCAAGGCATTTCACCTTTTCCATTTCACTTCCTTTTGCAGTTACCATAATCACAGGAACATCCTTGGTTCGCTCTTCCTTTCTCAGTTTTGAGAGCAGTTTTATGCCATCGTCATCTGGCAGCATAATATCAAGAATAATCATATCAGGAATTCTTCTTGCCAGTTCTTTGTCCAGCTCTCTTGCCAGAAAGATTGGTTTTGTCTCATAACCATTATTATTCAATGTATAACATTCAATCTCGCTTATATCAGCATCGTCTTCAACGACATACACAAACATATCGCACCCCACATATTTTATTTTATATTTGGAACTTGTACAGCTCACCTTTATATATTAATCAATAAAATCACGAATGTAAATAGAAATTTTACTTTTTTACATACTATTTACATTGGACAGATTTTATGTATAATAAAAGTAGTACAAATAAAGCAAACATAATTTTTATGTAAAGTATGCAATATTACATGGCATAAGGAGAACAGGAATGTCTGATAAAAAGATAGAAGCTATGAAAGTAATATGTTTTGATTCAAATACTATGGTACATTTTAACTGGTGTGGAAAATTCGAATCTCCTTCACCGGAATGGATGCATTTGACCAGAAATCTGATTGATTTTGAACTGATGGCCGTTACTCATGGTGTGTTGTACATTGCAGATTCAGAGAAAGAATATGCGGTTTCAAAGGGAGAATATTTGCTGATGAGTCCGGATAAATACCAACATGGCTATAAACAAAGTGACTGTAAGTTTTACTGGCTTCATTTTTCTGTTCCGGACAGCAGTTTTTGTTCTCTGAATGAGTCAGAGCTTTCGTACAGTAATGATAAAATCTATATTCCTTCTGTCGGGAGACTGTCTTTTATCGAACGGATTGTTGTACTGATGAAGCAGCTTCAGGATTCTGATAAGCGCTATCATAACAGCCTTTTAAACAATGCTCTGACCTCTGCTGTTGTCCATGAACTGTACTGTCAGGGAACAATGTATAAAAAGTACAATGACCAGAAAAAATCCATGCAGGTTTATAATGATATTATTGATTATATCAGCTATCATGCCTGTGAAAATATACGGGTGTCGGAAATTGCGGATTACTTTGGATATAATGAAAAATATCTTTCCACGTTGTTTAAAAAACTGTCGGGAATTTCACTGAAACAGTTTATGCTTCGGACAAAAATGGATGTAGCAAAAGCGGAGCTTACTGACACAAATCACAGTATCGCACAGATTGCTTATAATGTAGGCTTTAATGATACACATAATTTTACAAATTCATTTAAAAAGGTTACCGGACTGTCGCCGAGTGCTTATAGGGAAAGCTATGCAAAACGGGCTCTGTTTCACAAATAGCTGCCCGATAGAGAATTGTATTACAGGAAATATAAATAAATGTTTATGAAAAAATAAAACAAACAGCCTGTTAAGAAATTCTGCTGTCTGTTTTATTTTTTCTATTTATTCTTATTTCTATCTTTCCACAAGGATATTACTTTGCAGAGGCTTTTTCTTCTCATTTATACCAGCAATCCAAACAAATAAGCATTGATTTACTTGATTCTACTATCTCTCTTCTCTGTCGGATTCAATAAAATTACACTTATTTACTACAATACAGCCGCAGAACAGAAAAAGAACAGCTATTGCCAAAAACAGAAAGGCAGATATAAAATAATCTTTCTGATTTTCCCGCATATAATAAATTAGATAAGAAAACAAATTTGTTTTCAAGATACATTCGTATATCTTGTATACAGTTTTTTCTGCCGATTCCAAAAAATCTCCCGATATTGCATATACAGCAATCATAAAAAGATTTATGCTTTCTACCAAAATAAATCCGCTGCTGCTGCCAAAAAGTATCGCTGCCAGATTGATAGCAAGGGTAACAGCAAATAAATACATGGAATAAATAAGAAGATAAAAAAGTAATGTTTCTCCAACTTTCGCATCCATTATTACTCCTGAAAAAACTTCTGCAACAAATACTCCAGCTATCAACATTATAACCAAATAAAAAATGGTAAACAAATATAGCTGCAAAGATTCCTTTAAAAACCAGCCTGTTCTTTTACAGCATCTTGAAAAAAAGTAAATACTTGCCACTGAAAAATGTCTGTATATATATGTTCCAAAAAATATCTGAAAAAATAATAACGGAGTAAACCAAAAAGTCAGTTCAGGTAAATACTGTCGGTAATTTTTTACATGCTGCATTGCAAACCGCAAAATAATTTCTGACACTTCAAAGCCATTGTCTCTGCTTACAGCCAGCTCTAACATACAAAATATACCACAGCATACAGCTATCCCTAAAAACCGCAAGTAATATTTCATATTCTATATCCTCAATTATACGCATACTTTGAAATAAATTTTCTTTTTAATTCCGTAAAACGTTGCACTGCTTCCTCTGAACTTAAAAAAAATTCATTGTTTCTTACACTGTCATAGTTGACATAGGTAGTTTCATTATCCAAAGGAACTGCCAGTGTATTTTCAATCTCCTCATAGCAGAAAATAGGCGCAACCAGAAATCTATCACTTTGTATATAAATTACAGACTTTTCATTCCACGTTTGAAGCTGTCTATGTAAAAATACAAGGTATGTTTTTCCTGGAATCATTTCATTTACAAACCCCATATTTATTACGCCTTTTCCAGGCTGTTCCCTTAATTCTTCTGACACTGATATCAGCGTACCTGCTCTCGCTATTTCTATTGTATCCCCTTCTGCAAGCCCTTCTCCTTTAAAGACCGAAAGTATACGTACCTTCTGTGTCGTACTGGCAAAACGATATGTAAAAGTATCTTCACATTGTACAGCTAAAATAATTTTACTTAAATCGAGCATTTCATCCATTACTTCAACCTGCCGCACAGCAAACTCGTCCGGTAAAAGAGCAACCAGAAAATGATTGATGGGGTCCTCTTCCTCATTATAATCTGTAAAGGAGCTTTTGTTATATAAACCAATACAAACAGTAATAATAAATGCAATGGCTGTAATTCCAAAAAAATACCTAGGCTTCATCTTTGTTTCCCTCCTTTTTCATAATCTTTCTTACCTTATAAGTTCCCTTGTTTTATAAGTTTCCTTGTTTTATAAGTTTCCTTGTTTTATAAGTTTTCCGATTTCATACAGTTTCTTTATTAAATATGGTTCCTTTGTTTATATGATACACTTCATCTGCAAGAATACTGATATCTTCTTTATTATGACTAGCTATTAAAATCAAAGTGCCTCTCTGTTTTTCTTCTTGAGTAATTCCCAGAGAGTATTTTCTGAATTTTCGTTTATCATTCGAATCAAGCTCTACTTTTTCAATCGTACGACGTATTTCATTCTCCCCGATTTTATGGTTCAGCTTTGCCAGAAGTTTTAAATTTTCAAATCCGGTCAATTCAGGATAAAGTCCCGCGTTTTCAATGATAATTCCAAGATTTGGAAGTACCTTTATATCCTTATGCAATATCCTACCGTCAAGAAGAATCTTTCCTTCTGAAATATCCATTAATCAGGAGATTGCCCGAAAAAGTATTGTTTTTCCAGAACCGTTTTCTCCTACAAAACCATAAATATGCCCACTGTTTAAATGAAGGTTAATATGGGACAATATCTCTTTCTCCTTTAGCTTTTACTAATATCACGAACCACCAGTTCCATTCTTTTCTTCCTCCTCTTTCTTTAAAACCAAGTAAACATATTCATTATATCAAATCATCTCTGATTGTTTTTATTTTTATAAATACAAGGGATATAAATAATAATATTATCAGAAAAATAAAATACGCTGAAAAATTATACTTCATAGCCGGCACATTAAACATTCTCAGAATAAAATAATAATTAAGCGTATAGCCTAAACCAAATCCTTTTTCCAAAACGGATAGAAGATAAAACAAAATATATACAGGGAAAAAAGTAAATATTTTATATTTGAAAAACGGCAGTGTAGAAACTGCAAAATTGAATACAGCTAATATTCCTGATACAATTCCAAAGAGAACTGTCAAAAGAACTGCATATATAATTTTGTGAGGAACACCTATCTGATATAAAAAATAGAGATTTTCTCTTTCTATTGTTTGAATAAAATCAATATTTGAGGGTTCTCCTGCAGACTGCATATCAAAACAGATACATTCCAGCAAAAGTTCTATAAAAAAAGGAACCGTAAAAATAAAAAAAGTAATCAGAAAAACAGAAATCACTTTTCCATACCAATAATTTTTACATCCTGTTCTTGCCACAATATATGTTTTTATTCTTGTCTTTTTATCTGTAAGATAAGCACATGCCGTAGGCACCACCACCAGTAAAGGATAATATTCCATCATAAAATACCCAATAGTCGACCAGTCGGATAAGGTCAATAATTTTATCGGGTCATACATTTGACTTATATACTTTACCTCTTCATTTTGATAAAGGTTATGAAACATATTCTGATAGAAATTTGCAAGAACAAAAAATAATAAAATAAAAAAAGTGAATGCAACTGTTTTTTTTCGAAACAGTTCTGATAACTGCATTTTTATTGAATATACAAGCATAAATAATCCCTCCAGATAGTAAAGTGTATAAAGATTTATTTTTTGATAAAAGACTGCCGACTATTCTAAATTCAGCAGCCTTTTATATATACCAAAATTATTTATAATGTGTAATAAACTAATGTGTATTATAAGTGTATGCAATATATGCCGAATATCTTTCATCATTTCCGGAAAAATATAATCTAAATGGAGAAGTTTGCAGCCAACCTTCTTTTATTTTTACATTACATGAAGTTCCTTCTGTAAGTGTCCAAACATCAGAAATGTCGCGAGGTGATACTTTATTTTCAGTTAATTTTGTTCTACACCTAGTAAATTCGTCTTTTGAGCCATCTGTTGGATATACACTGTCAGCCGTAACGGTGACATAGCTATCATTGTAAACCTGTTTATTTTATGCTATACATAGTTCTGTCCTTAGATTAACCGTATACATTATGTATATCCGAGTTTCCCTTCATTGGTAATTTAAGGACTTATTCTTTTATCATTCATCTTGTTCTCCTTTCCTTATCCCTAATCAAATTTAATATTAGTAAATATCAAATTTGACTTTACAGATAATTAAAACCAGCACTTATTACAATTTATATTATTTACACATTTTATTTAAATAATATTTTTTTACTATTAAATAAAAAATAAGTTTTATTATTTAATTATGTATTTTCTATTATAAACTTTATTTTAATACTTGTCAATGAAGTTTATTTTATTATAAGATGAATTTTATTTCACCATTCAACAAATTCTATATTTGAATTCTAAAATTCATATCTGTTATTACTTTATTACTATTATTCTATTTTTATTAAGAATTAAAATAATAGTAATAAAGTATCTGACTGATTTAAATGAAAGATATTTTTTATAAAATAAAAAGAGCTTTGAAAATATTTCTACTTTCAAACCTCTTTTTATAAAACAGATAAGATTTACAACTTTATAATATAAGTTCCTGAGAAATCAGTCACAGACCTTCATCCCTTTTCTATTCACTTTTATTCCTGCACCAGCAGTGACATAATCTTATTACTTCTCTGAATAAACTTTGTCATTGCCTCCGGCTTTAACTGCTCATGACTGATTACTGCCAAATCATATAACTGCTCACAAACCATCGGAACATGCTCAGAATCCTTGTGGGCAAGAATATATTTTACAAGCTCATTATTTGCATTTAACACAAGTGTCAGTTTTGAGCCAAACATAGACGGGTCCATTCCGGCCATTCCATACATTTTCATCATATCCTGCATACGCCTGCTCTCTTCTGAAAGCGTTACCATAGAAGAAATCTCGGCATCTTTTAACTTCTCAAGCTTTAGCTCTAACGCATCGTTATTCAGCGCTTTCTTAAATACCTCTGTCAATGTCTTTGCATCTTCCTCCAGAGTCTTCTTATCCTCCTCTGAAGTTTCCTCCTTAAAGGTATCTGTCAAATCAGCGTCAATTCTTAAAAACTTCACACCCTCATTCTTCTGCTCCAGATGTGTAATAAATGGCTGGTCAATATTATGCTTCAGTACCACAGCATCGGTTCCTTCATCCCTGAACATCTTAATATACTGGCTCTGCTGTATCTCGTCTGTCACATAAAATACCGTATTCTCATGCTTCTCTTTATTTTTTTCCAAACATTCCGGCAGTGTCAGATACTTTCCGTCAATATTCTTAAACAGAAGATAATCTGTCATCTTTTCACAGAACTTTTCATCCTTTAAACAGCCAAATTTAATAAACGGATTAATATCATCCCAGTATTTTTCATAATTTTCCTTATCAGTCTTACACATACCAGAAAGCTTGTCTGCCACCTTCTTTGTAATATAATCCGAAATCTTCTTTACAAATCCGTCGTTCTGCAATGCGCTTCTTGACACGTTCAGCGGAAGGTCCGGACAGTCAATGACACCTTTTAACAGCATTAAAAACTCAGGAATCACTTCTTTAATATTATCCGCAATAAAGACCTGATTATTATATAATTTAATGGTTCCCTCTATTGTATCATATTCCGTATTAAATTTCGGGAAATACAAAATACCCTTTAAATTAAACGGATAATCCATATTCAGATGAATCCAGAATAAAGGCTCCTTATAATCATGGAATACTTTGGTATAAAAAGACTTGTATTCCTCATCTGTACAGTCATTTGGATGCTTGGTCCAGAGCGGCGAAATATCATTTAATGCTACTGGTCTTTTTAAAATTTTCTTTTTTGTCTCGGCTGGCTTAACAACTACTGTTTCCTTTGTTCCATCTTCATTTTCTTTTTCTTCTGTTTCCTCTGGCTCTACCACAGTTTCAATTACAGTATCCTTTTCTGTTACTTCATCTTCGGCAACTGTTTCATACTGCGGCTCGGCAGTTTCATTTTCAAGGAAAATCGGAATCGGCATAAAGGAGCAGTATTTCTCAATCACTTCTCTTGCTCTGTATTCATTACAAAACTCCAGACTGTCCTCGTTCAGATAGAGCACGATTTCTGTTCCAACAGAATCTCTGCTGCCCTCGCCCATCTCATAGGTCGTACCCCCGTCACATTCCCAGTGTACCGGTGCAGCACCTTCTTTATAAGAAAGCGTATTAATTTCCACTCTTTCTGCTACCATAAATGCGGAATAAAAGCCCAAACCAAAATGTCCGATAATCTGGTCCTCGCTTGTTTTATCTTTATATTGCTCCAGAAACGCTTCTGCACCAGAAAATGCGATTTGATTAATATACTCTTCTACTTCTTCCGCAGTCATTCCCAGACCATTATCAATAAATTTCAAAGTTTTTTCCTTGTCATTTACAGAAACTCTTATTTTAAATTCATTGTCATCCGGAATCTGATATTCGCCCATCATATCAAGCTTTTTTAATTTGGTAATGGCATCGCAGCCATTTGATATTAATTCTCTGAAAAAGATATCGTGGTCGGAATATAACCACTTTTTAATAATTGGAAAAATATTTTCGCTGTTAATTGATAAATTTCCCTGTTGATTTGCCATAATAAAAACATCTCCTTTGAATTATTTTTAATATCTTGAATTGTTCTTACCTATCATAAAACTATTTCTGGAAAATGTCAAGAGAAAATTAGCACTCATTTTGATTGAGTGCTGACATTTTTAAAAAAGAATAAATTACTATTGCAACCCCCATTTTTATGATATATTATTAATAAAGGAGCAACCATCCACAAAGTGGTTACTCCCGAGTGTTATAAATTCTGCCCGATTGGTCAGGAAACAAGACAGGCTTTTTTATTTATCTTCGCTTATTCCTATTATCTAAACAGGCAATCAATGACAATTTTTCAGCAAATTTCCACCCCAACCGGCACACTCACTCCCACTTCTATTCCTTCCGGTTTTCTTTTGCACTTTATTTCTATCTTCCCATATGGACAGGTAATACTTCCTCTGATTTCTTTCATATCTGGTGGCAGATATGGCTCCACTTTTATTTTTCCAAATCCCGGCTCCAGCGAACGAATACCAAGCATTCCACAGATAATCCATTCTCTGGCATGTCCCATCATGGCATGATTGCGGCTTCTCTCCATTCCATTCCACAGCTCATCACAGTTCCAGTATTCCGGAAGTGTTGTAAAGCCTCTGTCCACAAAAGCCCGATAGCTTGGTGATGTCTCATTCATAATCATCTTATATACTACATCATTTTTTCCATGCTCTGCCAGTGCAAGAAATACCTGCTTTAATCCTACTTCTCCTGAAGTAAGATGATAATCTTTTATCTGCACAGCCTTCACCAGCTTATCTACCGTTTCCTGCTCCCGTTCCTTCGGCACCAGACCGCTGAATAATACGCAGCCATAGCTTGCCTGACTTCCGTTTCCATATATTCCGTCAGCTTCATTATAACACAGAGAATGTTTATGAAATGCCTTTTTTGTCTTTTCTGCCATCTCAAAATACTCTTTTGCCTCTTCTTCATGCCCTGTAATTTCTGCTGTTTTTCCCACAATATCAAGCAGCCTGTAATATGCGCAGGTCGCTACAAGCACCGTCGGCGTATTTTCATTTAACTGTCCCCACTCCCCCATCTGAGCATAATTGTCAAGAACGCCTCCTGTTACATATTTCTGTAAATATTTCAGATATTTTTTCATAATCGGATACATGTCATACAACACCGTTTTATCCCCATAATACTGATAATACTCCCATGGAGTAAACACGCATGCCCCATTCCAGTTTGGGTCTTTATGCAGCCCGCATATCCTCTGATATTCCGGTATAATCGCAGGTACAAATCCCTCCGGCTCATTGTCCGGAAGCTTCGCCTGTTCTCTGTCATGCTGGCTGTCTGCAATATCATGCAGAATTTTTCTCATCCAGTGACTTACATCATAAGTGCCTGCCAGTGAGCGAAACATCAGATGGCTTGTCTCTATCCATCCAAGCTTTTCAATCTGCGGACAGTCTGTAAAGGCAGAAAACATGTTGCTTTCCATGGAATGTTCAATCATTGTATTTACTTGATTAAAAAGTATATTATCAGAAAAAAATTCACTGTTTTTTTCATTTGCAGTTCTGACAATACAATACCTGATATTTTCCTTTGTCAATTCTCCCGGCCACCTCTCTATCTCCAGATATTGAAACCCATGATAACAAAACAGGGGATGCCATACTTCTCTGCCGTTTCCCTTTATACAATAAGAATCCATAATCACACACTGATATCTTTCATTCCAGCTCTGTGTACATGAGGACTGGTCCACGGCGCCTATCAGACAATCAGCCTTTGTCTGGCTGCATATTCCATCAGTCTTTACAAGCTCTGCCGGATACATTTTTATCCACATTCCCCGCTGTTTTTCTGTTGTCTCAAGAGAAATCTCCGGAAAACCCGCTCCATTTCTTCCCATATCAACCAGCCAGTTCCTGTTTGAAAGTCTGCTGATTTTATAAGGAGACAATTTTTCCATAATTTTAACCGGCAGAAATTCTCTGCCAATAAGCTGACCACTTGGCGGACACATCTGTACTGCCTGATTCCATCCGCTTCTGCTGCCACCGGGAAGATTCCAGTCACTTTCCTCTTTGCATGCATCATAATCTTCACCGCCATACCAGTTCTGAAAAATAACAGGACTTTCTTTCCAAAGCCAGCTTTCGTTACTGACTGCTGCCAGCTTCCTTGTACCATTCTGATACAACAGTTCCACCTGTGCAATCAGCTTTTTTTCTCCGCTGATTTCCGGCTTTACAAATCCTCCATCATTTTTCTGATAACGATGAGGAGGAATCGGTGTTCCATCTCTCTTCGCCATAACCGGATTCTCCAAAAATCCGCAGTATTGTCCGTTTCCAAGTATTACACCAAGTGTATTTATCCCCTCGCTTAAAAATTTGGTAATGTCACAGGTAACATAATACACACTCTTTCCCGCATCACTTTCCCCCGGCTCAAAAAAAGTATCAGCCAGCTTTTTCCCATTCAGAAATCCATAGAAAATTCCCAAACCACTGATATACAATCTTGCTGTCTCTATCTGAGCGATATCATTAATTGTAAAATCACATACAAATTGTGGTGCTGCTGATTTATTTCCTGTCCAGTTATCGCCCTGTCCAATCCACACACCCTTCCAGTCTTCTTTTTCAAGCAGTCCCATCTCAAAAAAGGCCGCCTCACTCCAATCAGAGGCTGCCTTATTCTCATCCCACACCCTCACTTTTTAATATACTCTCTGTCCTGATACAAGTTCTTTTCCATTATATTGGATTCCAAAAGTTTCTTTTTGCCTTTCCACTCCTGAATCCCATAAATCACCGCAATCCTTATTCAAAAGCTCCATGGATGAGGCTGCCACAATACGAAAAGCACTTTGTTTCAGCCAGCGGTTTTCCTCTGTTATTCTGCCACCGGAAATCCAATAGGAAAATATTGGCCTTTTTGTGGTAATTCCTATCGGGCAGCACAAATTTTGAATCATTAAATGTTCAGCCTTCATATCATTTTCCTTCCTCTAATACACACTTAACTCCTTTTCTACTTTCATATCCCATACCTTTTCCAAACTCTTATCCATGGTAAACACATTCATAGAACTTCCTGTAATACAATTGAGCACATTATTCTCATATACAATATTCAGATATAATCCTCCTATATCCTCTATCTTGTAGGAAAGCTCATTTTCCTTCAGCATTCTTTCCATTTCTTCCTCATTAAGTCTTAATACAATCTTAAACTTAAGCGGTGTCCGGCTTCCCTTTATCATCTCAAAGCACAGTGGCCTTATTCTTTCCCATGTTGACCACTGTGGACTTCCCATATCTTTATATTCTTCTCCAGAATAAAACTTCTTCTGTACATGCCCGTCGATTGTAAATTTGTTAAATGTCACAATCTCTGCTTCACACAAAAAATACCTGTCAAAATTCTCTTTCATAAGAAGTCCGGACATAAATGTCTTTACATTTTCAATATTGATACATTTCATAATCTACTTCTTTCTTTCTCCATAAATAGCCCATCCGCCTTTTATCTGGTCCTTAATCTCTTCATATGTAAATCCTGTATCTGTTCTTATACGGCTGTTTGGGTCCTTTACAAAAAATTTTCCATCTTCATATTTATATATAAGTATAAAATGTCCCGAATAAGTAAAGATTCCCGGTCCCATACTGAGAATCACCAGCTTGTCCTCTCTTAATGCCAGCCGGATTGACTCCTCTGTAACGGATATCTGCTCGGAATTCAGTCCAAGCTTTTTTACTCCTCCAAGCATCAAATCCCATGCGGTCCCTACGCCGTCTACATAATACCCGTTATCCTGCGCAAATTTGCACACTGTAATTGGCGTATA
The DNA here is from genome assembly GCA_910577835.1 of uncultured Lachnospiraceae bacterium. Classification (GTDB taxonomy): domain Bacteria; phylum Bacillota; class Clostridia; order Lachnospirales; family Lachnospiraceae; genus CAG-303. The sequence goes on along the minus strand of CAJTOU010000012.1, from coordinate 63,193 downwards.
CTGCGCTCTTCCGGTAATTGCCACTATCGCCATCGCAAGGCATGTAGGGCCGCAGCCGGAATCCCCGATTACATTATCTCCATATTTTATATATCCCCACCGGTCATCCCACTGAATGAAAGTTGGAATAGCGCCCTTTGTATAATCACCCGAAATATCCACTACACTGGAATGCTTTTCATTAATTTCCACCGGATATTTCAGCACAAAATCAACGACCTCCTCGTACTTTACCAGAAATTCTATCATTTCCGGCGGATACGCCGCCTGATGAGCAACGATAAATTCCAGCTTCTCATCTCCGTTCTCAGTACTGTAAATCCTGTCTTTCAGCTTTTGTATCATTTCTTCATCATTTTGATAGATATACATGCTTTCGTCAATCGCAATATCGGATAAATCCATAGTATTCGAAACCACGTCAGGAATTGTTGTTTCCTCCTCCTGATTCGGATTTTTGTCTTTATCCTGTGTCTTTAATGATTTCATCATGTCTCTCACAGTAACAACGATTAGCACTGTTCCCACAATGATAAAGAGCGCAAATACCGATGCCAGTATTGCCTGTCTCTTCTTACGCTTCCTTCTTTTGCGCTCCCGTTCCTCCTGCCGTCTCCGGTTCTTTTCCAGCTCTTCTCTTCTCCTTTTTTCTTCCAGAACCCGGCTCTTTTTTCCTCCATGTATTGGATTTAAATCACTCATTACAAACCTCTTTCTAAATTTATATACTAAAGTATTTTGTCTGCGTAAAATTGGAAAACTGCGGTTGAAATTTCTTATGAAAGAAAAATCTGATATCTATGCAAAGTCAAACAATGATAACTGATTCGTCTCCGGCAAATCACCGAAAATTCCCAAATCGCTCATTAAATCTATGACTGTCTTGCTCACCTTTGTTCTCATTCTAAAATCATCCTTTGACAAAAACTCCCCGTCCTTCGCAGCCTCCACCACAGCTTCCGCCGCCTTATCACCCATTCCATCTATGGTGCCAAAGGAAGGAAGAAGCTTTCCGTCGATAATCTGAAATTTCGTTGCCTGAGATTGATAAAGGTCAATCGGCAGAAATTCAAATCCCCTTGCATACATCTCCTGAACAATTCTCATATCCTTTATTGTATCTTCTTCCTTTGGCGTAATTGTTCCTGAATCCTTTTTTTTGCGGTATTCTGCCAGAAAATATTCCAGCTTGTCTCTTCCCTGACACATCAGTTCATAGTTAAATGAAGAAGCTCTGATACTGAAAAATGCCGCATAATACGCCGCAGGATAAAACACCTTATAATATGCGATGCGCCACGCCATCATTACATAAGCAGCCGCATGCGCTTTTGGAAACATATATTTTATCTTTTTGCATGACCAGATATACCAGTCCGGCACATTTGCCGCCTTCATTGCATCTTCCCATTCAGGTTTCAGGCCTTTGCCCTTACGTACAGATTCCATAATCGTAAATGACAGTTCCTTATCCATTCCCTGATGAATCAGATAAATCATAATGTCATCTCTGGTACAAATCGCAGTGGAAATTGTCGCTGTTCCCTCTTTAATCAATGTCTGGGCATTTCCAAGCCACACATCTGTACCATGCGACAATCCTGCGATTCTTACAAGGTCGGAAAAAGTCGTCGGCTGAGTATCAATTAACATCTGCATGGCAAAATCCGTACCAAACTCTGGTATTCCCAAAGCTCCAAGCTCACAGCCTCCAATATCCTCCGGTGTAATCCCCAAAGCTTCCGTGGACTTAAATAATGACATTACCTCTTTACAATCCAGCGGAATCGTTGTTGCATCCAGTCCTGTCAAATCTTCCAGCATACGAATCATGGTAGGGTCATCATGTCCAAGAATATCCAGCTTTAAAAGATTATGGTCAATAGAATGATAATCAAAATGAGTAGTCACCGTTTTAACTGTCATATCGTTTGCCGGATGCTGCACCGGTGTAAATTTATAAATCTCCTCACCGTAAGGAAGTACAATAATTCCTCCCGGATGCTGACCTGTTGTTCGTCTTACCCCTGTACAGCCTTTTACAATTCTGTTGATTTCACAGACACGCTTATGCTGACCTCTTTCCTCATAATATTTCTTTACATATCCAAAGGCTGTCTTATCTGCCAGTGTTCCTATTGTTCCTGCCCGATAGGTCTGCCCCTTTCCGAAAATCACTTCGGTATATTCATGCGCCTTGCTCTGATATTCGCCGGAAAAGTTCAAATCAATATCCGGTTCCTTATTTCCCTTAAATCCAAGAAAGGTTTCAAACGGAATATCAAATCCGGCCTTAATAAGTGGTTGATTGCACACAGGGCAGTTTTTATCGGGCATATCGCAACCGGAACCTCCCGTATACTTTTTTACCTCTGGGGAATCAAACTCGCTGTAATAACAGGACTCGCAGTAATAATGAGGACTCAATGGATTTACCTCTGTAATTCCCGCCATAGTCGCTACAAAGGATGAACCGACAGAGCCTCTTGAGCCTACCAGATATCCGTCTTCCACAGATTTCCATACCAGTTTCTGAGCGATAATATACATTACTGCAAATCCGTTAGAAATAATGGAATTTAACTCTCTCTCCAGACGTTCCGTTACAATCTCTGGCAAATCCGGTCCATACATGGAATGTGCCTTTGTATAGCAGATATCTCTTAATGTCTGGTCGGAATTTGGAATCACAGGCGGAGCCTTGTCCGGATGTACCGGAGAAAGCGGCTCTATCATATCGGCAATTTTATTTGTATTTGTAATCACTACCTCCTCTGCCTTTTCCGCACCAAGATAGGAAAATTCGTTCAACATTTCCTCAGTAGTTCTTAAAAACAGAGGAGCCTGATTGTCAGCATCATCAAAGCCCTTGCCCGCCATAATAATCCTTCGGTAAATCTCATCCTCTGGATTTAAAAAATGTACATCACAGGTAGCTACTACCAGTTTATTAAACTTTTCACCAAGCTGAACAATTTTTTTATTTACCTCTATCAGATTTTCAAGTGTTGTCTCACCTTTTCGTACCATAAACATATTGTTGCCGTTTGGCTGAATTTCCAGATAATCATAAAAATTTACAAGCCTTGCGATTTCCTCATCACTTCTTCCGCTGTATACCGCCTGATAAAGCTCGCCTGCCTCACAGGCGGAGCCGATAATCAGACCTTCTCTGTATTTCAGAAATTCACTTTTCGGAATACGCGGCTGTCTATGAAAATACTTTAAATGCGAATCAGAAACCAGCCTGTAAAGATGCCGTCTTCCAAGTTCGTTTTTTGCCAGAATAATCGCATGGTGAGAAGGAAGCTTTCTTATGGATTCCTCTGTGGACTCTGCCAGCTCATTTACTTCATCCAGATTGGAGATTCCTCTGTTTTTTAACATCTGAATAAATTTTACAAAGATTTCTGCTGTACATCCTGCGTCATCTACGGCGCGGTGATGATGTTCCAATGAAATATTCAGTGCCTTTGCTACGGCATCAAGCTTATATTTATTCAAAGTCGGAAGAAGCTGTCTTGCCAGAGATACAGTATCCAAGGTGGTAGGCTTGTAATCACAGCCCAAATCTGCAGCATTTTTACAGATAAAGCTCATATCAAAATCCGCATTGTGTGCTACCATCACACAGTCCCCACAAAATTCTAAAAATTTTGGAAGTACTTTATCTATGGTTTCTGCTCCCATTACCATGCTGTCATTAATACCGGTAAGCTGCTCGATTCGAAATGGAATCGGAATCAGCGGATTGATAAACTCGCTGAATTTGCTGTCAATCTTTCCATTTATTACCTTTACTGCGCCGATTTCTATAATTTTATCATAAGCGGCGCTAAAACCTGTTGTTTCAATATCAAAAACTACATATGTATCGTCCAGAGATTGAGCTTTCGAATCTGTGACTATCGTTTTTATATCATCTACAAGATATGCTTCCACTCCATAAATTACTTTGAAATCAACCTTTTCACCCTTTTTTTTGTAATCTCCCAGTATCTTGTCCATACCATGCAGAGCTTCAGTAAAGCCCTGTACATTTCCGTGGTCGGTAATGGCAAGCGCCTTATGGCCCCATTTAATCGCCTGTGCCAGTATATCCTTTGCCTCAGAAACTCCGTCCATATCACTCATCTTTGTATGACAGTGCAGCTCCACTCTTTTTTCGACACTTGTATCTACCCGCTTTACACGAAAATCCGAGCCCTTCATAATACCGTAGATTGTGGCTATGGAAATCTCCTTTGTGTATGTGTCAAGCATTACCATTCCGCTTAACTTTATAAATATGCCCTCTTTGATAATTTCCAGTATCTCCGGAAGATTTTCATTTTTTACAAATATTTTTGTAGAAATTGTATCTGTAAAGTCTGTAACAGAAAAAAGAATAATTGTGCGTTCATTTCGAATTTCTCTGGTTTCACAGAAAATCACCTGACCACGAATCATGACATTACCGCTTTCCTCTGTGATATCTTTAATCGGAATAAATTCACCGTCAAATTCTCTGCCATATAATACATCGGGATTATTTGACTTTTTATAATAATCACGTTTTTGATAGGAAGCTTTTTTCTCTTCCTGTAAAATACCGCTTCCTTGCCTACCACTTCCTTTTTGCTTATCACTTCTGCTTTGTTTGCTGTTTTCGGCTTGTCCGTCGAATGGAGTTTTATCTTTCTGTCTCGTATTTCCTTGCATATTATTTTTCTGCATACCTTCTTCACTTTGGGGATTTTCTGCATTTTTTTCCTGTCGATGCTGCTGTCTCAATTCTTTATTGCGCTTTAAAATTTCTGCAATTTCATTTTTTTCCTGCTGCTCCATCTGTTTTCTGTATTTTCCTGCTTTTGGCTTTATATATTCGACGGAAAGCTGCAGCTCCAGTCCACAGCGTTTGGATATAACCTCTGTCAGATATTCATACAGTTCTCTGGATTTTGTCTTATTTATCTGAGTATCTTCCAGCTTTAACAGAGCAATATTTTCATCTGTAAACTCCATGCTGCCTTTTCTCATCATATTGTACATTACAATACTGCTGCTTCTGAGTTCCTCTAAAATACTTTCCCTGTATTCCTCCCAAAGACTTCGCGGTGTATACTGTTTGGATAAAATATAATTTTCGATAATCTGCACATGAATATGTGTTCTTCCAAACATCTGCTTCTGAATCTCATTCTGTACCATATAAATACTTTTTTTTGGAATAATTCTGGTTCCGGTCATATAGACACGAATTGCATCCTTTGTATGATTAGTGGAAATTTTATTTACCTCTACAAGATTTAACAGCTCTGTTAAATTATGCTCCAGCTTTAAATCAGGAAATACCTGAAAAAATCCTTTACTTTCTACCATCACGCTACCTCTTGTACATACTATTTCTTATACATGTTATTTCTCAGACACATTTTTTATCCTTCAGTATTATGGTTCCAGTTCTTTAATTCTTCCTCCAGTACTACAAGAAGCTGTTCCTCCGGCACCTTTTTAATAATTTCACCTTTTTTAATAAGAAGACCCTCTTTATCTCCTCCTGCAATTCCAATATCTGCTTCTCTTGCCTCACCGGGACCATTGACTGCACAGCCCATTACTGCTACTTTTATATTTAAATAATCGTACCTTGCTGTCATTGTTTCCACCTGATTTGCCAGTCCGATTAAATCAATCTTTGTCCGGCCGCAGGTAGGACAGGATACTACGGTAATGCCTTCCTGTCTCAGACCTAATGTTTTCAATATCAGCTTTGCAGTTTTTACCTCCTCCACAGGGTCTCCGGTCAGAGATACCCGAATGGTATCACCAATACCCTGATATAAAATCACTCCAAGCCCCACGGAAGACTTAATATTACCGGAATATACCGTACCTGCCTCCGTAATACCCACATGTAATGGATAATTCGTCTGCTCTGCAATCAGCTCATGCGCATGTATACACATGGAAACATCTGAAGATTTAATACTAATCACAATATTATCATAATTAAATGCCTCTATCATTTTCACTTTATCCAATGCGCTCTCAACAAGTCCCTCAGCAGTTACTTTTCCATATTTTTCCAATATTTCCTTTTCCAGAGAGCCACTGTTTACACCCACCCGAATCGGGATACTTCTTTTCTTTGCTGCTTCCACCACTGCTTTTACCTTTTCAGTACCGCCGATATTTCCCGGATTAATCCGGATTTTATCAGCTCCGTTTTCAATGGCAGCAATTGCAAGCCGGTAGTCAAAATGAATATCTGCAACCAGCGGAATCTTTATCTGTTTTTTTATTTCTGAAAGCGCCTGTGCAGCCTTTACAGAAGGCACTGTGCAGCGAATAATTTCACAGCCCGCTTCCTCCAGCCGCTTTATCTGCTTTACAGTTGCTTTTATATCTTCTGTCTTTGTATTTGTCATAGACTGAATAAGAACAGGATTGCCCCCGCCTATTATCTTACTGCCTATATTTACCGTCTTTGTATGATTTCTGTACATAATTTCCTGCCTCCTGTATTATCAGTCAAAGGTTGACGACCTATTATAACAATCTTCTGATATCCTGATACATAATAAATACTGCAAACAGCATAATTAACAGCATACATACCGCTGTAACCACACCTTCAAATTTTTTCGGTACCCGTTTTCGAAATACTGCTTCTATCAAAAGAAATACAAAACGTCCGCCGTCTACCCCCGGTATCGGAAGCAGATTCATTACTCCCAGATTTGCACTTAAAAGAATCGCAATATTGGCGACATTTAAAAAGGTCATCCATGCTCCGTCTTCCTTCGCACTTTCATAGGTAGTTCCAATAATATCCACAATGCCGACAGGACCGGTAAAATCATCTACTCCAAGCTTTCCCTGAAAAAGCATACCAAGACTTTTAAATACAGAAACTATCTGATATCTGATTTCTGCAAAACTGTATTTTACTGTTTCCCATGCACTTGCTTCATAGCGATAGGTATTGTAGCCAAAGCCCATGCTGTAACCCTGCGAGCTTAACGCCGGAGTCAGAGTAAGCTGCCGCTCCTCTCCATCCCTGTCAACTGTAATAGTTACCTCTTTATTTTCAAAAGGATGCTCCTGAATATATTTGTAAAGCTCTTCACTGTTTTTAATTTCTGCCCCATTTATCGCAGTAATAATATCTCCCTGACGACCACCGGCCTGTTCAAATGGTCCGTCTTCTGTTATAGATGCGACCTCGGCTGCCTTATCATTTTGTGTAGAGTAAGAAATACCTATGGCATAACGCTCCTGATAAGCGGGGCTTATTACCGCCGTATACTCCTTTCCGTCTCTTTCATAAACAATCTCTACATCTTCTTCTGTAATCGGATGTACATACAGCTCTACCGCAATTTCCCTGCCAAGATTTATTTTTTCACCGTTAAATTCCCGAATCAAATCTCCTTCTTGAAGTCCTGCCTGTTCCGCGGCAGAGCCCTTTTCCACATGATTAATCTCAGGTTTGTCATAGCCTGCTCCTCCCATTACAATTACCGCCAGCACCCATGCCAACAGAAAATTAAATACCGGACCGGCAAGCACTACTGACATTCGTGACCAGACAGATTTACTTTCAAAGGAATGTTCCTTATCCTTTTCCACATCCTCCGCCTCAAAAAAGTCCTCTGACAGCATCTGACAGGAACCACCGAAAAATAAAAGCTTTAAAGAATATCTGGTATCTCCCTTTTCAAAGGAAAAAAGCCTTGGTCCAAAGCCAATTGAAAACTCTACTACACGGATTCCGTTCTTCTTTGCCAGAAGAAAGTGTCCCAATTCGTGAATAAAAACCAACAAACTAAAAACAATTATTGCTATTATGATACTCATCTATAACCTCCAATCAATTTTTTCATAAAAGCCTCCCTCAAAAGCTCATCCGTCTCACGCTCTGTCTCCAGAATCTGCTCTACGGACGGATTTTCTATCTGTTTATGACATTTCATTGCATATTGTATACTGTCTGTAATCTCCAGAAAACCGATTTCCCTGTTTAAAAATTTTTGCACTGCATACTCATTTGCCGCATTAAATACTGTTGTCATGGAACCGCCTGTTCTTCCTGCTTCATATGCCAGCGCCAGACCATTAAAATTTTCCATATCTGGCAGCGCAAAATCAATTTTTGCAAGGGCATTAAAATCTACCCGTTTTCCTGGCAGAAATCTTCTCTCAGGATAAAAAAGTGCATATTGAATCGGCAGTTTCATATCCGGCGTACCAAGCTGTGCCATAATAGCTCCATCTGTAAATTCCACCATAGAATGAATCAGGCTTTGTGGCTGAACTACTACCTGAATATCATCAAAATCCACTCCAAAAAGCCATTTTGCCTCGATTACCTCCAGTCCTTTATTTACCATGGTAGCTGAATCTATCGTAATCTTTTTTCCCATTGACCAGTTTGGATGCTTTAATGCCTGCTCCACGGTAATCTCTTTCATCTCTTCCCTTGTCCGGCCCCGAAATGGTCCGCCGGAAGCTGTAATTAATAGCTTGCTTACTGTTTCTTTTTTTTCTCCATTTAAACACTGACCTAAACACTGAAGGATGGCACTGTGCTCGCTGTCAACCGGCAGAATATGAATCCCCTGTTCCTTTGCCAGAGGCATAATAATATGTCCTGCTGTTACAAGTGTTTCCTTATTTGCCAGAGCAATATTCTTTCCGGCCTTAATCGCCTCAATCGTCGGCTGTATGCCTATCATTCCCACAAAAGCGGTAACTACAATCTCAGCTTCATCCATAACGGCCGCCTGTATCAGTCCTTCCATGCCGGAAACTACTTTTGTGTCCGTATCAGTAATATTTTCTCTTAAAGCTTTTGCCGCCTTATCATTATATACACATACAAGCTTCGGGCCAAATTCTCGGATTTGTTTCTCTAATAATTCTATGTTGCTTCCTGCCGCGAAAGAAACGATTTCAAAATCTTTTCTGTAATTTCTTACCACATCTAATGTCTGTGTTCCAATCGAGCCGGTAGAGCCAAGTATTGCAATTTTTTTCATCTTTATCACCTTATAAAATTTTATTTTAATTACATTAGGATATAACTACGCCTTACTTCATTTGATGACATTATACCTATGAAGCGAAGAATAACACCAGATAATAGATAACAGGCGCAGTAAACAGCACACTGTCAAATCTGTCCAAAATTCCGCCATGCCCCGGAATAAGTTTTCCATAATCTTTAATCTCATAATTTCTCTTAACTGCGGATGCTGCCAAATCTCCTACCATGGAAATCAGTCCTCCGACTCCGCAGATAATTCCACACAAAAGAACCGGATATTCAATACTGACGTTATTTCTCATTAAAAAGCCATACAGTGCTCCTAAAAGAACTGCTCCGACAACGCCTCCGATACCGCCCTCCACAGACTTCTTCGGACTTAAAATCGGCGCCATTTTATGCTTTCCGCAGGTAACACCAGTCAGATATGCACATGTATCACAGCCCCACGAACAGAGAAAAATCAGCCATATATAAACAATTCCATCCTCTGTACTTCTTACAAGATAAATATAGGACATCAGTATTCCCGCATAAATCAGACTGAAAAAAACATGCAAAACCTGCTCTGTTCTGTATTTTGGATAGGTAAATACATACACTGCCAGAACAGCCATTAAATATCCGATAATAAGTAATTCCGTATATTCCGTTTCATAAGTTCGAATCAATATATAGTAAAGTACAGTACCAATGTAGGCGAAACAACCAAGCAGACTGTTTTTCAGTCCGACTACTCCCAGCATTTCATATACTCCTACCAGAGAAATTACCAGTGTAAACACATATAACACCTCTCCTCCAAGAAGCCCTGCAGCAAGTAAAATCAGTACAAGCACTATACCACTTGCCGTTCTTGTAAAAAATGACTGGTTCATAAGTTTTTTTAAATCCACATTTATATCTCCTTTCAGGTCTATTTTACCTTTCCAAAGCGTCTGTCCCGATTGTTATACCATTCTACCGCTTTTTCCAGTTCATTTTTGTTAAAATCAGGCCACATAACATCTGTAAAATAAAATTCTGTATATGCAAGCTGCCAGAGCAGGTAATTGGACAATCTCTGTTCTCCGCTTGTCCGAATCAGCAGGTCAGGGTCCGGAAGCTGTGCCGTATCCAGATATCCGACATACTTTTCTTCGGTAATCTCGTCTATTTCAAGCCTGTTTTCCTTTATATCCGCCGCCATTTTTTTCATGGCTCTTATCATTTCATCCCGACTTCCATAATTTAATGCGACTGTAAACTGAAGCCCCGTATTATTGTTTGTAGACTCCTCCAAATTATTAATTTTTTCTATCATGGCAGAATCGAGCTTTGAACGCTCTCCAATAAACCGTATTTTCATATTTTTCTGTCCCACTTTTTGAAGCTTGTCCACCATATATTTTGAAAAAATTTCCATCAGTATCTTTACTTCACTGTCAGGTCTGTTCCAGTTTTCTGTGGAAAAGGCATAGACTGTCAGATATTTAATACCCATATTCCATGCATCCTCACAGATTTGCTCTACTACCTGTGCGCCTCTGGCATGGCCATATTGTCTTGGCATCAGCCTTTTTTTTGCCCATCTTCCATTTCCATCTAATATAATTGCCACATGATTCGGAATATTCATTGTTTTCCTCCAGATTTTTTAATGATAGAAAAGCAGGCTGGAAACCGTCTCCCTGTTCCAGCCCACAAAAACAGCCTATACTGTCATTATTTCCTTTGTTTTCTCCTCTACCGCCTGTTCTGCGTTAGCTACATATTTGTCTGTGAGCTTTTGTATTTCACTTTCCAATGACTTTACTTCATCGTCTGAAACCTCACCCGCCTTGTTCATCTTTTTAAATGCATCGTTGGCATCTCTTCTGATATTTCGAATGGCAACCTTCGCACCCTCGCCCTTTTTCTTGATATCCTTTGCGAGCTCTTTTCTTCTCTCCTCAGTAAGCTCAGGAAAGACAAGGCGGATAGTTCTGCCGTCATTTACAGGATTAATGCCAATATCGGAATTCAGAATCGCCTTTTCAATATCCTTTATCAAACTGCTCTCCCATGGCTGAATCTGCAGCATCCTTGCCTCCGGCACGGAAATATTACCCACCTGCTGTAAAGGTGTCGGTGTTCCATAATAATCCACCTTAATTTTATCAAGGAGATGTGGGTTGGCACGTCCTGCACGAATACCTGAAAACTCATTTTCCAGCGCTTCGATTGATTTCTGCATTTTTTCTTCGTATTGATTTAATCTTTCATCCATTTTAAAAAAATTCCTTTCACTCTGAATTAATTTACTATTATTTCTGCTTAAGTTAATTTGATTTTTTATTCCCCAGATTAATCTACTGTTATCTTAGTCCCTGTAAACTTTCCGCTTACAGCATTAACAATACTGTTTTGTTCATTTAATCCAAATAAGCGCATAGGCATCTTATTCTCCATACAAAGTACAGCCGCTGCCAAATCAATAATCCCAAGCTTTTTATCCACAATTTCCTGAACTGAAATTTCATCATATTTTCTGGCATCAGGATTGATTTCTGGGTCACTGTCATACACGCCGTCAATTGATTTCGCAGATAAAATCATATCTGCCTCTATTTCAACCGCATACAATACAGTGCCCATATCTGTGGAAAAATATGGATGCCCGATTCCGCCGGCAAAAAATACTACCTGCCCCCGTTTTAAATATTTTACTGCCCTGTCTTTTGAAAAAAGCTTTGTAAACGAACCACATTCAAACGGAGTCAATATCTCTGTTTCCATTTCTTCTGTCCTGAAAATCTCCGATACATAAATACAATTCATAACTGTTGCAAGCATCCCGATGGCATCTGCCTTTGTCCTGTCAATTTTCTCGCTTGTTCTGCCTCTCCAGAAATTTCCTCCGCCGATAATAATACCGATTTCATATCCCTGCCTGACAAGTGTCTTTATCTGTTTTGCAACCTTTGTCACAGTTTCCTCATCAAAGCCTGTCTTTTTGTCGCCAGCAAGTGCTTCTCCGCTCAGCTTTAACAACACTCTTTTTATATCCTTCAACTTAAATTCCTCCCTGCTGATTTTCTTCAGCCTTGGCCTGCGCTGCCTGTGCCTCAGCTTCTTTTGCCTGAACCAGCCCTTCAATATACGCCACTGCGGCACTCTCTGCCTGTTCCTCTGTCGGCGCCTGTTCCTGTTTTATTTCTGGCTCTGGTGTTATCTCCGTTTCATGAAAGGTATCTTTAAAAATTTCCTTCACATCCACATCATTATAGCACTGCGAACAATAACCATCAATAATCGCTCCATTGTTAATCTGTACAGAGCGTGACTTAATATTTCCTTTAATTACCGCTGTATTGTCAATAATCACAGGTCCTTTAATATCAATTTCTCCCTTTACAGCTCCTGCAATCACTGCTGTCTGTCCATACACATCTCCCTGAATCACAGAACCGCTTCCAATTTTTAAGTTTCCGCCACTGACTACCTTACCATCTATCGTTGCTTTATTAATAAATATTTCGCCTGCATCTACATCTCCTGTCACCTGACCAGATGCAATAAATTTCTTTTTACATTTAATACCGCCATTTACCACACCGTATACGGCAACAGAACCCTCTGATTCTATACTTCCGGTAATCACAGCTCCTGCGGCAATCACCGTCACGTCTGTATCTGCCTGTCCTGTTGTATTTGTCATATCACTCATACTTTTGTCCTCCGTCTTATTTATGGTATTTTCTGTCATATTTACTTTTTTTTCACTGCTCATATCCGAAGCCGGAACCTCCGTCTTTGTTTCCTTGTCATTTACTGCTACGGAAATATCTTTTTTTAAATCCTTCAAATCCTTTAAAAAACTCATTTCATTTCTTCCTCCATCTGACAATCAATGCAACTATTCTTTAACTGCTGCATAATACACAGTCATTCTTTAAACAATTATATGATTTACTGCATATAACCAGCTTTTACATGCTGAACTGGTCTTGTATTATTTTTAATGGGCACAATCTGATATCCGGCACTTTGAAGTGTTTCTATAATACCCGGCAATGCCCGAACAGTCTCTGTCTTGACATTTGTGTCATGCATAAGAATCATCACTCTGCTGTATCCCTGAGACTGAGACTTGATATTTTCAATCATTTCCTCCGCCGAGACAGGTTTGCTGGAAGCATCCCCGCTGGATACATTCCAGTCATAATAAATATATCCCATTGAAGTTATAGAATCAATCATGGTATTTATATCCACATTGCTGACTGTATTACTGCTGCCTCCCGGAAAGCGATACAGCTTTACATCCTGTCCCGTGGCCTCATACAGCCAGTCATGAATCCCCTGTACATCTGCCTTAAAGCTGTCCAGCGTTGCATAGAGCTCTGAATAAACATGTGTATGAGAATGCATACCCAGTGCATGCCCTTTATCTGCAATCGCCTTACATCTTTGCCTAGAAACTTCATCCGACCTGCTAACCATAAAAAATGTAGCTTTTACCTGATATTGGTCCAAAATATCCAAAATCGGATATGTATTATCACTTGGTCCGTCATCAAAAGTCAGATATGCATACTTTGTTTCGCCAGTATCTTCAAACTGAAAATCTGTCCCCACATTAACCGGCAGACTTGTTGTCTCCGGTTCTGTCACAGGCTCCGCTGAGGTAGGCTCTTCTGTCGTAGAAACCTCCTTTGTAGTTTTTTGTTCTTTTGTAGTATCCTGAATCTGCGAAGGACTTTGACTCTCCGATGCGACAGCTTCCACAACATCTTTTGTTTCCTTGGAACTGTCACCAGAAACATTACCGTTTTTCGAAGAACCACATGCCAAAAGCATTAATGAAACAATAAACAAAAGCATAAAAAGTAACATCCTGGTTCTCAGATTACTTTTGGGCTTTGCCTTCCATGGTTTTCTGTCAGTATTATCGCTCTCTTCCCCTCGATAAATACTCATCCTATTTACCTCCGTTTATTATAAATTTATCATTAGACATTACATATATTGTACCATATTTTTTCAAATAGGGAAGTCTTTTTTTCAGAATTGTAGAAGGGGGATTTAAATCTGAAAAGTACCCTAAAATATTCACCATTTGAAATGCCATATTTTATATTTTTTCCATAAAGAAAACACACAAACGATTTAATTTTTATATCAAATAAAAATAAATCATTTGTGTGTGTTTTTATTTTATTCTATTACTGATTTTTCAAAATATAGGTATTCTTCTGTACCAAATATGTGACACACAACATTAGATTCATCAGCGGCAAAAAAACTCAGTGTTAGCTGGCTTCCCTCTTCAAATTGATTGGACAATACCATTTTCTGTACATAATCACCTTCCAGATTTAAAACAATAAAAAACGCTTCCTTTGCTTTTGTATCTGTATAATATACATAGATTCTGTTATTATCCCTGTGAATATCCCAACTATCCCCCTTGGACATATCTGACATATCTGCAAACATCTCTTCTTTATCTGTCATAGGGTCATACAGATAAAGCTGTTTGGCATCAAAGGTTTTTTTATAAAGTATTTTTCCATTTATTACAGTATAACACTCTGCGGCAATTTCACCCATATTCATTTTTTCTACAACGTCTGACTCCGTATTATAACGATATAATTCCCCAAATGCCTGTTCATTTGCCATAACAAAATAAATATAGGAGCCCTCCGCTGTCATAAACATATGACCAGAATTACTTCCCTTTTCCAATGGAAGAATACATTCCGGTTCTCCTTCCCCTTCTAATGGTATCCTATAAATACAATTACTGCCGTTCATATAAAATTCTTCATTGTTCACAATATTTCCTGCCACATAAACATAATACAGATAACCTCGATGCTGTATATAACGTATCCCCATGGTATAACCATCTGCTGACACATTCATATCTGCCATGGCAACTTTTAAAATATCCTTTTCTTTATCCTTTGTATCACCTGACAGAGAAGTTTTTACAACAGAATATTTTATTATCCCTTTTTCTGCGTTTTCTATATATTCTGAATTGCATATAGAATACAGATTTCCTTTATAATACGCAATGCCTGAATCATTTGGAATGACTGCACTGCATGTATAATTGCTATGAGAGCAGTCCGGCTTAGCGCACAACAGATGCTTGGCATGTGTGCCGCTATCCAGCACCATTATCAGCCCGTTCTCATCCACATAATAGGAATCCTCCATTTTTGCAGCTCCCCATGTACTTGTCACATAATATTGATAATCTGTATCAAAATGATAGCTCTGGTCTTCCTGCGGTGCTGTAAATTTTTTATAATCTGTAATGATTTCTTTTCCTTCCGGTGCATGTAAAAACACCTCTTCTATGTTTTCCACAACAGATTTCGTTTGTGTTTCCTCCTTCTGGTTCTCTGTTCCATCTTGAGATTTTTCGCAGCCGGATAAAACGGTCGTCAATCCTGCCATACATATAAGCATCCAAACTTTTTTATACATTATTCTCCCTCCGTATGTACTTTTATCCAAATTGATTCCGGAAGGCTGTATTCCTTATATCCCTGTTCCTGAAGCGTCTCCATTACCTGTGTTTCCTGTCCCTGTTCTACATAAACCGCTATTATCTTTGTCCCCTCATAATTATATATGCGGTCAAACAATTCCTGATTCACTGCCAAAGTATAATCACCCGATTCTGTCTGTGTGCTGCTGATTTTTTGGATAATTTCACTCTTATCTGTTATTACACCTGTACTAGATACAGAATCTTTTGAATAAAATGAATATCCAATAAAACTGAGAGGGTCTTCCCATAAACATCCTTCACTCTCTGGTACCAACAGTCCTTTCGGTTCCTGTCTCCATTGAGCATAGTACGAAAGTGCTATAAAATCATATATGGCGCCTTTCTCTGTTCCATATGTCTGAGCCGTATGCATTTTATTTTGAATCCAGTATTTTGAAATTCCCACTTCCTGATTTCCTAATTTTTCATCCACATATACCAGTTCAAATAAATAATCTCCCCTGTTAATTGATATATAATCTCCTTTCCATGGAAGTTTGTCATAAAATGTATCTGTTAGTTTATATTTTCCTTCTGGTCCGACTTTTCCATCTATTTCCTGTATTCCGATACCCTCTTCCCCATCAAAACATTGCGCACTTACTTGGGGATACATAACATCCATTGATTTATTCATCATATCGCAAAAGCTGTCGGAAAAATATACCTGCGTCGTTTGTTCCTTTAGAATACCTGTAATTTTCATTTCCTTTGCAATAAAAGAAAAAGTCGGATTACCTACAAAGTCTCCCAGATATCCTATATCAAAGTGATACTCCGCAAAATCATAATAATTACAGAAATACATTTTCAAATTTTTTCCAATTACAGATTTATCTGAGGAATACAACACTATCTCATCCATACCAGAAGGAAGGGTTCCCGAACTTAAGTCATTTGCACTGAGATTTTTTGCTGAGCCAATATAACGAGTACAATTTTCTCCATTTATCATTTCTGGAGGATAGTCGTATGGATATTCTGGATTTTTAACAATATTTTCAGTTGTATAATCTTTTTCCTTTCTGTAAAAACAGCTTATTCTTGCTGCGCCGCCATAAAATTCTGTTCCTGTTACACCGGAAACCGCTTTAATTTCTTCATTATCTTTTTCGGTTAAAATAATATCATCTCCTTTTGTTACAAAAAGAATATTTTTTAATTCGGGTTCTTTTGCACCTTCCTGCTCCACAGTTTGTAAACAGACTTTTGTTTCTGATTCTGAAGCGTTTTGTTTTTCTCCCTTTTTACAGGAAGTAAATAAAAACAAGATAGTAATATATAATAGGAATATTTGAATCTTTTTCATTTCTGTTCTCTCCTTTTATAAAAATAGAGCTAGCAAAATATTTACTAACTCTATTTTTAACATGAAATTTAAACGAATATATCTTAAGTATTTTATATAATATTTTTTATGCACTTATTTATCATTTCAAACTGTGATATCTCTTGTACCTACACTTTCAAATCTTCCTGTTGGTGTTGATTTATACATTCCACTACACCGAATAGAATGATAATATTCATAACCTGGCACATTTCGTGTAATAGACATTTTTGCTGATATTGATACACCCATTGCACGGTCGTTTGTATTGGTATATGGTGCTGTTACAAGATTTCCACTACCTCTTAATGTATATATCCCTCTAATTGTCAAACTTAAATAAGCTGATGGTCCTGACATTGTGCCAACCAAGACTGTTGTAATCTGTGAAGGGGTAGAATCACCTGTCTTATAAGCAGAATATGTATAATCCGAAGCTTTTACTGCAAAAGTCGGCATACACTGTCCTATCGTCATAATTCCGACAATCCCTAATATTGCTAATTTTTTGTAAAATTTCATCAATCATACCTCCTAATTATTAAAATTTATAATATTATTATAATAAATATTTTTATTTTCGTCAATATAAAAATTGGAAACATTTAGCAGTTTATTACCACACTTAAAAGTATGGTAATAAACTGCTTTTTCTTCCTCATCCTAAAATTTCACTCTTTTTTTCATCAAAACCCCCGAAACCTCTCATACCTCTGTTTCACAATCTCTTCTTCATTCATCCCCTTATACTTCGCCAAAAACTCCTTAATATAACACTTCATATATCTCACAATATCCGACAGATTCTCCTCCCCTGCCGGCATCACCTCCGGAATAATCTTCTCTATCACTCCAAGCTTCAGCAAATCCCCCGCCGTAATCTTCATTACCTGCGAAGCCTCCTCTGCTCTCTTGCTGTCCTTCCAGAGAATCGACGCAAACCCTTCCGGCGACAATATCGAATACGTCGCATTTTCCATCATATACACCTCATTTGCAACCGCCATCGCCAGTGCTCCTCCACTGCCGCCTTCCCCAATCACAATCGTAAGCACCGGCACAGTAAGCCCTGACATCTCATACAGATTCTTAGCAATCGCCTCTCCCTGTCCCCGTTCCTCAGCCTCTATCCCGCAAAATGCCCCCGGAGTATCTACAAAGCAGATAATTGGTCTTTGAAAACGTTCCGCTTCCTTCATAAGCCGAAGCGCCTTCCGATATCCTTCAGGAGACGGCATTCCAAAATTTCTTGTAATATTCTCCTTCGTATTCTTCCCTTTCTGCTGTCCAATCACTGTCACCGGCATTTCTGATATCGTTGCAATACCTCCTACCACAGCCCCGTCATCGCCAAAATACCTGTCCCCGTGAAATTCAATAAAATTCTTGAATATTTCATTGATATAATCAAGCGCAGAAGGTCTTGTATTACTTCTTGCAGTCTGCACCTTCTCCCACGTCGTCATATCCACATTATTTCTCATGGGTATCCTTGAAATAGGAGCATTTTTCTTTTGATAATGTTCATACGTATTAATCCGGTCCGGTTTCTTTTTATGCATCATAAGAATTTCACTTAAAATATCCTTTAAATCATTTCGATTTACTATCGCATCAATAAAACCATGCTGCAATAAAAATTCTGAACGCTGAAATCCTTCCGGCAGTTTCTGTCCAATCGTCTGTTCAATGACACGTGGTCCTGCAAAACCTATCAGCGCTCCCGGCTCTGCCAGAATAATATCTCCAAGCATGGCAAAGCTTGCCGTTACTCCGCCAGTAGTCGGGTCTGTCAGAACAGATATATAGAGCTGTCCGGCATCATTATGTTTTCTAATCGCCTGTGAAGTCTTTGCCATCTGCATAAGAGAAATAATTCCCTCCTGCATTCTGGCACCACCGGAGCATGCAAAAATAACCACCGGTATTTTTTTCGCCGTGGCCTTTTCAAACATGCGCGCAATTTTTTCTCCTACCACCTGTCCCATGCTTCCCATTAGAAATCTGGAATCACATACTCCTATGGCCAGTTTCTGACCATGTATCATTCCCTCACCGGTAATCACAGCCTCATCTAAACCTGTCTTTGTCTGCAAAGCACTTATTTTTGCCGGATAGCCGTCAAAATCAAGTGGGTTTGTTGTTTTTAAACCATGGTCCCATTCCTGAAATGTTTCGTTATCCAGCACCATTTCCAGCCTTTTTCCAGCTTCCAGCCGGAAATTGTAGCTGCATTTTGGACAAATGTAGTTATTATTTTCCACATCTTCCGTATAGATTGTTTCTCCGCAATTTGCGCATTTCATCCACATGCCTTCCGGAATGACAAGCGTAGCCGCCTGTTTTTCTTCTTCTTTTTCTTCCCTGCCCCTGCCAATCGAAATATAATTTGTTTTTTTAAAAGCAAATGCCATCCTATTACCTCCAATCATGCAACCTGCGCAACCAGCACTTGTACTGATTGCTCAATAATACTTTCCATGCAGCTTATACGATTATTTATTTACAGGCTGATTTCCTTAATTGCATACATACCTATTTAATAATTCAGGCGAAAGTATTAACTTCCGCCCTTTTTGTCAACTTTTATAATCCATATACATCTTTTATAAAATGTGTATTAATTTTTCCTTCACAAAATCTCTCATTCGATATCAAGTCAAACTGAAAATCAATATTAGTCTGAACTCCTTCAATCACCAGCTCACCCAATACTGATATCATTTTCTGAATAGCGGCTTCTCTGTTTTTGTCATGTACAATTACTTTACAAATCATGGAATCATAATTTGGCGGTATTACATAGCCCTGATAAATAGCGGACTCAATTCTTACGCCATTACCGCCCGGAAAATGCACACGTTCTATTTTTCCCGGAGACGGACGGAATTTCTTTGACGGGTCCTCGGCGTTAATGCGACATTCCATGGCATGACCGCTTATCACCACATCTTCCTGCGTATAAGAAAGCTTCTCTCCGGCGGCAATTTTAATCTGTTCCTTAATTAAATCAAAGCCTGTCACCATCTCTGTCACCGGATGTTCCACCTGAATCCTTGTATTCATTTCCATAAAATAAAATTCTCCTGAAGAATCCAGCAAAAACTCAATCGTTCCGGCATTTTCATAATGGGCAGCTTTTGCTGCTTTTACAGCAGTTTCTCCCATTTTTCTGCGCAGCTCTTCATTAATTGCTATACATGGAGATTCCTCTATCATCTTCTGGTGATTTCGCTGTATGGAACAGTCCCTCTCTCCAAGATGAATCACATTTCCATATTTATCTGCAAGTATTTGGAACTCAACATGTCTGGGACTTTGAATATATTTTTCGATATACATGGTATTATCGCCAAAGGCCGCCACAGATTCACTCTGTGCAGTATTAAAGTTTACCACAAATTCATCGTGGCTGTCTGCCATTCTCATTCCTCTTCCGCCTCCGCCGGAAGACGCCTTAATCATAACAGGATAGCCCATTTCATCTGCGATTTCAAGACCTTTCTTTGCATCGTATACCGGTTCTGTGGTTCCCGGAGTCACAGGTACGCCCGCATTTACCATAGTTTTTCGCGCCTCTGATTTATTTCCCAGTTTTTCGATAATCTCTGCATCCGGACCAATAAAAATAATATTGCATTTCCTGCACATAGCTGCAAACTTGCTGTTTTCAGAGAGAAAACCAAAACCGGGATGAATGGCGTCTGCCTTTGTAAGAATGGTAGCGGATAAAATTCTCTCCATATTCAGATAGCTTCCGGCGGAATCTGCTGGCCCGATACAGACGGCCTCATCTGCAAGCTGCGTATGAAGCGCTTCTCTGTCAGCGGTAGAATATACCGCTACCGTTTTAATGCCCATTTCTCTGCATGCCCGTATAATTCTGACCGCGATTTCGCCTCTGTTGGCGACAAGGATTTTATTTATCATACATTTCTCCATTCCTGTATATCCTACTCTGCATCACCCACTGCAAAAGTAAGCTCCGCAATAACTGCCGGTTTTCCATCTACGGATGCGACAGCCTTTCCAACACCGATAGGACCTTTTCTTTTTATAATTTCACATTCCAGCTTTAACAAATCTCCCGGAACCACCTTTTTCTTAAACTTTGCGGAATTAATCGCACCAAAATATGCGGTTTTTCCTTTATTTTCCTCCATACTTAAAATCGCTACCGCGCCGACCTGTGCCAGAGCTTCTATCATAAGCACACCCGGCATCACAGGCTCGCCCGGAAAATGTCCCTTAAAAAAGGATTCGTCATAGGTAATCGCCTTATAGCCAGTCGCCCGCTCACCCGGAACCAGCTCTTCTATCTTGTCCACTAGAAGAAACGGGTGTCTGTGAGGCAATATTTCCTGAATTTCTTTTATTCCCAACATAGCTTCCTCTTTTCTCATATAGTCATATGAAAACATACTTTAAATTCAATGTTGCAGTTTTCATGTTTATCTGATTTTAAATAATGGCTGCTCATATTCTACCATATCTTTGTTATTTACAAGAATTTCCACTATTTCACCATCAAAATCACTCTCTATATCATTCATCAGCTTCATCGCCTCAATAATGCCAAGGACCTGTCCTTTTGATACCTTATCTCCCACCTTGACAAATGGTTCTGCATCCGGAGAAGCACTGCTGTAAAACACTCCTACCAGTGGGGATTTTACAACATTGAAAAGGTCTCCTGAAACATTTTGTGGAGACTCACTGACAGTTCCCGTCTGTCTCGGAGATATTTGTGAAGGAAACACCTCATTTGGCTGCACAGTAACAAGATTTTGTACTGTATCCTTTTTAATTCGGATTTCCTGAGTATCGTCTTCATATTCAAAATTTGTAATATCAGACTCGGATACTGCCCGAATCAGCTCTTTCATATCTTTGATATCCATAATTTCCTCTTTTTCTTTCTCATATATTTTTTTACGGGAAAGGCGGCTTTTATGCACTGTATTTTTTTACAAGAATCGTTGCATTATGACCGCCGAATCCAAGAGAATTACTGAGAGCATACTCCACATTCATCTCAATTCCCTGATTCTTTACATAATCAAGGTCCATTTCCTCCTCGGATTCCTTTAAGCCGACATTTTGATGAACATATCCATCCGTAATGGATTTCACGCAGGCAATAAACTCTACTGCACCTGCTGCACCCAGAAGATGTCCAATCATTGATTTTGTAGAGCTGATTTTTACCTTGTATGCGGCTTCACCAAAAGCAAGCTTAATAGCTCTTGTCTCATATAAATCATTATGATGTGTACTGGTTCCATGTGCATTGATATAATCTACCTGCTCGCAGGTAATACCGGCTTCGCGGATGGCGTTTGTCATAGCTCTTGCCGCACCGGACCCGTCTTCTGCCGGTGAAGTAATATGATATGCATCCGAGGTTGCTCCATATCCCACAATCTCTGCGTAAATCTTTGCGCCTCTGGCAAGAGCATGTTCAAGAGATTCAAGCACTACCACTCCGGCTCCCTCACCCAGAACAAATCCATCTCTGTCCTTATCAAACGGACGGCTTGCAAGCATTGGGTCCTCTGCGTTACTGAGAGCTGTCAGCGCTGCAAATCCGCCTATACTTAAAGGAGTCACGCAGCTTTCCGTTCCACCTGCAATCATTACATCTGCATCTCCACACTGAATGCTTCGAAATGCTTCTCCTATGGAATGAGTTCCCGTCGCACATGCAGTCACCACATTAATAGATTTTCCCTTTGCGCCTAGTATAATAGAAACATTTCCAGCCGCCATATTGGTAATCATCTCTGGTACAAGCAGAGGATTAATTCTTCCTGGACCTTTTTCGGCAAGCTTTAAGGTATTTTTTTCTGCCTGCTCCAGACTTCCCACTCCTGAGCCTATGCACACTCCTACCATATAAGGGTCCTCCTGCTCCATTACAAGGCCGGCGTCTTCTACTGCTTCCTTTGCAGCAGCTACGGCATACTGACAGAACAGCTCCATTCTCTTTGCCGCTTTTGCATCTATATAGTCCTTTGCATTAAAATCGTCTACCTGCGCGGCTACCTTCGTCTTAAAGTCTGTGGTATCAAATCTGTCAATTAATTTAATTCCCACTTTTCCGTCTTTAATTCCCTTCCAGAAATTTTCTGTTCCGATTCCGATTGGTGTCACAGCGCCCATTCCTGTCACTACTACTCTTGTACTCATATTCCTTTCCTTTCTTTCTGTTACATTGCCATTCCGCCGTTTACATTCAGAACCTGCCCTGTAATATAAGATGCCCTCTCATCTGCAAGAAAACAGACTGCATTTGCAATATCCGCTGTTTCTCCAAGCTTTTTCATTGGTATCTGACCTAAAAGCTGTTCCTTTACCGCATCCGGAAGAACCGCCGTCATATCTGTCTGTATAAATCCCGGCGCCACTGCGTTCACTGTGATATTTCTGGTTGCTAACTCTCTTGCTGCGGATTTTGTCAATCCGATAATTCCCGCCTTTGATGCTGCATAATTTGCCTGACCGGCATTGCCAATCACACCAACAATGCTTGTAATATTGATAATTCTTCCATACCGCTGCTTCATCATGGGCTTTGTTACAGCCTTAATGCAGTGAAATGCACCCTTTAAATTTACATTAATCACCGCATCAAAATCAGCCTCGGTCATTTTCAGAAGAAGATTATCTTTTGTAATTCCTGAATTGTTTACAAGAATATCCATTTTTCCGTAATGCTCAATTGCATCACTTATCATTTTTTCCACTTGTGCATAATCTGAAACATCACATTTATATGCATATGCATCTCCGCCAGATTTTTTTATTTCATTTACTGTTTCCTCTGCACCTGCAGAAGATGAAGCATAATTTATCACACACTTGGCACCAAGTCTGGAAAGCTCCATGGCGATTTCTTTTCCGATTCCTTTTCCGGCTCCTGTAATCAGGGCAACTCTTCCTTCCAACATTTCTTTTCCTCCAGCTTTATCAGGTTTATGTATCAATTAATTGACATATTTTTATCCGATGAACAAATCCTTATCCCAGCATTTCCACTGCCTTCTCAATATCCTCTACTGTGGAAACATTAATCATTCTGACATCTTTTTTTATTCTTTTCATAAATCCGGCAAGAGTCTTTCCCGGACCGATTTCCACAAAAGTATCTACTCCGTTTTCAAGCATTTTTTCCATGCTCTGCTGCCACATTACAGACGAGGAAACCTGATTTTTCAATAATTCCCGAATATTCTTTGTATCTGTGACATATTCAGCAGTGACATTTGTAATATAAGGAATATCAAACGTTTCCTCAAGTCTGGCATCCTTTAATACCTCATAAAGCTTTTCACCTGCACCTGAAAGCAGCGGAGAATGAAACGGTCCGCTGACATTCAACATCATGCAACGCTTCGCACCTGCTTCTTTCAGTTTCTCCGATGCTGTCTCCACAGCCTCTTTCTTTCCAGAAATTACCGTCTGCCCCGGACAGTTGTAATTTGCTACAAAAACTTCTTCCACAGAATCACAGAGTTCCTTAATAACGGCATTATCCAGTCCGATAACCGCACACATCGCACCCACACCTGCCGGAACTGCCTCCTGCATAAAAATTCCTCTCTGGCGCACTGTTTTTAACGCATCTTCAAAACTCATAATTTTACATGCAACCAGTGCGCAGTATTCTCCAAGGCTTAAGCCGGCACATACATCAGGACGTATTCCTTTTTCCTCCAATACCCGAAGCATCGCCACAGATGTTGTTAAAAGAGCTGCCTGTGTATACTCTGTAATATCCAATCTGTCATTTTTTTCAAAACAGAGCGCTCTCATATCAAGATTTAAAAGTTCTGAAGCTCTGTCAAACACCTCTTTTGAAACCTCAAAGCTTTCATAAAAATCTTTTCCCATTCCGGCTGTCTGCGCTCCCTGACCCGGAAAAATAAATGCTGTACTCATAAAACCTCCAATTATGACTGCCAAAAAATATATGAGGCTGCTGCAAATCATATCTTGCAGCAGCCATTTTCATTTCGGAAATCAACGCAATCCTAGTTGCATGATTTCTTATGCCTCGATGCCTTTTTCCTTTAAGTAGTTAATTACATCCTCTACTGTATTGATAGAAGTCAGGTCCTCCTGAGGAATTTCCACATCATATTCTTCTTCAAGAGCCATAACCAGCTCAAATAAGTCTAATGAATCAGCCCCTAAGTCTTCCTTAAAATTAGTGGTCAGTTCCACCTCCGATGCATCACAGCTTAACTGCTCTGCCACAATCTCCTTCATCTTTTCTAACATAACATAATCTCCTTTGAAATAATTTACATATTCTGGTTCAAAAAGTTTGACACTGAAAGTATATTAAATGTACAGTTTTTTGTCAAGCCTTTTTCTTTCACAGGACTGCTGTATTTCTATATTTAGTTTTTAGACACTTCTACATAAAATGTCGTTTTTCTTACTTTCTATTATACACAAAAAATGGAATATATACAATATGAAATTTATAAACAATTCAAATTTTATAAATTTTTCATATCCTGATATATTCCATCTTTTTGAATTTTTGAATTTTCAGTATGCTTATTTCTGAAAGGATTTCTGAAAACACTCTTAGAAATAGCTATTATAAAGGTTGCCGTTTGTATAGTTGTAAGAATAGGAACCACTGTTTGTATAGGTATTCGCCTTGCTCTGCTCTATCTGGGCAGTAGTATTAATCGAAGTAGCTCTTGTGGCAGTCTGAGCAGCATAAGAATTTGCTCCATTAAACAAAGATTTTACATTTTCCATGTTTGATTCCTTAAAAGTATCTTCGTCGATGCTTAATTTGCCATCCTTGCCGATGCTGATTCCCATATCAGAAAGCGCCGACTCATTCGCCTTTGTGCTGTTTTTCATCGCAGTAACAGTTGAGGTAATCGACGATACGGTGGAATCTTTCGTACTGTCAAGAAGGCTGTTATAATTGTCTACAAAATTCTTTACAGCACTGTATATCTTGTCTGTATCATATTCCCTGACAATATTTCCGTCTTCAGCCTTAATTGATGTTGGTGTAAATACCGAAGAGCCTGTCTTTGACAACGTGGTCGCGGAATTTTTCAGGTCATTCGCCGTTGTACGGATATCCTTCAAAGCTTTCGTTGTTTCCGTCGAAGTAGACGTATCTTCCGATTTAGGGGCAATTTTATCTGCCATTCTTCGCTCTATCGTATAAGCAGTACTTGTTTTTGAGCTGCTTGAACTTGTATTTGAACTGCTCATATTGGAATAATGCTTCTGCAGAAGCTTCTTGTATGCACCGCTCTGAATGCTTGCGTAATCCTGCATAAGACCTGCCAGACTGCTAAACGAAGTGTTTGAGCTTGAATTAGAAAACAGATTACTAATGCTATATGGCATATGAATCCCTCCTTTCCTTTATAATATATATTAAGTATCCCACTTATTTTTTTGAAAGTCAATAGTTTTTTGGGAGTTTCCGGGACCTTTCATTACAATTAAAATGCCATTCACTTCAGAAGCACTGTCTATTTTCTGTTAAATACCTTTCCTTTATAAACTTTTCCGGTAATCCATACCATTGCAAGCGTAAATACAGCAAGTATAAAAAACGACACAATGCCGCCAACAAGAGATGCCTTTCCCATAAGCAGGTCGGCAGGCATAACAAACGGGGACACAACAGGAATATATTCTGAAAGTGTAATCAGGGTGTCCAGTCCCATAATGGAACCCATATAAGAGATTAAAAAGCCCAAGATAACCGGTATCTGAAAAAGGGACATCGCCGTAGATACATCGTCTACCTTATCCACAGCGGATGCAATAAAGCCCGCCCATACGCAGTACATGAAAAATCCAAGAACTGTCATAAGCACCGAAAACAATAATGCCGGCACAGAAAAGCCCGTTCCGCTCTCTCTTATAATATCAATTATTATTGTAACATAATTCTGATAATCTGCATAAATATTTGCTCCGATTTTATCTCCAATTACAAAACCTATAATTGCCAAGACAATCCAGATTCCCATCTGCGCAATGGCAATTACCGCCATCGCCGCTATTTTTCCTGAAATCAGTGCATATGGCTTTACAGAGGTCAGAAGTACTTCCATAAGCTTTGAGCTTTTCTCGGACATAACGACCTTTGTAATGGACTGTCCATACATAACTGTCATCATAAACAGCAGCATGGAAAAGATTGCAGGAACCACCGTCTGCGCAATTATTACTCCAAATTCTTGTTTTTCACCGTCTGCATTTCCTGAGCTGGTCCATGCAGGAACACTTAAAAGCTCGATATCCTGCTCCGAAATGCCAACTTCAAGATATTCAATATCTTTATAAAAAATCTGAAGAGATTCGGCAAAACCGCTGATAAAATCCTTTGATACCCCTGTTTCCTCAAAAATATAATAGGAAAACGTAAGTGCACCGTCCTTTGTATGGATATAAATTCCAACCGGTCTTTCATATTTTTCCCGACAATACTCAAAAAACTCCTGATAATCGCTTCCAGAAATCTTATCTGTATACTCGACTTTTACATTTTCATAACCGCAG
>CAJTOU010000012.1:0-35336 GCA_910577835.1 uncultured Lachnospiraceae bacterium | reverse complement strand
TTCTATACCTGCTTCATTTACCGCTACGATGGCATCCATTCTTTCCGCTTCATCCACATCTCCGATATTGTTTTCAATATTGTAGTTATCACCGCCTGACTCCTTATAATCAGACTTTTGAGAATACGCCATAATAACGGGAATCACTATGCCGGCTGCCATCATTAAAAGTCCGATAATAATACTTGACAGCACAAAGCCCTTTCCCTTCATATTCTGTTCGGCAGTAAATGAAAATACCGAGCCAAATCCCGTAAACCATCCTTTATCCTTATTTTCCATTTTTACCTCCAGATTTTCCAGATTTCGCATTTGTTTTATAGACCTCTACAATTTCCTTAAATTTCATAACGTTTCCATTGTGATATAAAACATTTGCAAATACTTTTGTCACAAACAGCCATACCACCACTGTCGATACAGCTAAAATCAACATCGAGATAAGTCCCATTTGAAACGACAGTTTTCCAAGCAAAAGGTATATGGGAACCACAAATACAGAAGAAAAAGGCAGATAGTATACCACATAGTCAAAGGTCCCCATTCCGTCGCCCATATTGGAAAACGTCATTAAGGCAATGACAAGATACATTCCAATAATTACAGTAAATGTAAATAATTTTAGTCCCTCGGCAAGCTCTTCTATTTTGCTCACTGTTGCGCCTGCAAGTCCTGCGATAAATCCATAAAAGATAAAGCCCAGTAACACCATAACAATAGAAATCAAAATATTTGCTATTGTTACACCCCGCAGCACCTCCGAATCCCAAATACTGGTGAATATCTCCGGCCAGAAGCCGCCCTCACCTCCTGAAAGCGAATAATTAATCACCAGAGAACCGATAAAGCATACAAGCAGCGCCCCAAGAATCGTAAACACAATAAGCAGAGTGCCCACAACCTTTCCAAGCAGAAGTGCCAGAGGCTTTATACTGGTCAGCAGATATTCCATAACCTTTGAGGTCTTTTCGGTTACAATAAGCTCCGCAACTTTTGAACCGGCAATAATAATTGCAAACATAACTATCATGAGATAAATATAGGTAAGCCAGTATTCCGCTCCATCCAGTCTTTCCTTTGCATTTTCAACATTTCCGTTGGTATCAACAGAAAGCAATTCATAGTTTTTCTCCTTCAAAAGAGAATCCTTTTTTTCTGCATCGATATCTATGCTGCCAAGAATCAGCTTTTCCTTATTTTTCAGAATATATTCCGCAAAATTATCTGCATCCTTGGAGGTTATCTTTGAATCTTCCCCGTATACTGCACGCATTTCAAGTCCATAATTCATAGATTCTGTATTTCTGTCATAGGTAAGCAAAACTACAACATAATCAATATCTTTGCCCTTTTTTAACTCATCGATTTTTTCATCTTTTGTTTTTTCATCTACCGCCTGCACGGCAACGTTTTCATATTTTCCATCAAAGCCTGATGAAAATTTTTCTGCAAGCCCTGATTCATTGCTGTAAATATATGCCTGCTTAATATTCGTCTCTTCTTCTTTATCCGTGGCGGAACCTATCATGGTAATGACAGGCAGAGCAAAGAGCGCCAGGGCACATAAAATAACAAGTGTTATTTTCATTGCCTTGCTCTTGAGTGTCTGTATATAGGCAAAACCGCAGACCTCGCGCCAGCCGAAAAACGTATTTTTATTCATTGGCTGTTCCTACCTTTTCTACAAATATTTCATGAAGAGACGGCTCTCTTAATTCAAACCGGACAATTGACACCTTTTGTTCTGTAAGCTTTGCCAGAAACTGCATCGCCTGCTGTTCGCCTGTCACTTTGATATGGTAGCCGTCTGGTGTACGCTTCATAACATTCAGATTAAAAAGCTTAATGTATTCTTCAATATCATCGTCACATTTAACAATCATATTTACTCTGCCATAACTTTTCTTGATTTCGTTCAAATCACCCTGAAGAACAGCATTTCCTCTGTTTAAAATCGTAATATTGCTGCTGAATTCCTCTATGGTTTCCATCTGATGACTTGACATAATCAGATAAATATCCTTTTCCATCAGTTCCTTGATAATGGATTTAAATAAATCTGAGTTTACCGGGTCTAATCCACTTAAAGGCTCGTCGAGCACAATCAGCTCCGGCTCGGAAAGAAGTGCCGCCATAAGCTGGATTTTCTGCTGATTTCCCTTGGAAAGCTGGTCTGCTGTTTTTTCCTTTGGCTTCTTTTTTCCCTTTGCCTGTGGCTGTGCATAGATATATTCCTCTACCTCAAGCCTCTGTGCCCAATATCGGATGCGCTTTTTTGCCTCCTCCTTCGGTACATTTTTCAGCTTTGCAAAATAGAGAAGCTGGTCTATAAGGGTATATTTTGGATATAACCCACGCTCTTCCGCCAGATAACCAAGATTTACCTTCATTGGATTCAAAGGCTTTTGATTCCACAGAACCTCTCCGGAATCAAAGGCAAGCATACCCAGCATAATTCTCAGGGTAGTTGTCTTTCCGGCTCCGTTTGTTCCGAGCAGCGCATAGACACCCGGCGTTTCCATATGAAAACTTAAATTGTTTACTACTGTTTTTTCCCCGTATTTTTTTACGAGATTTCTTACTTCTAGTGACATAAGTTCCTCCTGTTATTTAGTATTCCCTATACAATAGCAGTCCCAAAGGGCTGCGCACAGAAAATTTACATAGAATTTTCTGTGATATAAAAACAGCCTTCTACCCCCCCCCATGCAAAAAATCAAGGCTTTATCGCAGGGTTATGGGTATCAGGCAGTTCTTTCTAAAATGGTGCTCTCTGTCCAAATTTAAGATTATAGTTACTGATACAGTTTTCAATAATTCGGACTGCCTCCTTTGGACCTCCAAATTCGTCTACTCTGGTTTCCTTACCTTCAAGGTCTTTATAGACTGCAAAGAAATGCTTGATTTCGTCAAATATATGTAAAGGCAGCTCCTTAATATCCTTATATGCATTATAATTCGGGTCATTAAATGGAATGGCGATAATCTTTTCATCTCCCATGCCATTGTCCAGCATCTTCATTACGCCAATCGGATAACATTTTACCAGCGTAAGAGGTTCCAGAGGCTCTGCACACAGTACCAGAACATCCAAGGGGTCCTTATCGTCTCCATATGTCCTTGGAATAAATCCATAGTTTGCCGGATAATGAGTAGAGGTATACAAAATTCTGTCCAGTACAATCAGCCCTGTTTCTTTGTCCAGCTCATATTTTTTCTTACTTCCCTTTGAAATCTCTACAACTGCCATAAATTCTGCAGGTGTGATTCTGTCGGGGTTCATATCATGCCAAATATTCATTTTTTATCTTCCTTTCTATAAAAATGCAGTTATTACAGCTCCAGATAAGCGGCTCCCCATGTAAGTCCGCCGCCGAATCCGGCAAGAACGATTTTATTTCCTTCTGTAATCTTTCCCTCTTTTCTGATTTCATCCAGCAAAATTGCTATGCTTGCTGCTGAAGTATTTCCATACCTGTCAAGATTGACCGGCATTTTTTCCATATCCACTCCCAGTCTCTTTGCAACACTAGCAATAATCCTTACATTTGCCTGATGAAGCAGAAAATAATCAATCTCTTCTAAAGACACCTCTGCCTTTTCAAGAACATTGCTGATACATTCAGGAACCTTTTTTACTGCAAACTTAAATACCTCCTGACCGTTCATTGTCATATAGTAATTAAGCTTTTCTTCTCTTCGGACAATAAAGTTGCCAAGTCCTGTCTCTCCGGCTTTCAGCGCATCTCCTCTGCCACCGTCTGCTCCGGTCTCCGATACATAGCGTTTTGCAGAATCAGCCGTTACCACTGCTGCTCCCGCACCATCTCCAAATAATACACAGGTGCTTCTGTCTGCCCAGTCTATAATTTTTGAAAGTGTCTCGGCTCCTATGACAAGAATATTTTTGTACATTCCTGATACAAGGCATGCATTTGCAAGATTCAACGCATACAAAAAACCAGAGCAAGCGGCATTGACATCCAGACAGGCAGCATGTTCGGCTCCTATATTTTTCTGTACCAGACAGGCAGTATTTGGCATAAGTGCATTTCCTGTCATAGTTGCTAGCAGAATCATATCCACCTGTTCTGCCGAAATACCAGCATCCTCCAATGCGGCAAGCGCCGCCTTTGAAGCAAGGTCTGAGACAGCTTCTCCGGCTGAGATTCTTCTTGTTCGAATCCCTGTCCTTGTAGAAATCCACTCATCATTTGTATCTACAATTTCTGAAAGCTCATTATTTGTAACAATCCTTTCAGGAAGATAACTTCCTGTTCCCAATATTTTCATTGTGTACCATCCCTTATGATGACATATCCTGTGATGATATATCTCATTCTACTATTTTTTCAACTTCTCTTCTATATTCAGAAGCACTTCATCTGGCGACATATTATCAAGATCATAAAATAAAACATCTCTTCTTTTTTTAATATCCAAAGTGACACTGTTATTGATATTTTTCATCAATATAAAAACCAGATTGTCACTGTCAAGTATTTTATTGATATAATCTGTGAATTCCTCTGATGTATCCTCGCCCCTTCCAAGCTCATCCAGAATAATACAATCATATTCCTCTTTATCTGCTGTCAGAACATTTTTCAGACATTCCACTCCAAAGGTATCATACACTTCTTTTAATTGTACTCTGATTTTTCCCTTGCGCAGCGAGGTCTGAATCGGTATATTGTTATGATAACCCTGCAGCTCGGCAATGCTGTGGATATAATATCCTCTGAACTCATTCTCAATAGTAAAATCCTTCATACGAAATCCTATGGGAGTCAGTCCCATATCCTCAACAATCTGGTCAAAGAGATATGATTTCCCCGTATTTGACTGTCCTGCAATTATAAATTTGTTTAACATCATTTTCAATATACCTCCAGTAGTTTGCTGGCAAATAAATCTTGCCTACATCTTTTGACAATACATCACAAGTATACGCATAAAAACGCTTTATGTCAATTATTTTTTCAAAAAGTGCTTGACACATATCAGGTCGTAATATAAAATACAATTCAGGTTTGCATGGTCCGCATATGTTCTTAGTATGCAAACATTAGCAGTAGGCCCAATCTCTCTCAAAAGGCTTACAAGAGGATTTGTATAATGGAGGAATTAAAAAATGGCTAATATCAAGTCAGCAAAGAAAAGAATCAAAGTAACTGCAGTGAGAACCGAAAGAAACAAAGCAATTCGTTCAAAGGTAAAGACTGCTATGAAAAAAGTAGAAAAGGCGGTTGCAGGCGGCGATAAGGCTGCTGCCACAGAAGCTTTAAGACTTGCTACTGTTGAAATCGAAAAGGCACAGACAAAGGGCGTATATCATAAAAATAACGCAGCAAGAAAGGTTTCACGTCTGGCTCTGGCAGTAAATAATATGGCTTAAATCCATTTTTTCGGAGCTGTCGCACTAAGAAAAGACCATACAGAATATAGCGATTTTTATAGATACTGTATTTTGTATGTGTTCTGCTTAATGCGACAGCTCCTTTTATTTTTGTCTTGTAGTGAATCATGTATGACAGCATATTTATGCAATCAGCCTTTTACCGGTTCCGTGGAGTATTTTATCAGTATCATCTCCACTCCTGTTTTATCTTCCATCCTCCCGTTTTTAATATCCTCTTCCATACAAAGACACTCTTCCAATGCCCTCTTAATGTCCTCTCTCCTGAATTTCTCTGACTGATTCAACACCTTATTTACTATAAAAGGGGCAAGTGCAAGTTTTTCAGCAATGGCTTTTCTGTCCATTCCATTTTTAAACAGTTCCTTGGCTTCCAGAATCATTCGAAACTGTCTTGACAGCATATAAAGAATCCGCATCGGCGGTTCTCTGACCTCTATCATATCATAATAAAACTCCAGCGCTCTGGTCCTGTTTTTATTTCCCATGGCATCTACCATATCAAAAATCTTTGAGACAGCAAGCACCGAACATACTTCGCTGATATCCTTCTGTGTAATTTCTTCTCTGCCCATGGTATAGCTGATTAGTTTTTCCAGTTCATTGCTGATAATATTCATATCTGTACCTGATACAGAAAGAAAATAATCGAGCGTTTGTTTTGTAATCTTTTTTCCCTCCTGATTTAAAATGCCCACAATCCATTTTCCAAGTGTGGCTAATGTCTGTACAGCCAGTTCACAGACATAGCCAAGCTCTTTTACTTTTTTGAACATCTTTCCTCTCTTGTCTGTTTCCTCCTCCACAAACACAAGTATTGTGCTTTCTGAAACATGACTTAAATATTCCACAATTTTTTCATCTGCCTTTTTAAAAAAACCGGAATTTTCGATAACCACCAGTCTTTTTTCAGCAAAAAAGGGCATGGTATCCGCAATCGAAATAATCTCATTTACATCTGTATTCTTTCCTTCAAAATACGCATAGTTCATAGTATCTTCTCCACAGACAGCAGCTTTTAGACGGTCTTTATACTGCTTTTTTAAATATGCCTCCTCCCCGTAAAGAAGATAAATATTCTGAAATGTCTGGTTTTTAATATCCTGATTTATTTTTCTCATACAAAATTTCCTCATTTCTCATTGTCTTACTTCGACAAATAAGTAGTGACATAATAATCTGCTCCTTTTTTCCTCTTTGGCACTTCTATTTCAATACAGCCGGTTTCTGCAGTTGTAAAAATTCTGGTATGAAATGCCTTATATCTCTCTATCGTCTCCATATGAGGATGCCCATATCTGTTATCTGTGCCACAGGAAATTACTGCCAGACACGGGGTTATTTTTTCCAAAAATTCCCAAGATGAAGAATTTTTTGAGCCGTGATGAGGAACTTTTATAATATCTACATGTGCAAGAACCGGCAACAGCTTCTTCTCTGTTTCCACACCGATATCTCCGGTAAAATACATGGAAAAGCTGTAATATGACATTCTCATTACCACAGAAGCTTCATTAATATCGTTATATACACCGCCATCCGGACTGACAATGTCAAAGCTGAGTCTGTCATCTTTAAAAGAAGTGTTCTCCTGAACATAACGTATTAATATTCCCTTCATTTCTGCCAGCATTACAAGCTCCTCATAGGTCTCTCTAAATTGTCTGCAATCCGGCAGAATAAGATTGTGCACCTTCAGGGCATCCTGCTTTATAATCTCTAAGATTCCATTTATATGGTCGCTGTCTCCATGAGAAACCATCACATAATCAAGCTCTGCTATGCCTCTGCATTTTAGATATGGAATAACCCTGTACTCCGCCGCATTTTTTATGGAACTGCTGCCTGAATCTATCAGATATGTATGTCCGTTTTCATTTTCCACCAAAATACAGTCACCCTGTCCTACATCAATTACAGAGATAAGCAAAGCCTGATTTTCAGGTTTCTGATAAAAAATCAGAAGCTGAGCGGCAAAAAAACAGCAGGACAACAAAAGTTTTTTATAAACGCTTTTATCTCCATTTCTTTTATAAAATCTCATAACAGCTATCAGCAATAACAGAATTCCATAAAACAAAATTATTTTTGAGGCTGTCGGCTTTCCTGTAACAACAGATGCATATGGAAGCTTTTCAGTCTGACTACATAAAAAAGTACATAATTTCACGCAAAATACACCGGCTCCACAGATAAACATCCCTGCCTGCGGTAAAACAATCATAAGGGATGCAGCCATGCCGCTGAGAAATAAAACAGACAGAATCGGCAAAATCAGCAGATTTAAAAACACAGAATAGGTAGGAATTTCAAAATAGAAACAGGCCACAGCCGGAAGACCAGCAAGCCATAACAGAAAGCCCGAAAGCAGAGATTTCATATATTTTTTTCTGCTATTCCTTTTTTGTCTCTTTTTTCCAAAAAACCACAGCTCAAATTCCGGATATATAAATCCCAGAGAAAGCATGGCAGAACCAGAAAGAAGAAATGAAGCACCATAAAGTGCATAAGGATTTTCCATTAAAATCAAAAGCATGCCAAAAGAAACAGCGCTTTTAAAATCATACTTTCTGCCAAATAAGTCCGCAGTAATCCGCAGCATCATCATATATACAGCCCTTTTTACAGAAATTCCGAAGCCTGTCATAACGCCAAAACAGAGAATTACTGCAAAGCTGACGGCTCCAGAGGTAAAAAACGTAAATTTTTTTCTTAAAAGCCTGTAAATCCCCATTCCTACAATAGACATATGAAGACCGGAAACTGCCAGTATATGCGCAATGCCGTTTTTTACATATAAATTTTTTGTTTCCTTGTCCAGTTCTGACTTCTCACCATAGATAACTGCCTTTAAAACAGAAGCCTCGCTGTTATTACAGGTACGGTCAATATTTTCACACAGAAGCTTTCGGATTTTTTGCAGCTCTTCTCTTATTTCACTAAAACTGTGATTTATCACCATATATTCGCTGACATTCAGCTTTAAGGCAATTTTCTGCCCATAATAATATTGTTTTTCATTAAAATTTCCCTCGTTTGTACAGGGATAAAATTCTTCTTTGCTGCCCTTTACAGATATTTTATTTCCAATTTTTAAATTTGGCTGTTCTTCAAATTTCAAAAGAAGCTTTACTTTATCCGAAAGAAGTTCTCCTGTATCCAAGGCTGCTCTGTCAATGGCCAGAATCACCTGCCAGCCATAATCCTTCTCTTCTGTTGCACTGACCGTTCCTTCTACCATTAAACATTGTTTTTCCGGCAAAACAGCGTATTGCTCATATTTGAATCTTAATTCTGTCAAAGCATATCTTCCTGAAAAAAGAAACACAACCACAACTGCCGTTTCCACCAGAATAAAATTTTTTGTTTTTAAAATTTTACGTTTTATCCATATCACAAAAAGAAACACAAATAAAGCTGCCAGCAGACAGTTTCTATTTTCTGCAAAAAACTCTCCCAGTATCCATGCAGCGGCCGCTGTACACAACGGTCTTTTCATATGAAACTTAAAATTTCCTCCTGTCCTGTTTTACAGGAAATTACTTCTTTACCGGAATTTTTACTGTAAAAATACTTCCTTTTCCTTCTGTACTTTCAAGCTCTATACTTCCAGAAAGAGCAGTTATTGAAGAAAAAACAATCGAAAGTCCAAGTCCTGTACCTCCAGCTTCCTGTGAAGCCATTGATTTTCCTCGATAAAATCTTTCAAATACTTTCTTCTGCTCTTCCTCTGGTATTCCTATTCCAGAATCTGAAATTTTAATACAGCACATGTCTTTCTCTGAAAAAAGCTCTATTCTGACAAATCCATATTCCGCATTATTTTCTAATATATCATTTTTTATTCTGTTTATATTGGTATATTTTATGGCATTTTCCACAAGATTCATTAAAATCTCTCTCACTCTTCTCCTGTCAGAACAGATTTTTATTTCCTGTTGTGCCTCAAAGCTGAGGACAATCTTTTTTTCCTCTGCCGCACAGGCAAACAGTTCAATCATATCTTCTGTCAGTTCATTTACAGAAAATTCAGTGATATCTATTTGACGTTCCATATTTTCCAGCCGGATTAGACTCAGGAAATCACAAATTATATTATTTTCCCTGTCTGCTTCCATACGGATATCTTCCATAAATTCTCTGTAAATATCAATTCCTGCATCCTCCTGCGACAAGAGCGAATCTGCCAGCACCTTTATCGCAGCCAGAGGCGTTTTGAGTTCATGAAAAACATCCTCCATATATTTCTGTCTGATTTTTTCTCTGTTCCGAAAAAATCTGACTTTTTTTGTAAGAATAACCAGACTGATTCCAAGTAGAAGCACAAGAATAACAAGCACTGTGAAAAATATTTTGACAAACATTGTCTCTATCCTTTAAAATAATAGCCAACGCCCCATTTTGTATGTACATAGCGTGGTTCTCCCGGATTTGGTTCAATCTTTTCACGAAGTCTTCGAATATGTACATCGACAGTTCTTACATCTCCCGGATATTCATATCCCCATACGGTATTTAACAGTTCTTCTCTGCTGAAAACCTTATTTGGATTTCCCACCATCAGTTCCAGAAGGTCAAATTCCTTTGCTGTAAGACTGATTTCTTCACCTGACACAAACAATCGTCTTCCGTCAAGCTCCATCTTTATATCGCCTTTTTCCAAAATTCTTAAATATTCATCTGGATTATTTTTTGCATTTCTTCTTAAAATCGCTTTAATTCTCGCTTTTACCTCAAGAATGTTAAAAGGTTTTGTAATATAATCATCAGCTCCATATTCAAGCCCCATAATTTTATCCATATCTTCACTTTTCGCCGTAATTATGATAATCGGCACATCTGAGAATCCTCTGATATTCTGGCACACCTCCAAGCCATCCATTTTAGGCAGCATAAGGTCCAACAGTACCATATCATATTCCTTTTCATTTATCATTGCCAGCGCTTCTTCTCCGTCAAAAGCGGTGTCCACTTCCATGCCGTCCTGCTCCAGACTGAACCGGATTCCTTTTACTATCAATTTTTCATCATCTACTACCAAAACCTTGCTTCCCATGATTACCTCACTTCCACCATTACTATATGGTTATTAAACTTTTTATTTTATCAAATGCTCCCTGCTTGATTCCCGAAATATTCATAATATCCTCGATGGATGAAAACATTCCATTTTTTTCTCTGTATGAAATAATGGCATCCGCTTTGGATTCACCAATCCCCGGCAGAGTCATCAGTGTTTTTTTATCTGCTGTATTGATATTGACATATTCCCCATCTGTCATATCCGGCTGCTCCATATTTCCAACAAAGCTTTTTTCAGCTTCCTCCTTTGAATAAACCGTTATTTTATCACCATCTTTTACATATGCCGCAAGATTTAAACTGTCCTGTGCCGCCTCTTCTGTAAATCCCCCTGCAAGCTCCACTGCTTCATAAAGCCTTGCTCCCTCCAAAAGCTCATATACACCCGGATTTTTTACACATCCGGTAATAAATATACAAATATGACTGACCTCAGATTCCTTTAAGGCTTCTTCTGAAGTATTCTGTTCCCCGCTCTTCTGCTCGATAATTACTGTATCTCTCTCTTTATCCATTGTACAGCTATGGAGCAGACCTGCAAAAACCGCAAAACAGACAAACAGAACCGCTTTATAGTTCTTTTTCATTTTTCCTCCTGTATTCCAAAGAGGATTTTCACAAATACACCTATATTGTAACTAATTATTTACGATTTTACAACATCTTTTTACTATTTTTTAAATATAATTATTCCAGCTACCGCTATCAGCAGTCCTATCAGCTTTCTCCACTCAAAAGCAACCTTTTCCATGCCAAACAGCCCGAACAACTCAATCAGATATGAAACCGCAAGCTGCGCAATTACAATTAACAGTGCAGATTTGGCTGGTCCCAGAGACGATATGCTTTTAATTACAGTATAGGTAATAAATGCACCGATTACTCCTCCAAGCAAGGCATATTTGTGCTCCATGGCAAAAAGCTTTCCAAAACTCTCCCTGCCAGTAAAAAACCATGCAATCAGACATACGGCAAAGGCTGTAATCTGAACCCAGCAATTTGCCACCCACATACTTGTGGATTTCGTCACATCCGTATTAAAGACACCCTGTACGCTCATCAACGCTCCCGAAAGCAGAGCAATAAAAAATCCCATCATTCTTAATTCCTCCGATTTTAAATAAATATAAAGAAATTATTCCCTGAATTTTTTATTTTCATTCTGTATTTATAAAAATATTATTATCTGCCCTTCTCGTCTTCTCCCTTTTTCATCATTACCCGGTTTCCCTCTACAATAATCCCCTGTATACTGCGCAAAAATCCTGATATTCTGCTGTAACCGTAATCCTTTAAATCAAATCCGCTGTGCTTCTTTTTTAATTCAGCATTAATTACAGACAAATTATCTACTGTTCCTTTATTCTTCTTTATCATTGCAAGAATTTCCTTTTCGATTTTCTGCCGTTCTACTTTTGTCTGTTTTCTTATATAATAATTATTTCTCTCGCCAACTACACGAAAATGAGGCATTTTTTCGGAAAGAAATACGCTCAACTTTGAATATCCGTAATTTCGCACATCAAAATCAGGAAATTTTTCACTTAACCGTTGTCCAACAGAACTAAGTCCCAGACTTTCTTCGCCGGATTCATTGAGCATAGTCAAAATAGCAGTTTCTACATTTTCAATACTGGTGACATTGTCCTGACCGCCTTCCTGTCCTAAAATATCCTTATGACTGCTTTCCTTGCTGGATTCATCAATCAAATTCAGATGAATAAATTTATTGCACGCTCTTGTCAATGCGAGAGGCGCTTTTGATTCTCCCATGCCAAGCACATATTTCTTTTCTTCTCTCAGACGCATGGCAAGTCTGGTAAAGTCACTGTCACTGGTCACAATACAAAAACCGTCTACTTTATTCTGGTACAAAAGGTCCATGGCATCTATTACCATAGCCATATCAGTGCTGTTCTTTCCCATAGTATAAGAAAACTGCTGAATGGGAATAATGGAATACCCTAAAAGCTGGTCCTCCTTCCAGCCATTTTCTTTTGACCAGTTTCCATATATACGCCTGCATGAAGCAAAACCATATTTCTCCAGCTCGTCAAAAATAACAGATGCATATTTTGCGCTGATATTTTCCGCATCGATAAGTACTGCAAATTGTAATTTTTCTTCCATAAAATACTATCTCTCCCTCTCTGTTTTATTTTCTTCATAAGAAATTGCTGTGTATTTCCCATGATACAGCTCTTGTAGAACGGCTATACTATATATTAACTTTGAATATAATAGCAAAAAAGAACCTCTTATATCAACTGCTTTATAGTTAATATAAGAGGAAATGTTTCTGTCTGTCCTGAATTTTTTTAGAAAATCCGACGCACAGTAAGAACTCTTGTATAAGTAACCGGTGATGTATAGATGATGCCTGTTGCCGGTGTGCTTGCATGAATAATCGTATTATTTCCCACATAAAGTGCTACATGACCGCTGTAACATACAATATCCCCCGGCTGCATTTCTGAAAGACTGACCTCATATCCTACATTTCTAAGAGATGCAGAAGAATGTGGAAGATTTACTCCAAACTTCTTATATACACTCATTACAAATCCAGAACAGTCTGTTCCATTTGTCAGACTTGAACCACCATATACATAAGAATTTCCGATAAACTGGGAGGCATAATCAATCACTGCCTGTCCGTTTCCGTTAGACGGCTGACTGATATTATCAGAAACCGGCTTTTCTTCAGGCTGAACAGGAGTGCTGGTTTCCGGCTGTGCTGTGGTACTCTGCTGTGTTTCCTTCTCCCTCTTTTCCTTTTCTGCTTTCTCTGCTTCTTCAATCGCTTTTCTTGCTGCTTCATTGGCGGCTTTTCTTGCATCCTCTTCTTTCTGAAGCCTTGCTCGCTCCTCTTCCACAGATTCAGCATGAACAAATTCGGTGGTCATAATTACATAATCTGCACTGATATAACCCTCTCCTACCTCTGTGGTAACTTTAATCCAGCCCGGATTGGACTCATCAATCGCCACCAAGTCTTCTCCTTCCGGAAGCATATAGATAATGCTTGACTCTGTGGTCGGCTCGCTTCTTACAAATAATGTCGTAGTATTTACAGTCGCATATCTTGTAGCGACTCTTTTCGCCAAATCATCATCGCCTGCAACTACAAATTCCGCTTTTACATAGCCGACTACATTTCCTGATGATATCTGATACCATCCATTCTCTTCAGCCAGAATCTGTGCTGCCGAATTGTTATATAATTTTCCGACAATCTCACTTTCCGT
Source organism: uncultured Lachnospiraceae bacterium (assembly GCA_910577835.1). Taxonomy (GTDB): domain Bacteria; phylum Bacillota; class Clostridia; order Lachnospirales; family Lachnospiraceae; genus CAG-303. Next base: position 21,587 of record CAJTOU010000012.1, on the reverse strand, counting down.
AGTTGGCGCTGAACGGACATTGACATAATCATCTACCTGAGCAATGGCAATATCACTGAATTCTGACTTTACTTCCGGTTCTGTTTCCGGTTCAGGCTGAGTTTCCGGCTCTGTCGGTGCCTCTGTCTCAGGCTGAGTTTCCGGTTCAGTTGATGTTTCTGTCTCAGATTGAGTTTCCGGTTCAGACTCTGTTTCTGCTTCAGGAGAAGTCTGAGGTTCCTGAACAGATTTTGCATCTTTTAACATCTGTTCCGGCATTGCCATTGCGACTATATTCTGTTCCTTTTTTTCATAGAACAGTCCTGTCTGTATCTCCTTGCCATATTCTGCTGTTACATTTGATTTCTCTGTATTTTTTGTCCCACTCCCCACTGAATCTATCTGTCTTGCTCCCATATAACCAATTATCAATAATGATGCTCCCACTGCAACCATTGATGGTACTTTTTTGTTCTGCATTCGTATCTCCTTTTTGATTTTGCCAATACTGTATTTATTTCCTTTTTTTCTTAACAATTATTAGTATACTTTTGAAGAACTGATTCGTCAAGAACTTGTTTTAGATTATTTTTATATTTTCTGTTTTTTATTTTTCTTTTGTATATATTTTCTTATTTTTGACAAATATTGACATTTTTTTAAAAAATATTTGTTTTGCTATTGACACAGCTTCCAAAACATTGTATGATATGGCATATAATAGGTGTGAGATATTACACCGATTAATGAACATAATATCAACCTTATTTAGATAAGTCACCATAAATCCTTATGGTGACTTATCCCGTGTTTGGATATAGAAATGGAGTACTATGGAAAAAGTTTTAATCGCCATGAGCGGGGGTGTAGACAGCAGCGCCGCCGCTTGTCTGCTAAAAGAAAAGGGATATGACATTATCGGTGTCACTATGAAACTGTATGACAACAACGATATTCATGAATTAGAGGAAAAAAGCTGCTGTTCTCTCAGCGATGTGGAGGATGCAAGAAACGCCGCCTGTCTGCTGGGATTCCCATATTATGTTTTTAATTTTAAGGGAGACTTTAAAAAACAGGTAATTGACAGATTTATTGATGCCTATGAAAACGGCGAAACCCCAAATCCATGTATTGACTGCAATCGCTATCTGAAATTTGAAGAATTGTATCGCCGCGCTTTCGCACTTGGCTGCGATTTTATTGCTACCGGCCACTATGCGCAGATTGAGGAAAAAAATGGCCGTTATTTATTAAAAAAAGCAGCGGATTCCCGAAAGGACCAAAGCTATGTGTTATATACTCTGACGCAGGAACAGCTTGCACATACAATTTTTCCTCTTGGCCGTCTTGAAAAAACCGAAACCAGAAAAATTGCCGAAACACATGGACTGTTAAATGCTGACAAACATGAAAGTCAGGATATATGTTTTGTACCGGACGGCGATTATGCTTCCTTTATCAGAAGAACTACCGGAAAAATTTATCCGGAAGGAGATTTTATAGATACAGAAGGAAATATATTGGGAAGACATAAAGGATTGATTCATTACACAATAGGCCAGAGAAGAGGACTGGGGCTTTCGCTTCCAGCGCCGTTATATGTAATGAAAAAGGACCTCGCAGCTAACCGCGTGGTCCTCTGTACAAATGAAGAGCTGTTTCAAAAAGAAATGAATGTAAAAGAAATAAACTGGATTGGTGCTGACGAGTTTAAAGAAGCTTTTCGGGCTGAGGTAAAAATCCGTTATTCTCATAAGGCGGCATATGCCACTGTTATTCCGGACAAAAACTGCGCCCATGTAATTTTTGATGAACCTCAGCGCGCCATAACTGCCGGACAGGCTGCCGTGTTCTATCAGGATGCATATGTAATCGGCGGCGGAAAAATTGTTTAAATTACAATGCCATGTCTTTTTTTACCTTTGCCATTTCCTTTTCCAGAGAATCTATTCTGAATTTGACTGAAGAAAGCTGCACTTCATACATTAAGGTTTTATCTGCCACCTTAATGGACTGATTGAGCTTGTCTATCAAATTCATATGATTCTCTGCCAGAAGTTGAATATTATGATTTGTCTCATTTTCAAGCGCAAGCTCCACACCGGTCAGATGTCGTTCCACATTCTGCACATTGTTTTCTACATTTTCTATGCAGCTTTTTACCTCTCGTATATCATTTTCGATAGTTTTCATTCTCTGCTCTACATTTTCCATACGGCCCTTTACTTCCTGCATATCACTCTGAATCGGCTTCAGCAATCGGGCAATTGCCTGTAAATCTTCGTCTGTTAGCGACATCCCCTCTCCTTTCTTAAATTATTTTCAACGCTCCTGCCTGTTCTATGTATAATTTTCTTATTCTGTATATGAATCCAGCGCTGTTCTTGCTTTATCTGTAATATCTCTCTGATAGGCAATCTCATTTTCCATATGTCTGGAAACATCATTCGCCACATATGCTGCATCCAGTACCTTTTTAAGCAAATCTCCAATTGATGCCGCCATCTTATTCTGCTGTTCTGCATTGGCATAGATTTCATTCATATAGTCCACCATGCCTACCATAAAACTCTGTACTTCATTGATTTTTGTTGTAATTTCCGCAGAAGAATTTTTTGTCTGGCTTGCAAGCGACTGCACCTGCTGAGCTACCACAGAAAAGCCTCTTCCATGCTCTCCTGCTCTCGCAGCCTCAATTGATGCATTTAAAGATAAAATATTTGTCTTATTTGCAATGCCGGAAATAACTTTTGCAAAATCTGCAATCACATTGGACACATCCTTCATATGCTCAATATTCTGCTGTGAAAGCTTTACAGCCTCATTCAAATCATCTATTTTTTTTACAAGGTCCTCTATGGCTCCTATGCCGTCTTTTACCAGATTCAGAGATGTGTCTGACGAATTAATTACATCAAATGCATTTTTCTCCAGCTTTAACTGGGATGCATCCAAATCATTTACAATCTCCAAAACTTCTTTTGCTAATACACTGCTCATTTTCGCAACTTCTCCTTTAACTATAAATATTTTAATATATCTTTTATATTTTTAATTCCTATCAGTTCGATTCCCTGCATATCCTGTTCGAGTGCTTCCTTTGATACTGCGGGCATAATACATCTGTTAAAGCCCAGCTTTAATGCCTCTGAAGCTCTCCGCTCCGCCATGCTGACTGCTCTTACTTCTCCCGACAGACCTATTTCTCCAAATACAATCGTTTTTTCATCAACCGGAATATCCCTGTAACTGGATATAATCGCCATAACAATACCCAAATCCAGTGCCGGCTCATTAATTTTTATTCCACCGGCTACATTTACATAGGCATCATACTCCCCCAGATGAAATCCAAGCCTCTTTTCCAGCACTGCCATCAGAAGATTTACTCTGTTGTAATCAGTACCGGCAGCAGTCCTCCTTGGAAGACCAAAATTGGTTTTACACACCAGTGCCTGAATCTCCGCAAGAATCGGTCTCGTTCCCTCTATGGTGCAGGCAACCACAGAGCCGGAAGCATTTTCCGGACGTCCACTCAGCATATATTCCGATGGATTTTTTACTTCATTCAATCCATCCTGCTTCATCTCAAACACACCGATTTCATTGGTAGAACCAAAACGATTCTTTACACCTCTTAAAATCCGATAAGAAGCATGTCTGTCTCCTTCAAAGTATAATACGGTATCTACCATATGTTCCAGCACTCTTGGACCTGCTACCACACCTTCCTTTGTCACATGACCAACCACAAAGACAGAAATATTTTCTGTTTTTGCAATCTGCATAAGAATGTTTGTGGATTCTCTGACCTGACTGACACTTCCCGGAGCACTTGCCACATCTGGATTGTAAATTGTCTGAATTGAATCAATCACCGCCACATCAGGATGGTCGTTTTTCAGAACCTCCTCAATCAGCTCCAGATTTGTTTCACAGAAAAGTCTGGTATGCTCATTAAAGCTTCCTATTCTATCTGCCCGTATCTTTATCTGTCTTAAAGATTCCTCTCCCGAAATATAAAGCACCTTTTTACCCTTATCAGAAATTCGTTTGCACACCTGTAAAAGTAATGTTGATTTTCCAATTCCCGGGTCTCCTCCAATTAGAATTAAAGAACCCTTTACGATTCCTCCTCCAAGAACTCTGTCCAGTTCCTCAAAGCCTGTACTTGTTCTTTCCTCATCCTCTGTCGGTATCTGACTGAGCAGGGACGGTTTTCTGTCCGTATGCAGTGACTTTTTGCTTCCTTTATCCTTTGATATTAGTTCTTCAACAAAAGTATTCCATTCTCTGCATCCCGGACATTGTCCCAGCCACTTGGCGGATTCATAACCACATTCCTTACAAAAATATGCGGTGATTTTTCCTTTTGCCATAGCTCCTCTCCTTTTGGTCAATCTGCTTCCGGCTAATCTCTGCTTTAATTAAATTTTCCTTTAATTAATAATCTTTCTTTATGCTATTTAGCCGCGCTTTACAATTTTTACAGCAGCACTTTCACCGTTGCTGATTTCAACACTTAATACCAGTTTTCCGCCCAGATTGGTTTTCATGGTTCCCGCTTCTGTTCCATTAATATAAATGGCATATTCTGTTTCCGGCTCAAATTCTACCGTAATCTGAGGCTCTGTCGCTCCCTCAACCTCAAATTCAATCTCAGTTTCTGTCACCTTAAAATTATGCACTGCGGTACCCGGTACAGACTCATATACAAACATGCCATTTCTTTCGAGTTTTGTAATCTCATGGAAGGTTTTCACCTTGTATAAGTCACCGTTTACCTCAAAATCTGATAACTTTGTCTTTTTATCCAGATTATAATTTCCAAAACTTATGGAACCGTTATCCTCTTTGCGTATTAATTCATCAATTACTGACATTTTCTTTTCCTCCTGTATATATCTTCCTATTGTACATATTCACGTTATTTTATACCTTATGTTAATTATATAATATATTTATACAAATTGCTATATTTTTTTTGAAAAAAGCAGAATTTTTTATGATTTTTTCACAGTAAATTTCAAATTCTCTTTACCAGCCGATACAATCACCTTATCTCCGCTTTTAATATTGCCATCCAGCATTTCCTCTGCCAGTTTGTCCTCAACCATATCAATCAGCGCCCGTCTGATTGGTCGTGCACCATATTTTCTGTCATAATTCTTTTCTACAATATATTTTTTTGCCGCAGGCTGTACATGCAGAAGAATACCTGTCTGCGCTTCTATTCTTTCGGTCATCTCCTTCAGCATAATGGAAATAATGTCCGCCATAATATCCCTTGAAAGAGCATGGAAAACAATCATTTCATCAATACGATTTAAGAATTCCGGTTTAAACATATGTTTTACCACTTCCATTACAGAGTTTTTCATAGCAGTGTAATCCGCCTCGGCATCCTCTCTGGATGCAAAGCCAAGCCTTTTTGGCTCCATAATACGCTCTGCGCCGGCATTACTGGTCATAATAATAATCGTATTTTTAAAATCAATCTTTCTGCCCTTTGCATCGGTAATATGACCGTCATCCAAAACCTGTAAAAGAATATTAAAGATATCCGGATGTGCCTTTTCCACTTCGTCAAACAAAATTACAGAATACGGATTTCTGCGTACTTTTTCAGAAAGCTGTCCACCGTCTTCAAAGCCCACATATCCCGGAGGAGAGCCTATGATTTTGGATACACTGTGCTTTTCCATATATTCTGTCATATCTACACGAATCAGAGCCTTTTCTTCTCCAAATACCGCCTCTGCCAGAGCCTTTGACAATTCTGTTTTTCCCACGCCGGTCGGCCCCAGAAACAGAAATGAACCAATCGGGCGTTTTGGGTCTTTTAATCCGACTCTGCCCCGCTTGACAGCTCTTGCCACCGCCTTTACCGCTTCTTCCTGTCCGACTACTCTTTCGGTCAATATTTTCTCCAGCTTTTTTAATCTTCCTGCCTCTGTCTCGGAAAGCTTGCTCACTGGAATTTTTGTCCATGCAGCCACCGTTTCCTCAATATCTCTTTGCAAAAGAATCAGATTCTTTCCCTTTTTTGCATTTTCCCACTTCTTTTTTGCCTTTTCTGCCTGCTTTTTCAGTTCCTCATATTCTGCTCTCACAGCCGATGCTTTTGCGAAATTCTCACTGATAATCAGTTCTTCAATCTGCTCATTCAGCTCTTTTTTCTTCTTTTCCAGTTCCTTAACTGCAGTCGGCCGCGCAAAATTACTGAGTGCCTTTTTGGAAGCCGCCTCGTCAATCAAATCAATCGCTTTATCCGGAAGATTTCTGTCATTGATATATCTGTTTGACAGCTTTACCGCTGCTTTTACAGCTTCATCGGAAATTTCAAGTGCATGATGCTTTTCATATCTTGACCGAAGCCCTGATAAAATCTCTTCTGCCTGCTCTTCTGTCGGTTCCTCCACTGTTACTGGCTGAAATCTTCGTTCCAGCGCGGCATCTTTTTCAAAATATTTGCGAAATTCATCCAGAGTGGTAGCACCTATTACCTGAAGTTCTCCTCTTGAAAGAGAAGGTTTTAAAATATTTGCGGCATCCATAGCACCTTCCGCGCCCCCTGCGCCTATAATGGTATGAATCTCATCAATAAACAACAGAATATTACCGTCTCTCTTTACTTCGCTTATAATTCGTTTAATTCTTTCCTCAAATTCACCTCTGTATTTTGAACCAGCCACCATACCTGATAAATCCAGCGTCAGAACACGCAGTCCCGCAATATTATCCGGCACATCTCCCTCTGCAATTCTCTCTGCAAGTCCTTCCACAATCGCAGTTTTTCCGACTCCCGGCTCTCCGACCAGACATGGATTATTTTTTGTTCTTCTTGTCAGAATCTGAATTACTCTCTCAATTTCTGCATCTCTGCAAAACACGGGGTCCAGCTTTCCTTCGGCAGCCATTGCAGTCAGGTCTCTTGTATACTGAGCCAGAGCGCCCTGTCTGCCTCTGGTCTTTCCTCCCTTAAAAGCTGCCATTTCTTCTTTTATATAAGTCTGGTCTGCGCCGATTCCATTTAACAAATCTGTATATAATCTCTGCGGGTTTACTTCCATCATCGAAAGGATTCTTGGCGCAGTGCTTTCCGTTTCTTTTATAATCGCAATCAGCAAATGTTCTGTTCCTATTTTATCCGAATTTAATTTTTCCGCCTCTTTTGCGCTGTTTTCCAGTACCTTCTGTGCACGTTCAGAAAATCCTCCCGTCTCCGCAGTAAGGGTGGTCTTGGTAAAACTGAACATATTTTCTATTATTTCATAAATTGATTCACCGGTTATTTTATAGGACTGCAACGCCAGAGAGGCAACGCTGTTTTTTGCCTTTGCCAGTCCATACAGCAGATGTTCTGTTCCTATATAACCATGTTCAAGATTTTTTGAGCACTCTTTTGCATATTCAATTGCCTGCTTTGCACTCTTTGTAAATTTATCCTGCATATTACTCACTTTCTTTTCTTTATTCCTTTCCTATATTCTATTCCTTTTCTTATTTCATCCCTTTCCTATATTCTATCTCTTTTCTCTATTTTCCTTTTAAAATATCATCTAATGCCTGATTCAGACTTTCTTCATCCATCGGTTCCTCTTCTTCTGCATCATATTCCTCATACTCATCATATTCTTCATCAAAATTTGATGATTGTCTTTTCCTGCCGGTATGTCTTCTTTTTCTTCTGACAGAAAGTACACACAAAGCGCCTCCAAAAAGAACTGATAAAACAGCCAGTATTATAATGAGAATATTTCTATTATCTATTCTTTTTTCCCATTCTTTTCTTTCATTTTCTGATATGGAAGTATCTGCAAGCACAACCGGCACTTCGTCTTTCTTATTTTCCAATGCTGAATATACATATCGCAGCATGCTTTCTTCTTTTAAATCATAAAAATAAAGACCATATTCTCCATTCCAGTTCATTGCATACACAAGATATAAATCCTGTACACCATAGCTTAATGCCTTTACAGATTTTCCATTTATATCAAGTGTTTCCAACTTATATTCACTGCCGACCTTTCCGCCGTAAGGCAGCGTCAAATCCTCCGGAATATCCAGCACTGTATACATATGCTGCCTTATAGTAAGGCTGACAAAAAGCGTATAGCTGTCTTTTTCTTTGTCATAAATATAAAAATCTCCTGTACCGCTTTCTCCATCCATCAGATAAAGAAGCAGCAGATTTGTAGAAAGTCCCTGCAATGCAGTAATCTGTATGCCTTTATGGTCAATTTGAACTACTTCATAGCCTTCCGGCAACACTGCCTCCTCTGGAATATCTACGACAGTATAATTTCTGTCGCCTATCTGTATTGTAGCAGGTGTATTGTTAGATGGTTCAGTTGTTGGTTCTGGTTCAGTCGTCGGCTCTGGTTCAGTCGTCGGTTCTGGTTCAGTCGTCGGCTCTGGTTCAGCAGTTGTTGGAGCCTCGGTGGTAGAAGGCTGAGCCTTTTCTGTATAAATCACATATTTTTTTACTGCTCCGTTTTCTGCTGTTACAGTAATTGTTGTTGTGTTGCTGCCCGGGTCCATTCTTGTGCCTGATACCTGAACAGCCGCTTTTCCGTCAGCAGCAGTTGCATCCAGAGAAAGCCTTGCGACATCCTCTCCTGCGCTCAGATTATAAGAAGTAATATCTGCGGAAAATGCAGGACTTAAAGCTGCGCTTTCCGTTCTGCCATCACTGTATACAAATGCTACGTTTAACGCGGCAAGGTTATTATTTGAAGACGCCTCCACTGGAGCGGACACCGTTACCGAACCTCCTGAAGATTTTACGGTCATATCGTTTGCTTCCGTATCACATGGAACACTGATTGTATCCAGCGAAAGTGCCGAAGTTCCTGCTGCCTTTGTCTGAAAGGTAATCGTATAGCTCTTTGATGTGCTGTTTACATAATCGTTATAAAACTGAAGGGTTCCTCCGCCTCCGCCGTCGGCGCCCGATGAATATTCCAAAATATTCGCATCATAAGTCAGCCTCATGGCATAAGCACCGATATTGACATTTGAAGAAAAAGTCACAGTTATTGTTACTGTTTTTCCCTGCTCTGCCGTTGCTGAAGATACAGTCGCATTGAAATCTGCTGCATAAACCCCTTTCTGTATCAGTAATGTAAAAAAACATATTAAAAATATTTTCCAAACAGTTTTTCTGCCTCTTTGGTTTTTCATGTGTTTATCCTCCATATGCTTATTGACTTATCTTTGACTCCCCTAAAATATGTCGTTTAATAATATAGGCATCTTTTATTGTAATGCCACCATTGCTCCTGCTCACATTCGCCGCTGTCTGATATATTCCTGCAAGTCCGGCTTCTCCCAAAATATGCTTTCGCATCAGATAAGCATCTTTTATGGAAATTTCTCCATCACCATTGACATCGCCATACAAGACAACAGTAAATTCTTTGGAAACTGCCCCGCTGCTGTTTAAAATTCTTACTTTATCACCGGTAGCTACAACTCCAGACTTGGCAGAACCATTTCTGTCCACAACCTGTACACTTCCATTTTTTACATTAATATAAGACTGCAACGTCTGTACAGACATTTTTTCTGAAATACCTGTGATTAAACCGCTGCTTTCATCTGCTGAAATTCCGCTGACAGAATAAGAAGGCGCAGATGGTGCAGATGGCTCTGTTGGTTTTTGTGTTGGTTTCTGTGTCGGCGGCTCGGTTGGCTGTGGAGGATTTGTACTTCCTGAACCTGCTTTCCGGTTTACATGAATCCGATAGGTTCTGACATCTCCGTTTTCCGCTGTCACCTTTACCTCTATTTCATTATTTCCAACATCAAGATTATAATTTCCTGTTCCATTGACTGTTGCCCTACTGTCTGCTGCCACTGCATTTACATTTATGGAAGACACTGAATTTTCCACTGTCACATCATAGGACTCAGTAAATCTCTGGAAGGTCGGTGTGAGACCTCCGGCAGAAACAGACAATGAGCTTAACAGATTATTTGGGTTTCCGTCTTTTGTAGGCAAAGGACATGTCTCATTTGGCATATTCTTAAAAACCGGAATTTTAAATACAATCGAAATACTGGATTTCATTTCATCTGAATAGCCGTTGGAAGCTGAAAGTCCTTCATTTCTCGCAGCAATAATATGTGTCATATACTGATGTGTATACGGTTCTCCCACAAAATCAAACTTTTTATAATAAATGGTATCCTGCCCGATATTAATATAATTCTTTCCAAACAGTTTTGCGCCACCTACAATTGATTTATATCTTGTATTCCATGGCCGAAGGGAAAAACTGTCTGTTTTTGCTGCGTAAATCAGACCGTTGACTGTCGGCGAATTACCGCCGCTGGCATAAGCACCCCAGTTGTAATAATTATAATATCCCTCATGACCTTGCAAAGTTCCGGAGATATTATGTGAACTTCCGGCAGTGCCCTGCTCCTGAATAATACTGGAAGCAAGGCAGAAAGGACTTACGCCTGAAATGGCCGCTGCCTCCATAATCGCCTGCGCATAGCTCATACTGCTGCCCTTATCATCAGAAATAGTTCCATTTAAAAAAGTTTTTGCAATCATGCTCTGAAGACCGGATATATTCTGATAAGATGACTGATAGGATAAAAGCTCAAACTGGAAAATATATCTCTCATCCAGAAAATTTCTCGGGTCCAGTGCATAAGCCACCAGCTCTTTTGAAGCGGCAGCCCAGCTTCCTCCATCAAAGCCATACCATTTTCCGGTATCCCAGTTATAAGCATCTGTCTCCGTAGATTTCCATGAAGAAATTGAACTCATGGAAATCAGACTCCTTCCGGTAATTGACTCATTTTCCACTACTTCATTCCAGTCATAGTCAAGCTTATCTGCCACAAATACCCAGTTTGGATATTTTGCATGAAGCTTTCTTAGAGAATTTTTATAGGTTTCAGGAAATCCCTGCTTTGTCAGATAGGCTTCAAAATCTGCATCCTGTGTATAATCAATATCCTGTTCCACATAGACATAATTACTATGTACATATCCAGTCAGCACACTGCCATTGTAAGAAAAGTTTATCTTATACCATTTTGCACCGTCTGAAGCATATTCCTCTCCAATAATATCCACAGAATTACCATTTTTCAACTGTACATTACTTCCCCCGCTTGTAAGCTTTGCATAGCCGGTTCCCGGACCTGTTCTTACATTCAGCGCATCGTCTACCTGTACGATTCCCTTCTTCTGGTTGTAAGCGAAAGCAGGTTTCGGGATAAAATACGTAAAAAGACCAGCTATTATTGATATAATCAGTATATAACAAATAATATCGGTCTTTCTTTCTTTTCCCTTGTATATCATATTATTATCTCCACACATTACAGGTATGAACTGCCGAATCCGGCAGTTTTCCTGAAATGTTCTTAATTGAGCAGCCAGCGTAATTATCTTTTTGCCAGCCGCAATTTATACTTCGTCAATTGCTTTTCCAATATCTGTACGCATATATTTATTGTCAAAACAGACAAGCTTTGTCGCCTCATAAGCATTTTCTCTTGCAGCTTTCAGATTCTCGCCCTTCGCCACAACGCCGAGTACACGCCCTCCGTTTGTCACAATATCACTGCCCTCAAGCTTGGTTCCTGCATGGAATACATAATAACCCTCTTTGTCCTGAAATTTTTCCAGACCGGTAATTTTGTATCCCTTGTCATAATGTTCCGGATATCCGTCAGAAGCCAGTACTACACAGACTGCCGCATTATCCTCAAACTGTAAATCCACCTTGTCCAGTGTTCCTTCAATACATGCCAAAAAGACCTCTACAATATCATTCTTCATTCTTGGAAGAACCACCTGTGTCTCAGGGTCGCCAAATCTGGCATTGTATTCCAGAACCTTTGGTCCCTGTTTAGTCAATATCAGTCCAAAGAAAATAATTCCTTTAAATTCTATTCCTTCTGCTGTCATTGCATCCACTGTTTTCTGATAAATATGCTCTTTGCAGAACCTGTCTATCTCCTCTGTATAGAAAGGAGTTGGTGAGAATGTCCCCATTCCTCCGGTATTCAGCCCTTTATCATTATCTTTTGCTCGCTTATGGTCCTGAGCCGAGGTCATAATTTTAATTGTATGTCCATCTACAAAGGAAAGTACTGATACTTCTCTGCCTATCAGAAATTCTTCCACTACAATTGTAGTGCCTGCATCTCCAAATTGTTTGTCCAACATAAGCGTTTTCACGGCATCTCTCGCCTCTTCCTTTGTATTGCAAATCAGAGCGCCCTTGCCAAGTGCCAGCCCGTCAGCTTTCACAACAATCGGATAGCTGGAATGTTCCAGATATTCAAGTGCCAGCTCTGGTGTATGAAAGGTTTCATACTCAGCCGTAGGTATACCATATTTTTTCATTAAATCTTTTGAAAAAGCCTTGGAGCCTTCCAATACAGCCGCATTTTTACGTGGACCAAATACCTTTAAGCCTTCTGCCTCAAACGCATCCACAATTCCTCCTACAAGAGGTTCATCCATACCAATTACTGTAAGGTCTATATTCTTTTCTTTTGCAAATGCAGTCAATTTATGAAATTCCATCGCCCCGATATTTACACATTCAGCAACTTCGCTGATTCCAGCATTACCGGGCGTGCAGTATATTTTATCAACCATTGGACTCTGGGCCACTTTCCATGCAATAGCATGCTCGCGTCCACCGCTGCCTACAATTAAAACCTTCATCATTCATTCTCCTGTTTCTTTCTGTATTTTTATAAGAAATTGTATTTCATTTTTTATGGCGCCACAGGCACTTTATTCTTTACATATCCATTTACAACTTCAATTCTGCCATTTGCAATGTCATCAATCGCTTTTGGCAAAATTATCCATTCAGCCTGTTCCATTACACGGCGCTGCAGGATTTCCGGTGTATCATTTTCCAAAATTTCCACCGGCTTCTGAAAAATAATCGGTCCTGTATCTGTGCCGGCATCTACAAAATGACAGGTAGCACCAGTGAGCTTTACTCCTCTTTTTAAAACTTCCTCATGGACTTTCAGTCCATAGTAGCCTTTACCGCAAAATGCGGGAATCAAAGAGGGATGTATATTAATAATTTTATTTGTATATTTCTTTATCAGAGCTTCCGGCAAAACAACCAGACATCCGGCAAGAACAATCAAATCCAGCCTGCGGCTGTCAAGAAAGTCCGTTAACGCCTGATTAAACTGTTCTCTGTTCTCATAATCCTTTGGAGAAATACAGACCGCCTCAATACCTGCCTGTTTTGCTCTTTCAAGTGCGTATGCCTTTTTATTATTGCTTACCACTATCGCAATCTCTGTATTTGTAATCGTTCCTTTTGAAATGCCGTCTATAATTGCCTGAAGATTTGTACCTCCACCGGATACCATTACTCCGATTCTCAACATAAAACGACTCCTTTTTCTCCAGCTTTTACAGAACCGATTATATAAGCAGCTTCACCGGCTGTTTTTAATGCCTCAATTGTCTTGTCGGCATCTTCCTGGGATACTGCCAGAACCATGCCAATACCCATATTAAAAGTATTGTACATCATATGTTCCTCAATATCGCCGTCCACAGAAAGCATTTTGAAAATAGGAGGCACTTCATAACTGTTCTTGTTTACAACTGCCTGTATGCCGTCGTGCAGCATTCTTGGAATATTTTCATAAAAGCCTCCGCCTGTAATATGACTGCAGCCCTTTACATGAACGCCTGCTGCTTTTACGGACTTCATCGCTTTTACATAAATCTTTGTAGGGGTAATAAGGGTTTCTCCAAGAGTAGCGCCAAGGGCGTCATAATATGTATTTACAGCATCCTCTGTCATCTTAAATACATTTCTGACAAGAGAAAAGCCGTTGCTGTGTACACCGCTTGAAGCGATTCCCACTAACACATCACCTTCTTTAATGTCCTCGCCTGTGATTAAATCCTTTTTGTCTGCAACGCCTACGGTAAATCCTGCAAGGTCATACTCTTCCTTTGGATAGAAGCCCGGCATTTCCGCTGTCTCTCCTCCAACCAAAGCCGCACCTGACATTACACAGCCCTGTGCGATACCGCTTACAATCGTTGCAATTTTTTCCGGGTCATTTTTGCCACATGCAATATAATCAAGGAAAAACAACGGTTCGCCTCCGGCGCAAATTACGTCATTGACGCACATTGCAACACAGTCGATGCCCACTGTATCATGCTTATTTAAAAGAAATGCCAGTTTCAGTTTTGTTCCAACACCATCTGTCCCAGACAGCAGAATTGGCTCCTCCATATCCTTAAAGCTGCTGATATCAAAAGCACCTGAGAAACCGCCGATTCCCCCTAATACTTCTGAACGCATTGTCTTTTGTATATGCTTCTTCATAAGCTCAACAGACTGATACCCTGCCTCAATATCTACGCCGGCCTTTTTGTAATCCATAATTAGCTCCTCGTCTTTCTTAAAATTAATTTTTGCTGGAATTATCTATGCATAATTTTTATGTCCTGTTTTTTCCAGCTTTTCTTTCTTTGCTACGACAGTTTCCTTCATTCTTTCAGAATAAGCACGGAGCTTGTCTAAAAGCTCTGAATCAGAAGTCGCAAGAATCTTCGCTGCCAGTAAACCGGCATTTAATCCGCCGTCAATTGGGACAGTGGCAACGGGTATTCCCGATGGCATCTGTACGATAGAATAAAGAGAATCTACACCACCGAGTGATTTTGTGTGAATAGGAACGCCGATAACTGGCATTGGAAATAATGCTGCACACATACCCGGCAAATGCGCAGCTCCGCCTGCGCCTGCAATAATTACTTTTATTCCTTTGGACTCTGCAGATTTTGCGTAATCGTAGAATATGTCCGGCATTCTGTGAGCGGAAATAATTGTCATTTCGTAATCTACTCCCAGTTCCTCCAGTATGTCAGCGGCTTTGCTCATAATGCCAAGGTCTGAATCGCTGCCCATTACAATACCAACTTTTGCCATGTTTCTATCTCCTTTTTTTGTGTGTTCATAGATTTTATCCATGCTTTATTGTACTTCATATCATTTTGCAAGTCAACATTTTTATAGGAATTTTACAAGAAGAGAAGATTTTGGATAAAAAATTTCCCCTTTGAGCATAACATATAATTCCATATCATTGTAAATAATTATAGATATTTTCTTTGTCTTATGATATACTAAAAATATTATTATCTTATAGTTTTGGTAGTTTCACAAATATATTGTGATAAAACAATATCAGTAATATTATCAACATATCAAATTATAATCTGTCGAAAAACAAATAAACACTATTTCATTAAAAAAATAGTTATGATGAAAGTACAAAATAAAGGAGAAACATACTATGAATTTGAAGGAATCTTATCGCTATGCAAACTATCTTGACAGTCTTTTAAACAGGGCATATATGTACCTTGGCAATAAGGGGTTTGTCACTACTACAAAACAGAATCATCTGCGCTCAAAGGCAAACAAGGAAGCAGAGGATGAAATTATGAATGTGCAGAAGCCTTTTGATGTAGATTTTACACCAAATAACATAATTGATTTTGTCGTAAAGGTTCTGACTGAGAAAGAAGCCCTTTCAAACGCCATTGCAGCCGCGAAGGCTAGTACTGAAATTAATATTGACAATGCGGTTGCAATGAATAAAAAGAAACAGGGATTTGTCTATATATTGAATGGAATTGTAAATTTAAAGCCGACAGAGAAAACAGTTGCAGGGCGCGCTTATAAGTTTGATATTAATAATGAACAGAAGCCTTATGTTTATGATATTACAGAAACAACCACCATTGATTTTGACCGCAATGATGTAAAGGCGTTAATTCGCAAATATAATAAGGAATGTGACGAGATATCTTCAAAGCTGGACGCTATTGAAATCAATACAGAAGTTGCATTTGTGCCCCGTTGGGATGTGAATGACGTGTTTGAGGACATTGTAATGGAATAAAATATGAAAAATATCAGGCATTTAAAACAGGGCTGAAATGGATTTTACAATGGTCTGCCGGTTCAAATGCAGATGAACTGTAACGCTGCAAGGATGACATTATCCAGAAAATGTTAAAAAACGGTAAGCAATAAAATGTGCATAATGCAAATATCATGATAGATATAAAATATACATAACAAAAAATGTATACATCCCAAGTAATGCAGGCCATAATATAAATTATATTATGAAATGATTACTCTGTTTAGTTATTCGCACCGCAATTCGTCATCTCACAATTTTGCACATTCGATAATTTGATATTTTGCTGTTTCGTAATTTTGCAACGCGTTTTGTTACTCGCAGCAATTGGACACAGGTTGAATATTCCTGTGATAAAATCCTGAAAAGATTTGATTCTTAATATTCTCCAAAAACTTAAAATTTTTCCTTTAAAACTTCTGTTGTAAAAATCTGATTCGAAGAATTTGTATTTTTACTGACAGAAAAAAATTGGCTGAGATTGTAAATGATATTTCAGTTCTGTTTCAAATGCCTGATACTATGAAAATAAAGATATAACTGAATTGAACAAGAGGGTATCACTTAATCATCTGTTTTGATGATTTTGCGACGCCCTCTTTCTAGTTTTAGAAACAAGACAGGAATTATTATTCCAGTCCTTTATTCAGTTCTTCTGTTCCTTCCAGCACAAATCTTCCATTTAAAATAATAGTTATCACTTCTCCATTCTTTTTCACTGCAGATATTTCTCCAATCTCATCATATGGAATCGTTATATCCGTATGGCATCCAAAATATGCTTTTGACGCATCCTCTTTTCTTAATATACTTATCTCATTATCTTTTGCAATTATTCTTTTACCGTCAGAATTAAAGGTCTGCTCGTCTTCCTCATGACTGTAACACGTATCCCCCACTGCAAAATGAGGTCCCATTTTCTCCACAATCAAAATCGGCATTTTATACACAATATCATATTTATTTGCCATTGTATACGCCGTAGTATTTGTCCCGATTGCAAATTCTCCAATCGGCAGTTTTTCATGAAATCTCAATAAATTATCCTGAATATATTTCCGGTTTTCCTCTTCCTCTTTAAAATTATCGCAGCTAAAGCTTTGTGTCTGCCCGTCCTTAAAATTGATTTTCAAATTTTCAAACTTTAATCCGTTTAAATATACCTCGCTTACATTCAAAACGCCTTCCGTTCCTGCCAGCACAGGCGAAGTAAACACCTCACCCAGAGGAATATTCACATCTGCAAGACAATTTTCAAAATTTGTCTCTTTTTCGGGATTTTCAATTGAATGCATCATAACCTTTATATCCGTACAATTCCCGTTCTTCCCTTTCACCCTTACATACTCCGCCTTATCAAGCGCATCAATTATCGCTTTCTGAGCCTTTTCATAAAGCTTCTGGTCAAGATTGTTTATCTTTACAGTATCACGGAAAATATTTTCATAATCTTTGCCAATCTCCGCAATCGGATATGCAATAATTGTAAAGCTTCTTTCCTCCCCCTTAATATACTGATAATATATCTGAATATATTCATTGTTGTAAAAAACATCAAGTTTCTGCTGTTTTTCTGTCAACGAAACAGCCTCAGCTTTATTTACCGGTTCAAATGGATTTTCTCCAAAGGTTTCAATTACTGCCGGTCCTGCCATAAGGTCTGCCAGCTCTTTATTTTCCTCAAAGGCATTTTTAACAACTTCAAGCTTTCTGTTCACAATCGCCTTGTCTATAAATAACCCGTGGTCATTTCTGTGGTCGTACAGATATTGTCGATTTGCCGGAGTGCTGTCAACTCCCGCCATTCGAATGACTGTCTTTAATCCCATTTTTTCAAACTGCTTTACAGCGGCTCTGACCATTCTTTCAAATCCGGCAGAATATCGAACCTCCACAGTTCCTTTTTTGGACAAATCCTTTTTTGCAAGAACAAATCCTCTGTGATACCCCTCTGTATAAGTTTCTGCCATCTTCTCGATTTCTTCTTCTGAAAAAGTATTTAAAAGCTCTGCTGTTTTTCTTTCATTTTCCGTAATATTTAATCCATACCAGTAAAGATACCGTATATCGCTTAAATCCGCCTCCATTACAATTTCTCTGTATACAGAACGGCTTTCATCCAGCATTTCCCTTATGGAATTTGTCAAAAATACTTCACAATAGTCATGCTCGAACCAGTAAATCGCATTGTGAATATTTTTTTTAATATTTTCCCCTGTCTCAAAGATATTGTATATCTCAATAAACAATTCCGAATAAATAACAATATCTGTCAATCTCTGAACCATTGCTGCACCGATACATCTGCGAAGAGCTGTTGCCAGATACATAAGATATGTTCCATAACCCTCTCCCAAATTCCGAACTGCATATTGGGGATTCAGATAACTGTTTTCATAATTTTCCCGTAATTCCCCGTATAAAACTCTGTTTTTTTCTTCAAGCTCCCTTAAAGTAAAGTTCTCATAATCCCCGTATTGTATCTGCTCAAACAGATTCATTATGGACAGCAGAAATTCCGCCTCTTTGGCAAAAAACTCTTTGTATGGACTTTCAAGCTCTGCTTCAGCCGCTATCTGTCTGATTCTGTCCAGCGCCAGTTCATAGCGTTCGCTAATTTCAATATTTTCTTTTAAATAAGTCAGTTTGTTCATAACTCCTCAAAATTCCTTCCTTATCACAAATCCGCAGCACCCTGTGCACTTTATTTCAGATTGCCATTTTCTATATTTTCATCAATAATTTTCTGACAGTATTCCCACAAAACTTTTGAACCTTCGGGGGTTCTTTTGTTTCTTTTCATTACCTGCTCTGCCTTGATATCATGCTCTTTCCATGAGATACCACCAGTCCGATGATTTAATGTCAATGGCTGAACCTTATCTAAAGTATTGGCAAATTTTGCCTCGGCTGTTTCGCCCTCTTCAAATTCATTCCATAATCCCCATAAAAGCTCTGCCTGGTCCTGCGGCAAAATATGAAAAATCCTCTGCGCAGCAGCAATCTCCCGCTCTCTTTTTGTGACGTTTCCCTCTGTATCATAGGCATACGTATCTCCGGCATCAATTTCTACAAGGTCATGTACCAGTACCATCTGCATAGTTCTTAAAAGGTTGATTTCGCTGTTTGCATGCTCTGCCATCAGCATACACATAAGCGCCAGCGACCATGAATGTTCTGCGTCATTTTCCTTTCGGGAACCGTCGGCAATATAAGTCTGTCTGGTTATACTTTTCATTTTGTCCGCTTCCATAATAAAATCCATCTGTTTTTTTAACCTGTCGTTCATTGCTTTTTTTCCTTTCTGATTTATACAGCTTGTATTTCTGTAAATATCTTTTGATTTTTATCTGCCTTTCTTTTCCTCTATGTTCTATATGTTTTATATTCCCACCATAATCAGACAGAGAATAAAAAACCATATTATCGCGTTTCCGACTGAACCAACCCACGCAAATGTATGAAATACATTTTCATCTTTTATACTGTTTAATCCAAGAAAAAGACCGGCTGTTGCACTGACAAGCCCGCCAGCTCCCAAAATGCCGACCATGGTATCTCCATCACCATGCGCACGAAAAGACAGATAGATTCCATAACCAAGCAGTGCTGCTGCCGCAAGAAAAAGAATCACTGAACTGATTCCCCTCTTTGAGACTGTTTTGTTGGTAAATTTATAATGTCTTCGTTTAAACATATTATGTCCTCTATTTATTAAAATAACTGTTCTATTTAAGAAAGAGCTGCCGCACTAAAAATAACATTATAAAATATTGCAGCTTATTATTGACACCTACTATATTTTTATGTTTGATTTAGTACGACAGCCCCTGCAATTAAGCAATCAGCCTAATCAATTCCAGGCTGATTACATAATGGATGTTAGCTGTTATATTTTAAAAAGAGATATATTTCTTTCCCTTCATCAGTTTTGCCCCATTTACAATTGTAATAACACCTACTGCGATTCCGGCAGTGATTGCGATAATTCCGAGCACAACATTGGCAGCTCCTGTTCTGCCTAATAAAGTATAAGTTCTTTCTTCCATTTTTACCTCCATAATTATTCATATATGATGATTTACCTATAATTTCCTAATTGCATTTTGCTCCATATTGCTCATAATATGCATCAATTCTACTCTTTATCTCATCATCAATCAGAATCTTACCGTTGTACTCTTTATTGTAAAGATGTTCAATTACATCAGCCATGGTCACAATCGCGTTTGTGTCAAAGCCATAGGTTTCTTTCAGTTCTTCCAGCGCGCTCTTTTCGCCTTTTCCTTTCTCCATTCTGTTTAAGGACACCATAAGTCCCAAAATTTCTACATCCCCCTGAGCTTTGATAATCGGGTATGTCTCCTCAATGGATTTTCCGGAGGTAGTGACATCCTCTACAATCACAATTCTGTCTCCATCTTTTATCGGACTTCCAAGCAGAATGCCCGTTTCTCCGTGGTCCTTTGCTTCCTTTCTGTTAGAGCTGTATCTTATTTCTTTTCCATACAGGTCATAAAATGCACATGTTGTAGCAACTCCAATCGGAATTCCCTTATACGCAGGACCAAATACTACATCAAAATCTGTGCCATATTGTCCATGAATGGCTATCGCGTAATATTCACCCAGTTTTTTTAACTGGTATCCGTCAACATACAGGCCCGCGTTCATAAAAAACGGGGATTTTCTTCCGCTTTTTAAGGTAAACTCACCGAATTTCAATACATCACAGTCTACCATAAATTCAATAAATTCTTTTTTGTAATCTTCCATTTGATATGTTCTCCTTGTTTTAAGCCCTTGGCAGATAATATTTTTTGTGATTTGTAAATCTTATAAAGATGTACATGCTTATTTAGTATAGCATTAAGTTTTTTTTCTTTCAAGAGATAAATTTGATATAAACAAACTTTTAGTAAACAACTCGCTAAAAATTTCAATCCACACTCCCACCAAGGGGAGTGACATCCAGGCTTTAAATAAAAGCGTGTCTTTATCCATTTCAATCCACACTCCCACCAAGGGGAGTGACCAGTAATGCATATGCAAGTGGATTGCAAAAATATATTTCAATCCACACTCCCACCAAGGGGAGTGACATTATATGGGGGCGGAAATTTTGAGCTACTTTATATTTCAATCCACACTCCCACCAAGGGGAGTGACGATATTGTGCTGGAGACTTAAGAGTACAATTTAAAATTTCAATCCACACTCCCACCAAGGGGAGTGACTATCGTAAGCACACATACGCCAACCAAAACCACCGATTTCAATCCACACTCCCACCAAGGGGAGTGACCAACACAAAGGGTTCTGACCGCTGCGGAACTGCCATTTCAATCCACACTCCCACCAAGGGGAGTGACACGCAGCAGTTCGAGGCAACTGTTGCAGGTACCGATTTCAATCCACACTCCCACCAAGGGGAGTGACTCGACCAGAGGATTTGTAGCGGTAGTTGTCATAATTTCAATCCACACTCCCACCAAGGGGAGTGACTTGTTGCCTATCGATATTGTCCGCTGGGACTTTAGATTTCAATCCACACTCCCACCAAGGGGAGTGACCAGCAGCTGAAGGTGTGTCTAATGAGGGAAATGTAATTTCAATCCACACTCCCACCAAGGGGA
>CAJTOU010000011.1:66722-77063 GCA_910577835.1 uncultured Lachnospiraceae bacterium | reverse complement strand
TTACGAGGTCGATGAAGCAGGAAGCCCATTGGCTTTAGACAATGGGTAGTTCACTTTAGTTATACAAATAAAATTTACATTCAAAATTGAAATACAGCAGATGGAAGGAGAAGGCTTGCTGCGGGGCCATATGACGCAGTTTTTAGAATCTCTTATTGTCTGGGATTCTGTGTTATCTGTGTCAGGAGTATTGTTTGAGCCACACAAAAGCGGCAAATTTCAAAAAACTTCAAGGCGAGTTATACTTCTGACGCAGATGCTTTTAGCAGAATTTCAGGCAATTAGAGATTCTAAACTGCAGAATAAGACGCTGCAGCAAGCCTTCTCCTTCCATTTGTGTCACTCAGATACAATTATTTAAATTCCTCTTTCTGATTTTTTTCTTTGAAATCCTTGACTTTCCCTCATTCTTTCATTATCATAGACATGGTATATTAGGCGACAGGCCAAAAACAAAATAAATTAGAATTATCAGTAACAAAACGCTATGGAGGTAAAAAATGGCGAATATAATATCAGACGAAACCATCGAATATGTAGGCATCCTTGCAAAACTTGAGTTAAGCGGGGAAGAAAAAGAAAAGGCAAAAAAAGACATGGGCAGCATGCTTGATTATATTGATAAATTAAACGAGCTTGACACTGCCGGAGTAGAGCCGATGTCGCATGTATTTCCGGTAAAAAATGTATTTCGGGAAGATGTGGTGGTGAATGAAAATGACAGGGAAAATATTTTGAAAAATGCTCCAGAAGAAAAAGACGGCAGCTTTATGGTCCCGAAAACCGTAGATAATTGAGCGATTCCTTTCGGGAATCGTGATTAATTGAGCGATTCCTTTCGGGAGTCGTGATTAATTGAGCGATTCCCAAAGGAATGGTGAATCCTGAAAGCAAATCGTGAAATTTACCAAGCAGTTTAGCGACATTAAAAACAGAAAGAGGTATGACATGAACTTAATGAGTCTTACAGCGGTAGAGCTGAGCAGAAAAATTAAAGAAAAGGAAGTTTCTGTAACCGAGGCGGTGACAGCGGCACTTGACCAGACAGAGGCTTTGGATAAAATATATCATTGTTATGTGACAGTTGACAGAGAGGGCGCTTTGAAAAAGGCGGAACAGGTGCAGAAAGCGATTGATAAGGGTGAGCTTACGGGACCACTGGCGGGAGTGCCGGTTGCCATTAAGGACAATATGTGTACAAGAGGGATACTTACCACGTGCAGTTCCAAGATACTTGAGAATTTTTATCCGACCTATACAACGGAGGCGGTCTTAAATCTTGAAAAGGCGGGCGCTGTAATGATAGGCAAGACAAATATGGATGAGTTTGCCATGGGAAGTACCACAGAGACATCTGCTTATGGAGTGACAAGAAATCCATGGAATGAAAATCATGTACCGGGCGGCTCATCAGGCGGCTCCTGTGCGGCAGTAGCGGCAGAGGAATGCAGCTATGCACTGGGTTCTGATACCGGTGGTTCCATTCGGCAGCCAAGTTCTTTTTGCGGAGTAACAGGTATTAAGCCAACTTATGGAACAGTCAGCCGTTATGGATTGATTGCATATGGTTCTTCCCTTGACCAGATAGGGCCAGTGGCAAAGGATGTGACAGACTGTGCGACGGTTCTTGAGGCAATTGCTTCTTATGATGCGAAGGATTCTACTTCTGTGAAGAGGGAAGATTATGATTTTACAAAAGCACTTGTAGATAATGTAAAAGGAATGAAAATCGGTATTCCAAAGAGTTATTTTGGAGAAGGTCTGGATGACGAGGTAAGAGACGCTGTACTGAAAGCTGCAAAAACACTGGAAGAAAAAGGCGCTGTTGTGGAAGAATTTGAGCTTGGACTGGTGGACTACGCGATTCCGGCATATTATGTTATCGCTTCCGCAGAGGCAAGTTCAAATCTGGCGAGGTTTGACGGTGTGAAATATGGTTTTCGGACAAAGGAGTATGACGGCTTGCATCAGATGTATAAAAAGACGCGCTCCGAGGGCTTTGGTGAAGAGGTAAAGAGAAGAATTATGCTGGGCTCTTTTGTATTAAGCAGCGGTTATTATGATGCATATTATTTAAAGGCGTTAAGAACGAAAGCATTAATTAAAAGAGAATTTGACAAGGCATTTGAAAGATATGATGTAATTCTGGGACCGGCAGCGCCGACTACGGCGCCGGAGATTGGCAGAAGCCTGTCTGACCCGATTAAAATGTATCTGGGAGATATTTACACTATATCGGTAAATCTTGCGGGACTTCCGGGGATTAGCGTGCCTTGCGGAACAGACAGCAAAGGGCTTCCAATTGGACTGCAGCTTATCGGTGACAGCTTTATGGAAAAAAATATTATTCGGGCTGCGTATTCCTTTGAGCAGACAAGAACCTATGCAAGATGTGCTGCGGCAGCAGCAAGAGATTAAAAATGCCGGAAAAAACAAAGAGTTTGTGCACTGTAAATTTGCGAAAACTTTTTTTGCACTTTATCCAGTAAATGCCGCTCTGTAAGAGCAGTATCATAGAAAAGGCTCAGTGATTTTCTATGAAATGAAAATACCTTTAGAAAGGGAGAAATCAAGATTATGAAACAGTATGAAACAGTCATAGGCCTTGAGGTTCATGTCGAACTGGCCACGAAAACAAAAATATTCTGCTCCTGTTCCACAGAGTTTGGGGGAGCTCCAAATACACACACATGTCCGGTATGTACCGGTATGCCGGGTTCGCTGCCTGTTTTAAATAAGCAGGTAGTAGAATATGCCATGGCAGTAGGACTTGCTACAAACTGTAAAATTACTCAGTACTGCAAATTTGACAGAAAAAATTATTTTTATCCGGACAATCCGCAGAATTATCAGATATCTCAGTTATATCTGCCGATTTGCCGCGACGGAAAAGTAGAGATAGAGACAGAGCAGGGAAAAAAAGCAATCGGTATTCATGAAATTCATATGGAGGAGGATGCCGGAAAGCTGATTCATGACGAATGGTCAGACTGTTCTCTGGTAGATTTTAACCGTTCTGGTGTGCCATTAATTGAGATTGTATCGGAGCCGGATATGCGCAGCGCCGAGGAGGTAATTGCATATCTGGAAAAATTAAGGCTGATTATTCAGTATCTTGGGGCATCGGACTGCAAATTGAATGAGGGCTCCATGAGGGCGGATGTCAATTTGTCTGTCAGGGAAATGGGAGCAGAAAAGTTCGGTACAAGAACGGAAATGAAAAATTTGAATTCCTTTAAGGCGATTGCGAGAGCGATTCAAAATGAAACAGAGCGTCAGATTGATTTGCTGGAGGAAGGAAAAGAGGTTATTCAGGAAACAAGAAGATGGGATGATAATAAAGAGTATTCCTATGCCATGCGCTCAAAAGAAGATGCACAGGATTACAGATATTTTCCTGAACCGGACCTTGTTCCAATTGAAATCAGCGATGAGTGGCTTGAGAAAGTAAGGGCTGCGCAGCCGGAATTTCGTGATGAGAAAAAGGCAAGATATATCAGTGAATATAAGCTGCCGGAGTATGATGCAGATATTATTACATTGTACAAAAAAATGGCGGATATTTTTGAAGAGGCAACTGCCATCTGTAAAAATGCAAAAAAAGTGAGCAATTATCTGATGGGTGAAACCATGCGTCTTTTAAAGGAAAACAATATGGACCCTGAGGAGCTTGCATTTTCTCCGGAAAATCTTGCGAAGCTTATTAAGCTTACAGAAGACGGCGTGATTAATGGAAATGTGGCAAAGCAGGTATTTGCGGAAGTTTTTGAGCATAATATAGACCCTGAAAGTTATGTAGAGGAAAAAGGGCTGAAAATGAATAGCGATACAGAAGGGATTCGAAAGATTGTAGAGGAGGTTGTAGCAAATAATCCGCAGTCTGTCGAAGACTATAAAAACGGAAAGGAAAAGGCTATCGGATTTCTTGTAGGGCAGACCATGAAGGCAGCAAAGGGCAAGGCAAATCCGGGGATTGTAAACCAGCTTCTTAAAGAAATTTTGTCAAAATAAATGCGGATTAACAAAATAAAATAATAATATGAATAAAAGATTAATATGAATAAAAAATTATTTTTAGTTTTTATATTAAGTGCAATTACCGGCTCTATGCTGCTTCTTATGCTGGTTCTGGGAGATTATATGAAGGGACCTGAGCTGATTTTACACAATGTAACAGTGGAGTTAAATGAGGAAGTCAGCGCATGGTCTTTTGTGACAGAGTGTTCAGAAAAAAATGCTTCAGTAAGATATGTAACAGCACCGGATTTTAAAGTTCCGGGAGGTCAGGAAGTTCAAATCGAGGCAGTCGATTCAAAAGGAAGAACCACTGTAAAAAAGGCAATGCTTCGGGTAAATATTATAAAACACGGTTTAAAGCTTGAGGCCACAGGGGAAGAAATACAGGCGGCGGATCTTGTGGTAAATGAAATCAGGCCCTCAGAGGTATCCTTTAAATATAAACCAATTACTCTCAATCATGTGGGAGAATATGACATTGCTCTTTTATATCGAGGTGTAGAATACACTGAAAGCATTACGGTTATTGATACAGAAGCGCCGCAGGTAGTTTTAAAAGAAGAGATAACCGGATGGCAGCTTCATGAATTTGACCCAATGACCGCTGTGGAGTCCATTTCAGATGCCACAGATGTAAAGGCAGAGATAAAGGGGCTACTTGATACTGCGACAGCAGGGGAATATCCGGTTATTTTTGTATTTACAGACGAAGGGGAAAATGCAGCAGAATATACAGTTATTGTCAAAATTATTCCCGATACAGAACCTCCAGTGATACAGGGTGCTTCTGACCATGAGTATTATATTGGCGAAACGATTTCATATCTTGAGGGTGTGACTGCTAGAGATGCAGTAGATGGAAGCTGTGACGTTCAGGTGGACAATTCAAAGATGGACATCGAAAATGAAGGGCAGTATGAAATCCTGTATCACGCAAAGGACATTTCAGGAAACAGGGCTGAGCTTACAGTGACTTTTACCATTAAAAAAATGACAGCTACTGAGGAAAGACTGAACGCCAAGGCAGATGAAATACTGGCAGAGATTACAGAGCCATCCATGAGTTTGTCAAGAAAGGCATACGCAATTTATAACTATGCATATTCAAAAATTCAATACACCGGAACCTCGGATAAATCAGACTGGCAGGCAGAGGCGTATCGGGGAATGATTGATTTAAATGGCGACTGTTTTACGTATTTTTCTGTATGCAAGATTTTGTTGAATAAACTTGGAATTGAAACTATGGATATTACCAGAGAAGGCGGAAGCGCAGAGCACTACTGGCTGATGGTCGATTTAGGCACCGGTTGGTATCACTTTGACGCTACAAGACGAAACGTTTATTTTGATGGTTTTATGGCAAGAGATGAGGATGTCAGAGCTTATACACAGCAGGTGGGTGATAATTACTACACTTATGATACCACGAAATATCCGGCTACTCCGACAGAAAAGTTTATTTTGGAATAATTAATATCCAAAAGAATGGATAAAGAAAGAGAATAGATAGAATGAAGAGAATAAAAACGATAATACTCTGCATAACGGCAACGTTCTATATCCTGTGTGCATGTACAAAACAGTCTTCTTCTGAAAATAAAGAGAAAGAAGAAAAAGAAACACAGATACAGACACAGGAAGCATATTATTATAAATATGAGGACCAGAAGATTTATATTACCCAGAAGATAGAGGAAGCAGTTGCGGCGCTTGGGGATAACTATGAATATTTTGAAGCTCCAAGCTGTGCGGCGCAGGGAATGGATATGTTTTATTACTATCAAAATCTTACTGTTAGAGCAAATGAAATCGAGGGAGAGAAGGTAGTGACTGAAATTTATTTTAAAAATGATACAGTTGCAACGCCGGAGGGAATCCGGATTACTTCATCTTATGCAGATGTAATCGCAAAATATGGGAATGATTATAAGACGAATGGAACGGCATTGGAATATATAAAAGGTGATACGCTGTTGCTTATTGATATGAAAGACGGAAAAGTAGCGGCAGTTACATATCAGTATAAATAATTCTTGCCTAATCTTTTCGGATTATGTATAATGGAAGATATTTCCAAAATAAATGTATAGAACAGGAGAATATGATTATGTCTGAACAAAAAAGATGCAAGCGTATACCGGTTGAAATCGAACTGAGTATCTCGGATTTATTTAAGCAGGACAATGTAAAAATAAAGAATATCGAAGCCCCGATTGTTGTGAAAAATATTTCAAAGACAGGTGTGGGCTTTGAAACAGAAGCCGTTCTTCCGCTTGAATACTACTTCAATGCAAAAATCGAGCTTGGTAATCAGGAGTCCTCATTGTTTGTGGTACTTCAGATAGTCAGAGTCGAGGAGAGAGGCGACAAAATGTTTTACGGCAGCCAGTTTGTAGGGCGTGCGGAAATTCTCGACTTTATTTTTGACAATTATGACAAGGCGCTTGGAGAACTGGAATAGAAAAACTTTAGCAGGAACATGGAGGTTTAAGTAAGGACATGCAGGTACAGGAAGATTTTGAAGACCGTTTACATGAGGAATGCGGAGTATTTGGTATCTATGATTTTGATGGAAATGATGTGGCGTCTACCATATATTATGGACTATTTGCGCTGCAGCATCGAGGACAGGAGAGCTGTGGAATCGCTGTCAGTGATACAAATGGTCCGAAGGGAAAAGCAAGCATTTTAAAAGGAATGGGGCTTGTCAATGAGGTGTTTGTACAGGAGGACCTTGAAAAGCTGACAGGAAATATTGGCATTGGTCATGTACGCTATTCTACTGCGGGAAGCAGCACAAGAGAAAATGCACAGCCTCTTTTGCTGAATTATATCAAGGGAACTCTGGGACTTGCCCATAATGGGAATTTGATTAATACCCCAGAGCTTCGAAGGGAGCTCGAACGGACAGGCGCTATTTTTCAGACTACCATTGATTCCGAGGTTATCGCTTATCACATTGCCAGAGAAAGAGTGAATACGCATAACGTGGAGCAGGCGGTGAATCTGGCAATGAGGAAAATAAAGGGAGCCTATTCTTTGATTATCATGAGTCCGCGAAAGCTTATCGGGGCAAGGGACCCGTTTGGTTTTAAACCGTTGTGCATAGGAAAACGGGACAATGCATATATTCTTGCTTCGGAAACCTGCGCGCTGGATACAATCAGCGCAGAATATGTGCGCGATGTGGAGCCGGGAGAAATCGTGACAATTACAAAAGACGGAATTGTTTCGGACACTTCTTTGTGTATTCCAAAGAAAATGGAAGCAAGATGTATCTTTGAATATATTTATTTTGCAAGACCAGACAGTATAATAGACAGTGTATCTGTATACAATTCAAGAATTACTGCCGGAAAATATCTGGCTCTTGACAGTCCTGTGGAGGCAGATGTTGTAGTAGGCGTGCCGGAATCAGGTAATGCTGCGGCACTTGGATATTCTCTGCAATCCGGTATTCCTTATGGAACTGCGTTTGTTAAAAATGGCTATGTGGGAAGAACCTTTATTAAACCAAAACAGAGTAACCGTGAATCCAGTGTAAAAGTGAAACTGAATGTACTGAAAGAAGCGGTAAACGGAAAAAGAGTCATTATGATTGACGACTCAATTGTAAGGGGAACTACCAGCGGCAGAATTGTAAAAATGCTTCGGGAAGCGGGAGCGGCAGAAGTACATGTGCGGATATCTTCCCCGCCGTTTCTGCATGAATGTTATTTTGGCACTGATATACCTTCCAGAGAGCAGTTGATTGCGTATAATCGCAGTATTGAGGAAATCCGTGAAATTATCGGAGCTGATTCTCTGGGATATCTGAAACAGGAAAGGTTAAAGGAAATGGCCGGCGGTCTGTCGATATGTACTGGCTGTTTTGACGGAAATTATCCGCTGGAGCCTCCGAAAGAGGATATCCGCGGAGAATATCAAAAATAATAAACATAGCGTATGCTTAGAAATGAGGTAAAAATGTACGACAAATATGTAAGTCCTTTATCGGAGAGATATGCAAGTAAAGAAATGCAATATATATTTTCGCCGGATATGAAGTTCAGGACATGGAGAAAGCTGTGGATTGCCCTTGCAGAAACAGAAAAAGAGCTGGGACTTGATATTACAGAGGAACAGATTGCAGAGATGAAAGAACATCAGGATGACATTAATTATGATGTGGCAAAGGAGCGGGAAAAGCTTGTGCGTCACGATGTCATGAGTCATGTATATGCCTATGGAGTGCAGTGCCCGAAGGCGAAGGGCATTATTCATCTGGGCGCGACAAGCTGTTATGTAGGAGATAACACAGATATTATTATTATGACAGAGGCGTTAAAGCTGGTAAAGAAAAAACTGGTAAACGTGATAAATGAGCTGTCAAAGTTCGCTGATAAATATAAGGCGCAGCCAACGCTTGCATTTACCCACTTTCAGCCGGCACAGCCGACGACTGTGGGCAAGAGAGCATCTCTGTGGCTGATGGAGCTGAAACTGGATTATGATGATTTGTGCTATTTATTGGATAGTATGATGCTTTTGGGCTGTAAGGGAACTACCGGAACACAGGCAAGCTTTATGGAATTATTTGAAGGAAATCAGGAAAAGGTCAAAAGGGTTGACACCATGATTGCGGAAAAAATGGGCTTTCACAAATGTTTCCCTGTATCAGGACAGACCTATTCCAGAAAAACGGATACCAGAGTGGCGAATCTTCTGGCGGGCATCGCTCAGAGCGCACATAAATTTTCCAATGATATCCGTCTTTTGCAGCATTTAAAGGAAATCGAAGAGCCATTTGAGAAAAATCAGATAGGTTCCTCGGCAATGGCTTATAAGAGAAATCCGATGAGAAGTGAAAGAATTGCATCACTTGCAAGATATGTGATGATAGATGCATTAAATCCGGCAATTACTGCTGCCACACAATGGTTTGAGAGAACTCTGGATGATTCGGCAAATAAGCGTCTGAGTATTCCAGAAGCTTTTCTTGCAATAGACGGAATTTTAGATTTGTATCTGAATGTGGTAGATGGTCTGGTGGTTTATGATAAAGTTATTAAAAAGAGACTGATGAGCGAGCTGCCGTTTATGGCAACCGAGAATATTATGATGGATGCGGTCAAGGCAGGCGGAGACAGACAGGAGCTGCATGAAAAAATCAGAGAGCTTTCCATGGAGGCAGGGAAAAATGTAAAGCAGAACGGAATGGAAAATAATCTTCTTGAGCTGATTGCGGAAGATGAATCTTTCGGATTAAGTCTTGAAGATTTGGAAAAAACCATGAATCCTGAAAATTATATCGGACGTTGTAAGGAGCAGGTGGAAGAGTTTCTTTTAGAAGAGATTCAGCCGATTTTGAAAGAAAATAGTGAACTGTTAGGAATAACAGCCGAAATAAACGTATAATTGATAGTATTTAGATGAACAGTGTAAAAATCAATATAAATAAACTCATTTAAGCAGTATAAAAACAGTCCTTTTGTGTCAGATATAAATAAAATACAAAAGAACTGTTTTTGTCTGAATAATCAACTTCAGCCGGTTACATACAGGTATGTTTATAATCCTGCATGTTTGTGAATAATATTACATATCCCCATCATGCTCTCATAATCTTCTCCAAACGTCTCAAGATTATACTCAATCATAGTCGCCGCAAACATACCAAAATATGACTTTAAATGATGTTGTGGAAGATTCATCATATCTCTCATAAAGATTTTTGACAGAGATTTACTCTGAAAGAATTCTCCAAAAATCCATGTAACCAAAATACAGAGCCGGACTTCAAAATATGCAGATACATCACCGGTATAATTCACATATTCCTTTGTACATTTTTTTAAGAGCTGATAATCCTCCTCTGTGACAGGAAAAATTTTTACTGCCAGAATAAGACTTCCTTTATGGTTTAAACAATATTTTTCCAAAATATCATTCATTTCCTGTAAAGTCATTTCAGGTTTAAATAAGTTACCCATAGTTAGCCACCTCTTTTCATATATCAAAAAACACGAACTGATTTATAAAGTTATTATAGTATAATTTTCTTCAAAAATCAATACGAAACAATTTACTTATGTGAAAAAATGTGGTAATATTGAAACGGTGTTTTGTGGAAGTTTTAAAACAAAAGAAAGGAAAATGCATGCGCACATTGTCTTCCACATCTGCGTGCATAGGTTATAAAAATGGTAAGAGCAGTAGTAGGAGCTAACTGGGGTGATGAAGGAAAAGGCAAGATTACGGATATGCTTGCAGAAAATTCTGATATTATTGTCAGGTTTCAGGGCGGAAGTAATGCGGGACATACCATTGTAAACGATTATG
>CAJTOU010000011.1:54452-66712 GCA_910577835.1 uncultured Lachnospiraceae bacterium | reverse complement strand
GTGTATAAGAGACAGATTATGGGAAGTTTGCGCTTCATATCCTTCCTTCCGGTATTTTTTACGGCCATACAACAAGTATTATCGGTAATGGTGTTGCTTTTAGTGTTCCGGCATTCTTTAATGAGATAAATGAGCTGGTGGAAAGAGGCGTACCGAAGCCAAAGATTCTGATTTCCAACAGAGCGCAGATTGTAATGCCGTATCATGTTTTATTTGATGAATGTGAGGAAGAGCGGCTTGGCAAAAAGTCCTTCGGTTCCACAAAATCAGGAATTGCACCTTTCTATTCCGACAAATATTCTAAGGTTGGTTTTCAGGTGTCTGAATTGTTTGATGAGGAAAGATTAAGAGAACATGTAAAGAGCGTATGTGAGCAGAAGGATATTATGCTTCAGCATATGTATCACAAGGAGCCGATTAATCAGGAAGAGCTTATGAATACTCTCCGTGAGTACAGGGATATGGTCGAGCCATATGTCTGTGATACAGCAGCTTTTCTTAGAGATGCCATCAGTGAAGGAAGGACGATTCTGCTGGAAGGACAGCTTGGTACTTTAAAGGACCCTGATTTTGGTATTTATCCAATGGTAACATCATCTTCGACACTCGCAGCATATGGTGCAATCGGCGCAGGGATTCCTCCATATGAAATTAAAGATATTATTGCAGTAGTCAAGGCATATTCAAGTGCAGTCGGCGCAGGAGAATTTGTCAGTGAGCTTCACGGTGAGGAGGCAGACGAGCTTCGAAACCGCGGAGGAGACGGCGGAGAATTTGGTGCAACCACAGGCCGTCCAAGACGTGTAGGCTGGCTTGATACCGTTGCATCCAGATATGGAGTGCGTATGCAGAGTGCCACTCAGGTAGCCCTGACAGTGCTGGATGTACTGGGATATCTTGATGAAATTCCTGTCTGTACAGCCTATGATATCGATGGTGAAATTACAAAAGACTTTCCTGTCACAGCGAGACTTGCAAAGGCAAAACCAGTATTTACAGTACTTCCGGGCTGGAAATGTGATATCAGAGGAATTAAAAAATTTGAGGACCTTCCGGAAAACTGCAAAAAATATATTGAATTTGTGGAAAAAGAAATCGGCGTAAAAATTACCATGATATCAAACGGTCCGGGGCGCAGTGAGATTATATACAGGTAAATCAGGGTATGAAAAAAAAGATAAAAAAAATATTTGCAGTCATTATGGTAGTATTTCTTCTCAGTCTTTATGTCTGGTCTTTTATAGCGGCGCTTCTGGCAAGGCCGGAGGCAAACAGAATGTTCTGGGCAGCAGTTTTTACCACAATCTTTTTGCCTATATTATTTTATGTCTTTATATGGGTTGCTGATTTGGTAAGAGGAAAAGGTGTGGACAGGCCATCAGAAGAAAATAATACCATAGAAAATAAAAGAAAATAAATAGAAAGTTAAAGGTGGAAAACAAAATGGCAGAGCAGGAAGCAAAGGAATATTCATTACTTGAAATATGGCGCGGAAACGCATATGCAGCGCAGAAGAGTCAGAAAGAGTCAAATGAATTCTGGAACAGATACTTTACGATTGAAAAGGGCATTTATGAAAAAATTCTGGCTGAACCAGAAGTGGTTGTACAGGGAACTGTAAAGGAACTGGCAGAAAAATATGGAGTAGAATTACTTGTAATGGTCGGTTTTTTGGATGGAATTAATGAAAGCCTGATTCAGCCGAATCCGATTGAGACCATGACAGAAGACACAGTGGTAAATCTGGGGTATGACCGTGAGCTGCTTTATAAAAATATGGTAGAGGCAAAGGCAGAATGGCTGTATACTCTGGAAGCATGGAATACTCTGATTCCGAATGAAGACAGACGTAAAGAGCTGTATAAAGAACAGAAGAGTTCACATACGATTGTAAAAGATAAGAAGGTTGGAAGGAATGACCCTTGTCCTTGCGGAAGCGGCAAGAAATATAAGCATTGCTGCGGAAAATAAAGAGAATTGCTCACAGTGCTTTTTCTATCTGGTTAAAGTACTGTGAGCCGGCATTAGTTTTTCTTAATATCACGCAAAATTTCTTCCATGCACATATTATATAACAAGATAGAACAAAATAAAGAGTAAATTCATGTCAGAAAATTATTCATTCACTACAACAGGAGGAATCAAAATGAAGAAATTATTATTTGTCTATAATGCAAGGTCTGGAAAATCTCAGGTCAAGCGATATCTTGCAGACATTATAGATAATTTCATCAAAGCAGGCTATTATGTAGAGGCATATCCGACACAAGGCGTTCGCGACGCAAAGAGGCAGATAGCGGGAAGAGGACAGAACTATGATTTAGTTGTTGTCGCAGGAGGCGACGGAACTCTGAATGAAGCTATTGCGGGAATGATGACTCTTGGAAATGAGATTTCCATTGGCTATATTCCTACTGGTTCTACAAATGATTTTGCAGTCGGTCTAAAACTTCCTAAAAATATACTTCACGCATCAGAAATTGCAGTAAACGGAACCCCTACATGTCTTGATGTGGGAGGATTTAATAGAAAAACCTTTATTTATATAGCGGCATTTGGTGCATTTACAGATGTTTCATACAGCACACCACAGGATTTAAAAAACCTTCTTGGACATTCTGCTTATATGATAGAGGCAATCAAGGAATTTGGCAATATTATGACTACACATCATTTCAAAATAGAAAGAGAAAACGGTGAGATAATAGAAGATGACTTTATCTATGGAATGGTGACAAACTCAGTTTCTGCGGGTGGCTTTAAGGGTATAACAGGAAAGAATATCTGCCTCAATGACGGATTATTCGAGGTTACTCTGCTGAAAAAGCCGCACAATCCGTTAGAACTTCAGGATTTGGTAACCAGTCTTCTGATACAGAAAAAATGTAAAAATATTATATCCTTTAAAACTTCAAAACTGAAATTCTGGTCTGATGAAAAGGTAAAATGGGTAATCGACGGAGA
Source organism: uncultured Lachnospiraceae bacterium (assembly GCA_910577835.1). GTDB lineage: Bacteria > Bacillota > Clostridia > Lachnospirales > Lachnospiraceae > CAG-303. The sequence goes on along the minus strand of CAJTOU010000011.1, from coordinate 63,748 downwards.
ATATGCAGGAAGTCCAAAACGTGTCTTGATTAGAAATTATAATTGTGCAGTCAGAGTAATGTCCGGTCTGGAAGATACAAGAAAAAAGAAATTCTGAAAAAAGTAAAAAAATATATTTCATTATAAAAATAATTGAGAAATTATACAAATAGCACATATAAATCATTTAAAATTTAATAATTTTTCACAAAAAAATATTTTTTTCGACAGCCATGTTTACATGGCTGTTATTTTGGGTTATAATAATAAAGATTACATATAATTAGCCGAATTGTCGAAACGGGAGATATAATATGAGTGATACAGCAGTAAGCGAAGAAAAATTATTTATGGAAAGTCTTGAGCAGTTAATAGAGCTGGCAAAGTCTAAAAAAAATATGCTTGATATTTCGGACCTTGATAAGTTTCTGAAAGATAAAAGTATCAGTACAGAACATATTGATTTGGTGTACCAGTATCTTGAGGAAAAGAAAATAGATGTAGTTCCGAATGTGGAGGAACCATTTTTAGATGAAGAAGATTTATTGCTTGAACCATCAGATGACGAATTTGAAGATGAAGAAAATATTGATTTGGATGCGATTGATTTGCTGGAAGGAATCGGAACCGAAGACCCAGTCAGAATGTATCTGAAGGAGATTGGGACCGTTCCGCTTTTGTCTGCGGACGAGGAATTGAGACTTGCAAGAGAAAAAGCAGAAGGAGGCCTGAGAGGACAGAGAGCGAAGGAAAAGCTTATAGAGGCTAATTTGAGACTTGTGGTAAGTATTGCAAAAAGATATACAGGAAGAGGCATGAGCTTTCTTGACCTTGTTCAGGAGGGAAATCTTGGACTGATTAAGGGTGTGGAGAAGTTTGACCCGGATAAAGGCTTTAAGCTCAGTACCTATGCTACATGGTGGATTCGGCAGTCTGTTACACGCGCGCTGGCAGACCAGGCGAGAACAATCCGTGTGCCGGTCCATATGGTGGAAACAATTAACAGAATGTCAAAAATGCAGAGAAAACTGACATTGGAGCTTGGCTATGAGCCTACAACGCATGAACTTTCCATGGCGCTTGAGATGCCGGAGGAAAAGGTGCTTGAGATTATGCAAATCGCAAGAGAACCGGCTTCACTGGAAACGCCGATTGGAGAGGAGGATGATTCGAATCTCGGAGATTTTGTTGCAGATAACAATACTGTTACACCGGAGCAGAATGTGGAGTCTGTTATGCTGAGAGAGCATATTGATATTCTGCTTCAGGATTTAAAGGATAGAGAAAAGCAGGTCATTGTTCTGCGATTCGGATTGGAGGACGGGCATCCCCGCACTTTGGAAGAGGTTGGAAAAGAATTTAATGTAACAAGAGAACGAATCAGACAAATTGAAGCAAAAGCGCTGCGTAAACTCCGCAATCCGGTCAGGAGTAAGAAAATCAAGGATTTCCTTATGTAAAGGAAATCCTTTTACATTATTTTGCAGGAAATTACAAGACAGGACTTTGTTTTTGAGCAGAAATCTTGGAAAGGAATAATGAAAAGCATGAAGGAATACAAAATTAAATTTCAAGACAATCGTCTGATGGATACAGACGGACTGATTATGGAACAGACAGCCGAAAATACCTATCATATCAGTATTGCAAATGGAAGATATAATATCAGAATTTATGACGGAAATCTTCAGGACAAGGGTGATGTTAATGTATACACTACCATAAATGGACAGGAACAGTTTCCTCTTTGGGCAGGCGATAAGGTGATACGGTCAATGAACTATCAGACAGTAGTAGAAAATGGAAGAATGGAAATAAAATTTCATGGAAAGTATGTCTGTATACAGGGGATTGAAATTGCAGATGTGATAGAGGATAAAATAGAAGATTTGCAGGCAATGTTTTGTCTAAATAATGAATGTCCTTATGTCCAGCTTGATTTTATAAATAACAGCAGATATGAAAAGGTAAATTTATATAAAAAGATAAAAGGAAGCAAACAGCCTCCAAAGATTATCACCATTACAGGCAGTCAATACATAGACAAAGAAGTAAACTTCTGTAAAACTTATGAATATTTCGCAAGACTGACGGATAATCTTGGCTTTGAAGGAGATACCTGTAAACCTGTCTGTATCAGTATGGAGATAGCAGAAAGAAAAAAGCCAAAGCTCAGTGAACTTCGAGCAGAAACAATGGGAGCATTTCAAACAAAACTGACATGGAAGTGCAGCGGGGATGCTCTGGCATATCGGGTTTATCGTAAAACTGAGATTTCAGAATATAAACTTCTTGCTGAGATACCGGAAGAAACATATGCAGATATGGAATATAACAGCAATATGAAATATGATGCACATGAAATACAATTTACAGATGATACTTTACGAACAGACCGGATATACACTTACGGAGTTCTGGCACTGTCAAAAGCAGGACAGACTGATATGCTTACAGCAAAATCTCAGATAAAATCGCCTCCGGCTGAGCGGAACATGGAAATGCTTGACAGAGCGGCACTTGCAATACGAACAAAAAAAGGAATGTATCTTACGTTTCGCTTAAATGCTTATGAATATAAAGATGCTTCTTTTAATATTTATGCAGATGGAAAGAAAATAGCACATATTCCATGTGGTTATGCCACAAACTATATAGATGCCAAAGGTACGCTTGAAACAAAATATGAAATTAAAAAGGTACAAAACGGTGTCGAGGAAAAACAGGGATATATTGCCAGAAATCTTGCTCACAACTATCTTGACATACCAATTCAGAAACCGGAGCCATATACAGCTCCTGACGGAAACCGGTATGAATATACCGCAAACGATGCCAGTGTCGCAGATTTGGACGGAGACGGGGAATATGAGATTATTTTAAAATGGGACTGTAATGGAAAGGATAATTCTCATAAGGGTTACACCGGAATTGTCTATATTGATGCCTACAAGCTTGATGGAACCATGCTCTGGAGAATTGATATGGGCAGAAATATCCGCTGTGGTGCACATTATACCCAGTTTATGGTATATGATTTTGACGGCGATGGTTATGCGGAAATGGTTGTCAAAACAGCAGATGGCACCACAGATTATCATGGAAATATAGTAGGTGACAGGGAAAAGGATTACCGCAATAAAGACGGATATATTATAGAAGGACCGGAATATCTTTCTCTGATAGACGGCAGGACCGGAGTGATATTGGACACCGTAGATTATGACCCTCCAAGGGGCAATGTCAGCGACTGGGGAGATTCATGGGGCAACCGTGTGGACCGTTTTCTTGCCTGTGTGGCATATCTTGACGGAGAAAGACCAAGTGTTGTTATGTGCAGGGGATATTATGACAGGGGCAGACCAACCTGTCTTACCGCATATGATGTCAGGGACAAAAAGCTGGTAAAACGCTGGAAATTTATGGCCAATCATGAGCAGAATATTGAGTATACCAATCAGGGCTTTCATAATCTTGCAGTGGCCGATGTAGACGGAGACGGCTGTGACGAGATTATTTATGGCGCATGTGTAATAGACCATGACGGGACTGGATTATATTCCACTGAACTGGGACACGGCGATGCCATGCATGTAGGAAGATTTACAAATCATTCTAAAGGATTTGATTATTTTGGAATACATGAAGACGCAGACTGTCCATATGGAATAGAGGCTCATGAGGCAGCCACTGGAAAAATCACTTTTTCGATTTATACCGGCTGTGATACCGCTAGAGGACTGACGGCAAAGATAGACCCAAGGTATGAAGGAAATCAAATGTGGGCGTATTTTGCGGGAGGGCTGTATAATTATGCCGACGGAAACAAGATTTCAGATAAAATGCCGGAGCAGGTAAATTTTGCGATTTGGTGGGATGGAGATTTGTTGAGAGAGCTTTTAGACCATGACTGGTATGGATATGAAACCAATGTGGGCATACCCAAGATTTACAAATGGAATTGGAAAACAGAGGAAACAGAAGTGATTCTGTCAACAGACGGGGTTTTGTCAAATAATGGAACAAAAGGCAACCCTTGTATACAGGCGTCAATTCTTGGAGACTGGCGGGAAGATGTGGTGTTTAGAAGCAAGGACAGCACATTTCTAAGATTATATACTACCACAGATTATACAAAGGCAAGAATCTATACTCTAATGCATGACCCTGTGTACCGGATGGGAATTGCTTGGCAGAATACGGCTTATAATCAGCCGCCGCATACAGGATTTTATATCGGACCTGATATGAAAGAAGTGCCACTGAAAAGACAGAGATATATTTCCCCAGAAAATGTAAAGAGCTGTTGAGAATTTTTATAAATTAACCCTATTTTGTAAAAAGGAGAGAATATGCTGCCATACTTTGATTTATTTGGAATAAAATTTCCTGCCTATGGTACAATGGCGCTTATTGGTCTGTTTGTATCTGTAATAGCGGCTGTTTATTATGCCAGAATTTATTATATTCCTGTCAGAGATGTTCTCTATTCTGCGTGTTATGGCGGTTTGGGACTGATAATCGGTGCTAAATTATTTTATGCTCTTCCATTTTTACCGGAATTATACAAAAACATAAGAAATGACGGCTTTTCCAGCTTCATTTCTTATCTGCCGGAAATCCTTCCACAGATATTTGCGGGATATGTTTTTTATGGAGGTTTTATCGGTATATCTGCGGGAGTGGCTTTTTATACACATTATAGAAGGCTTCCTGTTCTTTCCTTTGCAAATGTCCTTGCAATTATCGTACCGCTGTTTCACGGTTTTGGAAGAATCGGCTGTTTTTTTGCAGGCTGTTGTTATGGTCGGGAATATCACGGAATTTTTGCAGTTACATTTCCACAAAATTCCTATAATCCCGATATTGCGATAACAGAACGTTTTCCTGTGCAGCTTCTGGAAAGTATATGCTGCTTTCTGCTTTTTGCAGTGCTGGCATTTTATGGAAGAAAGCCAAGGGAGTCCGGAAAACTGATGGGAATTTATCTTATTATATATCCTATTATCCGTTTTATCACAGAGATGTTTCGAGGCGATGAAATTCGCGGAATAATAAACTTCTGTTTTTTTCAGATTTCCACCTCTCAAATTATTAGTCTTTTGCTTTTGCCGCTTGGTATTTTATTATATCGTCATACAAAAATAAATAAAAATTTTATTTAAATTGTGTCTAAAACCCTGAGTTTCTATAAAAAACTCAGGGTTTTAATATATAATTTTCTGACTATTTTGATAAAAATATTAAATTATCATATTATCTGACAATTTAATAAAAATTTGTTATTTACAATTTCCAAAAAAAGTAGTATAGTATTACCTGTTTGAAAGACAAATGTCCATATTATATTGAGCGATTTCCGAAAGAAATCGCTCAATATAAGACACAAAAAAGAATGGAGGAAGAATGATAATGCAGCAAATGAATAATGGGTTATATAATCCAAAATTTGAACATGATAACTGCGGTATAGGTGCGATTGTAAATATCAAAGGCAACAAAGACCATGAAGCTGTTGAGCAGGCACTTCATATTGTAGAACATCTGGAACACAGAGCAGGCAAGGATGCAGAGGGAAAGACCGGTGATGGTGTCGGAATTCTGTTGCAGATATCACATAAGTTTTTTAAAAAAGCGGCAGAATCACTTGGAATAGAGCTTGGAGAAGAAAGAGAGTATGGTGTTGGCATGTTCTTCTTCCCTCAGGATGAGCTGCAAAGAAAACAGGCAATGAAGATGTTTGAAATCATTGTAAAAAAGGAGGGAATGGATTTTCTTGGCTGGAGAACCGTTCCAACACGGCCGGATGTACTGGGACACAAAGCGATACAGGTAATGCCGTGTATCACACAAGCATTTATCAGGAAACCTCCAAAAGTAAAGCAAGGAATTGATTTTGACAGAAAGCTTTATGTGACAAGGCGTGTCTTTGAGCAGAGCAACGAAGATACTTATGTTGTATCTCTGTCCAGCAGAACAATTGTATACAAAGGAATGTTTCTGGTAGGACAGCTTAGAACCTTTTTTACAGACCTTCAGGATACAGATTATGAATCCGCGATTGCGATTGTACATTCAAGATTCAGTACAAATACAAATCCAAGCTGGATGAGAGCACATCCAAACAGGCTTCTGGTACATAACGGAGAAATAAATACGATTCGCGGAAATGTGGATAAGATGATTGCAAGAGAGGAAAACATGCATACCTCCTGTCTTGCAGATGAAATAAACAAAGTAATTCCGGTTATCAATTCAGAGGGTTCTGATTCAGCAATGCTTGACAATATGCTAGAATTTATGGTAATGAGCGGAATGGATTTGCCGCTTGCGGTAATGATAGCGATACCGGAGCCGTGGGATAACAATCAGACTATCAGTCAGACAAAAAGAGATTTTTATCAGTATTATGCGACCATGATGGAACCATGGGACGGTCCGGCTTCCATTCTTTTCTCCGACGGAGATATTATGGGTGCAGTGCTTGACAGAAATGGTCTGCGGCCTTCCCGCTACATGATTACCACAGATAATAAGCTTATTCTCTCCTCAGAGGTGGGAGTGCTTGATATAGAGCCTTCTAAAATCGTAGTAAAAGAAAGACTGCGACCGGGTAAAATGCTGCTGGTAGATACCGTAAAGGGCAGGGTGGTAGACGATGATGAATTAAAAGAAACCTATGCCAGAAGGCAGCCATATGGAGAATGGCTGGATGCAAATATTGTAAAGCTTCAGGAACTGAAAATACCAAATAAAAAGGTCGAGGAGTATACAAAGGAGGAGCGGCAGAAGCTTCAGAAGTCCTTTGGATATACCTATGAAGATGTAAAGACCAGTATTCTGCCTATGGCGCTTACCGGTACAGAACAGATTTCAGCGATGGGAAATGATTCTCCTCTGGCAGTTCTTTCCAGAAGAAATCAGCCATTATTTAATTATTTTAAGCAGCTCTTTGCTCAGGTAACAAATCCGCCGATTGATGCCATTCGTGAAGAAGTAGTTACCTCTACTACGGTATATGTAGGTTCCGAGGGAAATATTTTAGAAGAATCTCCTGATAACTGTAAGACCTTAAGAGTAAATAATCCGATTCTTACAAGCACTGATTTGCTGAAAATTAAAAATATGAAGGTAGAGGGCTTTAAAACAGTAGTAATACCGATTATTTATTATAAAAATACTTCCTTGAAAAAGGCAATCGACCATGTATTTCTGGAGGCGGACAGAGCACATAAAGACGGTGCAAATATTCTGATTCTTTCAGACAGAGGCGTAGATGAGAACCATGTGGCAATTCCTTCGCTTCTGGCAGTATCAGCGCTTCACCAGCATCTTGTAGTAACAAAAAAGAGGACCTCGCTGGCGATTATTCTGGAAAGCGGCGAACCGAGAGAGGTACATCATTTTGCAACACTTCTTGGATACGGTGCCTGTGCGATTAATCCATATCTTGCACAGGAATCCATTCGGGAATTAATTGATGAAAATCTGCTGGATAAGGATTATTATGCGGCAGTCGATGACTATAATTCCGCAGTGCTTCATGGCATTGTAAAAATTGCTTCTAAAATGGGGATTTCCACCATTCAGTCCTATCAGGGTGCACAGATTTTTGAGGCAATTGGTATTAACAAAGAAGTAATAGATACTTATTTTACCAATACAGTAAGCAGAGTTGGCGGTATTTCTCTAAAGGATATTGAGAGTGATGTAAACAGGCTTCATTCAAAGGCATTTGACCCTCTTGACCTTGCTATGGATTACGCTCTTGACAGTGAGGGAACACATAAGTTTCGAAGCGGCAAGACAGAGCATCTGTATAATCCGAAAACAATTCATCTGCTTCAAGAGTCCACGCGGACAGGAAATTATGAATTGTTTAAGGAATACACAAAAGAGGTGGATGCAGAAGGGCAGAATCTGAATTTAAGAGGACTGATGGATTTTCGTTATCCAAAAAAGTCTGTTCCAATTGAACAGGTGGAAAGCGTGGATTCTATTGTAAAACGCTTTAAGACAGGCGCTATGTCCTACGGTTCTATTTCACAGGAAGCGCATGAAACACTCGCAATTGCGATGAACAGCCTTCATGGGCGTTCAAACAGCGGCGAGGGCGGTGAAGCTATTGAAAGACTTGCTGTTTCTGATGGAGTAAATAAATGTTCTGCAATTAAACAGGTAGCTTCCGGACGTTTTGGTGTTACCTCAAGATATCTGGTCAGCGCAAATGAAATCCAGATAAAAATGGCGCAGGGTGCAAAGCCGGGCGAAGGCGGACATCTGCCGGGTAAAAAGGTTTATCCGTGGATAGCAAAGACAAGACATTCCACCCCAGGCGTCAGTCTGATTTCACCACCGCCTCATCATGATATTTATTCGATAGAGGACCTTGCGCAACTTATTTATGATTTGAAAAATTCAAATAAAAAAGCAAGGATTTCCGTGAAGCTTGTATCAGAGGCAGGAGTGGGAACTGTTGCTGCGGGTGTTGCAAAGGCAGGCGCGCAGGTAATACTGATTTCGGGTTATGACGGTGGTACAGGTGCAGCGCCAAGAAATTCTATTTATAATGCCGGCCTTCCATGGGAGCTTGGTCTGGCAGAAGCGCATCAGACGCTGATTATGAATGACTTAAGAAATAAAGTCATTCTTGAAACAGACGGAAAGCTGATGAGCGGTCGGGATGTGGTAATTGCGGCAATGCTTGGTGCAGAGGAATTCGGTTTTGCGACGGCTCCGCTTGTTACCATGGGTTGTGTGATGATGAGAGTGTGCAATCTTGATACCTGTCCGGTCGGCGTTGCCACACAGAATCCTGAGCTTAGAAAGAAATTCAGAGGAAAACCGGAGTATGTCATAAACTTTATGAGATTTATTGCGGAAGAAGTAAGAGAATATATGGCAGAGCTTGGAGTGAAAACACTGGATGAGCTTGTCGGACGTGCGGATTTGCTGAAAAGAAGAGAGGATATACAGGGGCGTGCCACGAATGTAGATTTGTCAAAAATTTTAAATACGGATTTCTGCAAAGAAAAAATGAAATACAGGGATAAAAATTTGTATAACTTTGAACTTGAGAAAACACTGGATGAAAAGGTGCTGGTAAAGAAGTTTGCAAAGGCATTGGAAGAGGGACAGAAGCGAAGTATTGAGGTGGATGTGACAAATACTGACAGAGCCTTTGGAACAATTTTTGGCTCTGAAATTACAGCAAAATATCCGGAAGGACTCGAAGAAGATACCTTTACTGTAAAATGTCACGGAGCCGGCGGACAGAGTTTCGGAGCCTTTATTCCAAAAGGACTGACATTGGAGCT
>CAJTOU010000011.1:31483-54442 GCA_910577835.1 uncultured Lachnospiraceae bacterium | reverse complement strand
TTTGCCGCTTGTTGCACCATAAAGCGCCACATTTCCAGTAATGATTATTTCGGCAAGGGGCTTTCGGGAGGAAAACTGATTGTATATCCTCCAAAGGGTTCTGGTTTTAAAGAAAGTGAAAATATTATTATTGGAAATGTGGCGCTTTATGGTGCAACAAGCGGCAAAGCGTTTATAAACGGCGTGGCAGGAGAACGCTTCTGTGTGCGCAATTCCGGTGCTACCGCAGTAGTAGAAGGGGTAGGCGAGCATGGATGCGAATATATGACCGGCGGTTGTGTGGTAATACTTGGAAGTGTCGGAAAAAACTTTGCAGCAGGAATGAGCGGCGGTATTGCGTATGTTCTTGATGAGAGCAGGAGCCTTTATACAAAAGTAAACAAAGAGCTTGTATTTATGAAAGAAGTCACAGATAAATATGATGTATTGCAGTTAAAAACCATGATTCAGGAGCATGTGGCGTATACAAATTCCACAAGAGGAAAAGAAGTTCTTGATAATTTCGGTGAATATCTTCCAAAATTTAAAAAGATTATTTCTTATGATTATGCGGCCATGTTAAAGAAGATTGTTCAGATGGAAGAAAAGGGATTAAGCAGTGAGCAGGCAAAAATAGAAGCATTTTATGCAATTGCGAAATAAGGAGGAGAAAAAATGGGAAAGCCAACAGGATTTTTAGAATATGAGCGTGAAACAAGTACAGCAGTTTCACCATTAGAGAGAATCAAAAACTTTAAGGAATTCCATACTCCTTTATCAATGGAAGAGCAGCAGACGCAGGCGGCAAGATGTATGGAGTGCGGTGTGCCGTTCTGTCAGGCAGGACTTATGCTGCCTGGCGGTGCATCCGGATGTCCGTTAAATAATCTTGTGCCGGAATGGAATGACCTTGTATATCATGGAAACTGGGAAGAAGCTTATTACAGACTGAAAAAGACAAATAATTTTCCTGAATTTACATCAAGAGTCTGCCCTGCGCTTTGTGAGGCGGCATGTACCTGTGGTTTAAACGGAGATGCTGTGACAACGAAGGAAAACGAGCATGGTATTATTGAAAATGCTTATGAAAAGGGCTATGCCGGACCGCAAGCACCAAAGGTAAGAACAGGGAAGAAAATTGCTGTAATAGGTTCCGGTCCTTCGGGACTGGCAGCGGCAGATACATTAAACAGAAGAGGGCACAGTGTAACTGTATACGAGCGCTCGGACAGAATCGGAGGACTTTTAATGTATGGAATCCCGAATATGAAGCTGGAAAAATGGGTGATTGATAGAAAAACGGCGATTATGAAGGAAGAGGGTGTTGAGTTTATTACTGGTGCCAATGTGGGAGAAGAAGTAAAGGCCGCAGATATTCTGAAAAATTATGATAAGGTAATACTGGCCTGTGGAGCTTCAAATCCAAGAGATATCAAGGCAGCAGGAAGAGAGGCAAAGGGAATTTACTTTGCGGTTGATTTTCTGAAATCAACTACAAAAGCACTTCTGGACAATGGCCTAAAGGAAGGAAGCTATATTTCTGCAAAAGGCAAAAAGGTAATGGTAATCGGCGGGGGTGATACAGGAAATGACTGTGTGGGAACATCCATAAGACATGGATGCACAAGTATTATACAGGTAGAAATGATGCCAAAACCGCCGGTGCAGCGTCTGGACAGCAATCCATGGCCGCAGTGGCCAAGAATCCTGAAGACAGATTATGGTCAGGAGGAGGCAATCTCAAAATTTGGTCATGACCCGAGAGTTTATCAGACAACGGTAAAGGAATTTATCGCAGATAAAAAGGGAAATCTTATAAAGGTAAAACTTGTAAAGCTGGAATCGAAAAAAGATGAGGAGACAGGAAGAATGACGATGGCAGAGATTGCAGGCAGTGAATATGTGGTTGATTGTGATATGGTGTTGATTGCGGCAGGTTTTCTGGGAAGTCAGGAATATGTCACAAAGGCGTTTGGAGTTCAGACAAATGAGCGCTCTAATGTAAAAACAGATGCGGGAAGGTATGAAACAAATGTAAAAAATGTATTTACAGCAGGGGATATGCACAGAGGGCAGTCCTTGGTTGTATGGGCGATTAAGGAAGGAAGAGAAGCAGCAAAAGCAGTAGATGAAAGTTTAATGGGATATACAAATATTGTATAATCACACAAACTTAATTGCATTTAATTATAATATTTTTTATGTAGAATAATTATTTTGAGAAGACAGAATAAAGCTGAAAAACTTGTTCTGTCTTCCTGTTTGTTTCACAGGAAATTCCTTGCAAATTTTCTATAAATTTCCCTTTTTAAATTTTTATTTACAGATTGACAGATTCAAAAAGATATATTAAACTTAAAATATTAACTTATCTGACAGTCAGCGAGGGCAGTCTTTGGCTGGTCCCATAACACGCTGACTGCATGATTTTAAGTAAAAATATTTTATAGTAAAACAGGATGGAGAAATACATAATGTATAAAAAACGGTCAAGCAGTTGGATGAAGCATCTTGATTTCATTATTCAGGATATTTTCTGTATACAAATCGCACTTTTTGTAGCATACATTTTCCGCAACGGACTGAGGAATCCTTTTTTAGAAACAATCTATCAGCAGATGATGGTAATTGTTACCATTACGGATATTGTGATTGTTTTTTTTGCGCAAAGCTATAAAGGTATTTTAAGAAGAGGGTATTTTAAAGAGTTTAAAGAAACAATATATCATGTTTCCCTGACAATTACCGGCTTTATTTTATTCAGTTTTATTTCAAAAACAGGAGAACAGTACTCCCGGATGATTGTAATATTAATGTGGGAAATATCTATTATTTTATGTTATATTACGAGAATATACAGAAAAAGGATAATCAAGCAGCGGGCACTTGCCAGCGGCAAAGGCAGAAAGTCCATGATTGTGATTATTGACATGGAAAGTGCAGGGAAATTTGTCAGTCGGATATGCAGAAATAATTTCGATGACAGGCAGTTAAATGGAATTATTATTCTGGATGAAGATATGACAGGAACAAAGATATGTGAAATTCCTGTGGTGGCGTCAAAAGAAACAGCAGTAGCTTATATGTGCCAGAACTGGGTAGATGAAGTCATTACTGCCTATCATGATAATCAGGAGGAACTCAGTCCTATACTGGAGGACTGCAGAGAAATGGGAATTACAGTACATACAGCGATTATGGAATGTGGTCTTGACAGTGGAAAAAAGAAGATAGAAAATGTATGCGGCTATACGGCTGTGACAAGCTATGTGTCCGCCTCAAGCAACCGGCAGATTTTTGTAAAGCGTGTTATGGACATCTGCGGTGGGGTTGCAGGATGTCTGATTACACTGGTGTTATGTATTTTTGTGGCTCCGGCTATCTTTATCTGTTCTCCGGGACCGATTTTTTTTTCACAGACAAGAGTTGGAAAAAATGGAAAGCTGTTTAAGATTTATAAATTTCGAAGCATGTATATGGATGCGGAGGAACGAAAAAAAGAGCTGATGGAAAATAATAAAATAAAATCGGGAATGATGTTTAAAATGGATAATGACCCGAGAATTATCAAAGGAATCGGCCATTTTATCAGAAAAACTTCGATTGATGAATTTCCTCAGTTTTTTAATGTATTAAAGGGAGATATGAGTCTGGTAGGGACAAGACCTCCGACGATTGATGAATGGGAAAAGTATAATAAACACCATAGAAGAAGAATGGCGATTAAACCGGGGCTTACAGGTATGTGGCAGGTAAGCGGAAGAAGTGAGATTACTGACTTTGACGAGGTGGTTGCGCTGGATACAAAATATATTACGGAATGGAATATAGGACTGGATATAAAAATATTGTTTAAAACAGTTGCGGTTTTGTTTACAGGAAAAGGTTCACAGTAATGTGAACCTTTTTATAAAAAATAGCTGTATTTAGGCAAACCCCCATAAGGGAGCAGTAGATTTTTTGTGAAACAGGGCATTTACTTGATTTTTTTTAATATGTGGATTATACTTTAATGACAGAAGATAATAGAAGTTTATTATATATAAAAGGAGTGAAATGTTTATGGACAGAAAATTACTTCCAGTTGGAATTGATGATTATAAAAAACTCATTGATGAAGATTATTATTATGTTGACAAAACTTTGTTAATTAAAGATTTAATAAATAATCTTGCATTTGTTAATCTTTTTACTCGTCCACGGCGTTTCGGAAAAACATTGAATTTAAGTATGCTCAGGTACTTTTTTGAAAAACCTGTTGATGGAAGCAGTAATACATATTTATTTAAAGATAAAAAAATCATGACAGAAGGTGAAAAATATACTGCTTATCAGGAACAATATCCTGTTATTCAGCTTTCTTTAAAATCAGGAAAACAGGCTGTTTTTGAGAATGCCTGTAATATGGTGAAGTTGGAAATTGCAAAGGAATACAGACGGCATGGGTATATTGTTCCAAAATTAAAAAATGAAATTGACAGAGAAAAGTTCGAATTATTGTCAAATGAAAATATGGAGAGCAGCGCATGGCTGGAAGCGTTAGCGTTTCTTTCCAGATGTTTGGAAGAGTATTATCAGCAAAAAGTAATTATATTGATTGACGAATATGATGTACCACTTGAAAATGCGTATTATTGCGGATTTTATAAGCAGATGACAGATTTTATTCGCTCATTGTTTGAATCTGCATTAAAAAGCAATCCCTCCTTAAAATTTGCTGTTATTACTGGCTGTTTAAGAATTAGCAAAGAATCTATTTTTACTGGGTTGAATAATCTTGATGTCATATCCATTTTAAATACAGTATATAATGAGCATTTTGGGTTTACTCAAGATGAAGTGAATAAACTGTTGTCTGATTATCATATTGAATCAAAATCTAATATAATAAAGGAATGGTATGATGGTTATATTTTTGGAAAAACGGAAGTATATAACCCATGGAGTTTGATTAATTATACAAGAGCAGCTTTTGCAGATGAAAGCGCTCTGCCTGTGGAATATTGGTCAAATACCAGTTCAAATTCTATTATCAAAGATTTGTTGTCAAAATCAACAGATATTAGCAGGGATGAAATTGAAATACTTGTACAAGACGGGAGCATAGAGAAAACTGTCTTTGAAGATATCACCTATCAGGATATTTATGAAAATGAAGAAAATCTGTGGAATTTTCTTTTCTTTACAGGGTATCTGAAAGCTGTGGAAGTAAAAATGAAAGATGATGACAGGGTTATGGTGCTTAAGATTCCAAATAAAGAAATAAAGAAGATTTATCGTCAGCAAATAGTTATCTGGTCCAGAAATATTATAAAATCCGGAAATTTGTCGAAGTTATTTTCAGCAGTTTTAAAGGGAGATGAGAATATTCTTCAGGATGAATTGGCAAAAATATTGTCAGTTTTTATCAGTTATATGGACAATCATGAAGATTTTTATCATGGGTTTCTGCTTGGAATACTAATAAATATGAAAGGGTATAAAATTACTTCCAACAGAGAAGCAGGACATGGAAGATATGATTTGTGTATTGTTAATAGAAAGGGAACAGAAAATCCAGTTATCATAGAATTTAAAATCGCAGACAAGAAAAAGTTTATGGAAAATGCTGCTGAAAAAGCATTAAAGCAGATTATGGAAAAAGGCTATGATATACCCCTGAAAGATGATGGATATAAGGAATGCGTTCATATTGGAATTGGGTTTTGTAACAAAATGTGTTATGTAAAATGTGAAATAGTAACATTATAAAAGTAAATTGGTTGTAAATCTACATGATATTGATTGATATTTTTTTTAAATTAATATTTATCAAATTATTGCCATAAGGGAGCAGTATAAGCAAAAGGATAACGTGCGATTATATGAAATATATTAAAACCAGACATCAGATTTACTTTGAAATTAAAGAAAACTCTGAGTCTGGTAATTATAGAAGCACTTTATTTTATAATATCATGGGGGTATCATGTCATCAAATTTATCAGTTATATTTTTTGAAACTCTTAATTTCATAGAAGTGTATTATTGGTATTTGAATGTTTCAAAAAGTTTTTAATGGTAAAGAAAAAAGGAAAAACAATAATACATGCGCATATAATACAAAAAACGGTTATCTTATATGTTAAATCGTTTTTAAGATTGTATAAATCTGAAATGTCAGTAGTTGTAATCAAAATATAAGTATCATCAAATAATGTCACAGATGATATAGCCTTAATATAATGACAATTTTTACTTTGATATTCTTCAAGATAACATTTATTATTGTAATGTTTTTGAAGCAGCAGATTATCCATATTGTCTGCATTTTGATATGTGCCAGCAATCAATTTACTATCGTAAAATAACGCCACTTTTTCTATATTATTGTAGGAAACTGTTTTGTTCATGGCATTTTTTACCACTTCAAAAGACTGCATATTCAAATCTGCGTTTGATGATTCGAGATAAACTTTGCTGTACAAAAGGGTAGAAATGTTTGTATGTTCTTCTGTCACAAGATTGTATTCGATATCTAAAAGACGTTTGAACTCTGCCTGTTTCCAGAAATCAAAAATTAAAATTAGTACAAAAATAATTAAAAAAGTACAACCTAAACATCTTATCAATAAACGAGATTCTAATTTTTGAAAAATGTTTTGTTTCTTCATCGTTATTAATTCTTCTTTCACTATTGCCATAATTTCCTAATAATTATATTACGGATAAGGATATTATCATTATACTCGATTATTGAAAATATTTCTACCATATTTTGACAAAATAGCACCAAAATTTTTGTAAACAAAATTTTGTAAGTAAAAGATTTTTCTGAAACACCTTAAATTCCTAATAAAGAAGATTATATATCTGTTTTTTACATAAATTTTACATATGTATTTTATATACAAAATATGTATAATTTTACATAAGGTTTCCAAGGAATGTCAAATTTGAACTTTTTGTAAATATAAAAATGAAAAAATGTGAATAAAAGGGTTGACAAATAAGGGTTAAAGAGTTAATATAAGGTGTACATAAAATAAAGGTTTGCCTAAAGGCAATAAATATTTAATTATATGGAGGTATTTTAATTATGAAGAAGAAATTTTTCGCAGTAGCTTTGGCTACAACTATGGCTCTTTCTACAGCCTTAACAGGTACTGCTGCAACAGCTGATGTTAATATTGCAGGAGCTTTTTCAGCAAATACAGGTGATGAGGATGTAACAGGTAATTTTGATGTCACCTATACATTTAAAAACGCTTGTCAGGATACAGCTGCAAATTGGAATAACTTTTCTGTTGAGATTTTTGATGGAAATGGACAGTTTATTACCTTAAGAGCTGATGCGTTTGGATGGACAGCTGGTGAATGGAAACTGGGTGGAGATGCATTTGTTGATGAACAAAATCCTGATGTTAAGCATCCAACTTTTACTGGACAGCCAGAAGATTGGGCAACATGGATAGCAGATATGAAGGATGCAGATGTTACAGTTAATATTAAAAGAACTGGTTCTGTATTTGCAGTAAAATATGATATAAAAGGTGCTTCAGGTGCTACATATAATTTTGCTACAAATGTAACAGTAGAAGGTGAAGTTGCAGATGCATTAAAGGTACATATTACAGGAGAAAAGGTAAATTTAACAAATGTTAAATTTACAAATAATACAGCAGGTGGAAATGACCAGACACCTACAACAACAGCAGGCGGAAATGACCAGACACCTACAACAACAGCAGGTGGAAATAAGGCTCCTGCACCAACAACAGCAGGCAAGACAACACCTAAGACAGGTGATGTAGCTCCAGTTGCAGCTTTGGCAGCAGTTGCAGTAGTTGCATGCGCAGCAGTAGTTGTTTCAAAGAAGAAAGTTACAGAATAATTTCAAACAGTTATAATATGTAATATTAAGAAGCACTTTCTGATAGAAAGTGCTTCTTTTCTCTCTAAATATTGGTTTTTCAAATTTCTAATCTGTTACACATAAAATCACAAGGCTTTACTATAAAAATCTCTCCTTATTGCTTTTTTTACTCGTTTATGCTATCATATCAATGTTGTTTAAAAAATGAAAAAATTAAAAAAATTTTCATAATTTGTTTGTATTTTTTATAGACACAAAGCGAAAAGAACGAAAGGATTTAGCAAATTAAACTGCAAAAGAGTCAAAAACCATGAAAATCTCCAATATTCTCCCTCAAAAATTAAAAATCCATCTGTGGATAAAAATATATAGTGTTGTTTTTATATCAATGATTTTCCTTGTACTGATTCTCATAAAAATCTGGCAATACAGTAATATTAATTATTTATTCAATAAAGAAAAAGCAATAGCTATCAAACATCAAAAATATGTTTCTGAAATATTATATAATGCTTTGTCCTTCAACACTATCCTCAAGAGTGATAAAGAAACCCTGACGATTCAGTTAAAAAAAGCTGTGGATTCAGCTTACTATTATGAACTGGGTGATTTTGCTCTGTTTGATAAAGAAGAAGTACTGCTTTGCAGCTATCAGGAACCTGACGATATGGACAGACAGCTTTTGTCACAGGAGCCGTTTGATGAAGAATGTCATATTGAAAAATACAAACACGGAAAAATTTATTATATGAAAACTATCTCTGAACTAACTATACAGGGCAGCCCATATTTTCTTATCACCACATCCGATATTTCTGATATATATAGTTATCAGAATACTCTTATATATTGGGCAGTTTTTGTCTGTGGTATAGGAGGAGTGCTTATAGCACTGATATTTCTGGGTGTTTTTAAAGTTTGTTTTCAACCACTGGCAGATATCAGTGAAAATGTCAAAATAATTGCTTCTGGAAAATATGACAGACGAATCAGTGTTAAAAGAAGGGATGAATTAGGAGAACTTGCCTGCAGTGTGAACGACATGGCGCAGGCAGTTGGAGACAATGTAAAATCTCTTCAGGAACTGGCAGACGAACAGAGGCGTTTTATTGATAATCTTACCCATGAAATGAAAACACCATTAACTTCTATAATATCCTTTGCAGACATTATTCAGATAGATGGAAATATCACACTGGAAAAAGCGGTTGGACATGCAAGGGTAATTGCAAAGGAAGGAAGAAGGCTTAATCTTATTTCACAGAAATTAATGGATTTTATTCATATCGGAAAAATAAGCGAAGAGGATAAAATAGAGGTGTCAGTAAAATCTCTTTTTGAAGATATCAGTATTGCCATGAAACCGATACTTGAAAAGAAAAACATTTGCCTGAAAAAAGAGATACAAGATTATACTTTGAAAATAGATTATGAATTATTTAAAACCATGATTTGCAATTATGTGGATAATGCTATGAAAGCATCACAGGAAAATGGTATTATTGAAATTAAATCGTATCAGGAAAATGAAAAAAGAATTTTGAAAATTAAAGATTATGGAATAGGAATTTCGGAGGAAGAAATAAATAAAATAGAAGAACCTTTTTATATGGTGGATAAATCCAGAAGCCGAAAAGCAGGAGGAGCAGGGCTTGGAATGGCGTTGTGCAAAAAGATTGCCATAGCGCATGATGGACAGGTTCATATTACAAGCAGAATTAATGAAGGCACAGAAATAAAGATTGTGTTTTGCCAGAGATTTTCTTAGGACAGAAAAAGATTTTGATATAGCGGTTGACGTTCCATAGAAAATATGATAAAATGAGTGAAATTTATGGAATTTGCATAAATTTATCATGATTCAATAATATTGTGAAGAGGAGGCATTTTTAAACATGAGAAAGAAATTATTGGTAGCTGCTGGAGCAACAGTGCTGGCTTTAGGTATGAGCATTTCTGCAATGGCAGATGTAGTAACATCAGATAAAGACTATGGTGCAGAAGGTTCAGCTACAAATTCACCTGCATGGAATTCAGCTGCAAATGGACAGTTTGCTATTCAGGATAACAAGAAAGCTATATTTAAGTTTGATTCTAAGAGCAGTGATACTTCTAACGCTGCATTTGGATGGGTAGCAGAGATTACAGATGGTACAAGTTATTTTACTGTAACACAGGGGGCTACTGCATGGCTTGCTCCTGATACCGCAGAATGGAAAACATCAGGAAAGAACAATTTTGAAATTAAAAAGAGTTGGGAAGATGATGCTGCATATGCAGCAGCCGTAGCAGATGCAAAAAATGTTGAATTAACAGTAACAAGAGCTGGTAAGCAGGTTATTTTTGATTCAAAGGCAACAGGTTCTGATGGGGTAGAATATACCATGACTGTTACAGGTGTATTTGATTCAAAATTGGCAGATACTTTAAATATTCAGCTTGGTTCTGACCATGGTTCTATGGTGCTTTACAGTGTAAAATATGAAGATGCCGGCGAGGTAGGTACACCTCCTCCAACATCAGCTCCAAAGGAGACTATCACTGCAAAGCCAAACCTGAATAACAAAGCAGGAGTTGCAAGCGACAGCTCATCAGACGAAGAGGATTCTTCCAATACTGGTATTATTATTGGAGTTGTAGTAGCAGTTCTGGTTGTAGCAGTAATTGTTGGAGTTGTAGTAGCAACAAAGAAAAAATCAAATTAATCATTTAGAAATACTATTGAAGATATGGTCAAAGAGAAAGATGTGAGTTTTTCACATCTTTCTTTTTGACAATTATTGCAGGTATTTTGTTGTGAGATTAAAAAATTGTTGGGAAAATTTTTAGGAATTTATATCCCGTCTAGGCATATTGCACAAAAAAAGAAAAATTAAAAATAAAAAGATGAAAGAAAAAACATACGTTTTTATTGAAAATTGTGCCTCTATTTATCGAATGACATTTTATTTTTTGAAAATTCAGAAAATATTCATTGTAAAATTTCAACAAAAAAACCAAGATATCACATTGACATATATGGCAAAAGTGTATATAATAATATCATAGTATAAGTGCGGCTAGACATATCTTTATGGTTTTTTGGTGAAAAAATAACCAAAGAAGACAGTTTATTGTGCTTAAAAAATAAATATAAGAGGAGGCATGTTTTATGAAACGTCGAGGCCTGACAAGGGTTGTGGCTTTAGCCACCGTTGTTTCCATGATGTCTGTCGAGTTATCTGTTAGTGCTACATCAGATATTGACACAGGCACAGCTGCAGAGGGAACAGCGGACACCACAGCGGAATCAGACGGGACAGGAGAAACGACTTCGACAAATGCTGAAACAACGGCAACAGATGCCGGCACATCAGCAGGTAAAGAAGACGATTCTACTGTTGGAAATGAAAGACTTGAACACAATTATGCGGTAGTCAGCAAAGGCTATAAATATCCGGTTTATACTGGAAGCCCGATTGTGTATTCTGCTCAAGATACCTTTGACGCGGAAACAAGTACAGCGCTGCTGGTCACCGATAAAAGTAAGACACACAATTATGGTGAATCAGTAGTGGAACTGGGATTAAATGATGAAGGAGAAGAGCTTCCAGGCAAAAAAGCCACATTTAAGCTGAATGTTGAAAAGGCAGGTGTATACGCAGTTGCATTTGATTACATTACAAATGACGAAGATTCTATCCTTGTCCCGGAACTTTCATTTTCATTAAACGGCGAAATTCCGTTTTTTGAATGTAACAGACTGATTTATGAAAACTGCTGGACACCTGAAATTGATTCGGATACCAATAAGCCGATAGAGCTTAAGGACCGTTATGGCAATCAAATTGTTGCCAGTCCAGTGAAGGTAATGAAATGGCAGAAAAAGTATGTGATGGATGCCAGTTATAGATATTCTACTCCGCTGCTTTTGCAGTTAGAGGAAGGAGAAAATGTCATTGAGCTTACATTGACAGAAGGTTCGCTTATGATTGGAAATATCTATCTGGATGCCGGACCAGAATACGAAGAGGTAAAGACTTCAAATTCGGCTGAAGGAAACAGCGATATAATTACAGCACAGGGAGAAGATTCTTTATATAAAAATGATTCTTCTATCCGCGCAACCTGTGAGTATGACCCGGGTCTGTCTCCATACGATGCGAAAAAGAAGGTATTAAACATGATTGATGATGCCTCCTTTGTCGATGCCGGACAGAGCCTTACATATTCGTTTGATGTAAAGGAAGCTGGATATTACTATTTGGCTTTTAATTATCGTCAGACAGGCAGAATTGATATGCCGGTGTTTATGGATATTGTTATAGATAAGCAGCTATTTATAACAGATGACCAAAAATCAGCAACAAATGACAGACTTACTTCTTATCCATTTGATTATGTAAAATCATTTAAAAATATGACTATAACAGACGCAGATGGAAAGAAAATGGCGATTTATTTTGAAGCCGGAACTCATACCATTACGACCACTATTTCAAATGAGCATATAAGGTCAACGCTTCAGGTTATCGACCAAGTTATGAGCGAAATCAATGATTTGTCATTGGAGGTTTCGAGAGTATCAAGCACAACTGATAAATATAGAGATATCAAGATTACAGATTATGTGCCTGATATTGAAAAGAGACTTGCAAGATGGATTGATTCTTTAAAGAAGCAGTATGACGAACTTGCAGAATATTCCACTGAAGATGGAAATATCGGGGCACTTTCTGCACTGAATCTTGCAATTGAAAAACTTGAAAGCCTTGCAGAAGAGCCAAACAAGATTCCATACAGAATCAAGGAGCTTAGCACCAGCTCAAGTTCGGCAAACCAGTATCTTGCAAACCTGATTACAGATTTAACCAAAAATTCAATTTCTTTTGACAGAATTTATTTATATCAGGAAGGAAAAGAGCTTCCGGGCAAGGCAAGCATTTTTTCGAAGATATGGGGTGCTATTTTAAGATTTTTATCATCTTTTGACAGCCAGTCTTATTCGGTTGACAACTCAGATGATTCACATCTTCAGGTATGGATTAACAGACCTAGACAGTATCTTGAGATTATTCAAAGAATGATAGATACAGAATTTACTGCAAAAACCGGTATTCAGGTGGATTTGTCCATTATGCCAGATGCACAAAAACTTATTTTGTCGAATGCCGCAGGAACATCACCAGATGTGGCGCAGGCAGTGGATTATGCACTTCCGATAGAATTTGCACTGCGTGATGCCGCTGTTGATTTGACAAAATTTGACGGCGCAAAAGAATTGATGGAATTATTCCCGGCAGGACTTTTCGTGCCATCAACAATGAACAACGGAATTTATTCTATTCCTGAAACATTCTATTTCTGGGTACTGTTTTACAGAACAGACGTGCTTACGAAACTGGATATTGAAATTCCGGATACCATGGATGATGTGGAAGAACTTCTTCCGGAATTAAAGAACAGAGGACTTGATTTCTACTATCCAACAGCGGGTACAACAGGTCAGAGAACCTTTGCAATGACAACTCCTCTGCTTTATCAGAACGGGGCATCTCTCTATGATACAAATGCAGGAGATACTACCCTTGATTCAGAAAAAGCGATTGAAGGCCTTACACGGTTGACAGAGTTGTTTACAATTTATGATTTGCCACCGGAAATTACAAACTTCTATCAGCATTTCAGAAATGGAGATATTCCAATCGGTGTTGCAGATTACTTTATGTACAGCCAGTTAATTAATGCAGCTCCTGAGATTGAAAATTCATGGGGAATTTCATTAGTTCCGGGATTGGAAAACAATGAGGGTGTAGTTCAGCGTCAGACAGCAGGAGCAGCACAGTCCTCCATGATTCTCAAAACAAAGAGAGATACAAAGGTAGCCAGCAACAACGGTGATATGGACAGAGATGAGGCAGCATGGGAATACCTGAAATGGTGGATGTCCACAGAAACACAGGTAGAATTTGGTATTACGCTTCAGACAACATATGGTCAGGAATATATCTGGAATTCAGCAAATATGGAAGCGTTCGCAAGCCTTCCTTGGAAGAGCCGTGATAAACAGACGATTCTTACACAGATGGAGAATATTCAGGAGACACCTCGTATTCCGGGTACCTACATGCTGGAAAGAGAATTGAGTAATGTATACGTTGAGGTAGTAATGAACGGCGGTATACTTCGAACGGAACTGGATGGTGCGATTAAACGTATTGACAGGGAGACCGAACGAAAGCTGAAGGAATTTGGTTATATGAATTCTTCGGGAGAATCAGTGAAAGACTATATTGTACCGAGCGTTAAAAACGTAAAAGATATCATTAGTCAATTGCATTAAGAAGGAAAAGGAGGATTTATAAAATGAAAACTGGTAAGAAATATCCCTTTTTGTTCCTGCTTCCATATGTGTTGATTTTTACGGTATTTATTATCCTGCCAATTATTGTAGCAATAGGATTGTCCTTTACAGATTTTAATACGGTACAGTCTCCGAACTTTGTAGGCTTTAACAACTATATTAATCTGGCTACACAGGATTCGATTTTCATGCAGTATGTACTGCCGAACACAGTTACATTCTCGCTGATTGTCGGTCCGGGCGGTTATTGTCTGTCATTCCTGCTTGCTTGGGCGATTGCCCAGCTTACAAGAGTACCGAGAATGATACTGGCACTTATTTTCTATTCACCTTCACTGACAGCCGGTGTTGCCATGAATGTGCTCTGGAAAATTATCTTCTCGGGTGATGCCACAGGTTATGCGAACTCAATTGCAATTAATCTTGGTATTCAGACAGAACCAATTGCATGGTTGATTTCATACCTGCTTCCAATTATGATTATTATCGGTTTGTGGAGCAGCGCGGGTGTTGGATTCCTTGCCATGCTGGCAGGTATTATGAATGCAGATGAAGAGCTTTATGAAGCCGGAGCGATTGATGGAATAAAGAACAGATTCCAGCAGATGATTTATATTACAATACCAACAATGAAAGCACAGATGTTATTCGGTGCCGTTATGGCAATCGTAAATACATTCAATAACGGTGCAATCGGTGTTCAGCTTTCAGGCTCAAACCCGACACCGGGATACGCAGGACAGTTAATTGTAAACCATATCGACGATTACGGATTTATCCGTTATGAGATGGGTTACGCAGCAGCAGTATCAGTAGTACTTCTTCTGATTATCTCACTGTTCTCGGCAGTAGCAAGTTCATTGTTTACAGAGAAAGAGTAGAAAGGAGAGCGAAGAAATGGCCGGATATAAAGGAAATGGTATCAACCCTTCAGGGTTTGACCGTGGTCAGATAAAAATCTATATAATTTTAATACCTTTGGCAGTGTTTATGCTCTTCCCAATCGTATTTATTTTCTGTCACGCATTTAAGCCGCCAGCAGAGTTATTTGCGTTCCCGCCAAGGTTCTATGTTGTCAGCCCGACACTGGATAACTTTTCGGAATTGTTCAAATCAGCGCGTAACGCTGGTGTGCCATTGAGCAGATATGTAATGAACAGCTTGTTTGTTACAATTGTTGTCTGCATTGGAAACATTATTATGTCAACTATGGCAGCATTTGCATTATCAAAGATGAAGTTTAAAACAAGAGGTCTTATTTTTACAATCAACCAGAAGGCAATGATGTTTGTGCCTGCAGCCGTATTGATTCCTCGTTACCTGATTATGAATGGAATGGGAGTTTTGAATACATATTGGGCACATATTCTTCCATTGCTTGCAGCACCTGTCAGCCTGTTCCTTATTAAACAGTTCGTTGACGGCGTGCCGGATGCACTGATTGAAGCTGCGTCGATTGACGGTGCCACACCATTCAGGATTTACTGGACAGTCATTTTGCCGCTTGTAAAACCGGCGATTGCGACAGGTGTAATTCTTGCATTCAATCAGGTATGGCCGTATGTTGACAGTTCAAATAACTTTATCAATACAGACAGCATGAAGACGCTTGCGTTTTATATGACCACTCTTGCCAATGCGAACAATGCTGTTCAGGGTCAAGGTGTAGCAGCGGCAGCCTCCTTAATCATGTTTATACCTCAGTTAATTTTATTCATCTTCTGTCAGAAAGACGTTATGAATACAATGGCAAGTTCAGGTATTAAATAGTATATGAAAATGATTGAAATTTTATAAGGAGGTCAATATGAAGAGATTTTATAAACGCGCCATAGCACTTCTGTTTGCGGTACTGTTTTTTATCAGCAGTATTACAGAGCCGGTAGTTACTTACGCAAAAGTACCGTATATCACATATACACAGAATGGCTATGGAGAATTAGTAGAAACACAGACGGCATATACGCCGTATACAACCATTACAAAGATTCAGTCTGATATTGAAGGCGAGGATGACTTTGAGTTTAACAAGCCGGAAGATATCAAGATTGACAGCGAAGGAAATATTTATACAGCAGATACGGGAAATCACAGAGTAGTAGTGAGTGATATCAACGGAAACCTGATTCGTATTATTGGTGAAGAGGATATGAAGAACCCGACAGGTGTGTTTGTCTGGGAAAATGATGAAGGGGAAAAGCTTCTTTATGTAGCTGACCAGCAGTATGCCGGCAGACGTGAGGGCGCAATTCTTGTGTACGATATGGAAGGCAATCTTATTACTACTTATGGAAAGCCGAACGATGTGTTATATGGTACTGCAAGTTTTGTACCACAGAAACTGGTAGTAGACAAGGGAGGAAACATGTATATTTCATCCGTTGGTAATACAAACGGTGTTGTTCAGATTTCACCGAAAAACGGAGGAACCTTTCTTGGATATTTCGCAACCAATACTGCTACTGTAACACTTACCACACTTTTTCTGAATTTGGTGCTGTCAGATGCGCAGAGAGCAAAAAGACAGATTGCACCGGCTGGTACAACCAATATTGGAATTGATGACAAGGGACTTATTTATACTGTAACATCAAATGTATCAACCGCTTTTCCGGTAAAAAAGCTGAATATTGCGGGCGGAAATCTTCTGGAATGTGATATTTATCCGCTGAACAGTGTTGCAGTCAGCGTAGGAAAACATAAGAGCATATTTGTAGGTACATCTGATGGTTATATTTATGAGTACACAAGTGAGGGTTCGCTTCTGTTTACCTTTGGTGCAAAGGATGAGACATCTGCATACAGAATTGGTCTTTTCCAAAGTCTTGCTGCAGTAGAAGTTGATTTCAGAGATTATTTGTATGTTTTGGATACAACAGGCAGCACAATTCATATTTTCAAACCAACAGAGTTTACAAATCTTGTACATGACTCTCTTGATTATTTTGAAGAGGGCAAGTATGAGGAAAGCAGAGAGCCTCTGGAGCAGGTTATTCAGATGAACGGACTTTTCGATTACGCAAATATGGCTATGGGTCGTGCTCTGTTTAATGAGGCTGAATATGAAGAATCACTGAAGTTTTACAGACTTGCAAAAGAAAAAGAAGGATACTCCGATGCATACTGGGAAATCAGAAATATATGGCTGAATAACTATGTTATGCATGCGATTATTGTGATTGCTGTACTGGTGATTGCCTATAAGGTTTTGAAGAAACTGGATAAGAAAAAAGGAATCTTCAATCCTGTGCGAAATGCCACAAAAAATCTGAGAAGCAAAATGCTGTACCGACAGATATTCTATGGATTTAAGTATATGAGACATCCGTTCGACGGAACTTATGGCGTAAAACGAGAAGGAATGTGCTCCTACGTTGCTACCACAATTGTCGGGGTAGTCGGTATTGTATTCTATATTGTTAACAGATATTTCTGCGGATTTCTGGTAAAATATGTCAGAGATGGAAGATACAATATTCCAACTGATGTTCTGCAGATTGTAATTGTATTAGTAGCGGCAGCCATTGTTACATATCTTATTTGTACAATTAATGATGGTGAAGCGAGATTTAAGGAAATATTAGTGGGCTATGTTTATTCATTTATGCCATATATTGTAATCCAGCCATTTATCTATCTGTTTGGAATGGTGGTAACATATAATGAAATGTTTGTGATTGAATTTGCAAATATTATTATGTTTACATGGATTGTAATACTAATATTCCTGTCTATTAAGGAACTTAATAACTATTCAGTAAAAGAAACGTTTAAGGTAATAGGACTGACAATATTTGCAGCATTTGTATTTGTATTAATGGCATTTGTTATTTATATTCTTTTTGCTCAGATAGTTGGATTCTTTACCTCATTCGGCGGAGAGGTGGTGAACCGAATTGGCGGCAAGTAAACTTAAAAGATTCTTAAGCGCTGCACTTGTATGTTTAATGCTTACACCAATTGTATCATTTGCCACAAATGATACCCCAGATGATACAAACGCAGAAGAGACAGATACAAATGAAGAAGAGACAGGCAACAATACGGCACCTGGTGAGCCAGTACCAGACGCAAATGGAATCTATAAAAAGAAGACCGGCGTAGAATTTATTGATAAGATAGGTTCAGCAATCCCGACAGATGGTATGACGCTGGAGGCCGTTGAAGCGGCACTGGATTATCTGGTGGCGCCAACAGCGGAGAGAAAAAGTCTTGCTTATGCAAAGGCTACCCAGGAGCCAGTGGCAGATTCCGAGCTGAAATCAGACAATATCTTTGATGCCTCAAAAACCATTGACGGGCATATGTATGTATGTGAAGCAGGAGATTATGAACTGTATGTAGAGCAGGAAACATTATCTATTATTATCAGAAATAAGAAAACCGGCACATTGCTTCGGTCTACACTGGAAGACGAAGAAGCATATGTACGAAGCAGTCAGGTACCTGCATATAGCAGAATTACATCAGGAGTGACAATTAGACCTGTAAAATATGATGCAGAGGTACAGTCACGTTCCGGTCAGTATGATAAGGAAAACTATTCAGCTTTTTCAAGAGATGCTACTATTACTTATGATAAGTTGGAAAATGGTTTTGTAGCCCATTTGGATTTTGACAATCATAACGGAAGTAAAGACCTTATGGGTATGAATCTTCAGTTCGACCTTGAGGTAAAGCTGGATGAAACAGGAATTCATACAAGGATTCCAAAAGATTCTATCAACGAAAACTATGATGAAAACAAAACCTGTTTTTTGATGGGTGATGTTTATATCTTTCCTCTGCTTGGTTATACTGACAGAGGTGATACGGATGGTTATATGATTCTGCCAGATGCAAATGGTATTATTGTTGACTTTATGGATTACTATCAGGATGGTACACCAAAGTATAAGAGTCCATTTAGAAGAAGAATATATGGTGATGATTTAAGTTTTGACAGCACAGGCGGCAATGATGAGAATAAACTGAGAGAAGATATGAATAGTGTGGAAAATATTGTAGCTCCTTACTATGGCATGGTTCATGATTATTCTTTCTTCAATAATGGAAGTCATGAAAAGGATATCGCAGTGCTTGGTTTTGTAACAGAAGGTGAGTATAATGGTCAGATTGTAGGTACTTTAAATGGTCAGGACAGCACATTTGAAAATTATGCATATTCTGCGATTGTTTACCGCAATACTTATCCGGAACCACTGGATAATAATGGTGGTGCTGCAATCACACAGGTAACAGATATTCTGACTGATGATGTTCAGGTTGACTTTTTACTCGCAAGCGGTGAGGAAGCAAATTATTCCGGTCTTGCCAATGCGTGTAGAGAACTGTTGATTGATAAAGGAATTATTTCTACAAATGCAGATACAGATTATGATGTAAGGGTTGACTTCCTTGGTCTTGATAAGGAAAACTTCCTGTTATTCAGAAGAAATGTAGTAGCTACAACAATCGACCAGATGGACGATATTCTTACAGAACTTCAGGAAAATGGCGTAAACAATATTTCCGCATTTTATGACGGCTGGCAGAAGGGTGGTATGTATAATCTTCCAAATACAGATTACAAGGTAGATGGAGATTTAGGCGGAAACAGCGGCATGAAAGATTTGCTGGAAAAATACAAGGATTCGGATATCAGTATTGCGTTGCTTCAGGATATGATTAATATTAATGACGCAATATCCAATTCGACCTTTACAGCATTAAAGACAGCCAGCAAGAGAACCTATTCTGCAACAGACAGATTTTTGAATGTCTATAAGACTTTCAAAATGCTCACACCATCCAAGACAAATGAATATGTCAAAGAGTTTGCAGGAAATCTGACAGACGGCGGTGTAGACGATGTAGCTCTTACCGGATTTTCAAATAATCTGCCAACCTATTCATTGAATGATGTGATACATTCCAGAAAAGACAGCATAGATTATTATACGAATGCACTTGAGGAAGTAAGGAAAAACAATATAAATGTTGCGCTTGACCAGCCGTTCTCCTATCTGTGGAAGTATACAGACAAATATCTGAATATGCCAATCAGTTCTTCCATGTATGTATATGCGGCTGCAGAAATACCTTTTATGACTTCTGTATTAAAGGGAAGCATGAAAATGTATTCTGAGTATGTGAATTTTGAAGCAAACCAGACAGAGTTCTTCTTAAAGTTAATTGAGACAGGAGTATATCCTTCCTTCCTTTTGACTTATGAAAGTCCTACGGTACTTCAGTATACAAATTCAAGCTGGAATTATTCTTCAGATTACAGACAGTATGTAGAAGTAATTGCAAGATTTAATGAAAGCCTGAAAGAGGTGAATGAAAAGACATCGGGTGCACAGATTATCAAACATGAGCAGAATTATGACGGCGTTACAGATTTGACAAAGGTAACTTACAGCAACGGAGCCATTGTTTATGTAAACTTCTCGGAAAATACTGTTTCAGCTGATGGCGGAACTATCAACGGATTAGATTATAAAATCAAGTAAGGTAGGTGAAGAAGAATGTCAACTAAAACAGAAGAAATCAAAGAAGAAACAAAGCCTAAGAAGGAGAAGGCTCCAAAAGAGGAAAAAGATGATTCCTCAAAGAAAAAGAAAACTTATACAGTAGAAGAACTTCTAGGTCAGGGCGAACGGATGGAACTGTTCGACGAATACGGTAAAAAGAAAAAAATCAAGGTAAAGATTCAGGAAGGAAAGTTGAAAAAGCGTGAAAACAGAATGGGATATTTCTTTATTATTCCATATGTTATAGGCGTATTGCTGTGTCTGGCATATCCACTGGTTTTATCCGCAATCTATTCTTTTCACTTTATACGTCTTTTACCGGGAGGCGGTACAGACTTTCAGTTTAAAGGAATACAGAATTTTACAAGAGTTTTTGAAAAGAATATCACTCTCTCAACAGAGATGATGACACTGATTACAAAACTGATATTAGGTGTTCCGCTTATTGTAGTGCTTGCCTTGATTATAGCGATGATGCTGAATATGAAGCTGAAGGGCAAGGGAATATATAGAACGATTTTCTTCCTTCCGGTTATTATCGTGAGTGGACCTGTAATGAGCATGATTACATCAGAATCAACAGGCAATGGTATTCAGGCGGTAGATACCACTATTATTGAAGAAGCGTTGAACTCGGCATTGCCATTGTGGATGGCAAGTTCCGTACAGTGGGTATTTGAAAATATTATCCTGTTGCTCTGGTATTCTGGAGTACAGATATTGATTTTCCTTGCAGCTTTGCAGAAAATCGATACCTCTCTTTACGAAGCTGCAAAAATCGACGGTGGTTCAAACTGGGAATGTTTCTGGAAGATTACGCTTCCTACGATTCGTCCAATGTTGCTTTTGAACGCTATTTATACAGTAGTGTTTATGTCACAGGACTCAATTATTACTCCGATTGTCGTATGGCTTAGAGATGCGATTACAGGTGTTGAGGGTTACGGATATTCCGCAGCATTTGCATGGATGTATGCCTTCGTAGTACTGATTTTCGTAGGTGTTGTAGCTCTGTGCTTTATGCCTAAACCAGATG
Organism: uncultured Lachnospiraceae bacterium; assembly: GCA_910577835.1. Classification (GTDB taxonomy): domain Bacteria; phylum Bacillota; class Clostridia; order Lachnospirales; family Lachnospiraceae; genus CAG-303. The sequence continues at coordinate 32,714 of CAJTOU010000011.1, read as the reverse complement.
TTTATGCAAAACAGATTAAGAAAAATAAGAAGCTTGAAAAGAAGACAAGAAAGAATCTTGCAAAGCATCAGAAGCAGTTAATTAAGAATCAGGTTAAGCTTCAGAAAGCAATTGCAAAAGAAGAAAAAATGAAACTTGCAGGAAAAGACTTGGGAGGAGGTAAGTACGATGACTAGTGTTGCAGTATCTGCAGAAGAAAATAAAAAGAAAGAAAAAAAAGTTAAAGTAAAACAGCCGAAAACCCCAATGTCAAAAGAAAAATTCCACAAGATAATGTTTGGTACAAAAGATGATATGGGGCTCTTGAAAAAAATCGTTGTTTATGTTATACTTACCTGTGTTGGTTTTGTATTTGTATATCCATTGCTGAAGGTATTGAGCATGAGTTTTATGTCACTTGCTGACCTGCTTGATTCCTCCATTAACTGGATACCGTCAAAGTTAAGCTTTGAGAATTACAAAATGACGATGAAGGCTATGGATTACTGGAAAGCCTTAAAGGACAGTGTGATTATTTCAGGTTTGCCGACGCTTTGTCAGGTGATATCCTGCTCAATTGTGGGCTATGGTCTTGCCAGATATGATTTTAAGGGAAAAAAGCTTATATTTGGATTAATTATCTTTGCTTTTGTACTTCCTAGCTCATTAACACTGACTACACAGTATCAGTTCTATAATTCACTGGGCTGGGTAGGTACTATGAAAACATTTATTATACCAGCAATTTTGGCAAATGGATTTAAGTCACAGCTTTTTATACTGATTTGCTGGTCGTTCTTCAAACAGATTCCGCCAGTATTGAATGAGGCGGCATCGATAGACGGTGCAGGACATTTTAAATCTTTCTTTAGGATTGCACTTCCGTCAGCATCAGGAGCTTTGATTGTAGTACTTATCTTCTCATTTGTATGGTACTGGAATGAGCAGTATTTATCACAGCTTTATCTGTATTCAAAGAGTGATAATGTCGGTACGTATACACCACTGATTAATCAGCTTTCAATTTTCCAAGATGTGTTTGCATCAGAGTATAGTAATGCTGATGGTTTGACTAGTTCAGCAACGATTAACGATGCATTTCGTATGGCGGCAACAATTCTGACTATTTTACCTCTGCTTATCATTTATGCAGTACTGCAAAAGCAGTTTGTAGAGAGTGTGGACAGAGCGGGTATCACAGGTGAATAATCAGAAAAACATTCAAGGGTTTAAGCGCTGTCTCTTATACACA
>CAJTOU010000011.1:0-31184 GCA_910577835.1 uncultured Lachnospiraceae bacterium | reverse complement strand
GCTGCCAATAAATAAAAAAAGGGAAAAATTTTAAGAAAAGGAGGATGTTTTATGTCAAAAAACATAAAGAAAGTACTTTGTTTAACGCTTGCAGTAGCAATGACAGGAAGCTTGTTTACAGCATGCGGGAAAAAAAGTGAGAAGAAAGATGCTGCAACATTGGACCCTATGACAGAGGATGAAATCACTCTTACCTATCAGCTTTGGGAAGATGGTCCTATTGCAAAATCATTGACAAAGGAATGGAATGATTTGTATCCAAATATTACTATTAATGTCAGTGAAACTACAACCGGTGAAAACAATCAGAACCTGACTTCCTATATGGGTACTAGTCAGATGCCAGATGTGTTCTGGGTACTTGGTACACCTGACTTTGCCATTAGAAATGGTATGTTGGCTAATATGAAGTTTATGTGGGAAGCTGATAAGGATACACAGAATGTAATCGGTGGTATCAATGAATATAAGCTTGGTTATCTGGGAACAGAAGGAAAGTGGACAACACCGGTTAAGTTCTTCCCAACAGAAGCATGGCTGAATATGAACTACTTCAAACAAAGAAATAAAGAAATGCCTTCTACAGATTGGACATTTGAAGATTTGGAGAAATGTGTAGAGGATGTAACCATTGATAATCAGGGAAGCGGCTGGGGTATTTCTGAAGCTGTTACTGTTATTACATGGTATCCAATCGCAGCAAACGCTGACTGTATCGGTGAGTTTGGCTGGAATGGCAAGGAATTTGACCTGACAGACTGGGCTGACGGTATGATGATTGAAAAAGGCTGGAGAGAAAATGGACAGAAAGCTCCTGGAAACATGGTAGGTATGCCGGGTTATGAAGATGGTGGTGACCAGCGTTATCCACAGGATGAAGGTCTGGTTGCCATGAGATGGGATAACTGGTGGTGCTGGGAAAGATATTGGGATAAAGACGAAATGTATACAAAACAGGTATACTGGGTTCCTTATGTACTTCCTCATACATCTGACAATGACAGTGATACTTATCTTGCAACTATGGACTTTGGTGGTATTTATTCTGGTACAGATAATCCACGTGAAGCATATGAAGTATTGAAATTCTTCTGCTGGGGTTCTCAGGGCTGGCAGTTTAAGATTTCCAAACGTGATGAAATTATTGCATCTGTTGTAGGTAATGATGAGCTGGCTTCCGCATCTGGTTTGGCTCCAGGACCTATTAATAACTGCCCGATTACAACAGATGAAGAAATCTGGAAAGCATATGAAGCAAAGCATCCTACCACAGAGGCAGGTGGTGATACAGTAGGTAAGGAAAAATATAATATTGACAGAGCTCCTTATTTCGATGCTTTCTTTGAGAAGGTTAGAACCTCAAAATGGACCTGTTATGGTTCTGCTCAGATTCCTGGATTTGATACATGGCTGGCCGATAATTATAATTCTGCTACTTTGTATGATGGCGCAGCTGGTGTTGAAGCTTGGGTATTTGACAACGGCGGTGACCCATACGAAAAAGTACAGGCACTGACAGAGGCTGCAAATGCAACAAATAAAGAGTTGCTTGATACAATTTCAGCAGTTCTTGAATAATAAAAAATGACATAAAGTTATAATCCCTTCCTCCCACGACATGTCGTGGGAGGTTTTTATCTTTTCTGTCTGATTTCACGAAACCCTTTCTTCTAACTTGCGGAACTAAGAAAAATATGATATACTTAATTATATTTTATAAGCCAAAATATGGATAGAAAATATGGATAAATAATGCAACCAGCAAAAGGCTGATTGTACTGATTATAACCAGTAAAAGGATAATTGGCTGGTTGATTGTTGATAGCGATTAGCCGTGTTATTCTGCGGCAGAATGTGAGGAAGTTTTATGGCAATTGAAGAGATATCAAGAATCCAAGTCGGCGATATGATTTTAAAATATGAGTTGGAAACCGACTATGCAAGAGTAGGTTTTTCTGTAATTCCCGCCGATATGAACGGCAAAGATAACAAATCAAAATTTTATCGGATTAATTCATTAATACAGATGAAACTGATTGGTGATATGTATCCAAACTGTTACGGACATGGTTCTTCCATGAGAAACGGAGAATCTTCAAACCGGCTGGAGTATAAGAGCCAGATAGTAGAAGAAAGAGAAGATGTAACAATAGTAAAAACTTTTTTGGAGGATAAAAGAGGTTATAATGCCTGTAATGTTGTAACATGGTATGAAGGTGATGACAGCTTTGAGATGAAAAATATTGTAGAAAATATTTCTGAAAAAGATATTACATTGGAAATGCTGTCAAGCTTTGAACTTGGAAATATTTCTCCGTTTTTGGAAGGAGATGGTCCGGACAGTCTGCTGATACACCGTCTAAGAAGCAAATGGAGTCATGAGGGAAGACTCTGTACAGATACCATAGAAGATTTGCAGCTTGAGCCATCATGGTCTACATGGTCTGCATCAACAGAGAGGTTCGGGCAGACAGGTTCTATGCCGGTAAAAAAATTTTTTCCTTTTGTTGCCGTAGAGGATAAGATAAATCAGGTGTTTTGGGGTGTGCAGCTTGCACATGAGGCTTCTTGGCAGATGGAGGTATATCGTCAGGATGATGCTTTGCATATTTCAGGAGGTCTTGCGGATAGAGAGTTTGGACACTGGACAAAGATATTAAAAAAGGGAGAAACATTTGAAACACCCACTGCGATAATCAGTGTATGTCACGGTGGAGGTATCGACAGAATTTGTCAGAGGCTGACACAGTCCGGAGAAAAATATTTGCGTACCATACCGGAAAGTGAAGAGCATCTTCCGATTATTTTTAATGAATATTGTACTACATGGGGTTGTCCGTCACATGAAAATATAGCAGGTATTGTCAATGCGATTAAGGACAAAGGATTTGAATATTTCGTGATTGATTGCGGCTGGTTTAAAGAGGATAACATTCCATGGGATATCAGCATGGGCGACTATAATGTATCACCATCCTTATTTCCACAGGGACTCGAAAAAACAGTTGAGTTAATAAAGAATACAGGTATGAAGCCCGGCATTTGGTTTGAAATTGACAATATAGGAAGCGCTGCAAAAGCTTATCACATGACAGAACATCAACTAAAGAGAGACGGTTATCCAATTTCTACTTATAGCAGAAGATTCTGGGATATGAATGATTTATGGGTACAGGACTACCTTTCTGAAAAAGTAATAGGAACTTTGAAAAAATATGGTTTTGAATATATGAAAATGGATTATAATGATACCATAGGTATCGGCTGTGATGGCTGCGAATCTCTAGGAGAAGGTCTTAGAAAAAATATGAGTGCGTCAGTCAACTTTGTAAAAAAAGTATCAGAAGAGATTCCCGGCATTATACTTGAAAACTGTTCTTCAGGTGGACATAAACTGGAACCGTTAATGATGAGTCTGTGTTCTATGGCATCTTTTTCTGATGCACATGAATGTGAGGAAATTCCTGTGATTGCCGCCAATCTTCACAGAGCGATTCTTCCTCGTCAAAGCCAGATATGGGCAGTAATTCGAAAGACGGACAGCCTGAAGCGAATCGCATATTCCATTGCAAATACATTTCTTGGAAGAATGTGCCTGTCCGGTGATGTGACAGAGCTTACAAAAGAACAATGGGATATTATTGACAATGGAATCGCATTTTATAAAAAGATTGCGCCGATAATTAAAGAAGGGTATACCTACCGTTTTGGTCCGAAGATTACAAGTGAAAGACATTTGAAAGGCTGGCAGGGAGTTGTGAGAACCGGAAAAAATGGCGGGGCATATGCTTTGGTTCATGTGTTTCATGAAGAATTTCCAGAGGTAATAGAGATAGAGCTTCCAGAGGGTTGCGCGACAGTAGTTGCAGACCAATATTCAGACAGTTTTGTAGATGTCAAAGTGGAAGATGGAGTTTTAAAGCTTGTAGTTACAGAGGAAATGAAAGCAGTTGCTGTCCTGTTGGAAGAAACAAATATTTAGGAAAGGTAAGGAAGAAATTTAATGAAAAGAACAAACTTTTATGTAAGACCATATACTATGAACTGGAAGAATGCAGAATCAGACAGTCTGCATCTGGAGTACAGCTATGATAAAATAGATTGGTATGCTCTGAACGGAAATAACGGAATTCTTTTTGCGGAGTATGGCTTCGGAAGAATGACAAAGCCTCAGCTTGTAAAGACAGAAGATGGTTTTAAAGTGTATGGGGAAAAGGTACCAGAACGGCCGCAGGACATATCAAAGGTATATGTATATACATCAAAAGATTTAATTGAATATCATGAGCAGATTGTATCCAGACGAGACGTGCCGGAATATACCGGAGTCTCGGAACCAGTAGAGGTGTCAGAAGAGATACTTACTGAACTGCAAAAGCTTTATGGCAAGCCGGAAGAAGTAGTGATTGAAGAGATTGAAGAGATTTGTATAGAGGTGAAAAAAGGAGAAGTACCAGAACTGCCGGAAAGAGTACAGGTAACATATTCCAATGGCGAAAAAGAGGACAAGAAGGTAACATGGGGAACAGTGAATACAGATATGGAGGGTGAGACAGAGGTGACAGGAACCATTTATCAGCATCTCTATACAAACCCGATTATTCGTCACAGAGCAGACCCGTTTGTCTATAAGCATATAGATGGTATGTTTTATTTTACTGCCTCTCATACGGATGATAAACACAATTTGATTGGAGAATATCAGTATCGGAATATTACGATAAGAAGGGCTTCCACTTTGGAAGGACTTGCAGATGATTCCGGTGAATATGTGGAAAGAGTGGTTTATCACAGAGACCCTCTGCCGGGCTTTCAGAGTCCTCATATCTGGGCACCGGAAATTCATTTTATTGATGGAACATGGTATATTTATTATACTACTTCAATTGATGAGAATGATTTATGGTCTATCAGACCTCATGTATTACAGTGCAAGGCTGCAGACCCGTTTGAAGGAGAATGGGTAGACCTTGGACAGGTAAAGAAGACAGTAGAAGATACGATTGCATTTACAGATTTTTCTCTGGACCATACGGTGCTTCAGCTTCATGGTGAATTATATTTCTTCTGGGCAGAAAAACATCCGGTAGATTCGGTAATTTATGCTGCAAAGATGGTAAATCCATGGACAATTGATTCTTCGAGAATTTGTCCGGTGGTGTCGCCGGAGTTTAACTGGGAAAGACACGGATTTCCTGTATGTGAGGGAGCGGGATTTTTGCACAGAAATGGCAGGTTGTTCCTTACCTATTCTGCATCGGGGACAGATGCGCTTTACTGCGTTGGAATGTGTACGGCAGATGAAAATGCAGATTTGCTCGACCCGCGTTCATGGACAAAGTCACCATATCCGGTATTTCAGAGTACAAAGAAGAATAAACAGTTTGGGCCGGGACATAACAGTTTTACAAAGGATGAAGAGGGGCATGATATTATGGTTTATCATGCAAGACAGGAAGAGAAGTATTTGATTGATAAGAGTTATCAGCCGTTGTATGATGCGGGAAGGAATACTACGCTGATGAGGATTTATTGGAATGAGGATGGGACTCCGAATTTCTCAGTGCCGATTCCAAGCGGGAAAGGGAAAGATGTGCCGATGGAGTTTAAGGCAAAGGTGATTGTAAGGTAGGAGTTGGTTGAGGCTGGTGGCTGAGGGACGCCGGTGAATGGAAGATGAAACAGAGCGTTCTAATCCCATTGCATGACCCTGAAGCTTCTAAGCTTTCAGGATTTTGCTAAAAGCATTTCTGTCAAGGGGCAACTCGCCTTGGAGATTTTCTAAGCTTGATATTTTTCAAGGCTCAGACAACCCCTTGGCAGAAATAACGCAAAATTCTGAAAACTAAGAAGCTTCGGGTCATTTCATAGGGATTAGAACGCTCTGTTTCATCTTCCATTCATCAGCTGTGCATCAATAGATGTAATTTCGTTTTTTCTGAATTGAGTATCAGACTCATAGATTTAGAATAAACTTTTATAAGAAAATGACAAAAGCGATAATGCTGCTTTCGTCAAAGCAGAAAAAAACAACTATATCGAAACATCTGCCTGTAAAAAATCAAGACCATATACTTATCAAACATTGAACCTAAAATCAGGAAATTTTTATAAAATTCTTATGAAACACAGCAGAAGGAAGATGTTGAAGGTCTGCGATTCCCTGTGGAGCAGTTTTTAGAAGCACTTATCGTCTGGAACTCTGCGTTATCTGCGTCAGGGGTTTGTTTGAGCCTCATAAGAGTATATTTTTACAAAAACTTTCAAGGCGAGTTGGCCCCTGACACAGATGCTTTTAGCAGAGCTTCAGACGATTAGCGCTTCTAAACTGCGTAATGGGAATTGCAGACCTTCAACATCTTCCTTCTGTGTCCCTCATACAATCTTCCTTTTATATACCTTTTCACAAATTTCCCTACTCCTTCATCTTCGGCTTAAACACCAGTGATGCCAGATACCCGAAAATCAGTGCCCCTGAAATTCCTACTGCTCCAGCCTTAAATCCCCCCATAAATATCCCAATAAACCCTTCGTCATCAACCGCTTCTTTAACCCCTTTCCAAAGTCCATTCCCAAAACTTACCAGTGGAACACTGGCTCCTGCTCCCGCAAAGTCAATTAAATGCTCATACCATCCAAAGGCCCCCAAAATTGTTCCAATTACCACAAGTCCCACCATAATTCTTCCCGGCATAAGCTTTGTTTTATCAATAAATATCTGCGTAATCGCACAGATAATTCCCCCTACAATAAACGCTTTTAAATAAATCATATGAAGATTCCTTTCCTTTCACCATATTTTATCATTTTTTCTATTTATGTTTAACTGCCAATATTTTGTTTAACTAAATTAAAATACTCTTTTATCTCATCTAATCAAACCAAAAGATTCTTTTATCCGGTTTTGTCTATACAGCCTCAATTACCACCGCATGTGCAATTCCGGGAATTGACTGTCCCTCATTCGAGGATACTGGTGAAAACAATGCTCCAGTAGGTACAAACAAAACCTTCTTCCATGTCTTTTTCCCGATATTTCCCAGAATTAGGCTGCACAATACAGAGGCGGAGCATCCACAGCCGCTGGCTCCAGCATGTGTATCCTGCGCCTCACTGTCAAAAATTTCCAGTCCACAGTCCATATGATTTTTTTCGATGCGATACCCTTTTTCATCCAGAAGGTCTAAAAGAATTGTCTGTCCGATATATCCCAAATCTCCTGTAATAATTTTATCGTATTCCTCCGGTGAAGTCTCAAAATCCTGCAAATGTGTGTAAATCGTATCTGCTGCGGCAGGTGCCATGCATGCTCCCATATTTTCCTTATCTTTATATCCATAATCTACAATTTTTCCAGTCGTAATACCTGTTACCTTGGCTGTTCCACCTGATTTTCCAAGTACGACGCCTCCTCCGCCTGTAACGGTCCATGTGGCGGAAAATTTTCTCTGTGTACCATAGCCAAGCGGAAAACGGAAGGATTTTTCTGCGCTGGCAAAGTGGCTTGAGGTCATGCATAATACATGCTCTGCATATCCGCCAGAAATACACATGGAGCCTAATGAGATAGATTCGCCCATGGTAGAGCAGGCTCCATACAGTCCAAATAGGGGAATATTTAGATTTTTCAATCCAAAGGAGGTTGCGATTAACTGTCCAAGTAAATCTCCTGCAAAAATATATCGGATATCCTTTGTTTCAAGGCCGGAATTTTTTATCGCCGTATTTGCGATTTTTTCCTGAAGCTTACTTTCTGCATCCTCCCAGTTTTCGCCGCCAAAGTTTGGGTCTGTCACTACCTCGTCAAAAAGACTGCCAAGAGGCCCTTCTCCTTCTTTTTGTCCAACTACGGAGCCATAGCCCTGAATAAATACATCTTCTTTATATTTAATACTTGCCTGTCCAAGAAACATATTCTCTCATCCTTTCTATAAAATTATAAGCTGTTTTCAATATGATTTAATATCTAGTCAATCAGCTAAATAGTCAGTTAACAGAAATTTAAAATATTTCATGTATTATCGATATTCAACAAATTGATTCGGACTATCAGGTTGATGGAATTTTAATATATTTTGAATTTATCAAGCGTCTGTAAATAATTTTAACTGTCAGTTTAACAAAGTTCTAAAATACTCCAAGAATTGTTAATATCCAGTAAATTAATCCCAACAGCCAGCTTGATAAAATTCCGTACAGAATTACTGGTCCGGCAATTGAGAAAATACGACATCCAATTCCAAATACCTGTCCTTCTTTTTTAAACTCAATCGCAGGAGAAGCAACAGAGTTTGCAAAACCTGTAATTGGTACCAGAGTTCCCGCACCGGCATATTTTGCTATTTTGGGATAAATTCCAAAACCTGTGAGAAGCACGGATAAAAGAATCAGTACCAGCATTTCATAAAATCCTGCAATATCTTTTTTAAATCCCATATACTTGAAAAAATCCAACAATGCCTGTCCCAGAACACAGATTAATCCTCCAATCCAGAAAGCGTTGAACAAGTTTTTTGGAAAACTTGTAGTAGGAGTTACACTTTTTACATATTCATCATAATTTTTTTTGATTTCATCTTCCATTTTTTGTACCATGCTGCAAGCCATGTCACATATTTTGATATATGACCGTGGTGTTATTTGTAATACAAAGTGGAACAAATAAGGCTGAAAAAATGCTTGCAGCTTATATCCTTTCTATGTTTGTATATTTTTTCAACCTTTTTTCTATGCTAAAACCACTCTTTATAAAAAAACAGAAATGAGCCAAGCGCTTTTCCAACAGCAAAGCTTAATATAACAGCTCCTGTTCCATAATGCAGCTTTGTGCGTCTTCCAAAAACTGCAAGAACATCCAGATTTTCCGCAATAGAGACAGAAAGCGTACCACCAAAAATACCAATAAAGATGCCACAGAAGGCAATCGGAAGCTGAACAAAGAGCAGTTCCATAAGAAAATCATTTACAGGAAGCATATCTTCAAGCAGACGGCACAGAGATACATCATAGCCATTTATATTTAAAAAGAAAAGGATTATGCCAAACAGCCCGCCTGTCAAAACACAGGTTTCATAAGATTTTACATATTGTCCGGTGTGTGTTTTATCTGCCATGCGGGGAATAAGGCTCAATGCCGTAATCAGTGCAAAGACCCCTGCGGATACCGCGAAACCCGAAGCCCCGCCGATTATGGCGAGCAATACCTGTCTCATTTTACTCCTCCTAATTTACATCAATATGTTTATTACTTCTTTTTACACCATCAATTAAAGTGGTATTGATATCATTTTCATACAGCCGCATTTCAATTTCCAATGGAGTAGGGTCCTTTGAAAGTTTCCTTTTACCAAAATGGTTATAGAAGATAAGAATCCCTGCGCCCAGTCCAATAGAATAACTGCATTCAAGGACTGTAAAGCCTTCATGTTCTTCACCGGCAAACAGTTCATAAATCTGAGCAAATACATCATGCACCTGCACATCATTATTAAATGCCATAATAGTAAATGCAGAGCCGAAGAAAACAATCAGACAGATAAATGCTGTTTTCAGCCGGACATAGGGCAGTGAAGGCTGTTTGCTGTTTTTTTCAATAATAATATCTGTGCTCCCTGTGGGAATAATATTTACATCAGGATATTCCGACAGGATAATTTCAAATATTTTCAGTGCGGTAATAATAATTCTGCCATTATCAGAATCAGAGTTATCTTTTTTTTGTTTTGACGGATTTGGGAAGGTGTATACCTTTAAGGCATTGATTTTGTTTTTTAAATTTTTATTGCTGCAGTAGACAGTTGCAATATCACTTATGGATACTTTGTCATTGTCAACCTTTGTACAGTCGTCAAAAAATATATATACATTTTCCATTTTTTGTACCATGCAGCAGACATAGCACTATTTGTGACACAAGCGGCACAAATAAGGTTGAAAAAATGCCTGCAACGTATATCCTTTCTATGTTTTTATATTTTTTCAATTTCACAACCTTTCGTCAGTAGTGTTTTCAAAAGCAGTAAAAATTATGCATGAAATTGTATAAGAAAAAAAATAAGTCCAATAATTTAATAGAATTAATGCTTTAAAAGAAAGGCAAAATCTGGTATAATCAATGTCGTTAAGCGAAGTTTGATGATTAAAAGAAGAAAGGGCAAAGGAAATGAATTATAGTAAAAACAGTATTATAAAAAAGCATAAGACACTGGTATCAGCCAGAAGAAAGCTTTCAACCAAGCTGATTATAAATTTTTTCAGGATTTTTGTTCTGGCAATTCTTCTGCTAGGTGCAGTGGGAATCTCTGTTGGGCTTGGCATGGCGAGCGGAATACTGGAAGGAACTCCCGACGTAGAGGCTATCAGCATTGCGCCGTCAGGAGTATCTACCACCATTTATGATGTCGATGGAAATGAAATTGAAAAGCTTGTGGCAAGCGGTTCGAACAGAATACCAGTTTCGATTGACCAAGTTCCGGACTGTTTGCAAAAAGCGTTTATAGGTATAGAGGATGAGCGTTTTTACAAGCACAATGGCATCGATGTGAAAGGTATTTTAAGGTCCGGTGTTGAGTTTGTGTTAGCGGGTAAAAAGCAGGGAGCCAGCACGATTACGCAGCAGCTTTTAAAAAATAATGTATTTGTCAACGGCGGAAATGAGAGTTCTCTCGGCGAGCTGATAAAAAGAAAGATTCAGGAACAATATCTTGCCGTAGAGCTTGAGAAGGTACAGTCAAAGACAGTGATTCTGGAGAATTATCTGAATACAATTAATCTGGGAGCAGGCTGTTATGGTGTACAGGCGGCGTCTCTCCGGTATTTTAATAAAGATGTATCAGAGCTTAATATTTCGGAAAGCGCAGTAATTGCAGCTATTACACAGAACCCGTATAAATATAATCCAATTACTCATCCGGAAGAAAATGTAAAACGGCGTGAAGATGTGCTTGATAAAATGAAAGAGTTTAACTATATCAGTCAGGAAGAATATGATGAGGCTATCAATGACAATGTTTATGACCGGATTCAGACCGTCAGTGTGGAGACGGAGCAGAACAATACACCATATTCCTATTTTGTAGATGAATTGATTTCACAGATATTGAAGGACCTTCAGGAGCAGAAGGGCTATACCTATGAACAGGCATCGAATCTGCTTTACAGCGGAGGACTCAATATTTATTCCACTCAGGACCAGCAGATTCAGGAAATCTGTGACAGACAAACTTCTAATCCGGATAATTATCCAGATAATATATATTATTCCTTTGACTGGAGATGGTCTGTGCAGAGAGCCGACGGAAGTGTGGAAAATTTTTCGAATGTGGATTTAACTTATTATTATAAGAATCTTCTTGGACAGGCAGATTTTAAATTGATTTTTGACAATATGGAGGATATACAGGGCTGTATCGACGGATTTAAGGCTGAATACTTCAAAGAAGGAGATACAGAGCTTGGCGAAAAATGTCTGTATTCGCTCCAGCCGCAGGTATCATTTACGGTTATGGACCAGAAAACAGGACATATTCTTGCCATTGTCGGAGGACGCGGCACCAAGGAAACCAGCCTGTCATTAAATCGCGCAACTCACTCCCCAAGGCAGCCGGGTTCCTGTTTTAAGGTTCTGGCGGCATTTGCGCCGGCAATCGATGCATGTGATATGACACTTGCCACTGTTTATAATGATGAACCATATAATTATTCCAACGGAAGGCCGGTAAATAACTGGTATAAGGGCGGTTACAGAGGTCTGAACCCAATCAGAACAGCTATCAGGGATTCTATGAATGTTATTGCGGTCCGCTGTATTACAGATGTAACACCTGCGCTGTCATTTGAATATCTTTTAAATTTTGGCTTTACTTCTCTGGTAGATGAGATGGAACTGGCGGATGGTTCTATTGTCTCCGATATTAATCAGGCAACAGCACTTGGAGGTCTGACGAGAGGTGTTTATAATGAAGAGTTGACAGCGGCTTATGCTGCTATTGCAAATAATGGCATGTATATAGAGCCGGTATACTATACAAAAGTTACAGACAGCAATGGTCGGATTATTCTGGAAGCGAATCCGGAGATTCGAAAGGTGATTGAAGAAGAAACTGCCTATCAGCTTACTTCGGCCATGCATGATGTTGTGACAGAGGGAACAGGAAAACTGGCGAATATAGACAATCAGTATGTTGCAGGAAAAACCGGAACTACTTCCGATAACTACGATATCTGGTTTGCAGGCTATACAGATTATCTTACTGCAAGTATCTGGTCTGGTTTTGATGAAAATATGGACCTTGAAAAATACTGTGGAAGCACAAGCTATCATAATAAACTGTGGAGTATTATTATGAAGGAGATTCATGATGCCAAGGGATACACTTATGAAGAGCCGGAAAAACCGGATTCTGTTGTAGAGGCGACTGTATGTACAAACTGTGGTTATCTTGCGATTGAAGGAGTATGTGGAACGCGTACAGAGGTGTTTAGTGATAAAAATATACCGACGGAAAGCTGTAAGTGTCATTTGCAGTATACCATATGTACAGTATCCGGAAAGCTGGCAGGAGATAATTGTCCAGCAGAAACACGTCAGACGGTTACACATGCTACTACCTTTCAGGGAAAAAACAGCTATGATTCGGATGCAGTTTATGCATTGCCGTCAGAGATTCAAAATGGAGTGTGTATAATTCATACACCATAGAAATTTATACTAAATAGAAATTCATATCAAATAAAAATTTATATGGAATAAGGATTTATCTTAAATAAAATTTCCTTTTTGAAATGGATTTAGAGAGCAAAGGACAGATATGGCAGAGAGTTATAAAGTTTTATATGAAGAAACAACAGCAGAGATTATAGAAAAAAAATCCAGATTTATCGCATTTTTAAAACCTGTAAATTCTGAAGAGGAGGCAGCACAGTTTATTGATTCCATAAAAAAAATGAACTGGAATGCCTCTCATAACTGTTCCGCGGCTGTGGTTGGCAGAAATAATGAATACAGTCGTTGCAGTGATGACGGCGAACCGTCAGGAACTGCTGGAAAACCAATACTGGAGGTACTGCTTGGAGAAGGCATTCATAACACTGCCGTAGTAGTGACAAGATATTTTGGGGGCACTCTTCTTGGGACAGGCGGACTTGTAAGAGCATATCAACGCTGTGTCAAGGAAGGATTGGCAGCCGCACATATTATGGAGAAATATTCCGGTTATCAGATTACAGTGCATACAGATTATAACGGAATCGGAAAAATACAGTATATTATCGGGCAAATGGATATATTTACCATAGATACAGAATATGCGCAGGCAGTCACTGTTAAGATAGCAGTACAGGCGGAGGAATCGGAAAGATTTATAAAAAAGGTAACTGAAGCGACAAACGGACAGGCCGAAATAGAAAAGTCGGAGGAATTGTTTTTTGGGGTAGTGAATGGAGAAGTGATTTTGTAAAAGCTTTATGATAAAGTCTTTTCATATATCGGGCCTTTCGTTTCCTCAAAAAAATCTTGTAATTATACAAAAATATGGTAAACTTGACATGTTCACTTAAAATATTATCATAAAGAATAGAATCAGAGGAAGTAAGAAATGAAAACAAAAAGAGAAGACATTAGAAATATTGCAATTATTGCTCACGTTGACCACGGAAAAACAACTCTTGTGGATGAACTGCTTAAGCAGAGTGGTGTTTTTCGTGAAAATCAGGAAGTTGCGGAACGCGTTATGGACTCCAATGATATTGAGCGCGAGCGTGGTATCACCATTCTTTCCAAAAATACAGCAGTTCATTATAAAGGAACAAAAATTAACATTATCGACACTCCGGGACATGCGGACTTTGGCGGCGAGGTTGAACGTGTACTTAAAATGGTAAACGGCGTCGTTCTGGTAGTTGATGCATTTGAGGGTGCCATGCCTCAGACCAAATTTGTATTGAAAAAGGCTTTGGAAATGAATCTTCCGGTTATTGTGTGTATTAATAAAATCGACCGGCCGGAGGCAAGACCGAAAGAGGTTATTGATGAAGTACTGGAGTTATTTATTGATTTAGATGCCTCTGAGGAGCAGCTTGAATGTCCATTTGTATATGCATCTGCAAAGGCAGGTTATGCTATTGTAGAGCTTGAGGATGAACAAAAGGACATGGAACCATTATTTGAGACAATTGTCAGCTATATTCCGGCTCCGGAGGGTGATTCGGATGCAGATACACAGATGCTTGTCAGTACAATCGATTATAATGAATATGTTGGTCGCATTGGTATTGGAAAGATTGATAATGGAAATCTGAAAGTAAATCAGGAGGTTGTGATTGTAAATGCGCATGACCCTGAAAAGAAAAAAAGAGTAAAGGTCAGCAAGCTTTATGAATTTGATGGACTTTCCAAAGTAGAAGTAACAGAAGCTGGCATTGGCTCGATAGTTGCGGTATCTGGTATAGAGGGAATTCATATCGGAGATACTTTATGTTCACCGGAAAATCCGGTGCCGATTCCGTTTCAGAAGATTTCAGAGCCTACGATTGCCATGCAGTTTATGGTAAATGACAGTCCAATGGCAGGGCAGGAAGGCAAATTTGTCACTTCAAGACATCTGCGTGACCGTCTGTTTCGCGAACTGAATACAGATGTCAGCCTTCGTGTGGAGGAGACTGATACTACGGAAAGCTTTAAGGTATCTGGACGCGGTGAGCTTCATCTGTCTGTGTTAATTGAAAATATGAGACGCGAGGGCTATGAGTTTGCTGTCAGCAAAGCAGAAGTATTATACAAGAAGGATGAGCAGGGCAAAAAGCTTGAGCCTATGGAGCTTGCCTATATTGATGTTCCCGAGGAGTTTTCCGGTACGGTGATTCAGAAGCTGACGCAGAGAAAGGGAGAACTTCAGGGTATGGCGATGTCAAATGGCGGCTATACAAGACTTGAGTTTTCCATTCCATCCAGAGGGCTGATTGGCTACCGCGGTGAATTTATGACAGATACAAAGGGAAATGGAATTATTAATACTATTTTTGACGGCTATGGTCCGTTTAAGGGAGAAATTCAGTATCGCAAACAGGGTTCCATTATCGCTTTTGAAACAGGGGAAAGTATTACTTATGGATTGTTTAATGCACAGGAGAGAGGCGTGCTGTTTATCGGTCCGGGGGAAAAGGTCTATTCTGGCATGGTGATTGGCCAGACTGGCAAGGCCGAGGATGTAGAGGTAAATGTCTGTAAAAAGAAACAGCTTACCAATACCCGCGCATCTGGTTCAGATGATGCTTTAAAACTTACCACGCCAAAGATTTTAAGTCTGGAGGAAAGTCTGGAGTTTATTGATACAGATGAGCTGCTTGAAATTACTCCGAAAAATCTGCGGATTCGAAAGAAGATACTGGACCCTACGCTTAGAAAGAGGGCGTTTATTCGAAAACAGCAAATGGCGGAAAATTGATTGGAGAAGAGAAATAAAAAATAAATTTTTTGGTTCTAAAATCAAAAAATTGGGCATACTATATATAGAGAAAAAATTAAAACACAGGCCTGCCCGGGATACTACTACAAGAACGGGTAAAAAGGTCATTTTCAGAAGGGAGAAAATACGAATGGTAGATAAGGTAATTGAGAACAACAGGGTAAGCATTATAGGTGAAATCGTTTCTGATTTCAGATACAGCCATCAGGTATATGGAGAGGGCTTCTACATAGTAGATGTGGCCGTGAGCAGATTAAGTGAATTGTCTGACATTATACCTCTTATGGTTTCTGAAAGACTGGTGGATGTGACTGAAAATTGTGTGGGAAGACTGGTAGAAACTTCGGGACAGTTCCGTTCCTACAACAGACATGAGGGATTAAAAAATAAACTTGTATTGTCTGTATTTGTAAGGGAATGGGAGTTTGTGGATGAAAATCCAGAGGCGGGAAAGACCAATCAGATTTATCTTGACGGATTTATCTGCAAGGCGCCGATTTACAGAAAAACGCCACTGGGCCGTGAAATTGCTGATTTGCTGATTGCGGTAAACAGACCATATGGAAAGAGCGATTATATCCCATGTATTGCTTGGGGAAGAAATGCAAGATTTGCATCGACCTTTGAGGTTGGCGGCAAAATACAGGTCTGGGGCCGTGTACAGAGCCGTGAATATGTAAAGAAGATTAGTGAAGATGAGATAGAGAAGCATACCGCTTATGAGGTATCTGTATCAAAGCTGGAATATGATACGGCGGACTGACAGAAGTGTTGTATGCCTTCAGCGTACAAATGTATATCACGTAAATGTATATCATATAAATAAAAAAATAATATTATAACATCTTGACAATATCGTATATGAGTGCTAACATAAGTTTAATTGAAAAATATAAGTAGAGGTTGCATCTTTTAAGAGTAGTGTCCTTGATGCCGGCAGGGCAGGTGAGAGGACATGAAAGGGAAGGATGCCGAAAGAAATAAATATGCCGGTTTATTTCTTGGGCATACAGTGAATAATTGTATGACTGTCATCTGATGATGAGAAATCTTTGGATGGAGAGCTATGAACATTTTATTATATGCTGTTAGTGCGTAATAAATAGGCTGGCCATCGCGTCAGCCTTTTCTGTTTTTACAGGAAGTTATCTCCACAGCACGGTTATTGTAACCAGTTTTTAACCAGTTATATCATATATTGATTGCATGACTGACAAATTAAGATATGCAGACAGCTTTCTACAAATATTTGGAGATTATAATATTTTATGCCAACAGGCAGAAGGAGGATTAGATGTCATTATTTACAGGAGCAGGCGTCGCTATTGTAACGCCTATGCATGAAAACGGAGATGTAAACTATGAAGTATTTGGCGAGCTTGTGGAACAGCAGATTGCAGGAGGTACAGACGCTATTATTGTATGTGGTACAACAGGGGAGGCTTCCACACTGACGCATGAGGAACATTTAGAATGTATCAGATTTGTAGTAAATAAGGTGAATAAAAGAATTCCTGTAATTGCAGGAACAGGCTCAAACTGCACAAAAACTGCTGTTTATCTGTCACAGGAGGCAGAAAATATCGGTGCTGACGGTGTACTTTTAGTTTCACCATATTATAACAAGGCTACTCAGAATGGCCTGAAAAATCATTTTGTCACAATTGCAAAATCTATAAAAATTCCGGTGATTCTCTATAACATTCAGGGAAGAACAGGCATTAATATTGAACCGGCCACTATCGCAGCAATTGCAAAAGAGGCAGAAAATGTAGTGGCAGTAAAGGAAGCCAGCGGAAATATTTCACAGGTAGCACAAATTGCAAGACTTACGGAAGGTAAACTGGATATTTATTCCGGAAATGACGACCAGATTATCCCGATTCTTTCTCTTGGAGGAAAAGGTGTTATTTCTGTATTTTCCAATATAGCACCAAAGCAGACACATGATATGTGCGAGGAATATTTCAAAGGAAATGTGGAAAAGGCAAAAGATTTGCAGTTAGAGGCGCTTGACTTAATGAAAGCATTATTCTGCGAGGTAAATCCAATCCCTATAAAAGCGGCCATGAACCTGATGGGAATGAATGTCGGCTCTCTTCGTGCACCACTGACCGAGATGGAAGATGCCAATAAAGAAAAGCTGGCAGCAGCAATGAAAGAATACGGATTACTTTAAAGGTTATAATTATACTGTCAATAATTACTAGTAGAAGTAATCTAAAAAAGATAACATCAATCAAGATAATATATACAAAGGCAGTATATTAAAGAAGTAATACGTAAAGGAGCAATATATAAAGAGGTAATATATAAAGAGGTAATACTGAAAGAGATAATGTATAAGAGGTAACTGATATATGACAAGAATAATTATGACTGGCTGCAATGGAAAGATGGGTAAAACTATTTCAGAAATTGTAGCAGAAGATGAAGAGGCGGTAATTGTAGCAGGTGTAGATATTTCAGAGGGAACCCGCGATTATCCGGTATACAAGAAAATCAGCGATGTAAAAGAAGAAGCAGACGTTGTTATTGATTTTTCAACTCCGAAGCTTTTGGATGAAATCCTATCTTTTGCGATTGAAAAACAAATACCAACTGTACTTTGTACCACCGGTTACAGCGCAGAGCAGATAGAACAGATAAATCAGACTGCAAACCAGACAGCTCTGCTTCGTTCTGCAAATATGTCTTTGGGCATTAATATAATGATTAAGGTTATGGAAACAGTCGCAAAAACACTGGCAGACACGGGCTTTGATATTGAAATTGTAGAAAGGCACCATAATCAGAAGCTGGATGCCCCAAGCGGAACTGCATTAGCCTTGGCGGATGCCATTAATAAGGAACTGGATAATGATTATGATTATAAATATGACAGAAGCACTCTGAGGGAAAAAAGACCGAAAAAGGAAATTGGCATTAGTGCTGTCAGAGGCGGGACTATTGTAGGAGAGCATGAGATTATTTTTGCTGGAACAGATGAAGTAATTGAGTTTAAACATACAGCGTATTCCAAGGCGATTTTTGGAAAGGGAGCAGTGGAAGCGGCTAAATTTTTAAAGGGAAAGCAGACAGGGCTTTATGATATGAAGGATGTAATAGGGGAGGGTTGAGAAGATTTTGAAAGGGAGTAAGAGTGACGAAAGAGCCAGCGGGGAGGGAGGTTTAGTTCCCATTACACAGTCAGGGGATTCTAAGTTTCAGAAATTTTGCTAAAAGCATTTCTGCCAAGGGATAACTCGCCTTGAAGATTTTTATAATTTGTTATCTTTAGAGGCTCAAACAATCCCTTGACAGAAATAACGCAAAATTCCTCAAACTAAGAATCTCCAAGACTGTTCCACAGGGAATCAAACCTCCCTCCCTGCTGGCTCCTTCTGTGCTTCATAAAATGAGAAAATTTTTTGTAAGTAAATTTGTTTTTATTTATATTTATTTTATGTAGATAAAATTTTTTTCGTATTTGTGCAATTTTTATAAGTAGAATTCCTTTTGATACTTATTTAATTTTCTGCAAGTAAATTTTTTACATATGAATCCGATTTTTTGTAAGTAAATCATTTTTTATATATGAATCCAATTTTTTATAAGTAAATTATTTTTACATATTATTCTATTTCTGCAAATAAATCATTTCCTATATATTAATCTCACCTTTTACCACCAACCTATTTTCTATTCACTTATTCAATCTTCCGCAAGTAAATTTTTCCTCTTTCTTAAATCCTCTTCATGTAAGCCTTTCTATTTCTCGCTCTCAGATGAAAAAATCCTTCACTAACTTTCTACAAGACACAGCAGGCGGAAGAGGAAGCAGATAGAATGAATTCTTTGCGGAATGGTCTTTGGAGCTTCTTGGTTTTTGGGATTTCGCGTTATTTCCGACAAGGGGATTGTCTGAGCCTCTAAAAATTTCAGATTATGAAATCCAACAAGGCGAGTTATCCCCTTATCGGAAATGTTTTTAGCGAAATTTCGAAAACTTAGAAGTTCCAGACCATGCAGCGAGAATCTATTCTATCTGCTTTCTCTTCCGCCCGCGTCCCTTTCCCAACAATTTTTTCCACCCTCTTACCCCTCCTCTTTGTGATTTAAATGTGAAATATGTAAAAAAATCATGGAAATAAACCCTGTTTTATGTTAAAATGTACAAGTATGTGTGAAATTTTACATTTTAAAACCGATGAAAAAAAGAGTGAAGCTTCTGCTTCATAAGATAAAAGGAGGAATTACCGTTGATAGAGGTAAAAAATTTGGTTAAGAAATACGGCGACCATCTCGCTGTCAATAATCTTAGCTTTATCATCGAGCCGGGTAAAATATACGGGTTTCTCGGACCAAACGGTGCCGGAAAATCCACGACCATGAATATTATCACAGGCTATCTTGCAGCAACAGAAGGACAAGTCCTAATAAACGGACATGATATCTATGAGGAGCCGGAAGCAGCAAAAAAATGTATCGGCTATCTTCCAGAGCTGCCACCGCTTTATATGGATATGACACCAAGAGAATATCTGGAATTTGCTTCAGATTTAAAGGGAATCAAAAAAAGCGAAAAGAGAGCAAAAATTGATGAGGTTGTAAGAATGACAGGAATCGAGGAGGTTTTTAACCGGCTGATTAAGAATCTTTCGAAAGGTTATAAACAGAGAGTTGGTCTTGCTCAGGCGATTCTTGGATTTCCTGAAATTATTATTTTAGATGAGCCTACTGTTGGACTTGACCCAAAACAGATTATTGAAATCCGTGAGGTTATTAAAAAGCTTGGAAAACAGCATACTGTTATTTTAAGTACACATATTATGCAGGAAGTAAGCGCAGTGTGTGATGAAGTAATGATTATTGCCAAGGGAGAGCTGGTGGCAAAGGATACGCCAAATAACCTTGGGAAACATATACAAGGCTCAAATACAATAGAAGCACTTGTTCAGGCACCGGATTACAAGGTAAAGGCAATCTTAAACAAGATGGAGCATATTCATAAATTTGAGGTTTATAATGTACCGGAAGAAAACTGTGTCAAGGCGGTGATTACAACAGGTATGGAATATGATGTGCGTGAGCCTCTTTTTTATGCATGCGCTGCCGCAAAATGTCCGATTGTGGGCATGCAGGCTTCCGAAATGTCACTTGAAGATGTATTTATCAAAGTGACTGGAAGCAGCAGTGATGCCAGAAAAGGAAAAACAGTGAACGTTAAGAAAGGAACAAAGTAATGTTGGCAATATACAAAAAAGAAGTCAAATCTTATTTCACTACCATGACCGGTTATGTATTTATTGCATTTATGGCATTGGTAGTGGGATATGTATTTTATATGATTAATGTAAAAAGCAGCTATGCATGGATAGGAGAAACTCTGGAATATTCCTACGTTTCTATTGTATTTATGATTCTTGTACCTGTGATGACCATGAAGGTTTTTGCAGATGAAAGGCATACAAAGACAGACCAGATGTTATTTACGGCACCTATAACAGTGACGCAGATTGTATGCGGCAAATATCTTGCAGCACTTACCGTATTTCTTGCAAATATAGCGATTATCTGTATGTATCCGCTGTTTATGTCTGATTATGGTGAAATTCCTTTTCTGGCCTCTTACTGTACGATTTTCGGATTTTTCCTGATGGGTGCGGTCTATTTTGCAGTTGGTCTGTTTGTTTCCTCAATTACGGAAAATCAGATTATATCAGCCGTGGCTACCTTTGCTGTGATTTTATTGTCCTTTATTATGCAGTATCTGGTGGGAGTAGTTCCAAGTGCTTCGCTTCCATCTGCGATAACAGTGTGTATAGGCATTGTGATTTTGGCACTGATTTACTATTTGATTGCTAAAAATACTGTTGACAATGCACTTCTTATTTCATTGATTGCTGCGGGAGTTGGAGTGGCTGCGGCAGTGATTGCCTATTTTATAAACAGCAGCATGTTTGAGGGAATTGTGGAGCAGATTATGCTTCATTTATCGGTAAGCTATATGTACGGTTACTTCTTTGAAACCGAAGTACTGGATATTAACGGTCTTGTTTACTTTTTGTCACTGATTGGACTGTTTCTGTTTCTTACTGTGCAGTCGGTGCAGAAGAGACGCTGGAGCTAGGAGGTGTGTAACATGGGTGAAGAAAAAAGCAGAAAAGAGAAAGCGCCAAAGAGCGGCAGAGAGAGTATGCGAAGAACTTCAAATGCCAATTATATGGCGATTATGACAGCGCTGGCAGTTGCGTTTGTAATTGTTATTAATTTGATTGTAAATGCACTTGGGTCTAATTTTACACAGATTGATTTAAGCCGGCAGGATATTTTTACTCTTACGGATGTGTCAATTGAGTATTTAAAAAATCTGGACGAAGATATTACAATTATTACACTTGCGGAGCCCGGACAGGAATATGCGGATTTGGAAAGGCTTCTTCAGGATTATGAGGCTCACAGCAGCCATATTAAACTGGAAAAAAGAGACCCTGCGAAAAGTCCGGATATTGTATCTAAATATAGCGCAAATCTTACACAGGGAAGTATTGTGGTAGTCTGTGGAGAGAAATATCGGGCGATTGATTTGACAGATATGCTGATTCAGAGCACAATTGATTCAGACAGCAGTTATGTATATTATCAGTATGATATGGAGGGACTGATTACCAATGCGATAGAATATGTTACTTCAGATGTTGATATTAAAGCATATGTGCTGACAGGGTCGGGAAAATCCACTCTTGGAACAATTGAAACAGATATCGAAAAGCAGGGAATCCGTGTAGATGAGGTAAATCTGGAGGACGAGGGCAGAGTGCCGGAGGATGCAGATTTGTTGATTCTCCATATGCTTGTAAAGGATTTGACAGATAAAGAATATGAATATCTGACTGAATATCTGAATAATGGCGGTACAATGTTTATATCAGAAGAAGCACTCAGTGTCAAGACCGGAACTGTTTTGCCAAATTATGATGCATTGCTGGAAAGATATGGAATGAGTGTGGAACATGTGACAGTATTGGAACAGAACAGCAGTTATTATTATACAGGAGATACCAGCTATAACTTTATGGTTAAGCCGGTATTGAGAAGCCATGAAATTACAGATGATTTCCGGAAAGCGGGAACAGAGCTTCTTATGGTTACACCGGATAAGATAGATATTTCCGAAAAGGAAAATGTAGAGATTGTTCCACTTCTGGAATCATCAGGTACTGCCTATTATAAATCAAAGGAAGACGGTTCTCTGGCAAAATTAAATACGGACCCGTCGGGAACATTTACTTATATGGCAGCGGCAGTGGAAACTATGGAAAATGGCAAAGAATCAAAGATGATTTACAGCAGTTCATATTCCCTGCTTTCAAGAGAATATGTGGAAAGCAGGGTAAATGATACGCTTGCAGCGGCAAATACAAGATTTGTTATCAGTTGTATGAAGTGGCTTACTGGACAGGAAGATACTATATATGTGGATAAAAAGTCGAAATCTTACAACAGACTTGTATATATGCATGATGTAGACATCAAACTTGGCTATCTTACATTGGGTGTTCCGGCAGCAGTATTGCTGACAGGCGGAATTGTTTGGTACAGGAGAAGAAAGAAGTAGTATATGAGAGCAAAAAACAAGAGAAATTTAATCATTATGGCTGCCATGGTAGTGCTTCTGATTGGAGTTTTTGTGGCTGTTCAGATTATAAATTCCAAAAATAACAAGGATTCTGATAATGGGCTGGTAAAGTCTTCTGTTTCACTGATTTCTTTTAAGAAAAATGAAATTTCAAAAGTATCTTATCAGTATCGCGGAGAAGAATGGGTAAATTATAAAATGGCTCAGGATACATGGTACAATGCCGATGATGAGGATTTTCCACTTGCTTCCTCTGCTTTTGCTAATAATTTTGTTGAAAAAATAGTTAAATTATCTACAAGCAGACAGCTTGCAAAGCAGGAAGAAGCACAAAACTATGGTCTGGATGACCCATATCTGACAGTGCGTATAGAGAATGCCAGTGGAAAAACAGAAACCCTTTATCTGGGCGAGTATAATTCCATGATTAAGGAATACTATCTAAAGATAGAAGGCAGTGATGAGATATATACAACAGGTACAGATTTGATATATATGTGCCGCGCAGATATATATGATTATGCGACAATCGAATCCTTTCCTACCTATTCACAGGCAGATTTGAACGGCATTGTGCTTAAAAATGATGACATAGAAATTGAATTTACTTATTTTACAGATGGATATGAGACAGATTTAATCGGAGAATGTCGATGGTTTTTTAAGACACCGTTTTCTCATTATCGTTCAGCGGAAACCAATAAAATAAATGATTTGAAATCTGATGTGATAGATAACCTTCAGTTTGCCAAGCTTGCAAATTACAATCCAAGTCAGGAGGATTTGGAGCAATATGGGCTGCTGGATGTAAAACGGCAGTATATTATCAATTATAACTCCAAGGATGAGGAAACAGGTGTTACCATGGACTGTTCCAAGATAGTTGATTTTGGAAACTATGATGATGAAAGCAAATGTTATTATGCAAGAATGATAGAGACAAAAGGAAATGTCAGGGAGGTATCAGATAATATTTATCTGATAAGTAGAGAAGCGGTAGATGCCCTTCTTGGTATAGACCCTCTGGATTATATTTATAAATATGTTATTTATGTTAAAATTACGGATGTGGCAAATGAAAATGGAAATATAACCTTTGATACACCTGACGGGCAGTTTGTTCTGGAAAATAAATCTGTGGTAAAACAGGATGGTACAACAGAAGAGGATATTTATTATCTGAACGGCGAGCTTATGGATGAAGATGATGTGGAGGACTTTTATCTGGGTATACTTTCAAAAGCATGGATTGAAAGAATTATTTATGATAAGTCCACTGTAATAACAGATAAGGAGCCGACTTATACGATTACGTATAATAGAAACAAGGATGATTATTATGGAAATGCAGTGGTGGAATATATAGAGTATGATATGAATTATTATCAGGCTACTGTCAACGGAGTTACGGATGTTCTTGTAAATAAAAGAATTCTTGATGAAACAATGGCACAACTCAAAAAAATGACAGAGAAATAAATATTTTATTATATGAATATTTGGAAAGTCTCCCGGAAATACTGTTAGAGAAACAAGTTTAAGTATGAAGGGAGATTTTCTTATGCGTAAAAAAATAGTTATAGGTATACTGACACTGGTTATGGTTTTCGGACTGGCAGCATGTTCGTCAGAGGATAACGGAGACAATAATAAAGTAAACAATGTTACAGATAATAAAAAGAATAATGACTCTAGCAATAAAGAAGACAATAGCAGTGGAAGCAATTACAATGGAACCAGCAATAATCATGAAAGTAATGGTACTAATAATGGAACCGGAAATGGAACCAACAGCAATGAGACTAATAATAATGGAACAAATGACGATGGCAGTGTAGGAAATGATATCAAAAATGGCATTGACGATATCGGAGATGACATTAAAGACGGTATTGACGACCTTGATGGAAACGGAGATAATAATAATAACAACGCAGGAAACGGAAGATAAATTGAAATAGATGGATTAAAAAGAAATCTGTTGTTTAAAAAGGAAAAACTGTAACCAAACGCCGGGATCTTAATATAATATAGTAAATTGATTTTACCATTTCAGGATGGTGGAGGCAGGATATATTATGGCTTATACAATAGTGATTGATCCCGGCCATGGCGGCAGCGACTGGGGAGCCGCCTATGAGGGAAGAAAAGAGAAGGATGATAATCTGAATCTTGCTTTGGCGGTAGGAAGGATTCTGGAAAATAATGGAATCAATGTAGAATATACAAGAACTGACGACGTTTATAATACGCCGCTGGAAAAAGCGATGATGGGCAATAATGCAGGAGCTGATTTCTTTATCTCGTTTCACAGAAATGCAACTGGTGTTCCTCAGAAGTCGACAGGAATAGAAACGCTTGTGTATGATGACAGCGGAATAAAGGCCGAAATGGCAAGAAACATAAACCGGGAGCTGGCAAATCTGGGATTTTTAAATCGTGGAGTGATTGAACGACCAAATCTGGTGGTTCTGAAAAGAACAAAAATGCCGGCATTACTTATAGAAGCGGGGTTTATTGATAATGAAAAGGATAATGAGAAATTTGATGCGCAGTTTAATGAGATCGCAGCGGCTATCGCGGAAGGGATACTTGAGACCCTCGACATGGGCTCGCTTACAGAAAGGCCTCTGTATAAAGTGCAGGTCGGAGCTTATGAAGATAAAGATAATGCTGACCGACTGGTAAGTGCACTGCAAGCGCGGGGATTTGACCCTTATGTTATTTATCAGAATGGAATGTATAAGGTTCAGGTTGGGGCTTATGCAAATTTATCCAATGCAGCGGCGATGGAAAACAGGCTTAGAGATGCGGGATATCCTACGTTTATTACAACGTAACATTTAGTTAACAAAGCCTAAAATTACATTAATTGTTTAAAAGGAGCTGTCACACTGGGAAAAGTCAATACAATATATAGTGATTTTTAATTTTTATAAACACTATATGTTGTATGTGTTCTGCTTAATGTGACAGTCCTTTTTATATTTATAGAAAGAATTAATATAAAAAGCAGACTACATCCTCTCCGGCGCCGATAGTCCCAGTAAATCTATGGATGTTTCCAATATCCTTTTTATCAGCTTCAGCAGAGAAATAAATCCTGCCTGTCGCTTTTTATCTGTTTCTCCCATAATGCTTGTCTCATGATAAAATTTATTAAACTCATTAGACAAATCATAAACATATGCACATACTCTGTGAGGCGCAAGCTCAGAATAAGCGGCTTCTATCATGGAATTAAAGCGTACAGCCTCCATAATCAGCGCTTTTTCAGCGTCTGTCTGAACAGTATTTATGTGTTCGTCTTCGCCATTCAAATCATTTCCGGCAGCTTCATATTTTTCAAGAATTGATTTAATGCGCACAATTGTATATAGAATATAAGGTCCTGTATTTCCTTCAAAGGAGGCAAACCTCTCGATATCAAACATATAGTCTTTTGAAGCCTGATTGGATAAATCACCATATTTCAGTGCGGCAAGCCCTACGATTTCAGAAACCTTCTTTGCTTCATCATCAGAAACAGTACGATTGTCCATAATTTTATCATAAACAGCAGCGCAAATAGACGCAATCAGCTCCTCCAGACGCATAACCCCGCCTTCTCTTGTCTTAAACGGTCTGCCGTCTTTTCCATTCATTGTGCCATTGCCCAGAAATATAAGCTTTGTATCAGGACAAAGTCCGGCTTTTCTGGCAACACGAAAAATCTGAGTAAAATGCATTTCCTGTCGATTATCTGTTATATAGATGATTTCGTCAGGGTGATAATCTTGTGTTCGCTGAATGATGGTAGCCAAATCAGAGGTTGCATACAGAGAAGCTCCGTCTGATTTTTTTATAATACATGGAGGAATCGTTTTTGTATCATTTTCCTCCTCAACATCAATAATCAGTGCTCCCTGACTTTCATGTGCAAATCCGGATTCAATAAAATTGTGAATCATATCAGGAATATAGACCTCAGCATCACTTTCACCCTTCCACAAATCAAAGGAAACGTTCAGTTTTTCATAATTTTTTTTCAAATCGATGACAGAAACATTTAAAATATGTTTCCAGAGCGCACGATAAGGCGCATAACCCTCTTGTAGTTTTAAGGTGGCAGTATGAGCCCGCTCCTTAAAGGCAGCATCTTCTTTTGCCCTTGCACTTGCAGCAGGATAGATTTTTTCCAAATCATCAATGGTAAAAGGCGGCTCTGATGGAAAATCATCGGTATAGCTTTCATCAAAATATGGAAGCTCTGGCTGCTCGCTGTGAAGCTGTTCAATAATCAGTCCCATCTGAAGTCCCCAATCCCCAAGATGCACATCGCCAATCACAGTATCTCCGACAAAGCGGCGGATTCTTTTTATGCTTTCACCGATAATGGCAGGACGCAGATGACCGACATGTAGCGGCTTTGCCACGTTTGCGCCGCCATAGTCAATTACAATTGTTTTTGGGTTTTCGCTGTGTGCAAATCCAAGCTTTTCCGTATTTATCATTTCTTCTGCATAAGCAGCCAGAAAACTCTGACTTATCACGATATTAATAAAGCCCGGCTTGACCATTTCCACCATTTCAAACATATCATTGCCTGCCAGCTTTGCTGTGATTTCCTCTGCAATAATAAATGGAGCCTTTTTATACTCCTTTGCGGCAGCCATGGCACCATTACACTGATATTCACAGAGGTCAGGACGGTTCGAAACTGTAACCTTTGCATATTTTTTATCATATCCACAGTCAGAAAAAGCTTTTTCAAACTGTTCGGACATAAGTTCTAATAATTTTTTCATAAACTATTCTCCATTTCCTTCTCCATTTTCTTCTGATGTAGCTTCTTCTGATGTTGATTCATTTTCAGGAGCAGTAGTGGCATCTGAAGAATCGGAACTAGTTTCACCCTCATCAGCAGTTGTTGTAATGCCCAGTGCATTTCGAATACTTGCAAGCTCTTCCTCGCTATAACTGACAGTCGGCGTAGTAGTCGGTTTGTCAAGCTTGCCGCTGAGCTGCATGGCTGCAAGACATACAACAGCGATAAATGCCGCTGTTGCAAATATGGAAACAACCAGATTCATCATACGTTTTTTATTCTTTTTTGCAAGTTGTTTCTTTCTGTTTATTTTTTCTGCTTTCCGCTTATCAATTTTTTCCTGACTCATTCCATAGTACCTTCCTCTTTTTAATAAATATTTAGATTTTAAAACATATAGATTATATAACATCTTTACAAATAAATAAAGTATTTTTTACCTTTTTTTCACTTAATCTCCTTGTAGTTTGGAATGGGATATGCTAAAATTATCTCTAACGCAAAGGAAATAAACTGATGAAAAAGTATGAGGACAATTATGGATAAAAGTGAAATACAAATAAAAAATATTGTGGTACATATTCTGGATGCCAGTCTTGGAACTGCGGTATATTCAGATGAAGAACCGGAATATGGCTCGGATTTTGGGGATTTTTTAAGGGAGCATATTTACAGAGTATACCAAAGCGACGATATAAAAAACTGCAGATTTTTGGAAGATTCCACAGTATATGCATTGTTGCAGGAGGTAATGGAAGAGAAAAAAGATTTTCTTTCCATGAGCAAAGAGCTGTGTGGTATGCTCTATAACATTCTTAAGGAAAATACGGATATTCCGTCGGCAGATGTGGCGGTTGTGTATTTTGAAGTAAATATGGTTCCTAATCTTGCTATCTTAAAAATGAACTATAAATCAGGCTATACACATGCTACGGAGACAAGAGAAAATAAGAATGTCAATCGTATTATTCAATATCATTCCATACTTCCGGCAGGCAGCCAGAAGCTTTCCGAAGCGGCGGTTATTAATCTTTCCGATTTTCAGATTCGTCTTTTGGAAAAAAAGTATGAGATAAACAACGTAAAGGAAAATTATTTTTCAAAGCGTTTTCTGGGATGCAGCACTGAGATATCCCAGAAGGCAAGGCTTGCGGCAGTTGAAAAGGCAGTGCAGTCTGTACAGAAGGAATTTTTAAACGAATCAGAGCAGTTTGAAGAACATATGAAGGCAAAAAGCATTATTCATAACGAAATAGAACAGCAGGGCAGTATCAGCATACCGGAGGTCGCTGCAAAGGTATTTGAAAATAATGAGGCAATGCACGAAAAATTCAAGGAAAAAATAGAAAAGTACAATATTCCAGAGGAGAGTGTGATTGAACCAAAAAATGAGACTACCACCAAAAAATTTGCCAAACAGCATTTGACCACAGATACAGGAATAGAGATAAAAATTCCGATGGAACAGTACAACAGCACAGATAATATTGAATTTATGACAAATGAAGACGGTACGATATCCATGCTTATTAAGAATATTGGACATATTATGTCAAAATAGGAAAAAATCATGAAAAGAAATGACGGTCTGGAATTGAAAATTATTCGTGTGGCGCTGCCTCTGCTGATTTATTACGGCATACAGCTTGTGGTGCAGACTTTTTTCGGTATCTATGCCATGATAAAAAAATTTGGGGATATTGAGGGAAGCGACAGCGCCGGTTATATTCTGGCATATAATTTTCTGGATAATACAGAAGAGTATATCGGCACTCACAGTCTGGTTGTTCTCTTTATCGCTGCTGTACCGACAATTTTTATTTTATCTTTTATGATGAAGAGGGAATTTGGAGATACTGTTTTTTCAGAATGGGAAAACATTGGAAAAAAAGAGGTCCTGATTTTCAGTTTTATGGGAATTTTTATTGCATCGGGCCTTGGGAGACTGGTGCAGGTTTTGCCAATGGATAATATAATAGGCAGTTATAAGGCGGTTGCAGAGGAATTTGCAAGCAATTCTGCAGTGTTTCAGATACTTGCTTTATGTATTGCAGCTCCGGTTGCAGAGGAAATAATATTTCGGGGAATAATGTATCGAAGGCTTTTGGAATATACAGATAAGGTTACAGCAGTTATTTTTTCAGCCGCTGTTTTTGGAATTTATCACGGAAATCTGGTACAGGGTATTTACGCTCTGATTTTGGGAGTATTGTTATGTTTTGTGTATGATTCGTGTAAAAGTCTGATGGCTCCGATATTAGTGCATATCATGTGTAATACGGCAGCGCTGATTATGATGTACTTTCCGGTCAGTCAGTATATTACGGACAGATTGATATTAAATATAGTGGTTATTATATTGGAGCTGGCTGGTATGGTATTTTTTACATGGATGTTATATAATTTGAAACAAAAAGAAAAAGGACAGGAGAAAAATAGAAATGTATGATTGTATCGTAATAGGAAGCGGATTTGCAGGGGCGACAGCCGCAGATATACTGGCAAGGGAGAAAGGAAAAAAGGTACTGGTAATAGAGAAGCGCTCTCATATTGGAGGAAACTGCTATGATGTGAAGGATAAACACGGCATACTAATTCATCAGTACGGGCCGCATATTTTCCATACAAATAACAAAGAGGTATATGAGTATCTTTCCTTGTTTACAGAGTGGTATGATTATTCTCATGAGGTAGAGGGATATATCGATGGAGAATATATGCCTGTTCCGTTTAATCTGAATACTTTAAGGCAGGTATATGGACAGGAAAAAGCCAAAATACTGGAAGAAAAGTTAAAGGCAGCATATGGAGAAGGCAGCAGAGTGCCGATTCTGGAATTGAGAAAAAATAAGGACAAGGATATTCAGGATATTGCAGAATTTGTTTATCAGAAAATATTTTTAAAATATACCATGAAGCAGTGGGGACAGAAGCCGGAAGAAATAGACCCTGCGGTAACGGGAAGAGTGCCTGTGCTGGTTTCATATGATAACCGGTATTTTCAGGACATTTATCAGGGAATGCCGCTTGAAGGCTATACGCCCATATTTGAAAAGATGCTTTCGCATCCTAATATCGAAGTGCGGACAGGGGTCGACGCGCTGTTGGTGCTTCGGTTTAAGGACAAGGTAATATTGTATAACGGGCAAGTATTTAACGGACCGGTTATTTATACCGGACCTATCGACGAATTATTCGGCTGCAGATATGGAAGGCTGCCATACAGAAGCCTTGAATTTGAGTTTGAATATTTAAAAAAGGACGAATATCAACCGAAAGCGGTGGTAAACTA
>CAJTOU010000010.1 GCA_910577835.1 uncultured Lachnospiraceae bacterium | reverse complement strand
GAAGAGATTAAAACTTGTTGTTAAATTTTGGATTTAGTGATATACTTTTAAAGATTAGTCAATAATGAAAACAAACATGTATAAAATATGAGAGGTAAGATATGAAAGGTATTATTTTAGCAGGCGGTTCAGGAACCCGTCTTTATCCATTAACAAAGGCAATCTCAAAACAGATTATGCCGATTTATGACAAACCGATGATTTATTATCCGCTGTCAACACTTATGCTTGCAGGAATCAGAGAGATTTTGATTATTTCAACTCCAAGAGACCTGCCGGTATTTGAAGCCCTGCTTGGTGATGGTTCACAGCTTGGTATGGATATTCAGTATGCCATTCAGGAAACTCCGAGAGGACTTGCCGATGCGTTTATTGTTGGTGAGAAATTTATAGGAAACGACAATGTAGCGCTTGTATTGGGAGATAATATATTCTATGGGCAGAGTTTTTCAAGAGTACTAAAGCATGCTGCCGAGAGAAAAACCGGAGCAACCATTTTTGGTTACTATGTAAAAGACCCGAGAGAATATGGTGTCGTGGAGTTTGACGAAGAGGGAACAGCGCTTTCGATTGAAGAAAAACCAGAGCATCCAAAGTCAAATTATGCAGTGCCGGGACTGTATTTTTATGATAATGATGTTGTAGAGATTGCAAAAAATGTAAAGCCATCGGCCAGAGGCGAAATAGAAATCACATCTGTAAACAATGAATATCTGAAAAGAGGAACTCTTCATGTCGAAACACTGGGTCGTGGTTTTGCATGGCTGGATACAGGAAATCATGATATGCTTCTTGCGGCGGCGGATTTTGTGTCTGCATTCCAGAAAAGACAGGGGTTATATATTTCATGTATTGAGGAAATCGCATATAAACGTGGTTTTATCAATAAGGAACAGTTATTAAAGCTGGCAGAACCTCTTATGAAGACAGAATACGGACAATATCTTGCGGATATTGCAAATGGATTATAAATGCAATATTTTTTGTATTTTAAATATATAAAAAATGAGAAAATTATAACAGGAAAATTATAACAGGAAAATTATAACAGGAAAATTATAATAAGCAGATTATATACAGAAAGGATTGAAAGATAATGGGAAAGATAACAGTAGAGACATGTGAAATCGAAGGATTAAAAATCATAACTCCGGCTGTATTCGGCGACGAGAGAGGATATTTTATGGAAACTTATAACTACAACGATTATAAGGATGCAGGCATAGATATGGAATTTGTACAGGACAATCAGTCCAGTTCAAAGAAAGGCGTTCTGCGAGGACTTCATTTTCAGATAAATTTTCCTCAGGATAAGCTTGTCAGAGTAGTCAGTGGAGAAGTATTTGACGTGGCTGTGGATTTAAGACCGGATTCCAAAACATATGGAAAATGGCATGGAGTTGTTCTATCAGCAGAAAACAAAAAACAGTTTTTTATTCCTAAAAATTTTGCGCACGGCTTTGTGGTATTATCCGACTATGCCGAATTTGCATATAAATGTACGGATTTCTATCATCCAAACGATGAAGGTGGTTTAAAATGGGATGACCCGGATGTCGGTGTCGACTGGCCAATGCCGGAAGGAATGACAAGGGATGAGCTGATTATTGCGGAAAAAGATCAGAAATGGGGCGGAATAAAAGAATTAAATCAGTAGTCAGGAGCAGGCATGAAGATTTTTTCAAATATAATAAAAAACAGAAAATTAGCGGTATATCTGGCAAAAAACGATATGAAAAACAAGTTTGCAGGTTCATATCTGGGAATATTCTGGGCGTTTGTTCAGCCGGTGATTACCATACTTTTATACTGGTTTGTCTTTCAGATAGGGCTTAGAAGTCAGGATGTAGCGGATGTACCATTTGTGCTGTGGCTTATGGCAGGACTGATTCCATGGTTCTTTTTTCAGGATGCAGTGTTAAATGCTACAAACAGCTTTACGGAATACAGCTATCTGGTTAAGAAGGTCGTATTTAATATTGATATACTTCCGGTGGTAAAGATTATTTCTGCTCTGTTTATTCATATCTTTTTTCTGCTGGTGCTGGTGGTCATCTATACGATATTTGGATATTTTCCGGGTGTGGTTGCCATTCAGCTTTTGTACTATTCCTTTGGAATGATTATGCTTTCTCTTGGAATTGTATATTTCACTTCAGCAGCGGCGGTATTTTTCAAGGATACTTCACAGATAGCGGGAGTTTTTATGCAGATAGGCGTATGGATTACTCCCATTATGTGGAATATAGACGGAATGGATTTAAGTGAAAATTTAAAGATTATATTTAAGATTAATCCCATGTATTATATTGTGCGGGGATACAGAGATACGCTGATTTATGGAAAAACCTTTATGGATATGCCATATTTGACGCTTTATTTCTGGGCAGTGGTTCTTATTTTTATGGTAGCGGGAACTGCCTTTTATAAGAGACTGAAACCTCATTTTGCAGATTCCTTATAGAAGAATGATAAGGAACCGCGGCAGACAAAAATGGAGACAATTATGACTGAATTGGCAATAAATGTAAAGAATATAAAAAAGACCTATAAGCTTTACGATAAACCTTCCCTGCGAATAAAAGAAGCATTTAGTCTTTCGGGCAGGAAATATCACAAGGAATTTGATGCACTGAAAGATATTTCTTTTCGGGTAGAGAGGGGAGAAATGCTTGGGATTATTGGAAAAAACGGAGCTGGAAAGTCTACCCTGTTAAAGATAATTACCGGAGTACTGACTCCAACAGAGGGAAGTGTGGAAATAAATGGAAAGGTTTCCGCGCTGCTTGAACTTGGGGCAGGATTTAATCCCGAATATACAGGAATTGAAAATATTTATCTAAATGGCTCTATGATTGGATATACGGAAAAGGAAATGGACACAAAGATAGATGATATCATTCAGTTTGCAGATATTGGAGATTTTATTCATCAACCGGTAAAGTCCTATTCAAGTGGTATGTTTGCAAGGCTTGCATTTGCAGTATCCATCAATGTTGAGCCGGATATTTTGATTGTAGATGAAGCGTTGTCCGTAGGTGATGTGTTTTTTCAGGCAAAATGCTATAAAAAGCTGAATGATTTAAAGAACAGCGGAAAGACGATTCTATTTGTCACACATGATATGGGAAGCGTGATTAAATACTGTAACAGGGCGATATTGATTAATGATGGAGTAATTGCGGCAGAGGGAAAACCGGCGGAGATTGTAGATATTTATAAAAAGGTTCTGGTTGGTCAGTATGACGGAATCGGGAAAAAGGAAATAGATGCTGCAATGGATGACAATATTACCAATAAAGTTCACAATATTGTCACGCCACAAGGCATGTGGAAGGATTATATGCTGATTAATCCAAACAGTCAGATATACGGCGATAAAAGAGCTGAGATTATAGATTTTGGAATATTTGACGAGAATGGAGAGATAAATAATACTATCAGTAAAATGCGTCCATTTTCTGTAAAAATGAAGGTAAAATTTCATGAAACAATAGAAAATCCTATTTTTGCATTCAGTATCAAGGATACAAAGGGAACAGAGCTTACAGGGACCAATACTATTATTGAAGATATAGATACAGGTATTGTAAAGGCGGGAGAGGAAATTACCATAGAATTCAGACAGATTATGAGAATACAGGGTGGACAGTATCTTCTTCTGCTCGGTTGTACGGGATATCAGGGTGATAATCTGGTGGTTTACAACCGACTGTATGATATATGCTGTATCACTATTATATCAGATAAAACTACTGTTGGATATTTTGATATGGATTCCACCGTGGATTACAGGCATATTTAATTGCCGGAAAATGAAAGGCGAGGAAAGTAATGGCTAAATTACGAAAAGTTGCACAGGCAGTAAAGACTTGCGTAAAGGAACCCAGATATATAAAAAAGGGGATTAATTATGTATACCAAAATGGATTATCAGGATTGAAGGGAAAAATCGGCAGTACAATAAATACAGATGAGCCGGTTCCTGTGCAGATGCAGGAGGATAGCAGTCCGGATAAAAAATATAACAGCAATATTAAATTTTCTATTGTAATGCCGGTATATAATGTAGAAATAAAATGGCTGGAAAAAGCAATTCAATCTGTAAAAAATCAGAATTATGTAAACTGGGAACTGTGTATTGCCGATGACTGCTCTACAAAAAAAGAGGTAAGAGAATATTTAAGCAACATTCATGATGATAAAATAAAAATCACATTTTTGGAAAAAAACGGAGGCATTTCAGTTGCCAGTGATGCAGCAGCAAAGCTTGCCACTGGAGACTATATTGTTTTAATGGACAATGATGATGAGATTACTTATGATGCCTTGTATGAATTTCTGCGTGTTGCAAAAGAAAAAAATGCAGATGTGATTTACAGTGACCAGAATATTATTGATGTAAATGGTGTGGGAAGAGAGCCATTACATAAACCTGACTGGTCACCGGAGCTTTTTTTAAGTCAGATGTATCTTGGACATCTTGTAGGTTTTCGAAGAGAGCTGTTTATAGAGGTCGGAGGCTTTCGAAGTGAGTTTAACGGAAGTCAGGATTATGACTTATTGCTTCGGATTACAGAAAAAGCAGAAAGAATCGAACATGTGTCAAAGGTTTTATATGGCTGGAGAGATATTCCATCTTCCACAGCGACAAATCCTCAGTCAAAGCCATATGCACAGACTGCCGGTTTAAAGGCGATTCAGGAGCATCTTGACCGCACACTGGGAACGGGAAAGGCAAAAGCAAATGAGACAGAGGATTTATTTGTATATGATGTAAGATACCCATTGGAAACAAAGCCTCTGGTATCTGTGATTATACCAACAAAGGACCATGTGGATTTGCTTGAAAATCTGTTAAACAGTATTTATAAAAAAACGACCTATGAGAATTTTGAACTTCTTATTCTAAATAATAATTCCGAAGAGAAAAAGAGTTTTGATTATTTTGAAAAAATACAAAAGGAGCATAAAAATATAAGAGTAATCGAAGCCTCTTATCCATTCAACTGGTCTGCTTTAAATAATCATGGTATTCGTGAGGCCGGAGGCGATGTCTATATTTTTATGAATAATGATATGGAGGTTCTGACTGAAGACTGGATGGAGCGTCTTGTGGAGAAGGCGGTTTTGCCAGAAACTGGTATTGTAGGCGGACTGCTTCTTTATGAAGATAATACGATTCAGCATGCTGGTGTAGTAGTTGGTATCTGCGGATATGCAGACCACATCTATAAGGGATGCAAGCCAGTGCATTACGGCTCTCCATTTATTTCTCCGATGGTTACAAGAAATGTAATGGCATGTACTGGTGCATTAATGGCTGTTTCCAGAAGAACAATTGAGTTTATCGGCAATTTTGATGATGAATTTATTATCTGCGGCAGCGATGTGGAAATCTGTATTCGGGCATATGACAGAGGACTTAGAAATATTTATGACCCTCATGTCAGATTATATCATTATGAATCAAAGAGCAGAGACAGCTATATTCCGGAGATTGACTTTGAGATGTCGGAGTTTGCCTATCGTACCTGTAAGGAAGAGGGAGACCCATATTATAATAAATGTCTGGATTATTCCAAAGTAATTCCCACAGAAACACCAAATAAACAGTTTATAAAACCGGAAAGCGATATTATGAAATATATAAATATGCAGGGGAACAATACTATGATGAAAGATAGTGATGTTGAAGTAGCTGAAATATTACAATACAATTTCAGAAAAAGTAAATTTGATAAACCAAGACTGAATCTGCTGGTTCCATCTGTCAATCCGGAGCATGTATTTGGAGGAATATCCACAGCGCTGAAGTTCTTTCAGGAATTAACAGAGCAGTCGGGTTATGCCAGCAGAATTATTCTAACAGATGCGCTTCCATCAAGAGAGGCAATTCGAAAATATGGCGAAAAATATCGGTATGTCCGGTGTACGAAAGATTGCGATGCAAAACACCAGCTTGTGCCATACAGTGACAGATGGCAGAGAAGCATACCGGTTTCTTCCAAGGATATCTTTGTATTTACTGGATGGTGGACTGCATATTGTACGCAGGAAGCATATCTTAAATTTGAGCAGGAAGAGAATGTTGCACCTAATCCGTTTATTTATTTTATTCAGGATTATGAGCCGGGCTTCTATCCATGGTCAACCAGATATCTTCTGGCAGATTCCACATACCGAAGTGACAGAAAACAGATTGCAGTGTTTAATAGTGGACTGTTGTATGAATTTTTCAGGGAAAATAAATATTCTTTTTATAAGGAATATGCTTTTGAGCCGGTGTTAAATACAGGTTTAAAGAAGGAATTGTTAGAGCATGCAGGAAAAACAGTAAGTAAAAAAAGGCAGATTCTTGTCTATGGAAGACCGTCAGTTGACAGAAATGCATTTTCGCTGGTAGTGTCAAGCTTGAAGAAATTTGTAGAAAGAATGGATTCGGCAGAGGAATGGGAGTTCGTATCAGCAGGAGAGTATCATGACAAGGTGGATATCGGAAAAGGAAAGTGTCTTACTTCTGTTGGAAAGGTAACAATTGAAGAATATGCAAGGCTTATGATGGAGAGCTATGCGGGGATTTCACTGATGTCCTCTCCTCATCCAAGCTATCCTCCTCTTGAAATGTCAGAATTTGGTGTAAGGGTGATTACGAACAATTACGCAAATAAGGATTTATCTGTTTTTAATAAAAATATTATTTCGGTAAGTAATGTAAGTCCTGATAATATCGCCATGCAGCTTGAAAAAATATGCAAAGAATACATTACAGATTATCGGCTTGAAGTGCTGAATCAGGAATATGTAGAAAATAATCATGTATTTTCTTTTATAGATAAGATACTTGATGATTTGAAGCTCTCATAATGATTAAAGTGACAGGATTGTCAAAAAGTGTTCCTGCTGAAATTATAAAAATGGAGAGATAGGAGTATATCAAATGCAAAAAGTCGGAAATGTAATTATTGATGATATGTTTTATTCTGGTACAGATGAGTACAGTGACGGAAGCATTGAAAATGAGCTTTTGGAATATGTGCAGAAATATGAGGATGAGATGCAAATATTGAGGCTGGATAACCGTTGGCCGATTCTTTATCATATTTCACCTGTAAGAAAAAACATTCTGGAGTGGTATGAGTTTAAAAGAGAGGCAGAAGTCTTGGAAGTGGGAGCGGGCTGTGGTGCTGTAACCGGAGCAATTTGTGAAAGGGCAAAAACTGTGACAGGTATTGATTTGTCAATGAAGCGTTCTCTCATTAATGCTTATCGAAATAAAAGATATAACAATTTAAAAATTTTGGTGGGGAATTTTAATGATATCCGACTGGAGCAAAAATATGATTATATTACTTTGATTGGTGTTTTAGAGTATGCAGCATATTATACTCCGGCAGAGAATCCATTTGTTGAGTTTTTAATGAAGTTAAAGCGCGCCTTGAAGGAGAATGGAAAGCTTCTGGTTGCAATTGAGAATAAATTTGGACTGAAATACTGGGCAGGAAGCACAGAGGACCATACAGGAAACTACTTTGATGGAATTATGGGATATACACATACAGGAGCAAATGTTAAAACTTTCTCCAAGGATGAATTGGTTCGCATTATAACAAAAGCAGGATTTTCGGGCTGTAAATTTTATTATCCTTTTCCAGATTATAAATTTGCGCAGCAGATTTTTTCGGATGATTATCTGCCTGACAAAAATGAGATTGTGTGCAGTCTTGATTGCTTTGATAATGACAGGCTGAGATTATTTGATGAAACGGCTGCGTTTAAGAATATTATAGAAGCAGGGAGATTTGATTTTTTTGCAAACTCATATTTTATTGAGATTGAAAATGAGCGGAGATGAAATATGGAAAAAATATATTCAAAATTTGTAAAAGAAAGAAAAAAAGAGTTTCAGATAGAGACTGCCATATGGAAGAATGAGAACGGAAAATTTATTACAAAGAGAAATTTGCATAAAGAGGGCGAATGCCATATACAAAATATATATGATACTTTTTTAATGTATCAGGACAAACAGATATTGTGTAAGGCATCTTTGGATGGGAATGTAATTTCATTTGAATATGTCTCTGGCAATACATTAGAGGAAGTCTTTTTGGAATCAGTAAAATCAGGAAAAAAAGAGAACGTTTTAGAAGCAGTGCAAAAATATGAGCAAATTTTGTCTTTGCTCTGCAGTGAGAAAGAACAGGCAGATATCAGTCGGGAGACAGAATTTACAGAGGTATTTGGTGCTCCGGCAGGTTCTTTTACGGGATATCGCAATATGATTTTTGACCTGACTTTTGACAATATTATTTGTCAGGGACAGTCGAACAGAGTGATTGATTATGAGTGGAGATTTCCTTTTGCCGTTGAAAAGGAATTTATTAAATTTCGGGCAGTATATGCATTTTTAATGAAGTACAGCGAAAATATCAATTATTTGTTTACAAAGGAAGAATTTTATGAAGTCTTTGGACTGGATATTTCAAAATGCGAGATTTATATGGAATATAATCGTAATTTTATCAATTATATCTACGGGAATGAAGGCTATAATTATATTTTGGAAAGATACAAAAAAACTACAATGACTGTATGTGATGAAAGAAGTCTGAAGATGCTGAAGATATATGCAATAGATAATGATATTTTATATGAAAACAGGACTTATGAGTTGCTACTTAATAGTATTCGGGAGCATCGGGAGCTCTATGATGACTATCATAAATTTTTTAAAGTGACAGACAAGGTAAAAGCTATAAGTGTGGTGGGATATCTGTTTTCAAAAGAGTTTTATGAAGAATTCGGTGCATATATTAAAGATTTTTATGATATGCTGGAATATTATAAACATGAGTCTGAGCAGAAACAGAAAGTAATTGATGAAATGTCCGATATGCTGGAGATGAAAATTCAGGAAAATATTGTGTTGGAAGAAAAGTACAATCATGATTGTGAGGCACTGACAAATCAAATTCGAAGTCTGGAAGCTAAGCTCGAATATATTCAGTCATGTAAGGCATACAAGGCATTTCTGCAAAAAAAAGTAGAGGAAAGATTTAAGTAGGCGTATGATGAAAGTAACAGTAATAATTCCAAACTACAATGGAATCGAATATCTTAAGGAATGTTTAAAGTCTCTGAAAGCTCAGACCTTCAGGGATTTTGCAGTAATCGTAGTTGATAACTGTTCCACGGATGGCAGTCCAGAATATATAAAGAAATATTACCCTGAAATCAGAGTATTTAAGTTGGATAAAAATTATGGTTTCAGTGCTGCTGTAAATAAGGGAATTCAAAAAAGTCGGACTCCCTATGTAATTTTATTAAATAATGATACTGTTGTTCACAAAAACTACATGAATGAGCTGTATAATCACATAAATTCCTCAAAAAAAATTTTTTCTGTAAGCAGCCGAATGATTTCTTACTATAACAGAGGGATTATAGATGATGCTGGAGATTTGTATTCAGTTACAGGATGGGCATTTCAGAGGGGAATCGGACAACCGGTAGAGAATTTTGATACTCCATGCAGAGTTTTTTCTGCCTGTGCAGGAGCTGCCATATATAGACGAGAGGTGTTTAAAAAAATAGGACTTTTTGATGAGATGCATTTTGCATATCTGGAGGATATTGATATGGGATATCGTGCAAGAATAGAAGGCTACCGTAATGAATATTGTCCGGCAGCGATGGTATATCATATCGGAAGTGCTACAAGCGGCTCAAAATACAATGACTTTAAAGTAAGGCTTGCTGCAAGAAATTCGGTGTATTTAAATTATAAGAATATGCCATTTTTACAGCTTGTAATTAATTTTCTGCCACTTTTTGCAGGAACTGTTGTAAAGGCGGTATTTTTTCAAAAGAAAGGATATGGAAATATTTATTGCAGAGGAATTCTGGAGGGATTGAAAACTGCGCATAATTGTCGTAAAGTAAAGTTTAAATGGAAAAACCTGATAAATTATATCATAATTGAAGAGGAACTGATAAAAAATACATTTTTATATGCGAAGGATTTTCTGGCAAGACATTAACCATATAGGGAGATAATAATGATAAAAGATAATCAGAAGTTTTTAAACAGGCTCCATCTGGTATTGGATATACTTATGATAATTATATCTTATATGCTGGCATGGTATCTGAAATTTAAGAGTATTTTCTTTGAGGGTATAGAGTCAAAGCTCAGCTTTTCCGATTATATGCTGGCACTTATCTGGATTGTTCCATTGTTTCTTCTGATGTATTCGGCTTTTAGTCTGTATTCTCCAAAAAGGGTAATGGGCCGGCGGGTTGAGATAAGCAAGATTGTTCAGGCAAATTCCCTTGGAGTAGTGTTGATACTTACGATTTTGTTTATCACAAGGCAGGAACATTTTTCCAGACAGATGACATTT
Source organism: uncultured Lachnospiraceae bacterium (assembly GCA_910577835.1). Lineage (GTDB taxonomy): Bacteria > Bacillota > Clostridia > Lachnospirales > Lachnospiraceae > CAG-303. The sequence continues at coordinate 69,703 of CAJTOU010000010.1, read as the reverse complement.
ATCTTTTATGTAATAAATATCTTTCTTGGAGTAGCCGTAAGGCTTGGAATTCATACATTGCTAAGGGCTATGCGCAAGCAGGGTTTTAATCAGAAGCATATTCTGTTGATTGGATACAGCCAGACCGCAAAAGGTTATATAGACAGAATTCGGGCAAATCCTCAGTGGGGATATACAATTGTGGGTATTCTGGACGATAATATTGTAAGTGGAAAAGAGTATAGAGGAGTAAAGATTCTGGGCAGAATCGCTAATCTTGAGGTGATTCTTCCGGAGAACAGGCTGGATGAAATTGCCATTACGCTGGGATTGAACGAATATAACAAGCTGGAACATATTGTGGCGGAATGTGAGAAGTCGGGAGTTCATACCAAGTTTATTCCTGATTATATGAAGATTATTCCAACAAAACCTTATACAGAAGACCTGATGGGGCTTCCGGTTATCAATATCAGATATGTTCCACTTTCCAATACTTTTAACAGTTTTATAAAAAGATGTGTGGATATTTTTGGCTCCCTTGTGGGAATTGTTCTGTTTTCACCGATTATGCTGATTATAGCAGCTTTAATTAAAACTACTTCAAAAGGACCACTTATCTATAAACAGGACAGAGTCGGGCTGCACAATAAACCGTTTAAAATGTACAAGTTTCGTTCCATGGTAGTGCAGAAGGAGACAGAAGAAAAGAAATGCTGGACTACAAAAGGGGATGCAAGGGTGACATCAGTAGGAAAGTTTATCAGAAAGACAAGTATAGATGAGTTACCGCAGTTTTTTAATATTTTGAAAGGGGATATGAGTTTGATTGGACCAAGGCCGGAGCGGCCGTTCTTTGTAGACAAATTTAAAGAAGAGATTCCAAGATATATGGTAAAACATCAGGTAAGACCGGGACTGACCGGATGGGCTCAGGTCAATGGATATAGGGGTGACACTTCTATTATGAAACGGATAGAATATGACCTGTATTATATAGAAAACTGGACTCTTGGTTTTGATGTCAAAATATTATTTCTGACTTTTTTTAAGGGGTTTGTAAATAAAAATGCATATTAACTATTTTTTGCTTGACATCTATGGGGATGAAAGGTAAACTGTAATGGGATTGTAACTGATAATATACAGATATGAGGAAAATAAGAATCCTGAATATCAGAAAAAATTTTAGAGAATACTAAACAGCGAAGGGGAAAATAATTATGAGCAAAACAAATAATATGGATGATTTTGAATTTATTGGCTATGATAACAATACAAATACACAAAAGAAAAAACATTCAAAAAAGAAAAAAAAGAGAGGCTTTTTTCAAAAGCTAATAATAACAATAGAAGCGTTAGTTGCGTTACTGTTTGCGTTGGTGATAGTGTTATATGCCACTCCAAATATGACCAGCAAAATATTAAACTCCACATGGGGACAGAAGTTTCTCAAGTCTTCCATGGGACAGAGCTTTATGGCTGGAATGGTAGATAAAGAGGGATATGATAACGTTTTTGATTCAAACTTTGTCAAAGAAGATATTAAAACCAATGAAGAGCTGGATTTAAGTATTTTGGATGATTATATGAATATCGCATTGTTTGGACTGGATAATGGTACTGCAAAGGACCGTGTTGAAGGGGGAGACAGTTGTGACTGTATTATGATTTTAAGTATTCACAAGGAAACCAGCGATGTAAAGATTTTATCTATTTATCGTGATACTTATCTCAAAATTATAAATAATGATGGCAGCTTTAGAAATTTTTATAAGGTAAACAGTTCATATGGCGGCAGCAAGGGAGGTGCCGGAGCAATTGTCAATACCTTGAATAAGAATCTGGATTTGAACATTCAAGACTATGTCATGGTAAATTTTAACGGAATTGCAAAGATTATAGATTTACTGGGTGGTATAGAGGTAAATATTACTGAAGATGAAATGAATTATATTAATGGATATTTGACAGAGACAAGGGAAATTACGGGAATAGATTCACCGGATGTGACTACCTTTGGAGAAAATATTCATCTGAATGGTTTGCAGGCAACTGCGTATAGCCGTATTCGTTACACTGCATTTTATAATGAGGATGGCACCTCAGTTAACAATGATTATGGACGTGCTGCAAGGCAGAGAAGTGTTATCACAAAAATGGTAGGTAAGGCAAAGGATGCAGGAGTTCAGAATGTAATGAAGATGTGTGATGAGATTTTCAAATCAGAAGAGAAAATTTTTAAGACAAGCATTCCGTATGAGGATGTTATAAAGCTGATACCAATTGTTTTAAATTTTTCTTTTGGAGAAACGGGAGCATTCCCATTTACTCTTACTACAAACACAGAATTGGGGGTATATCTTCCAAGCGGAGATACAGTAATTGCTTCCGGACTGGATTACAATGTTATTCAGCTTCATAAATTCTTTTTTCCTGAGGAAAGATATACACCGTCTTCCACTGTATCTGATATCAGTGAGGATATTTATAATGAAACAGGTGCGAAGACAGTCAAATTGGAAGATTATGCCGGCACAGAATAATATAGAACAAAGAAAGTAAAAATTTGAAAAGAACTGTCGTACTGAAAAAAGTTGCGGCAGTTTTTTGATTTTTTGTTTTTTTGGCAATAAATTAAATATAACATAAAATAAACAATCTTTCTTCACACATTTAACACAAACCCCTGTTAAAATTCAAACCATAGCAAACAATCAGAGATTTATTCAGGAAAGTGAGGAATATATGATGGATAATAATTTTAATAATCTGACCGGAAATAATCAAACCGGAAGTGACCAGATAAGAAACAGTCAAATGGACAATATTCAGCCGGAAAGGGACGGCATATCTGAAAATATGTTTGATATGCAGAGAAATTCAAGGAGTATGTCAGAGCCGTCAATTGAAAATGAGACAGCAGACGATAATACAATAAGAAACAGTACGGCGGAAACTTCCACAGATTTTTATACGGAATCAACCAGTTATACAGAACAGAATAATACATCAGATGCGGACTCCGTTTACCGTTATGGAAGAAATTTTAATAACAGTACTGTTTATGAAACAAATGATACTTCCCATACCTTTAACAATACTGCTTACGACCAAAACTACACATCTTCGCAAAGTACAGAAGCAGAGGGGCATGCATGGCAGCCGGGAACCGGAACCGCTTATGCAGAGGCAAACGGCCAGAAAAAAAAGAAGGCAAAAAGAAAAAAAGAAAAAAAACCACTGACTATGGGAAGAGTAGTGCGAACCTGTGTTGCATTTCTTGTGATTACAGTCTTATTGAATGCAGGAATTATTTATGCAGCCTTCCAGATGAATCTGGGCAATTATGTCAGTGCATCGGATTATAAAAAGGGGACTTCAATTCTTTCAACACAAAGCGGAATTAACAATAAACTTGAAAGCAGCTCAGATATTATAACAGCTAACAATTCACCTTCCGGAGTTCTTTCCGTGAGAGATGTTGCAAAAGCAGTACTGCCGTCAGTAGTTTCCATTACCAGCACATCTATCTATCGGTCAAGCACAAATCCGTTTATGTATGGTGGAACTTATCAGGTGCAGGGTGCAGGTTCCGGTATTATTATCGGAACAAATGATACAGAGCTTTTGATTGCAACAAACAATCATGTAGTAGAAGACACCACAAACCTTACCGTAGAATTTGTTGACGGAACATCTGTTGATACCGCATATATTAAGGGAACAAATTCTTCTAATGACATCGCAGTGATTGCAATTAAGCTCAGCGAAATCACAGAAGATACAAGCAATGCAATTCGTATCGCTACTTTGGGAGATTCTGATGAACTTGAAATAGGTGACCAAGTAATTGCTATTGGAAATGCACTCGGTTTTGGACAATCTGTGACTGTCGGCTATGTCAGTGCTTTAAACAGAGAATTAACCGTAGAGAATACCACTATCAGGGCAATTCAGACAGATGCTTCCATTAATGGTGGAAACAGCGGCGGGGCCCTGATTAATCTGAAGGGCGAAGTAATCGGCATTAATTTTGCAAAACAGTCTTCTAATGGCTCATCTTCTTCAAGTACCGTAGAAGGCATGGGATATGCAATCCCTATTTCACAGGCAAGAGATATTATCAATGAGCTGATGAACAGAGAGGTAAGAGATAAGGTAGATGAGGATAAAAAAGGATATATGGGTATTGAGTCCGCTATCTCAATTGATTCTTCCGTAAATCAGATGTATAATATTCCGGTAGGTGCATATTTAAAGAAGATTACAGAGAATGGTCCTGCGGATAAGGCAGGTATTCAGATTGGAGATGTAATTATCGCCATAGATGGTCAAGAAGTTAATTCTTATGATGATGTTCAGAATCAGATGAACTATTATGCCGCTGGAGATTCGGTGACGCTCACAATTATGAGAGCAAACGGCAATAGGTACGAAGAAAAACAAATAGAGGTGAAAAATCTTCTTACCCGTGATGAATTAGAGAGACTTATAGACTAATAGTAATAAATTAACAATGAAAAATAGCAAACTTTACTTTACCAATCAATAAAAATAAGTTAAAATAGGTAGGACAAATATGTTCTATCTATTTTAACATTATAAAATTTTAGCATTGTGGGAAGAACAGATTCTTTTAATGGAGGATAAAATGAATAAAGAATACAATGATGATGAGTATGAAAAGGTGTGTTATTTATGCAAAAGGTCAGAGAGCAAAGCCGGAAAGATGATGATGATGCCGGGAAATATATGTGTATGTTCAGACTGTATGCAGAAAACCTTCGATACTGTAAGTAATACCGATTTTTCAAAGCTGAATATGGGAGGTTTTCCCGGTATGAATGTCTTTACACAAATGTTTGGAGATACATCAAAGCCGGAGGAAGAGAATCAGAACAAAGAAGCTGCTGTAACCATAGAAAAGGGAGAAGAGAGCAAAGAAGAGAAAGAAAAGGAAGAGAAAGACAAAAAGCAGAACGGAAATGGAGTGAATGGTTTTCCGAATATCGGCTTTTTAAATCTTGCAGATTTTCCGGGCATGCCGGGAAGACAGAAGGTCAAGAGAAGACCAAAGGGAGAAAAAACAGAACCGTTGATTGATATTAATAAAATACCCGCCCCGCATAAAATCAAGGAAAAACTGGATGAATATGTAATCGGGCAGGAGCAGGCAAAAAAGACTATCAGTGTGGCAGTTTATAATCATTATAAAAGAATTGCCCGTCAGTCGCAGATTGGGGATATTGAGATAGAGAAATCCAATATGTTAATGATTGGACCGACAGGTTGCGGAAAAACCTATCTTGTAAAAACGCTTGCAAAACTTCTGGATGTGCCTCTTGCAATTGCAGATGCAACCTCTTTAACAGAAGCAGGATATATTGGAGATGATATCGAAAGTGTTGTTTCCAAGCTTCTTGCTGCTGCTGAGAATGATGTTGACAGGGCAGAGGTGGGGATTATTTTTATTGATGAGATTGATAAGCTTGCAAGAAAACGGAATACAACAACAAGGGATATTAATGGAGAAGCTGTTCAGCAGGGACTTTTAAAGGTTTTGGAGGGCAGCGAGGTGGAAGTTCCCGTAGGAGCTAACAGCAAAAATGCAATGGTGCCTCTTACTACAATTAATACAAAAAATATTCTGTTTATCTGTGGTGGTGCTTTTCCGGACCTTGATGAAGTGATTAAAAGAAGACTCAATACAGAAAGTTCCATAGGTTTTAAGGCGGATTTAAAGGATAAGTATGACAATCAGGATGTGCTTTCAAAGGTAACAGTGGAGGATATCAGAAATTTTGGAATGATACCGGAGTTTATCGGACGTCTTCCGATTATCTTTACTTTGCAGGAGCTTACCAGAAATATGATGGTTGAGGTATTAAAAGAGCCGAAAAATGCGATTTTAAAGCAGTATCAGAAGCTTTTAGAGCTTGATGAAGTAAAACTGGAATTTGATGAAGGTGCCATGGAAGCCGTTGCTGAGAAGGCATTGGAAAAAAAGACCGGCGCAAGAGCATTACGGGCAGTTTTAGAAGAATATATGCTTGATATTATGTATGAAATACCAAAGGATGACAATATTGGAAAAGTAACAATTACAAGGGATTATATAGAGAAAAAAGGAGGCCCTGTAATTGAACTGAGAGGATAAATAAACTGGAGCGCGTTGATTATCTGAAATATCAGCTTCGCTCCAGTTCATCATTAATATTACATACGATTTTGTTGGTCAGCTCTATCATAAGCCTTTTTTCTTCCGCTGAAACTCCACGGAAAAGAATCGAATTTACCTTTTCTTTAATTAAGGCTATTCGATTTGCAACAGGCTGTCCCTGTTTGGTTATCTTTATGTGTACATACCTTCTGTCCGAAGGGTCAGGAACCAGCTCAATCAGGTGCTTCGTGTGAAGACTTTCAATAGATTTGGAAACATGAGCCTTAGAAACATAGATGAAATTCGAGATATCTTTCGCAGTGTCATACTCACCGGAGTGCGACAGAAAATACAATACATCAATATCTATTTTCTTCAGGTCATATTCATTCATCAACTGGTCGTAACATTTTTCATACAATCGTTTAAACTGCTGCCCCATAATAAGAAGTTCAAATTTATCATTCATAGAAATGCACACTCTCTGGGTTAATTCGGAATTGATTCATCGGGAAATAGCAACCCATAAGCTAATTATAACTCAAAAAAAATAGAAGTCAATGAAATCTTTAGATTGTTTTTATTTTATTTTTAGTAAATGCAAACATAATGTTCACATATGGAAATTAAGCTTGTAAAAGGATAAGCAGCAGAGGGAATTAAACAAGGAAATTGAGCAAAGAGATTAGATAAAAAAATTAATTAAAAATAATCATTAGATGGAAAGTATTGTCAGACAGGAGGATTTTATGAAACAGAGAATAGCACGTTTTATGTATGGAAGATATGGGATAGATAAATTGTGCAGGACATTGGTGACAGTGGCGTTAATATTGCTGGTAATGTCAACATTTGCAAGGAGTAATCTGTTGTATTTTTTATCTTTGGGAGTTTTGGTCTATTCATATTACAGGGCGTTTTCAAAAAATATACAGGCAAGGTATAAGGAAGCGATGGCATATGAGAGATTTAAGGGAAGGATAAAGGGAATGCCGCAGAGAATCAGGGATATGAAGACACATAAGATTTTCAGGTGTACTGGATGTGGGCAGAGGATTCGGATTCCAAGGCATAAAGGGAATGTGGAGATTACATGTCCAAAGTGTAAGAATGTGTTCAGGGGGAGGACATAGAACAAGAGAGTGACATACCAGAAGAATTTCCTTTTATTCAGGACATCACTTCCGCTCCTATTCTATGTCATCAGGCTTTAGCCTGACGACCTGAAGCGTAGCGGTACTAAACTCAAAGCATTGTTCGTTAAGCGTCGGCGCTTTCATATGGTCCTTCACAAAAGGAAATTCTTCTGGTATTGTGTTTCATAAGTTGTTAATTTTTATTATCAAGATATAAAAGAATAAAAAGTTATCCATACTATATAATAGTATATTCTTAAAAATTTCTTTTTATCATCTATATAAAAAGAAAAGGCACATGAAAAACAGGATAAGAGAAGGAAGAGGCTTTTATTCAGGACCATATGAAAACGCCGGCACTTAACGAACAGTGCTTTGACCAGAGGGCAAAGTGCTGTGAGTTTAGTACCGTTGGGTTTGAATAGGAGCGGGAGCGATGTCCTGAATAAAAGCCTCTTCCTTCTCTTATCCGTCACTCAACAACCATTCCCTTTTTTTATACCAACACCTTTGAAAGAAACTCCCTAAGCCTTCCATTTTGTGGATTTGCAAAAAACTCCTTCGGAGAATTCTCCTCCTGAATCACCCCTTCATTAATAAACATCACCCGACTTGCAACCTCTCTTGCAAATCCCATCTCATGTGTCACCACTACCATTGTCATTCCCTCCTTTGCCAGCTCCTTCATAAGATTTAACACCTCTCCGACCATCTCAGGGTCCAGCGCCGAAGTAGGCTCATCAAAAAGCATAACATCAGGATTCATTGCCAGAGAACGTGCAATAGCAATTCTCTGCTTCTGCCCGCCTGACAGCATGGAGGGATAAGAATTTGCCTTATCAGGAAGCCCGATTCGTTCCAAAAGCTGCATTGCCTTTTTCTCTGCCTCTGTACTTTCCATTAAACCAAGCTTTACTGGTGCCAGCATAATGTTCTGTTTTACAGTCATATTGGCAAACAGATTAAATTGCTGAAATACCATGCCTATTTTTTCGCGGATTTTATTAATATCCACAGATTTATCAGTAATATTGGTTCCTTCAAATAAAATCTCGCCGGAAGTAGGAGTTTCCAGAAGATTCAGGGAACGCAGAAAGGTAGACTTTCCACAGCCCGAAGGACCGATAATTGCAATTACTTCTCCCTTGGAAATAGTTGTATTAATTCCTTTTAATACCTCATGTTCTCCAAAGGACTTCTTTAAATTATTTACTTTAATTAAAACATTATCGCTCATTGTTTCTCATCCTCCTTTCAAGCTTGTTTACTCCTGAAGATAACAGCAGTACAATTACAAGATAAATCAGAGCTACGGCAAGCAGAGGCAGAAGTGCTTCATAAGTAATACTCTGAATAATCACACCACCTCTTGTAAGGTCGGAAAGACCGATATAACCACTGATAGAGGTTTCCTTTAACAGTACAATAAACTCATTGCCCAGTGCTGGAAGAATGTTTTTGATTGCCTGTGGCATAATAATATGTATCATGGTCATGCGGTAGGTCATACCAAGGCTTCGGCCCGCTTCAAACTGTCCTTCATCAACTGCCATAATACCAGAACGTACTACTTCGGCTACATATGCGGCAGAGTTCAGACCAAAGGATATAATAGCTACAAGGATTTTGTTGATATCTATGGCGGCAAAGATTACATAGTAAATAATCAAAATCTGTACCATAACAGGAGTGGCTCTCATAATAGTAAGATATAATCTACAAATAAAGTTTAATATCTTAAAGCTGCCATTTTTGTCATGGCTGGTTCGGATAATAGCCATTAAAAATCCGAGTATAATACCAATTATGGTTGCAAATACAGTAATAATCAATGTATTTAACAGACCTTTTGTCAAATACTGCCATCTCTGGTCAACAATAAAGTTTTCTTTAAACTTTTCAGCAAACGAGAGCTTTTCTGTTTTGGCATTTGGGTCTTTTACAATGATTACCTGTTTGGAAGTAGTGTAGGAATCTGTAAAATTAATTGATTTCAGCCGGTCTTCATTTACTGTCATACCGGCAACGCCTACATCTGCCTTGCCAAACTGAACAGCACTGATAATTGCCTCAAATTCCATATCTTCAATTTTCAGTGTCATACCCAGTCTGTCACAGATAGCTTTCATAATATCAACATCCAGACCGGTGATTTCTCCGTTTTCATAGTATTCATATGGTGGAAACTGTGCATTGGTAGCCATGACAAGAGTACCATTTGGCCGTTCAATATCCTGAATTTGATAAGGAGTTTTTCCTTTTTCCTCATCTGTTCCCGTATAATTTTTTTCCAGTGCCTCCAATGTTTTATCTGCCTTTATTTCGGCTAGGGCAGCATTTACTTTTTCTTTTAATTCAGAATTTTCTTTTGCAATACAAATCGCATAATCTTCTATGACAAATTCCTCTGAAAGAATGATTAAATCTTTATTTTTTTCCGCAAATACCTTTGCAGGTTCTTCATCAATAATCACGCAGTCAATCTTGTTTTGTCTTAATGCCTGTATGGCATCTACACCCTTGTTATACTTTTCCACGACACTTCCAGCATCGTCGCCCTCATAATCACCAGCGTAGGTGGCGCCGGTCGTTCCAATCTGTACTCCCATTTTGCTGCCGGGTAAGTCGTTTACAGATGTAATCTCTTTTTTCTGGCTGCATGATGCAAGTAATATCATACATAAAAAAATGGGAAGCAGTAGTTTCAGTTTCTTCATAAAATATCCTCCTGTTGTGATTTTGACAGCCGAAGAGCCTTTAACACAGGCTTTAAAAAAGCGGTCTTTGCATATCATATCATAAACAGAGAGGGGGTGCAAGTTATAAATCTGAAGATTAAATTTCTCCGCCTTTTCGCAGTACATCAAAGGAATTGTATACATCCAATGTTCCATAACCCCATTGTCTTGAAGGATAGGTTTCACCGAGTTTTCTGATGGCTCCCCGAATCAGAGAGGATTTGATATTGATAGAAGTGATAAGAGGGGAATTTCTGTTTGTAACTGCCCATGTAAGAAACTGTGCGCAGGCACCGGCTGTAATAGCGGCTGCCAGACTGGTTCCGCTGCGCTGTTCATATCCGCCTCTTAGATTGGGACCTGTAATAGAGGTGCATGGTGCGCAGATATCAGGCTTGTAGGCGCCGATTCTGGTAAAACCCCTTCCTGAATCCTGATAAAAAGCGCCGGTTACTGCATCATATCCGGATATGGTTATCACATTACTTGCAGAGGAGGGACCTGTAAGTGTAATATTTGGGTCGGGTTTTAAAAAATATGCATTATTTCCAATAAAGTTTACCCCCGGAAGATAGACATCGAAAACAGAGTTGTCAATATTTGAGTAAACATTTATTTTCCATATGCCCTGAGTAGGCGTTTTCAGCTTTAGAATAATAACCTCATCTGCTGTGGAAGAGTCTACCAGTTCATAATCGACAACAACAGTAGTTTTGTCAAAAATAAAGTTGTATGTCTGAGTGGTTTGAAGTCTTGCCGGAATTCTTGGAAGAGCTTCTCCAGTAGGAGATTCAATACTTACAGATAAAACTGCCGGATTTTGTCCCCAGATTTCCAGAATAATGCCAGAAACATTGTCAGATACAGACAATTCCACTAAGTCTGGCTGTGAAACGTTAGAAATTATGCCATGATAGTGTTGTCGGGTATTTCCTTCATTTCCAGTCGGTACACAAATACAAAAGCCCGGCAGAGAGGAAATAGAGTTCATTGTATAAGAAAGAGACGAAAAGCCGTCATGACCGCCCAGATTTGTTCCAAGACCAAAGGGAATCGATATGGGAAGGCCAAATTCCACGGAACAGCGGCGTATATAATTCAGCCCAAGCATAATATCATTTTCCTGATAGGCAGGTACATTGTCATTGATAAAATAGAAATTTCTCAAAAATTTTTTGGCCGGCTTTAATTTTACAACTATTATTTTTGCTTCGGGTACTGCTCCTGTAAAATCATTTGCAGGGTCTGCAGAACCTGCTGTTACTCCTGTGAGAAAGGTACCATGTCCTGTGCTGTCTGTTGTATTGACAATATCCAGAGGATTTTCTGCTTTCAGGGCTTCATTAATATCATCTTCTGTATATTCAGTTCCGTAATTGATGCCCTCAGGAGGGGTGCCTGTATTTGTTGTCTGGTCCCAGATTCTTAAAATTCTGGTTTTTCCATATTCATCTATAAAAGCGGGATGGGTATAATCAATTCCGCTGTCAACTACACCGATTAGAACCCCCTGTCCTTTCAGGTTCAGGACTGGCTGGTTGGCAAGCTGCGTCACTCCTGAAATATCCAATGCGGTGGTGGACATTTCTCCGTACAGCTTTGGCAGCATTCCATAGGAAATTCGATTTATAAAGGCTTCGCTTAATTCCTTTACGGGGGAATATATGGTAAAGTAGCGACCATTATTTTGCTGGTAGCAGACACCATGTAAATATTCCATTAATTCGGGAGTCATAAAAAAAGATAAGACGTTAAATTCTGTGGTTTCTTCTGAAAGAATCAGTTCACGGCAGTTATCATCCATAAAAATATCCTGAAATTTGGTAAGTATTGGTATATCGTATTGACAGAATAAAAAAATTATTCTATTTTTTTAAAAATTTTTTTGATATCCATTGCAATAACCCTGTTTTGTGATAAAATGTTAGAGGTACATTTCCTGTGAAATAAAAAGTCTGAAGGGAGATATTGGTAAATATGGCAAATAAGTTTTATGCAGTAAAAAAAGGAAGAACAACAGGAATATTTAATTCATGGGAGGAATGTAAAAAACAGATAGAAGGATTTTCAGGAGCTGTCTATAAAAGCTTTTTGACAGCCGGGGAAGCAGCACAGTATCTGGGGTGGGGACAGAATGGGCAGGAAAAAATAATCTCCTGTGTGCTTACCGCATATGTAGACGGGAGTTATAATATTGCAACAGAAGAGTATGGCAGTGGCGTAGTAATTTTAGATGGGGAAAGAGAGCTGTATCTGCAGCAGAAGGGAAATGACACTGATATGGCAGTTATGAGGAATGTGGCCGGAGAGATACTCGCATCCGAGCTTGCCATGAAATATGCCGCAGAACATAAATATGAATCCCTTGAAATTGTGTATGATTATGAAGGCATTGCAAAATGGTGTCTTGGGGAATGGAAAACGAATAAAGAAGGAACAAAACGCTATAAGGAGGTTTATGACAAATACAGTCAGTACATAAAAATAAAATTTACCAAAGTGAAGGGACATTCAGGAGATAAATATAATGACAAAGCAGATATGCTTGCAAAAAAAGCGGCAGGTATTGGATAAAAAAGATAATTAATTTCAAAAGAAGGGCATAGAATAAAATGAAGAAAGTAAAGGATTTCTTATTAGATAATAAGAAAAGAGTAGTTATGTTGGCTGTAATTATAGTTAGTATCGCTGTAATTTTCGCGCTTGTGGCAGTGATGTCGCAGAAAGAGGGCAAGGGGAATGAGGCTGACAATGATTTGGAGATAACAACACTGGCAGATGAGGAAACTATTGGTATAGAAGATGCTACTGCGGACAGAGAAATAGGCAATATAGATGAGGAGGTTTCCAGCGGAGAAATTGAAACCAAAGATGCACTGCCTTATATGATAAAGGTGAATCGTATACAAAATTGTATTACGATTTATAAAAAGGATAAAAAGGGAGAATACACTGTTCCATATAAAGCGATTGTATGTTCAGTAGGAAAAAAACTGGGTGATACTCCCTTAGGTGATTTTACTACTCTTATCAGCTATGAATGGCTTTTAATGGTGGATGGCTCCTATGGACAGTTTGCTTACCGGTTTTACGGCTCCATTCTGTTTCATTCTGTTCCTTATTTTTCAAGAGATAAAAGTGATTTGGAATATAAACAGTTCAATAAGCTTGGAGAAGCAGCTTCTCTTGGATGTGTGCGGGTATGTGTCAGAGATGCCATCTGGCTGATTGAAAATTGTCCAGTGGGAACGCCGGTAGTTGTGTATGATGATGAAACTTCACCGGGGCCTCTCGGCAAGCCGGAAATGATAAAAATACCGGAGAACAGTCCGAATCGCGGATGGGACCCGACGGACCCGGACCCACAAAATCCATGGCATCAGTGCAAGCCGGAAATCACAGTAGATTCTTCTGTCAATATTGCGGTAAATAAGTATTCACTGGATACGATTGTGGAAAGAATCGGAGCGACGGCAAAGGATACCTGTGGAAACAATGCGACGGAAAAGATAAAGGCAAGCGGCAAGGTAGATTTTAATAAACTTGGAAGCTATACGCTGGTGCTTACCATAAAGGATGCAATAGGAAGAACAGATACAAAAACGGTAACAGTTAATGTACAGGAAACAGAGGTGACAACACCAAAGCCAACCACTGTAAAACCAAGACCGACGACCACACCGGCAGAAACGACTACGCCGGAGGAAAGTACCACCATGCCGCAGCCTTCGACACCTGTGCCGACACCTGCGCCGACACCACAGCCTTCGACACCTGCACCAACGCCGCAGCCGACAACAAAGAAAAGAACAGTTACTTTAAAGATGAATAATACTTCCATTCGAGTTTTGGCGGGACAATATGCCAAAATAAATGATGTGATAAAAGCAATGGGGTGTTCAGCAGTATATTCTGATGGAAATGTTATAAGTGACGCATCTTCTTCTGCCGCAGTTAGTTCAGGAACCTATAATCTGAACAAAGAAGGAACCTATACTTTGCAGCTTTGCTATACAGACAGTGATGGAATAAAAAGTCCAAATGTAGAGATTGTAGTTACGGTATATGCAAATCCGGTTACGCTTATGGTAAATAATAAAACGATAGAGGTAACAGCCGGAGAGTATGGAAAAGTGACAGATATATTCAGCAAAATGGGAATTACGGCTGTGGATTCGAGAGGAAATACAATAAATAATGTAGCTTCTGCATTGAAGTATTCAGGAACTGTGGATATCAACACACCGGGAAATTATGAGCTGGTTTTGTCTGTTACTGACAGTTATGGAGTTACCAGCAGCGGTGTGCATGTTACAATTTCTGTAAAAGAAGCAGAAACAGCTACAAAGACAAAAATAGCTACAAGGACAGAATAGTTACAAAGTAATATTATAATAAACAGTAATGCCAGTATGGAATACAAAATGGTATATGAAAGTAAAGCAATATTAAAAATTTGGTGAAGGGATTTTATGGAGAATTTTTTTCGGAAAATAATTTCTCAAAAGATAATCTTTAAAATCTTCTGGGGAGCGCTGCTGGCTCTGTCTCTTGGCACGGCCTTAATGGCAGGGCAGGCGGCGAACTCAGGCAATAGCTTAAAGGGAGCATATAGTCAAAAGGGAGCATATAGTCAAAAGGGAATGTATAGTCAGATGGAGACAAAAAAGCTGCCGATTTATTCTGTAAGTACAGATAATAAACTGGTGGCTTTGACTTTTAACTGTGCATGGAATATTGACGACCTTGACAGCATATTGGATACTTTAAAAAAGAATGAGATTAAGGCATCGTTTTTTATGACGGGGGAATGGGTGGAAAATTATCCGGATGCCGTAAAGAAAATTGCGAAAGCAGGACATGATTTGGCAAGTCATGGAGATGGACATAAACATATGAACAGCCTGTCAAAGGAAGAGTGTATGCAGGAGATTTACGGAGTACATAAAAAAGTATTCGAACTGACAGGAGTGGAAATGGATTTATTCCGACCACCTTATGGAGAATACAATGATACTGTGATTGCGGCAGCGGAAGAGAGTGGATATTATCCGATTCAGTGGAGCATTGACAGTCTGGATTGGAAAAACTACGGGGTGAAGGAAATGACAGAACGGGTGGTGGAGCATAAGGCACTGGAAAGTGGTGCAATTGTTCTTATGCATAATGGTACAGATTATACAGCAAAGGCATTGCAGGGAATTATCGATGGACTGAAGAATAAGGGATATCAGTTTGTAGCAGTGTCGGAGCTGATTATCAGAGAAGAGTATGAAATTGACCATGCGGGAAAGCAGGTGAAAAAATAATTTTTTCTTGCGTAAATTTTTAAATTATGTTAGAATACATAAATGTACAGGATATGCAATGGGGCATAGTAATCAGAAGGATTATTATGCCCTTTTTGTTTATAAATAATTATTTTATGTAACCGACGCCTGACTGTAAGGACTGCGTCATAGGAAAAGAGAAGCGATTTCCTGTAAAATAAAAATCTGTAATATGGTAGAAAAGAGGTTATAAATGTATACAAAAAATACTATTATGAAATTGGTAGAAGATGAAGACGTTGAATTTATCCGTCTTCAGTTTACGGATATTTTTGGAATAATGAAGAATATGGCTGTCACTGCGGGGCAGCTTCAAAATGCAATCGAGCATGGCTGCCTGTTTGACGGAGCGGCGGTTGACGGGCTTGCAAGGCCGGAGGAATCGGATATGTATTTGAAGCCGGACCTTGATACAATGGCGGTATTTCCATGGAGACCGCAGCAGGGCAAGGTGGCAAGACTTATCTGTGATGTAATGAAACCTGACGGAATACCGTCAGAAGGAGATTCCAGATATATTTTGAAAAAAGTGATTCGGGAGGCCAAAGACCTTGGATATACATTTAATGTAGGGCCGGAATGTGAGTTTTTTCTGTTTCATACCGATAATGACGGCCTGCCAACCAGAGTGACCCATGAACAGGCGGGATATTTTGATTTAAGCCCACTGGATTTGGGAGAAAACGCAAGGCGGGATATTATTTTGAATCTGGAGGAAATGGGATTTGAAATTGAATCCTCCCATCATGAAATCGCTCCGGCTCAGCATGAGATTGATTTTAAATATGGAGATGCGTTAAAAACAGCGGATAATATTATGACATTTAAACTGGCGGTAAAATCTATTGCAAAACAGCATGGGCTTCATGCGACTTTTATGCCAAAGCCAAAGGCAGGATTAAACGGCTCCGGCATGCATACACATATGTCACTGTCGAAAAATGGAATTAATATTTTTGAGGATTCAGACGATGAAAACGGGCTGAGCAGAGAGGCGTATTATTTTATTGCAGGAATTATGAAGCATATACGGGGAATGTCTTTGATTTTAAATCCTGTGGTAAATTCTTATAAGAGGCTGATTCCGGGTTATGATGCGCCGGTTTATGTTTCATGGTCAAGGATAAACAGAACTCCGCTTATCCGTATTCCGGCTGCAAAGGGGAATGGAACCAGAATCGAACTTCGCAGTCCGGACCCTGCCTGTAATCCGTATCTTGCACTGGCGCTTTGTCTGGCAGCAGGGCTGGATGGAATATCAAATCAGCTTGTATGTCCGCCGCCGATAAACAGAAATAATTATCACATGACAGAAAAAGAGGTGGAGAGTCTCGGAATAGAAAGGCTTCCAGGGAATCTGTATGAAGCAGTCAGAGAATTTCAGAAGGATGAGTTTGTGCAGAGTGTGTTGGGAAAACATATTTCGGAGCAGTATATGGAATTGAAGATGAAGGAATGGCGGCAGTACGAAGCTGAGGTTACAGATTGGGAGATTCAGAAATATTTGTATAAAATCTAGATAAAAAATCGAGGTGTTTTATGGCTTACATTGTAGTAGCGTTCCCTAAAATGGAGGATGCAGTCAGTATTAAAAATTTATTAATGAAAAATGGTTATCTGGTTGCGGCCGTATGCACCTCGGGCGCAAAGGTTTTAAGCACAATAGACAGTTATAATGAAGGTATTATTGTGTGTGGATATAAATTAAAGGATATGATATACAGCGAACTTCGAGTAAATGTGCCGGTAGAATTTGAGATACTTTTGCTGGCGTCGCCGTCGAAAATCAGCGGAATGAATTATGAGGGTGTGATACCGGTGGCTATGCCGCTTCGGGTGGGGGATTTGATAAATACTGTGGCTATGCTTTCCATAAATATTGAAAGACGCAGAAAAAAGCTTAAAAATATGCCCAAAAAGAGGTCAGCGGAAGAACAGAAGATAATAGATAAGGCAAAAAGTATATTGATGGAGAAGCATTGTATGTCAGAAGCAGAAGCATACCGATATCTGCAAAAGGCAAGTATGGACAGCGGGACAGGACTTGCAGAAACGGCGGAGATGGTGATTTGCATTATGATGAACGTATAAAAAATCTGGATTATGAGGCCGGAATAAATAATATATTGAAATATATGGTTGCAATTAATCGATTTTGGGCTTATCATATAGAAATGAGAAATAATTTTGTTATAGAAGAGGAGAAAAAAGATGTTTAAAATTAATGATAATTATTTAAAACTGCCGGGCAGTTATCTGTTTTCCACAATTGGAAAAAAAGTGGCGGGTTTTAAGGCGGAGCATCCGGATAAAAAGGTAATAAGTCTTGGCATTGGTGATGTTACACAGCCGTTAGCACCAGCAGTTATTTCTGCAATGCATAAGGCAGTGGATGAGATGGGTGCTGCTGAAACTTTCAGGGGATATGCGCCGGAGCTTGGCTATGAATTTTTAAGAAAAGCAATTGCGGAGAATGATTATAAAGCCAGAGGCGTTGAGATTGCACTCGATGAAATTTTTGTCAGTGATGGTGCAAAAAGTGATTCGGGAAATATAGGAGATATTTTTTCAGTGGATAATAAAATCGCAGTATGCGACCCTGTTTATCCGGTTTATGTGGACACAAACGCCATGGAAGGAAGAACTGGCGTATATCAGAAGGAACTTGAAAAGTGGAGCAATGTGATTTATATGCCATGTACCGCAGAGACAAATTTTGCACCGGAGCTTCCAAAGGAGGAGCCGGATATTATATATTTATGTTTCCCGAATAATCCGACAGGCTCTACGGTTAAAAAGGCAGAGCTGCAAAAGTGGGTGGATTATGCGTTGAAAACAGGAGCTGTCATTATTTATGATGCTGCTTATGAGGCATATATTTCGGAGGACGATGTGCCGCATAGCATCTATGAATGCGACGGTGCAAAGGGATGCGCAATAGAAATTAGAAGTTTTTCCAAAAATGCTGGATTTACAGGAACACGTCTTGGATTTACAGTAATTCCAAAGGAGTTAAAGAGCGGGGATGTGACCTTAAACAGTCTGTGGGCAAGACGACATGGAACAAAGTTTAACGGCGCACCATATATTATTCAGAGAGCCGGAGAGGCAGTATACTCAGAAGAAGGAAGAAAACAGACAAAAGAACAGGTTGCTTATTATATGAATAACGCAAGGATTATCAGAGAAGAACTGAAGGCAGCGGGATATACTGTATCAGGCGGCATCAATGCGCCATACATATGGTTGAAAACACCGAATAATATGACTTCATGGGAATTCTTTGACTGTCTGCTTGAAAAGGCGAATGTAGTAGGTACTCCGGGTTCGGGATTTGGACCAAGCGGAGAGGGGTATTTCAGGCTGACAGCATTTGGGACTTATGAGAATACGATTGAGGCGATGGAGAGAATTAAGAGGGTATAAAACGGGGTTTTGTCTAAATTGCTGATAAACAGGAAAATATCAGAATGATATTTTATAAAAGATTTGGTGATAGAAGAAAGGAAACTGTCTTTTCTGGCAGTTTCCTTTTGAAATAAAGATGGAAAGATTAAGAAGAGATAAAGTTTAGGATAAAGGTAGTAAAATGAAAAATGGATTTTTAAAAAATTGGATAGAAAAGAAGAATCATGAAAATCTGTCAGAAGTTCCAAAACAGGACAAATCACAGACAATATTCCAAAGATGGAAAAAGCCTGTATTTATCTGTTGCAGTATGGCAATCATGATTTGTATTGTATGTTCTGTTACTTTTCTGGCACTGCGGGCAAGCGGAAAAAGCAAACTGTATGGCAGAGCAGAATCAGAGAAACCGAATCTGGGAAGCCAAATGGAAAAAAATGAAAGTGCTGATACAAAAAATCAGGAAATAGTTATAAATCCTGACAATATGGAAGAGATTGCTTCTTTGGAGCCGGATACTTCTGCTGAAAATGTGAACGAGGAAATTACAGAAAATACTGTTGAAAATAATGATATCAACGAAAGCAATCAGGAAACAGAAAGTGAAACGGAGAATTATACAGGATATATTGATGATGATATTTATCTGGAAGGGGATGGAAATACTTCTGGAGGTACAGTTTTAAATCCGGGAAATCCCGATGAAGGATATGACGTTATTTATAATGGAGAAAAGTATGTTTATAACAGGGACATTATTACACTGTTGTTTTTGGGGATAGATAAAACGGGAACTGTGGCTCCGGCAGAAGACGGAATCAGTGGAGGACAGTCTGATGCCATGTTTTTGCTGACGCTGAATCCTCATACAATGATTATGGAGATTATTGCGATACCAAGGGATACGATAGCGGAGATTGATTTGTATGATAGGGCGGGGAATTATACATATTCAGGATATGCGCAGATTTGTCTGCAACATGCTTATGGGGATGCGATGTCGGTCAGCAATGAGCGGGCAAAAAAGGCGGTGTCCAGGCTTTTTTATGATTTGCCGATACACTCTGTAACATCTGTGAATCTGGGTGCAATACCGGGGATTAACGATGCGTTTGGAGGAATTACGCTGGATTCCTTGTATACTTTTTCAGATGAAGGATGGGATTTTGTAGAGGGACAGACTGTGACACTTTTGGGGCGTGGAGCATATTCTTATATACATTATCGGGATACGTCGAGACATTTTACTGCGGGAGAGAGGCTAGCAAGGCAGAAGCAGTATATTACATTGTTTATGGACAAGGCGATGAATGAGGTACGGCAGAATTTGGGGAAGGTGATAGAAGTTTATAATGCAGTCGCGGATTATGTGGTGACGGATTTGGGGATTAGTGATATGACATATCTGGCTTCAGAGCTGGTGAAATATCAGTTTGGAGGGATTTATACGCTGGAAGGGAGCGTGGATACATCAAGAAGAACGGAGAGGTATTATCTGGATAAAGATGTGTTTTATCGGATGATTATTGAGAAGTTTTATGAGAGGGTGGATTGAAAAATAGAATAAAAAAGTTGATTTTGTGAATTTGAGTAAGCAAAATTGAAAGAAAAAATGAAAACTGTGAACAATGAATAGAAAGTTGTTCACAGTTTTTTAAAATTAACTTGACAGAAAGGGGTGGAGAGGGGTATACTTAAAAGAGTTAGGGGACTAACAAAATAATAAGTACCTTTGGATTGGAAGAGAAAAGAAAAAATGAAGGTACAAAAATTAATTTTATTAGGAGGACAAGGAATGAAAAAGAAATTTTTCGCAGTTGCGTTGGCAACGACAATGATTGCATCAAGTAGTTTGTCTGCAATAGCAGAAACAAAAGATTCGCTTACAACTCAAAATTTGAAAGAGAATACAGGTATAGAGAAAATATCGGGTGATTTTGATGTTACATATACCTTGCATCAAGTAGCAGGTCCATTTGCAAATAGTTTTATGGTCGAATTAAGAGACGCTAATAATAATTGTATTGATGCTCGTTCTGATAATTGGGGATGGACTTGGACACCAGATGGTGGATTAGTTGATTTTACAAATGAACAGAAAGCAATTACATTGTTTCCGCAGGGCGAAGATGGTTGGGGATATATTGCCTCAGAAAGAGCAAAGGGAGTGGATGCTGTTGCGAATATTAAACGTACAGGAGACGTATTTTATTTTGAATTTACAGAAAAAAATGCTGATGGTCCAATTGTAATATGGACTTACACAATCGAATTTCCTGTTATGGATAATGATACTACTATTACACTTTCAGCAGGTGGAGACACTCAAGATACAATAATGACTAATATTAAATTTATAAATAATAAAGAAACAATTAATGGGCCAGCACAACCAACTGCAGATGCAACAAAACCAAATGATACAACAAAACCATCTACAGGTGAAGATGAAACAACAGACAAAGTTGACAGTCCAGATACAAATAATCCAGATGTAGAGCCAACAACACCATCAAATCCAAGCGAGGATTCATCAAATCCAAGCGTAGAGCCAACAACACCATCAAATCCAAGCGAGGATTCGTCAAATCCAAGCGTAGAGCAGCCTACTACCTCAGATTCTGTAACATCTGATTTTGATGTAACAGACGCAGATGCAGAAAAAGTAAACAAAGAAGCAGTAGTTACAGGACTTCCTGAGAATGTAACACTTAGAGTAGCTTCTATTGAAAAGAGCAGTACTGACTATAATGCAATTGCAGAGTTCGTTAATAAAGAGTTAAAAGGCAAGAAGGTAGCAGCAGCAGACCTTTCTTTGGTAAAGAACGGCGTTGCATATGCAGAGCAGCCAAATGGAAAAGTAAAAGTAACTCTTCCATTATTTGAGAATATCAAAGATGCAAAATGGATTCAGGTATACAGATATGATAATGCAGCAAAGAAGTTTGTTGAAGTTGACAAAGTTGTAGAAGTAAAAGACGGTAAATTCACATTTGAAACAGACCACTTTACTCCATACTTATTTGCTTCTGTAAATGGTCCAGAAGAAGAGCCAACTACAACAGCACAGCCAACTACAACGGGAAAGACTGTTACTGATACAAGCAACAAGCCAAAGACAGGCGATTCAGCTCCTATCGCTGTATTTGCAGGAATGGCAGCAGCAGGACTTGCAGTATTTGCAGTAAGCAAGAAAAGAAAGAATGCTTAATTTGTTTGTAGACAAGCATTAAAAATATTGTTTTAATACATAATTACAGAAAAGGTGTCATGGAAATGTTAATATTTCCATGACACTTTACTATTTGATTATATAATAAAAATGTCGAAAAAATAAGCAGTTAATGAAATAAATAGTAGTAAAAACAGAAAAAGGCTTGCATATACTATATTGAGATGATATAATTTATATTAATAAATGAGATAGCCTAAGAAACAGGTGAAGGTGTTGCGGCTTTTGTAAATCCTGTGAAGGCAATACACAGGTTGTCTTATAAAATTAAGGCGACTTTTTTGTTATAGGAGGATAATATGAGTAAGGAAAACAAGAAAGGAATATATATTATAATTACTGTAATTGCGTTAGTAGGAGCAGTTGTTCCATTTGCTGCACAGTTTATATTACCATTCTTTTTCTGCAATCAACAGGTAGTTGGAGCTGAGGTTTGGAATCAATATGTAAGTATAATATTAGGAATAGTGGCAACAATAACAAGTATAGTTTCTCTGATACTTGGATTTAAAAGTGAAGAACAATCAAATGCAACAGAAAGACGTACCAGAGATTTATTACAGGGTATAGAAACTAGAATTCAGTTATTGTCCCAAAAACAGGACCAAATATTACAAAGCTCATTGATGAGGGATTATAGCGAATCCAAAGAAGCTGTATCTGTCAATTTGGCGAGTGGTAGAAGCAATCCTGATGATGAACAGGTTAATTAGACAGGAGGGATGATGTATGTGTACACAATATTTAAATGCGAATATAGCGTTGTTTAAGGCTGTTACAAAGAGCAACAACGATGTAATTGGTTTTCTGGAGCCGTTTGATTGTATTACTGCTGATTGCAGTAATAATATTGTCGCAATTAAAGATTTTAATATTATTACTTATATAAATTTACTGGAAAGCAGCGAAAATAAGGCTGGTAATATTTTAGATAGACGGGAAACTTTGGATGTATGTCTCAGACTGACAAAGTGTACCAAAGATATTGATGAAAGATTATCGGTTGATTTGGATAATTTTCAAATCAGGACAAAAAATTCAAATGATATCATTTATGATGCCTGTGTTCCGTACTTGAATTTTAAGAGAATCACTCATGTAGATAATATTGATTTAGATATTGCAAATCCAAGAGGAAGTTATGTGATTAAAGTATTAGTAAAGATTCCAAGCGATGAAAAATATACAGTACAGTCGATTTATCATTTAAAAATTGAATAAAGTAATGAAAGAATGAGCATGTCAGGTAGAAAATACCTGATGTGTTTTATTTTATATAACAAGTATAATTCAAATTTGAACAAAGGTTTCGAAAATACAGATGCGAATAATATAATTTTTACTGAAAATCACACTGTTAATATGTTGTTAAAATCTGGCTTTTGTGGTATACTTTTAGCGATTATTCAGCATATGAATGGCAGAAAATTAGTTTTAAACAGATTGCATCCATCAGCAATCGTAATATTGTAAAAATTTCAAACAGACTATAAATGGAGCAGTTTATGAAACGGTTTAATAATTATGATTTACATTTTATTTTTGAAGTAAAGACAGGAATCAATTATAAAAATGCACAATATATACATCCGTTAAAGCAGGAATTGGTGGGAAAATATATTGAATGTTTTGAAAAGGACAGAAATATAAAGGCAGCCATTATATTTGGAAGCAGCGTAGAGTTTCGCTGTAACAGTTATAGTGACCTTGATATTTGTATTGAGCGCTATAATATAGAAAAAGGATTCCGAGATTATCCTGATGAGAATATGCATGAAAGAGATATTGTTTATATGGATGCGATAGGGGAACGTTTGAGAAAAGAGATAGAGCAGAAGGGTATCGTTATTTTTGACAGGGAGGCAGAATATGTGTGACATTCGTTTTTTTAAATCTGCTTATACAGATTATGAGCTTGCAGTAAGTATATTTCAGATTCCAAGAAATGATGAGGCATTTATAAATGCGGTGGCATATCATCTTCAACAATCAGTAGAAAAGATATTAAAAGCATTTTTGGAATGTCAGGGTGTCACTGTACCCAATACTCATGATATAGATAAATTGTTAAGAATGTCCAAAGATAATGGTTCAAAAATTATTTTAACAGAATGGATAGAAGAAAAAGCAGATACAATTACCAGATGGGAAGCAGATACAAGATATAATGTTGATTATCATGTAGAAGTTGGAAAGATTCAAAAAGGAATTGAAGAAATTGGAAAATTTTTTCATTTAAATGGAATCCAGATTGAACTTAGAAAAGAACTTCAGAAAAATGAAACAAAGGAAAAGCTGAAAGCCTTTTTTCCAAAAAATTATACACCGAAAAATGATTTTGAATGGAACTGCTATTATCAGATATACAGAAAAAAATTAGAAAAAGGC
Source organism: uncultured Lachnospiraceae bacterium (assembly GCA_910577835.1). Lineage (GTDB taxonomy): Bacteria > Bacillota > Clostridia > Lachnospirales > Lachnospiraceae > CAG-303. Next base: position 45,332 of record CAJTOU010000010.1, on the reverse strand, counting down.
AGCTTATAAATTTTCCTCACATTTTGCTATTGAAATTTCACAAGAGAACATATATATTATAGATAAAAATTTTTAATTTTGGAGGAAAACTATGACAGGAAATGTATTTGACATGATAGGAAAGCAGTGGATGCTTGTGGGCGCCGAAAAGCAGGGTAAAATAAATGCCATGACAGCATCTTGGGGCGGTCTTGGTGTAATGTGGGGTAAAAATGTAGCCTTTGTATTTATCCGCGAAACAAGATATACCAAAGAGTTTGTAGATAACGAAGAAACATTTTCTCTTTCGTTTTTCGGGGAAGAGAAGCGGGAAATGCTCGGATATATGGGAAAAGTATCTGGAAGAGACGAAGATAAAATAGAGAAAAGTAATCTTCATCCGGCATTGCAAAACGGCGCGCCTGTTTTCGAGGAAGCAGAGCTTACCTTTATTTGCCGCAAAATGTATGCGCAGGATATGAAAGAAGAATGTTTTACAAACAAAGAAGCAGTGAAGAAATGGTATGACGGTGGAAATTATCACACAATGTATGTTGCGGAAATTATAGATGTGATTCAAAAATAACTAAAAACTGTAAATAATAATATTTTCAATGCCAAGTATTTTTTGATAATATTTTAGAAATAATGAAAAGGCTGTAAATTGAGAAAACAAAGTAAAAAATTTATTTATACTTCTGGAAAGGAACTGTAAAAAATATGAGTATTACATTTGATGAAAGAGAGAAGGTATTTCATCTTACAACAAAAAATACCAGTTATATTATGAAGGTGGCAAAGGAGAAGTATCTTTCTCATGTATACTGGGGCAGAAAAATAAAAACTCCTGATATGGAAAATGCGCAACTAAACAGATTTATCAGTTTTGATGCAGTACCAGATACAAAAGACAGAGGCTATTCTCTTGATTTTGTATGTCAGGAATATCCCGTGGGCTGTGGTACCGACTACCGGATTCCAGCAGTACAGGCAGTATTTTCAGACGGCAGCAGAGCAGTGGAATTAATCTATGACAGTTATAAAATCACTTCCGGCAAGCCAAAATTAAAAGGACTTCCGGCAACCTATATTGAAGATGCTTCAGAAGCGGATACGCTTGAGATTGTATTGACAGATACATTAAAGAGCATGAAGGTTGTGCTTATGTATACCGCTTACAATGAAATCGACGCCATTACAAGAAGCGTGCGGATTATCAACGAAAGTTCAGAACAAATTCTGCTTGAAAAGGTAATGAGCGCAAGCGTGGATTATGAAACTTCTGATTATGATTTTGTGGAGCTGTCAGGCGCATGGGGCAGAGAAAGACATATAGAAAGAAACCGTTTAAGAAGTGGAATCCAGTCGATAGAAAGCAGGCGTGGAGCTTCAAGCCATCAGTTAAATCCGTTTTTTGCGCTGGCATCAAAAAATGCCAATGAGGAATATGGCGAAGTGTATGGATTTAATCTTGTATACAGCGGGAATTTTACTGCCGGTGTGGAGGTAGACCAGATATTTAAGGCAAGAGCCTATATAGGAATGAATGATTATGATTTTTCATGGTTACTTGAAAGCGGAGAGAGCTTTCAAGCTCCAGAGGCGGTGATGGTATATTCTTCACATGGATTTGGAGAAATGTCAAGAGTGTATCATAGACTTTACCGGAAAAGACTGGTTCGTGGAAAATACAGAGATGCCATAAGACCGATTCTGGCAAATAACTGGGAAGCTACTTATTTTGATTTTAATGAGGAAAAGATATTAGAACTTGCAAAGACCGCTTCCGAGCTTGGAATTGAGCTTCTGGTGCTTGACGACGGCTGGTTTGGAAAACGAAACAGTGATAACTGTTCGCTTGGTGACTGGTATGTGAATAAAGAAAAGCTTCCTGACGGCATTGGCGGACTGGCAGAGAAAGTAAAGGAATATGGGATTTTGTTCGGTCTCTGGTTTGAGCCGGAGATGGTTTCACCGGACAGTGATTTGTACAGAGCGCATCCGGACTGGTGTATCCATATACCAGGGCGGGAGCGGACAGAATGTAGAAATCAGCTTACACTTGATTTAAGCAGAGAAGATGTTTGTGAATATATTATAAAAACTGTTTCTCAGGTGCTTGATGAAGCAGCGATTGGCTATGTAAAATGGGATATGAACCGTCATATGAGCGAACTTGGCTCCGCAGGACTTCCACCAAAGAGACAGAAGGAAATGCCTCACAGATATATGCTTGGACTTTATCATGTAATGGAAGAAATTGTGTCAAAACATCCGGATGTTCTGTTTGAGAGCTGTTCAGGCGGAGGTGGAAGATTCGACCCTGGTATGCTTTATTATATGCCGCAGACATGGACCAGTGATGATACAGATGCGGTGGAACGGCTGTATATTCAATATGGAACAAGTCTTGTATATCCGGTCAGTGCCATGGGCTGTCATGTATCTGCGGTTCCAAATCATCAGGCACACAGAATGACATCTCTTTCTATGCGGGGAGATGTGGCAATGAGCGGAAATTTTGGATATGAATTGGACCTTGCTGCATTTACAGAAGAAGAAAAGGATGAGGTCAGAATGCAGATTAAACAATATAAGGATTTGAGAACCTTTATCCAGTCAGGGGATATGTACCGTCTCCAAAGCCCGTTTGAAGGAAACACGACAGCATGGCAGTTTATTTCAGAGGATGGAAAAGATATATTTGCAGCATATTTCAGGATTCTCTGCGAGGTAAATGGGGGCATTTCGAGAATGAAGTTTACCGCATTGGAAGCAGATGCCATGTATGAGGTTCTGGGAGTTAACGGAGGAAAGCGTTATTCAGGAGATGAGCTGATGAATATCGGACTGACAGTGGACCTCTGGGGAGATTTTAACAGCCGGACATGGAGGTTTAGAAAGGTATAGCAGGACACTCAGTCACAAAAAGTTTATAAATCCGTTAAATTATATAGTTGAATAAACCCGTGATACGTGGTAAAATATATAAACATAATGCCCTATATGTCATCAGACTTTGTTTGATGACCTGCAATGCATTATGTTTATTTTTGTTAGTCAATCATATTGTTGGAGGATTAAAATGGGATTAATTTCAAAAGTATTTGGTACATACAGTGATAGAGAAATCAAGCGTATTACGCCGATTGTAGATAAAATCTGCTCCATGAGGGATAAGATGATGGAGATGACTGATGAGCAGCTCCATGATAAGACAGCCGAGTTTAAGGAGCGCTATAAAAAAGGTGAAACTTTAGACGACCTGCTGCCGGAGGCATATGCAGTAGTGAGAGAGGCCGCCCGAAGAGTTTTAAAAACAGAACATTACAGGGTTCAGCTTATGGGCGGTATTATTCTTCACCAAGGCCGTATTGCAGAAATGCGTACCGGCGAAGGAAAAACACAGACATGTCTTCTTCCAGCGTACCTGAATGCCCTTGCTGGTCAGGGCGTACATGTTGTAACAGTCAATGACTATCTGGCAAAGCGTGATGCGGAATGGATGGGACAGGTTCATAAATTTTTGGGACTGACAGTCGGCTGTATTTTAAACAGCATGGACAATAAGGAAAGAAAAGAAGCCTACGACTGTGATATTACCTATATTACAAACAATGAGCTTGGGTTTGATTATCTGAGAGACAATATGGTTATTTATAAAGAGCAGATGGTGCAGCGTGGACTTCACTATGCGATTGTTGATGAGGTGGACTCTGTTCTGATTGATGAGGCGAGAACCCCTCTGATTATTTCCGGTCAGAGCGGAAAATCCACAAAGCTTTATGAAATGTGTGATATTCTTGCAAGACAGATGACACAGGGAGAATATCACGAGATGACCAAGATGGATGTCCTGATGGGAGAATCCTTTGAGGAATCCGGAGATTTTGTAGTAAATGAAAAGGATAAATTTGTAAACCTGACTGCGCAGGGTGTGGAGAAGGTGGAAAAATATTTCCATGTAGATAATTACGCGGACCCTGATAATCTTGAGCTTCAGCACAATATGTCCCTTGCGTTGAAAGCAAATTATCTGATGTTTAAGGATAAAGACTATGTGGTAAATGAAGACGGCGAGGTTTTGATTGTTGATGAATTTACAGGACGTATTATGCCGGGCAGACGTTTTTCCGATGGTCTTCATCAGGCAATTGAGGCAAAGGAGCATGTAAAAATCAAGAGAGAAAGCAAAACGCTTGCAACGATTACCTTCCAGAACTTTTTTAATAAATATGAAAAGAAGTCGGGAATGACTGGTACGGCGATTACCGAAGAACAGGAATTCCGCAATATTTACGGTATGGACGTAGTCAGCATACCAACAAATGTGCCGGTGGCAAGGATTGACAGAGATGATGCGGTATATAAGAGCAAAAAAGGCAAGCTCAATGCTGTTGTTGAAGAAATCAAGGCAAGTCAGGAAAAGGGACAGCCGGTGCTTGTAGGTACGATTACCATAGAGGCATCCGAGGAATTAAGCAAGCTTTTGACAAAGGCAGGCATTAAACACAGGGTACTGAATGCAAAGTATCATGAGATGGAGGCAGAGATTGTCGCTGAAGCAGGTATTCATGGTAATGTTACAATTGCGACAAACATGGCAGGACGTGGTACGGATATTAAACTTGATGATGAGGCAAGAGCAGCCGGCGGTCTTAAAATTATCGGTACAGAACGTCATGAGTCAAGACGTATTGACAATCAGTTAAGAGGTCGTTCCGGCCGTCAGGGCGACCCGGGTGAATCCATTTTCTTTATTTCACTGGAAGATGATATTATGAGACTCTTCGGCTCAGAAAAGATGATAGCCATCTTTAACGCAACCGGTATCGGAGAAAATGACAGAATTGAGCATAAAATGCTGTCAAGTGCGATAGAAAATGCACAGAAGAAAATTGAGAATAACAACTATGGAATTCGAAAGAATCTTCTTGATTATGATGCTGTAAACAATGACCAGAGAGAGATTATTTATAAGGAACGACGCCGTGTGTTGGATGGAGAAAATATGCGGGATGTAATTTATAAAATGATTACCGATGTAGTAGAACAGAAAGTGGATATGGTGGCAACTGACGACCAGCCGGCCACAGAATGGAATATGAAGGAATTAAACGAGCTTCTTCTTCCTGTTATTCCGATTGCGCCTGTGCTGTTTGATGAGGAGGAAGCAAAGGGAATGACTGTGGCGAAACTCAAGCAGCAGATTAAGGAAGAGTCCGTTCATAAGTATGAGGAAAAGGAAGCAGAATTTCCGGAGGCAGAACAGATTAGAGAAGTGGAAAGAATTATTCTGCTCAAAGTAATTGACCGCAAGTGGATGGACCATATTGATGATATGGACCAGCTTCGTCAGGGGATTGGTCTGCGTGCACTGGGCCAGAGGGACCCTGTTTCCGAGTACCGGATTGCTGGATTTGAGATGTTTGAAGATATGGAACAGGGAATTATGGAAGACACTGTGAAGTCGCTTATGCATGTTCAGATTCAGCAGAAAATAGAGAGAGAGCAGGTAGCCAAGGTAACTGGTACAAATAAAGATGAATCCGCAGTGAGAGCCCCGAAAAAAAGAGAAGAAAAGAAAATTTATCCAAACGACCCGTGTCCGTGCGGTTCAGGCAAGAAATATAAACAGTGTTGCATGAGAAAAGTGTAATTATATCATGTAATAGCTGTAAAAAATATTAAGAAAAAAGGAAGTGATTTTGTGGTAGAATTAGACCAGTTTAAATTTACTTTAAACAACTATGAAGGCCCATTAGAAGAACTGAGGGATTCACTTTGACCTCGACAATAAGGAAATGAGGATTAATGAATTATCAAGAAAAATGGAGGAGCCGGATTTTTGGGACAATCCGGACAAGGCAGGATATCAGACAAGAGAATTAAATGCGCTCAAAAGTACAAAGCAGAGCTTTTATGATTTGCAAAATCTGTATGAAGACGCACGCACTTTGTTGGAAATGGGATATGAGGAGCAGGATGAATCCCTGATTTCAGAGGTAAAGGAGGCAGTGGATGCCTTTCTTGGTGCCTATGAGGAGCTCAGAATTACTACCCTGCTGTCAGGAGAATATGACAGAGATGATGCCATATTGACTCTTCATGCAGGGGCCGGCGGTACAGAAAGCTGTGACTGGGCTTCCATGCTTTACCGTATGTATACAAGATGGGCTGAAAAGAAGGGCTTTACCTGCGAGGTAATTGATTTTCTGGAGGGCGACGAGGCCGGATATAAATCAGTTACAGTTTTAATCAAAGGCGAAAATGCCTATGGTTATCTGAAAAGCGAAAGCGGTGTTCACCGGCTTGTGCGGATATCACCGTTTAATGCGGCAGGAAAGCGCCAGACCTCGTTTGTTTCCTGTGATGTTATGCCGGATATTGATGAGGATATAGATATTGAGATTAACGAAGATGATTTAAAAATTGATACCTATCGTTCCAGCGGAGCAGGTGGGCAGCATATTAATAAAACCTCATCCGCAGTACGTATTATGCATCTTCCTACGGGAATCGTAGTGCAGTGCCAGAATGAGCGCTCACAGTTTCAGAATAAGGATATGTGTATGAAAATGCTGAAGGCGCAGCTTTATTTAAAAGCGAAAAAGGAAAACGAAGAAAAGATGTCCGGCATACGTGGGGAAGTATCAGATAATGGATGGGGAAGTCAGATACGTTCGTATGTACTGCAGCCATATACTATGGTAAAGGACCATCGGACAAATGAAGAAACAGGAAATGTTCAGAATGTGCTGGACGGAGGAATTGATTTATTTATCAATGCATATTTAAAGTTTATAAATTCTGGCAGACAGGACAGTTAGGCAGAAAATTATCAAGTGCTAGGATTACGGTAAAAGGAGAAAATTATGGAGGAAATGAAGCCCGTAGTATTTAAACTGGATAATGAAAATTATGGAGTGGACATTAATCTGGTACAGGGAATTGAAAAGGAACAGCAGATAGTAAGAGTTCCCAATACAGTAAATTATATCAGGGGAATTATTAATTTAAGAGGAGAGATTATCCCCGTTTATGACCTCAGGGCAAAGTTCGGTCTGCCTCAGTCAGTCAGTCAGGAGAGGCAGTATATTATTGTAAGGGTAAAAACCTCAAAGATAGCACTGGAGGTAGACGGTGTAAAAGAAATACATGATGTAGATGTAAAGGACCTTTTTAATGTTCCACCGATTGTAATTAGCAATGATACAAGGTATTTTCAGAAGGTAATTAAGAGCCAGGATACCCTTATTGTGTTGATTAATGTAGATTATCTTCTTTCTGATGAGGAATTGGAAAAGATTGATGAGATGGTCAAGCAGTAAATAGGAAAAAGGCAAATGTTTAAGTGGTAAATGATTAAGCAGTAAGTGATTAAGCAGTAGGAAAGTTTTGTGGAGCAGGCAACATGGGAGAAAAAGAGAATCAAAAATATTATCTGATAAAACAGAAGGCTGTGCCAGAGGTTTTGCTGAAGGTGATAGAGGCAAAACGTCTTTTAGAATCAGAAAAGGTTATGACGATTCAGGAAGCAGCGGAGAAAGTGGGACTTAGCAGGAGTTCCTTTTATAAATATAAGGATGATATTTTTCCATTTCATGAAAATGTAAAGGGCAGAACGGTTACTTTTGTGCTGCAAATGGATGACCAGCCGGGAATGCTGTCGCAGGTATTGAAAATTATTGCCTGTTATTCGGCAAATATTTTAACTATTCATCAGACTATTCCAATTAACGGTGTGGCATCTTTGACTTTAAGTGTGGAAATTCCGCCGCATTTGGATATGTCACTGATGATGACGGAACTTGAACAAAAGAATGGCATACAATATGTAAAGATACTTGCGATGGAATAGGTCAATGGTCAAGTCCCAGAAACCAAGGGAAAAAATAAAAATTTAGGAAAGGAAAAGCTAAAAAGCATATACGATGAAACAGCAACTACAAATCGTGAGATTGTAGCAAATCATCTGGTATATATGTTTTGTATATGTTTTTAGCAGCAGAGAAAGCAGAAAATGATAAATATAGCTGTTTTAGGATACGGTACGGTAGGTTCTGGTGTTGTGGAGGTAATCACAACCAATAAAGAAAGTATTGCAAAGCGGATTGGCGATGATATTAATATTAAGTATGTCCTTGATTTAAGAGAATTTCCGAATTCTCCAATTGAAAATATACTGGTGCATGATTTTGATACCATTGTAAATGATGAGGAAGTGGATATTGTTGTAGAGGCGATGGGCGGCACAAATCCGGCATATTCCTTTGCGAAGGCTTCTCTGGAGCATGGCAAGAGTTATTGTACCTCTAATAAAGAACTGGTGGCAAAATACGGGCCGGAGCTTTTAAAGCTTTCTGAAAAAATGAATAAAAACTTTTTGTTTGAAGCCAGTGTAGGCGGTGGTATTCCGATTATTCGGCCGTTAAACCAATCACTGACCGCGGATGAGATTATGGAAATCACAGGCATATTAAACGGTACGACCAATTATATTATGACAAAGATGAGCAAAGAAGGTCTTGACTTTGACACTGTTTTAAAAGAGGCGCAGGAGCTTGGATATGCGGAGAGAAATCCGGAGGCTGATGTGGAAGGATATGATGCCTGCCGTAAAATTGCGATTCTTACTTCTCTTGCTTATGGGCAGCATGTGGATTATGAGGATATTTACACAGAAGGAATCACAAAGATTACAGATATTGATTTTAAATATGCCGCAAAGCTTGGCAAAGTGATTAAATTATTTGGAAAAAGCAGACGCGCAGGAGATAAATTTTTTGCAATGGTAGCTCCGTTTATGATTGATGACAATAATCCTCTGTACAGTGTAAATGGCGTGTTAAACGGCATTCTGGTAAAGGGAAATGTTCTTGGCGATGTTATGTTTTATGGAAGCGGTGCAGGAAAGCTGCCGACGGCCAGCGCAGTGGTGTCAGATGTGGTAGATGCTGCAAAGCATAAAAATACACATATTATGCAGATTTGGAGCAGCAAAAAGCTGGAACTTTCGGATATTGCAGATGCAAAGAGCAGGTTTTTTGTCAGGATATCAGGAAGTGCCGATATGAAAATGGAAGAAATAGCAGACCACTTTGGTGATGTGAAGCCTGTCAGTGTAGACGGAGTTACAGGTGAATTTGCATTTGTGACACAGGTAATGTCTGAGGCGGAATTTGAAAAAGCGGCAGAGGCAACAGAGGGTATTATCACAAGAATCCGGATGGAATAAATATAAATCAAAATAGGTAAGAGGCATAAATTTATGAAATATATGATTATTTTAGGTGATGGTATGGCAGATGAACCAATTGCGGAATTAGGCGGAAAGACTCCCATGGAGTATGCTTCCACTCCTGCAATGGATAAACTGTCAAAAATGTCGGAAATAGGGCTTGTACATACCATTCCGCAGGGCATGAAGCCGGGAAGCGACACAGCGAATCTTTCAGTACTTGGATATGACCCGAAGATTTATTATACAGGGAGGTCCCCGCTGGAAGCACTCAGTATCGGCGTGGATATGAAGCCCACAGATATTGCCCTGCGCTGTAATATTGTTACAGTATCAATAGATGACCTGCCTTATGAGGAAAAAACGATAATTGACCACAGCTCTGGTGAAATCAGTACGGAAGAAGCCTCTGTTTTATTGAAGGCTGTCAGACGGGAGCTGGAAAATGAGGTTTATAAATTTTATGATGGCATTAGTTACAGACATCTTACGATTTGGGATAAGGGAGAAGTGGTGCCGCTTACGCCGCCGCATGATATACTGGGTCAGGTAATCGGAAAATATCTGCCGGAGGATAATGTGCTGCGGGAAATGCAGAAGAAAAGCTATGAAATTTTAGCGGAGCATCCGATTAATAAAGAGAGAATCAAAAAGGGATTGAATCCGGCCAATTCTATATGGTTCTGGGGAGCCGGAACAAGACCTGAGCTGTCTTCGTTTGAAGAAAAGACAGGAAAGAAAGGAGCGATGATTTCGGCGGTTGATTTGCTGAAGGGAATCGCCGTCGGTGCGGGAATGACCAATATTTCTGTGGAAAATGCCAATGGAGGGCTTCATACGAACTATAAAGGCAAGGCGGAAGCTGCGGTAAAAGCACTGACCGAAGACGGTTTTGATTTTGTGTATGTCCATATAGAAGCTCCTGACGAGATGGGACATCAGGGAAGTTATGAGAAAAAAGTGCAGGCAATTCAATATATTGATGAAAATGTGGTAAAACACGTGACGGAGGAGTTGGAAAACAAGGGAATTGATTTTCGTATATTGGTTCTGCCGGACCATCCGACTCCTGTCAGAATCCGTACACACGCTTCGGACCCTGTGCCGTATATGCTGTATGACAATACAAAAAAGCGGGAAGAAAGCTGGAATTACAATGAGAGGGAAGCGAAGGAAAGCGCAATTTATATGGAAGAAGGATATAGGCTGATAGAGCATTTGTTTGAGAAATAGGATTATAAAAAAGGCTGTCAAATTAAGAATAAAATTTCTTAATGTGGCGGCCTTTTTTATAATTAATTTTTCAGATTGATTGTGTAAATTTCTCATTATATATATACTTCCACAAAATATGAAATCAAGAATTTTGAGTTTATGATAATACATGAAATCAAAATTTTCTCTTTTGAAGCATATATTATGAAAACAATTGACTTTTCACAGTAAAGCCTATATAATTAGTTTGCTAACTGTTATAAAACTAATTATAAGGAGTGAAGATATGAATGATACTTTACATTATTTGCTTATGGCAGACCATGCCCTGTTGCAGAAAATCCTTTTTGCCAATATCAGAGATTCAGGGCTGAGTCTGGGACAGCCAAAGGTTCTGGATTTTTTGAAGGACCATGACGGAGCGGTTCAGAAAGACATCGCCAAAGGCTGCCATATCGAACCGGCCTCCCTGTCTACAATTCTGACAGGCATGGAAAAAAGCGGGCTTATTACACGTGAGACAAACGAAAATAACCGCAGAAATCTATACATATATATGACCGATAAAGGAAAAGCAATTTGTGAACAGGTAACAGAACATTTTTCTCAAATTGAGAAAAAGGCGTTATCAGGATTTACAGAAGAAGAAATTGAGAATATACTCACATATTTAACAAAAATACATAAAAATCTGGAGGCATAGAAATGAGCAAAAAAGAACTTGCAAAGAGATATATTCTGTTTATCATCAGCCTGTTTGTCGCTGCCATGGGTGTAGCCATAACAAAGCGCGGAGAGCTGGGCGTTTCACCAATATCATCTGTTGCTAATGTACTGAGCATAAAATACATAAATCTTTCGCTTGGAACATGGCTGATTATATGGAACTGTATTTTGATATTGGGACAAATTCTAATGCTTGGAAAAAAATTTCAAATGATACAGCTTCTTCAGATACCGCTCTCTTTTTTATTTGGATATTTTACTGATTTTGGTATGTGGTGTGTATCTATTCTTCCTGCAGACAATTACATTTTTCGCATGATTCTGGTTATATGCGGAATCATGGTTCTGGGACTTGGAGTTTCCCTGTCTGTTACGGCAAACGTAATTATGAATTCAGGAGAAGCATTTGTAAAAGTGCTTTCAGACAAGACAGACAAAGATTTTGGAAGTATTAAAATAGGCTTTGACATCCTGTGCGTCATAGTCTCTGTTTTGCTGTCACTTCTGTTTTTTCATGGCAAAATAGTGGGCACGAGAGAAGGTACCATAATAAGTGCGGTATTTACAGGAGCAGCCGTAAAATTCTTCTCCCATATATTGAAAAAACCTTTAGAACTGATATTGAAGAAATAAATTTTATATATTTTTGCTGAAAATACAGATGTTGTTTATTGATAAGGGTCCTGATTCTCCTGACCTTTGCGAATAATTATTGTGAAATCTAAAATGAAATTGATTTTCAGCATCTAGATATGGTATAATCTTTTACAAAAATTCAAACAAATAAAGAAAGGAGTTTTTCTTATGAATTTATCCCCGTATTTCCAAAGCATTATTGACCAAGACACCAGCGCTGTTGTCATCTGCAGCCTCACTCATGAAATTATTTATATGAATCCTGCCGCTGTTTCAAGGTATTCAAAGAGCGGTGGTGCTTCCCTAATAGGAAAAAGTCTTTTGTCCTGTCATAATCAAAGCTCCTGTGCCATGATAGAAAAAGTTCTTGCATGGTTTCAGGAAAGCGTATCTCACAATATTATCTACACTTTCCATAACGAAAAAGAAAACAAAGATGTTTACATGGTTGCGCTTAGGGATTCTTCCGGTGTATTAATCGGATATTACGAAAAACATGAGTATCGTAATCCCGAAAAGGATGAAGTCTATCATTTTTATAAATAGTGGCTTGAACCATGGCAAATATTTATTGCATTGTCAAAAACACTTTATTCGCATAAATCACTCATTCATTTCATAGAATAGCATATCGAAACAAAAATAGCCGCCTTCTATGGCAGCGTCATGGGAAATTTGCAGTGTAGTTTCCTGTGAAACGAAATAAATGGAGGAGTGATTTTGTTGAATGACAAAAGTGTCTATGTACTAGAACAATACGATATAGAAGTAAAAAAGATACTAAAAGGCCGCGGTGCTCTGATAATAGATACAGATAAGGGTTTTTTCCGTTTTTTCGAATATAAGGGGACATTAAGCCGCCTCATTTATGAAGATGAACTGTTAAACTATATTTCGGACTGTGGATTTTTGAATGTAAATTCTATTATAAAAAACAAAGAAGATGTTTTATTTTCAGCAGACACAGCAGGTACGAAATATGTTCTTACAAAACATTTTAACGGCAGCGAATGTGATGTCAGAAATAAACATGATTTAATACAGGCGGTAGAAACCCTTGCCAGACTTCATAATATCACCAGTGATGCAAAGCTTGGCAATACAGAGTATATCCCTGAACTGTCCGGCAGTCTGGAAGAAATCAGAAAGCACAATACAGAACTGAAAAGAATACGCAGTTATATCAGGGGAAAAACCAGAAAGACAGACTTTGAATATGATGTGCTGGCACATTTCAACCAGTTTTATGAGCTGGCACAGAATGCGGAGCATCAGCTTTTTGCCTCTGGCTGCGAGGAAGCACACAGGCAGGCCGTTTCTTCTCATTCCATTTGTCATGGAAATTACAGTTACCATAATATTATACATTGTCAGGAAAACAACATGGCAGTCATTAACTTTGAACACAGCGGCAGAGGAATGTTAATTCGCGACCTTTATTTCTTTCTCCGCAAGGTAATGGAAAAGCACGACTGGAATCAGACGCTTGGACTGGAGCTTTTGGAAAGCTATGATAAAACAAGAACTTTATCTGAACAGGATAGGAAAATTTTAAAAATTCTTTTGGGTTATCCTGAAAAATTCTGGAAGGTTTTAAACCATTATTATAACGGAAACAAGGCATATCTTCCGGACCAGATGAAGGATAAAATGCAGAAGGTATATATACAGCAGAAAAATAAAAGTAAATTTGTTGCTTCAAAAAATCTGTTTTAAAATTTTGCTCTTGTATTTTTTTGTTGTTTGGTATACAATTGATATATGAAATTTTTATTTGGTATATAAAACCCATATCAGATATGCATAAGAGGATGTCAAATGTCTAAGAAAAAATATAGAGTATTGTTTCTTTTTCTAAGCTGCCTGCTGCTGTTTTCGGGATGTGTAAAACGCTCAGGCGGTTCTAGGAGAGGAACAGCAGGATTATACAAGGAACAGCAGGAAACAACGACAGAAGTGGAGGACACAAGAAGTGGAACCACAGATGTTGTAGTGGTGACCGATATAGATACACAGACCTCGCAGCTTACGGTGCAGAGTGTAAAAGACAGCAATGTATATACATTGAACTATAATGGCGGCACCCGTATACAGAACAGATTTGGCACTGAAATGCTGATACAGGACTTGCAGCAGGGAGAAATTGCAGAAGTAAATTTCACATCCGGAAAGCAGAAGCTTCTTTCGATTAAGGAGGCTGATACTGCATGGGAAAATACGACAGTCACCAAATGGTCTGTGGATTATGATGCCAAACTTATCAGTATTGGCAGCAACAGATATTCTTATGACGACAATCTCGTAGTTCTTTCAAACGGAAAAAAAATAGATATTCATCAGCTTCACAGTGTAGATTCACTGGTAGTAAAGGGAATCGATAAACAGATTTATTCCATTGATGTGAAGGTTGGTCATGGCTATATTAAAATAACCGGCGAAACAAATCTTCTGGGTGGTCTGATAGAGGTAGGGACCAAAATTATGACTGTGATATCAGAAAATATGATTATTGTCGCACCGGAGGGAACCTATACTCTGACCGCATCGAAAAACGGTGTTGGCGGTTCTATGGAGATAACCGTGAAACGCAACGATGAAACAAGCGTAAGCCTTGCTGGATTTCAGGGAGAAGTCGAGCGGCAGGGAAATGTCAAGTTTAACATTCAGCCTGCAGGAATACAGTATAATGTGTTTATTGACGGCGATGCAGTAGATGTGACAGAACCGGTTCCACTTTCCTATGGAAAGCACAAGCTTGTGATTACGTCGGATAAATATACAGATTATGTGGAAGAAATCGTTATCAGCAGCATTTACATGAATAAAACAATAGATTTGTCAAAATCAGCAGAAACGCAGGAAACTACTTCCAAGGAAACAGAAACTACCACAGGCCAGCAGGAAACTTCAACAGGCGAGGAGAAAACCACTTCTAAAGAAACGGAAACTACTTCGGGCAGTGGAACTCAAAAAAGAGAAGACGGCGTGGAGACAAGCACAGGAGCTTCCGAAAATAATAATATTGTTGTTACTGGTCCTGCAAATGCAGAAATTTATATGGATGGAGTTTATAAAGGAAAAGCACCTGCTACTTTTCCAAAGGTTGTGGGAAGTCATATTTTTGTGATAAGAGCAGAAGGTTATATTACTACGGCATATAATTATACCTTTGATTCTACGGCAAAGGATGTGTATATCAAATTTCCCGATTTGGAGCAGAGTGGTTCATAGTTAATTCCCATCATTTCATAAAATGGTGGTTAAGAAAGTCATAAATCAAGGAGGAATGTTTGAGCAAATAAAATTATGAAAATGTAGATAAATATGTCTAAAGATACCTAAAATCCAAGGTATAGTTTGTGCTGACTTTACAGCAGGCAAAATTGCGGAAATAAAGCCCTTATCAGTTGAAATAGTCTGGTAGAACAAAGACGTAGCAGTCTGCGGGCGCAGCTTGTCAATGGTCAAGTCCCGAAAACCAAGGGCAGAATAAATAATGATAAAAAAGCAAAAAAATTTAGGAAAGGAAAAACTATTAGATGAAGAATAAATCGTGAGATTGTTCCGAATCATCTGGCATATATGTTTTGTATATGTTTTTAGTAGAAGGTAGATTTATAATGAGTTACATGGAGATTTACAAAGAGTGGCTGGCAAATCCTTATTTTGATGAGGCTACCAAAGAGGAACTGAAGGCAATTGAAGGCAATGAGAAGGAGATAGAGGACAGATTTTATACAGAGCTTGAGTTTGGTACGGCAGGGCTTCGCGGTGTAATTGGCGCAGGTGTAAACCGTATGAATATTTACACAGTAAGAAAGGCAACTCAGGGACTTGCCAATTATATACTGAAACAGAACACAGATAAGAAATGTGTTGCCATTGCTTTTGATTCACGCCGTATGTCACCGGAATTTGCAGATGAAGCAGCACTTTGTCTGGCAGCAAACGGAATTAAGGCATACAGATTTGAGTCATTAAGACCGACACCAGAGCTTTCCTTTGCAGTGAGAGAGTTAAACTGTATCGCAGGCATTAATATTACCGCAAGCCATAATCCGCCGGAATACAATGGTTATAAGGTATACTGGGAAGACGGCGCACAGATTACACCACCACATGATTCTGGTATTATGGATGAGGTAAAAGCAGTTACAGATTATGCCACAGTAAAGACAATGGATAAGGAAGCTGCAAAACAGGCCGGCTTATATGAAGTCATTGGTGCAGAGGTAGATGATAAATATATTGCACAGTTAAAGAAGCAGGTGAAAAATCCTGAATTAATTAAAGAGTATCAGAAGGATTTGACAATTGTATATACACCGCTTCATGGAACAGGAAATATTCCAGCCAGAAGAGTATTAAAAGAAATTGGATTTGAAAATGTTTATGTAGTACCGGAGCAGGAGCTTCCAGATGGTGAATTTCCGACAGTCAGCTATCCAAATCCTGAAGCAGAAGAGGCATTTGAACTTGCATTAAAGCTTGCAAAAGAAAAGGATGCCGATTTGGTTCTTGCAACTGACCCGGATGCAGACAGGCTTGGTGTATATGTAAAGGATACAAAGAGCGGAGAATATATTACACTGACAGGAAATATGTCAGGCTGTTTAATTGGAGAATATGAATTAAGCCAGATAAAGGAGAAATCTGGTATACCGGAGGATGGTATATTTGTAAAGACAATCGTATCTACAAATATGGCAGATGCGATTGCGAAATATTACAATGTACAGCTTATTGAATGTCTGACAGGATTTAAATATATTGGACAGCAGATTTTAAAAACAGAGCAGACAGGAAAGGGAACTTATCTGTTTGGCTTTGAGGAGAGCTATGGATGCCTTGTGGGAACTCATGCAAGAGATAAGGATGCCATAGTTGCAACTATGGCGCTTTGCGAGGCTGCTGCATATTATAAATCAAAAAATATGACACTCTGGGATGCCATGATTGAAATGTATGACAGATATGGATATTACAAGGATGATGTAAAATCTATTACAATGAAGGGTATAGAAGGTCTTCAGAAGATTAAGGAAATTCTTGAAAATCTCAGAGCAAATACACCAAAGATGGTAGGAGATTATCAGGTGCTTTCTGCAAGAGATTATAAGGCGGATACCATTAAGGATATGGCCACTGGAGAAGTAAAACCAACTGGTCTTCCATCTTCCAATGTTCTGTATTATGATTTGAATGATGATGCATGGTTATGTGTAAGACCATCAGGAACAGAGCCAAAGGTGAAATTCTATTATGGAGTAAAGGGAACCAGCCTTGAGGATGCAGATAAAAAATCGGCGGAGCTTGGAGAAAAGGTTCTTGAGATGATTAATTCCATGATGTAAAGAAATATAAAATTTCTTGATGCAGGAAATGTTTATATCATAAGGAATTTCACAATATAAGGATTTTCATAATGTAAGGAGATTGCATGGCGAAAGTAACAGTGGCATATAGATGGAGCGACAGAAAACGGATTATATTCGGATTGCCGTGGACATTTACAAAGTATGCAGCGACAGATGATAAATTAGTTGTCAGAACCGGTTTTCTGAATATTAAGGAGGAAGAAATCAGGCTGTACAGAATTATGGATTTTACACTAAAAAGAACACTGTTTCAGAGAATGTGGGGAATAGGTACAATTCATATAGAGTCTGCGGACAGGTCTACTCCTCAATTGGATATTGAGAATATTAAAAATCCTGATGCTGTAAAAAATATGCTTTCTGACATGGTAGAGGAAGAGCGTATAAAGAAGCGTGTTGCCGGTCGTGAATATATGTCGGATGACAACGAAGATATGGAATAAGTAAACATAAAACTGAGGAAGCTATGGAAGAGAAGGGATACGATTTTGTAAGAGTCAGGGCTCATGGAAAAATCAATCTGGGCCTTGATGTAATAGGAAAAAGAGAAGACGGATATCATAATGTAAGAATGATTATGCAGCAGGTAGGACTTTATGACGGGATAGATATTAAACGACTGGGACTATGTACAGACGGAAAACGTTATATTGATATAGAAACCAATTTGAGATATCTCCCAGTCAATGAAAATAATCTGGCCTACAAAGCGGCAGCATTGCTGATGGACGAATTTGATATTCAGGAAAGTATTCATATTAAAATAAAAAAATTAATTCCGGTAGCAGCAGGTATGGCAGGCGGAAGTTCAGATGCGGCAGCCGTTATGAAGGGGCTAAACAGAATGTTTGGCCTGCGGCTGTCAAAAAAGGAGCTGATGGAGAGAGGCGTAAAGCTTGGAGCAGATGTTCCGTATTGTATTATGGGTGGAACTGCTCTTGCAGAGGGTATTGGAGATATTCTTACGCCTGTAAGAGATATTCCACCATGCTATATTATTCTTGCAAAGCCGGGCATAAATGTGTCTACAAGAGTGGTATATTCGGAGCTGAATGTGGAAAAAATAGAGCAGCATCCAGATATAGACGGTTTGATTCGGGGAATTCAGATAAATGATTTGTATGCGATGACAAAAAAGATGGGAAATGTGCTGGAAGAGGTAACAGAAAAAATGTATCCAGTAATAAAAGAGATAAAACAGACCATGCTTTCACTTGGCGCTATAAATTCCATGATGAGCGGAAGTGGTCCTACTGTTTTCGGCATATTTGATGAAAAGGATACAGCGAAACAGGCTTATGATTCATTAAAAGCTGATGAGAGATGCAGACAGGTGTATATTACAGATGGAGGATTAAGCAATGAAAGATATCAGTTTAAATACCAATGAGTATCTTCCGCTTCGGGAGGTCGTCTTTCATACATTGCGCGAGGCAATTCTTACCGGTGAACTCGAACCCGGCGAGCATCTTATGGAAGTAAAACTGGCAAATAAACTGGGAGTAAGCCGCACACCGGTTAGAGAAGCTATTCGAAAGCTGGAGCTGGAAGGACTGGTGGTTATGACGCCGCGCAGAAGCGCAGAGGTCGCAAAAATCACAAAGGAAGACCTGGTAGATGTACTGGAGGTAAGAAAGGTATTAGAAAGTCTGGCAATTGAACTTAGCTGTAAAAACAGGTCCGAGGAAGACCTTATAAAACTGAAGGAAAACCTGAAATGCTTTAAGCTGTATATCAATAAAAACAGTGTGACGGAAATCGCTACAACAGATGTGCAGTTTCATGAGATTATTTATAATTCCACCGGAAACCGGCGTTTGAATCAGATACTTTATAATTTAAGAGAACAGATGTACCGATATCGTCTGGAGTATATCAAAGACCGTCAGACCAGAAAAAATCTGATACTTGAGCATGATGAGATTATTCAGTCTATTCAGGAGCGGGATGTAGACAGGGCCAAAAAAGCAATTTTGATTCATATAGAAAAGCAGGAAGAGACAATTCTTGGAAATATGGATAAAAATCTGTAAATAATTTGACAGAGCAGACCGATATAATATATAAGCACAGAGATGTGTTATGCAATCGGTTTTTGGCTGGTTGCGTATTGGGTAATCAGTCAAAGGCTGGTCGCATATTGGAGCAGTTAATCTTCGATTGATTACATATTATCGCATGGATGCGGGAAAGAGGTGTCATTATGAGTGTAAATGGAGTTACATCTTATGCGGACAATTACAGTGCATATGCAGATACAGCATCAAAAGCACAGACTTCATCCGCAAAAGAGTCAGCAGCTCAGGGTTCTTCCTCAAAGGAAGTAGTGTATTCTTCAAAGATGAGCGATAAGGAAAGAGCTGATTTGGTAGCAAAGCTGAAAGCCGACAGTCAGAGGCAGGTAGACAGTTTTAAGAGCATGGTTCAGGATATGTTTAAAAAGCAGGGCCTTGCAGTGAAAAATTCAGACGATATGTGGTCTATGCTTGCAAGCGGAAAATTTACCGTAGATGCAGCGGCTGCTGAAAAAGCGAAAGGTCTTATTTCAGAAGATGGCTACTGGGGCGTAAACCAGACTTCCGACAGAATCTTTGAGATGGCAAAGGCTTTGTCAGGCGGAGATGAGAAGGGCATGGAGAAAATGCTGGCAGCATTTGAAAAAGGCTTTAAGCAGGCGACAAAGAGCTGGGGAAAATCATTGCCGGATATTTCACAGCAGACATATAAGGCTGTACAGGAGAAATTCAAAGCATATCAGGAATCCTTAAAGACAACTGAGGCAGAGGCATAAAAAGCAAAAAAATGAACGACCACCGGAGCTATCTTTTGCTCCGGTGGTTTTTTCAGTTATTAAAGCAATCAAATTTTAACAGACAGTATAAAACTTCTTTCGAAAACAAAATTCTAAAATTCTCTGCCATATGCATATACTGTAATAACTGTAAAAGTATAATGGAAGTGCCATGGCTTTGAAATGTTTGAATAAATTAAAAATGAGGTATTTAACTGCTGTATGTCTGTTTTGTGTTTTTCTGGCGGGTTGCAGCGTAAAAAAGTATGATGAAACGAAGCAGAATGATGTTGATTTTACTGTATTGTCAGAGGAGGAAATACCGGAGCAAGTAAGTGAGATTATCGAAACTTCCAAGACAGAAAATTTCAGAAAAACTTACAGTGATAAGGATTATCTCTATATTATTATAGGATATGGTGCACAGCCTACCAGCAGTTACAGTATAGAGATACAAGAGTTATATGAGTCGTCTGATGCCCTCTATATTACTTCTATGCTTAAAGGTCCTTCGCGGACAGAAAAAGTGCTGGAGATAGAAACCTATCCTTACATTGTGGTAAAGGTTCAGCATACAGATAAGGCGGTGGTTTTCCAGTAATTTATGTTCAATTGCTTCTGGGCTTTAGCATCACGGCAGCTTCAATTTATGCATAATATCTGTATTTTTTCATATAAATAATATATAGACTGAAAAATACAGAAAAAATATATGGAGGAAAGCATGGAAACAGCCAAATCATTTATACATATGAATAATTTAAAGGGGCAGATAGTGACGCAGCTTACGCTGGATGATGATTTTAATGTTCCTGATATAAATGCGGATATCGAGAAATATATTACAAAGGATGCACTGGTGCATATTGAAAGTGTGAAGGCAAGCGAAGGCAGAGTAAATATCCGCGGCAGAATGGATTTTAAAATCCTCTATGGATGCAGCAGCGATAAAAAGATTATACATAGTATGGGAAACTCCATTCCCTTTGACGAAATTATAAATGGAGATAAAATAGGAAATAATGATGTGGTCAATGTAAAATGTACCATAGATGATTTAAATATCGGCATTATTAATACCAGAAAGATAAGTGTAAAGGCGGTTCTGACACTTAACGTATCGGCAGAACAGGTACATGATATAGAAGCGGTGGAAGAGATTCCGGAAGATGATTCTGTCAATTATTTAAGGCGGAAAGAACAGATTATGCAGATAGTGGTAAATAAAAAGGATACTTACAGAATACGGGAAGATATTGAACTTTCCGCAAATAAGCCGAATATCTCGGAGATTTTATGGAGTACGGTAGCCCTGAATAATATTTCCACACGGCTTTATCCTGAAAAAGTAGGAGTAAGCGGGGAGCTTATGCTTTTTATGCTGTATGATGACGAGGAAGAGGATACTCCGGTGCAGTGGATGGAAGCATCTGTTCCATTTGACGGAAGCATCGATGTTTCGGGCTGTGATGAGGATATGCTGGGAGATATCGAAACTTCAATATCAAGTGTAAATGTAAATATTAAGCCGGATTATGACGGAGAACAGCGCATGGTTGAGCTGGAGGTGGTATTGGAACTTGCCATGAGAGTGTATAAGGAGGATGAGGTTTCCATTTTAAGTGATGTATATTCTCTGAAAAATGAACTGACTCCGGTTTATCAGGAGCTGTCTTACAGCACACTTGTGACAAAGAATATTTCAAAGTGCAAAATAAATGATAAGCTGCGGCTGGACAAAGACAGCGGACATGTGCTTCAGCTTTTGAGCGCTCAGGGAGCTGCGTGTATAGAGGATGTTTTTGTAGAGGATAAAGGACTTCGGGTAGAAGGTATTGTCAAGATGAAGATTATGTATGTTTCATCGGATGATAAGATGCCGCTGAATATTGCGGATGAGGTAGTGCCTTTTTCACATTTAATCGAAGCACAGGGAGTAACGGAGCAGTCCATGTCGTTTATCCGCCCGTCGTTGGAGCAGATATCTACGGTAATGTCCGGAAATAATGAGATAGAAGTGAAATGCTCGGCGGTGCTGGATACACTGGTGCTGGACAATAAGAGTTCAAAGTTTATTAAAGAAGTACAGAGTGTTCCATTTGATTTAAAGAAGCTGCAGAATATTCCGAGTATGGCGGGGTATGTGGTGAAGGAGAGAGATACGCTGTGGGAAATTGCGAAAAGATACTGTACAACGATTCAGTCAATTATGAAGATTAATGAGATGAAGAGTGAGAATATTAATAAAGGGGATATGTTGGTGATTATTAAGGAGACGCCATAAAATAAGGGCTGCCGCAGAAAGTTGATGTGGTGGCCTTTTTTTATATGATGGCATATTAAGGTCATTGACTTGGTGGTAAAATAGCCTTTCGCACCTCTCATGGTGTATCCCTTCGACTACCAGAAAAACATGGGAAGCGAGGTGCTATGCTGTTCAATTAAGGTTTTGAAAATACAATAAAAAAACCTTGTTTTGTTGTAGTTTTACTATTATACTTATGTCATTGCCACATATGACAAATACAACAAGGCTCTAACCAGTTTGTACTGAAGTAGGTAGAGGACAAAACAATACTCACCTGTAACTGAGCCGATTTATAGGAAAGGAGTTTGATGTATATGAATAAGATTGGGATATTGTGCGCCACGATTAAGGAGCTTAATCCATATTTTTCTGTTATCCAGAATATGAAAGTCGACGAGTATGCTATGCATTCTTTTTATACAGGCGAAATTGGCGGTATAGAGGTTGTTGCTGCATATTCAGGTTGTGGGAAAATCAATGCATCTATAACAGCACAAATTTTGATAGATAAGTATCAGGTAGACGCCATTATTTTTTCTGGAATAGCTGGTGGTATGAAACAAGAGATTGAAGTATTTGACACAGTGGTATGCATAGCGTCTGCTTTTCATGATACAGATAATGAGATATATACGGATTTTCCAGTTATGGATAAGCCAGTATTTTATGCAGATGAACGTTTGATTTCCCTGGCTCGAAAGGCTGCTGAAAAAATGGAGCGAAAAATCTACTTTGGTCTTGCTACAACGGGGGACAAATTTGTGGAGCCTATCCATCCAGATGCGTTGTGCATTGATATGGAAACAGCAGCAATGGCACATACATGTTATTTAAATCGAGTACCTTTTATAGCGATTCGCTCCATATCGGATAACAATAAAGAGGCCGGACAGGAAGCAATCAATAAAAATTATGAGACAGCGGCTTATCGGTCGTTTCAGTTTGTTTGTGAGCTTTTTGGTAATATTAGAGATTTATAGTTTACAAACTTTGATTCAATATATTATTTTTAGGTGTAAAAAGATGATATTTATCGTTTTTAGGAATTTTTTGACGAAAATAAGGTTCTTATTTTGATATGTCAGGGCTGAGGTGAAAAGTTATAAAGAGGACAAAAATTATATATTTTGTATGAATAAAATCTGATTTATTTTTACTTTTTGGTGGATATTGCTTTTAGATTTGAGTGAGTTTACAGAAAATAAAATGCAGGAAAAACAAATTTTATATATATTGACAAAAAAAGAAAAGGTTGGTACAATCATACTTATAAGCAGGTTTTAGTATAGGGGGAATCTGCGAAAATTTGTAAAATATGATTTCTTTCCATTCTGAGAAATTATATATTTTAAAAAGGAGGAAAAAAATGAAGGTGAAAGAAGAGACCAGCAGGGCTGGTATGGTTTCCAGTCGAATATTTTCGGCGGGAAGGGGTAAAATACGAGTAGTTCAAAAAAAGGCTTTAGCATCAATGCTTACTGGCATTTTAATTATAATGTCAGTATTGCCTGCTATAGCTGAAACAGTAAGTTCTATAAGTACTTCGACCGCGTTTGAAAAAAACACTGGTTTGGAAGCACTATCTGGTGATTTTGATGTTACATACACTGGTCACTTTGTTGGTGGGGATTTTGGAGTAGCTCCTATAGTCGAGCTTAGAGACGCAAATAATAGATGTATTGATATGCGTTTTGATAACTGGGGATGGACATATGACCCTACAACTAGTCAAAATACAGACTTTACAGATTCACAAAAGCAGATTACTTTGTTTCCTGCTGGTGATGGATGGGCTGTTATTAATGCTGCAAGACCAAAAGGGATGGATTTTGTCGCTCATATTACCAGAGTAGGCAGTGTTTTCAGAGGGGAAATTACAGAAAGTAATGCAAGTGGAGATGTCGTTACATGGACATATACAGTTGATTTGCCTGAGATGGTTTCTGATATTACCATAACTTTGACAACAAATGGAAAAGTTGATTTGACAAACGTTAAATTTACAAAAAATGAATCAGCTGCTGTAGTTCCATGGCGTGTTAGTGTTCATGATCCAAGTATTGTGAAAGATGAAAAAACAGGTATGTATTATGTTTTTGGTTCCCATATGGCATGGGCAAAATCAAAAGACCTGATTCACTGGCAAACTTTTACTAACAATATTAATACTGATTATGCAAAACTTTTTGAAAAAGGAGCAGCATGGGCTTCACATGGAAGCAATAATTATGATTTGTCTGGAAATCTTTGGGCACCAGATGTTATTTGGAATGAAGAAATGGGCAAATGGTGTATGTATATGAGTGTGAACGGAGATAAATGGTATACATCTATTGCACTTCTCACTGCTGATTCTTTGGAGGGAGACTGGACATATGTAGATACAATTGTATATTCTGGTTTTACAAATTCTACGGAAGCAGCAGAAACAGATTATGCCAAAGTGATTGGAAATAATACTGTTGACCCTCGTTATTTAGAAAATCGTAATGGAAATCGTACTTATGGTATGAATGCAATTGACCCATGTGTACTCTATGATGATGCGGGAAATCTTTGGATGACGTATGGTTCATGGTTTGGTGGAATTTATATGCTGAAACTAGTCAATAAGACAGGACTTCGCGATTATACCGAAACATATCAAACGGTTGCCAATACATCCGATGCTTATCAGGGCATTAAGATTGCCGGAGGTCAGCATGTGTCTGGAGAGGCTTCTTATATTGAGAAGATTGGTAATTATTGGTATCTGTTTATGTCAAATGGTGGTCTTGAGGCGGCCAAAGGATATAATATGCGTATTTTTAGAGCTTCAGATATCAAAGGACCATATGTTGATTACAGTGGAGATGATGCACGCTATACAACAGCAGGAAATAACATTAATGGAACAGTAGGAAATCGTCCAATGTCTGGCTATCAGTGGAGCTATATGTCTGTTGGACAGGTGGCCCAAGGACATAATTCTGCTTTTTTAGACAGTGATGGTAGAAGCTATCTTGTGTATCATACAAGATTTAATGATGGTACGGAAGGACATCAGGTGCGTGTACATCAAATGTTTTTAAATGAAGAGGGCTGGCCTGTAACTGCTCCGTTTGAGTACACAGGAGAAACCCTGACAAATCAGGTAACTGCTGAAGATGTTACTGGTATATATGAAGTACTTTTCCATAAGCTTGATATTAATTATGAAGGTCTTGAGGTTGTGAAGGGAGAAAATCTTTCCTTTAATGCAGACGGAACAATTTCAGGAGACCGTACCGGTACATGGGCCTTCAGCCAAAAAGGGAAGCCTTATGTAACTTTGAAAATTGGAAATACTACATACAAGGGTGTTTTTGTAAAACAGCAGATGGAAGAGTCAACAGATACTACATGGACCTTTACTGTTCTTGGAGATGATGAAATCAGTGTATGGGGATATAAATATGTAGGAGATGGCAAAGAATTAGCTGAAAAGGCTGCTGCCAATTTATCCATGCCAGAAGGAACCTTTATTAATCTTACACTTCCTTCAAAAGGTATTAATACCTCAACAATTACTTGGAAGTCTTCAAATGAATCAGTTCTTGCTTCTGACGGAACAGTAAATGTACCGAATACTGATACAGAAGTAACACTTACAGGAACATTTACAGTAAATGGAGTTTCTGTAAATAAAGATTATAAAATAATGGTTTATTCTCCACAGACAAATACAGAGAATAAAATATTGAAGAGATATTTTACTGGTCAGGAAGTGGATTTAACAAATGCAGTAAAAGGTACTTATCAGTATGCAAATCCATTTTATGATGGAACAACAAAGGGATTACAGATGTATAATGGTGCATCCATTAAGTTTGATGTAAAGCCTACTGCTGGAGCTGACCAGTGGTTGACGGACATTATCGGTTTTAATAGTGGAAACACAGGAGGATTGTATTTTGAGGGTAATTCCTATTTAGGTTTTAATCATGGTCCCGGAAAAATTTTTGATGCAAATGTTGTAAATGGTACTAACTGGGCATGGGGAACTAATTTTATAAATACTTCTGCTTCCGTGGAAATTAAGATTCTTCCAACTGGATTTGAGGTATATGTAAATGATATACTGGCGTATAATCAGGCGGATATAGGAGATAAAGTGCCGGGGAGCACTGACATGACTTCATGGGCAAGTATTTTGGATTTCCTTCAAAATGCAGCGACCTATCTTAACTTTGGATGGGGCTCATGGTGGGAAGGCGGATATAAAGGAACTATCAGCAATGTTGTACTTTCAGTACTTCCAGTTGAGGTAGTAGATACTACTGGATATTTGTACTATGAGAATTTTAACAAATTGGCTGGAAAGACAGGAAATGATACAGGCTGGATTTCTCCTAATGCATCGGATAAATTATCCATAATATCCGCATCGGATGCCCATGGATATTATTTAAGTTATGCAGATCCGGCAGCAAACGGAAATAGAGGTGCATATACTGTATTTCCTAAGGAAGCAAATGTAAGTGAAAATTTTGTAGTAGAAGCTGATATTATGTTAAATTCTGGCGGTGATAGAGACACAATATTTGCTATTACAGATGTTTCACATACAAAAAACAATGCAAATAATGATATTTCAGATGGATATTTCTTAAAACTTACAGTGAAAAGTGGTTCAAATATCTGCACTGTAGAAGGCACAAATTATAGTTTTACATTGCCAAAAAATACTTGGATTCATGTGAGTGTAAGTGTTGATGAAAATGGAAATGTAATTGCAAAAGTGGGTGATAAAGAATTGACTGGAACATCTAAAGCGACAGATGCTCTAGGAGGAATGTTCCTGCTTAATGGTCGTTCAGGAAGTTATTCTGCAGTTGATAATATCGCAGTTCATGCACATATCTGGGATGAAGGTGAGGTCATAAAGGAACCAACCTGTACAGAAACAGGTACCAAAACTTATACATGTTCTGTTTGTCAGGAAACTAAAACAGAGGAAATTGAGATGGCAGAGCATACCGAATCAGAACCTGTGGAAGAAAACAGAGTAGAAGCAACCTGTACAAAGGAAGGCTCTTATGATTTAGTAGTACGTTGTAGTGTATGTGATGAGATTCTAAGCACAGAACATAAGACAATACCACTTAAAGAACATACATGGGATGAAGGTGAAATCAAAGTTGAGCCAACCTGTACAGAAACAGGTATGAAAATTTGTACTTGTACAGTATGTGGAGAAACTAAAGAAGAAGTAGTAGAAGCGCTTGGTCATCTTGCCGATGATGGTGGCACAGTAACAAAAGAACCAACTTGTACAGAGGAGGGAATACTTGACTTTACTTGTTCCCGCTGTCATGAGGGTGCTACAAAGCCGATAGAAGCGCTTGGCCATGACTGGACTGAATGGAACGTTGAAAAAGAAGCAACCTGTACAGAAGATGGTAAAAGAAGCCATACTTGTAAACGTGCTGATTGTGGTGAGACTGAAGAAGAAATATTGCCAGCGCTTGACCATATATGGAGTGAATGGGATATCAAATCTCCAGCAACTTGTACAGAAACAGGCGAGAAAATCAGAACATGTACGCGTGTTGGCTGCGGCGAAGTTGAAAAAGAAACAATAGAGGCGCTTGGTCATACTGCCGGTGAAGTTGTAAAAGAAAACGAAATCGAAGCAGGTTGTGAAACAGAGGGCTCTTATGATGAAGTAGTATATTGCAGTGTATGTGATGAAGAAATAAGCAGAGAGCACAAGACCATTTCAGCGCTTGGCCATACTGCCGGTGAGGTTGTAAAAGAAAACGAAATTGAAGCAAGTTGTGAAACAGAGGGCTCTTATGATGAAGTAGTATATTGCAGTGTATGTGATGAAGAAATAAGCAGAGAGCATAAGACCATTTCAGCGCTTGGTCATACTGCCAGTGAAGCTGTAAAAGAAAATATCATCGAAGCGACTTGTGAAACAGAAGGTTCTTATGATGAAGTAGTATATTGTAGTGTATGTAATAAAGAAATAGACAGAAGCACCAAAACGATACCAGTACTTAATCATGAATGGGATGAATGGAAGATTACCACACCAGCAGGTTGTACAGAAGCAGGTGAGAGAACCAGAAATTGTACACGTTGTGATAAAGTCGAAAAAGAATCAATCGCTGCACTTGGTCATGACTGGACTCAGGAAGGAATCATAACAAAAGAACCAACCTGCACTGACAAAGGTGAAAAAACATACACATGCTCACGTTGTGACAGCATCAGAACAGAAGAAGTTCCGGCAACAGGTCACAGCTATAAAGAACCAGTGTTTATATGGAGCAGTGATGATTCAGTAACAGCAGAATTTATCTGTACACTTTGTAATGAAACAAATGTTGTAAAAGCTCAAGTTGAAATTACAACAAAGAATGGCATAGCTACTCATGTTGCTTCTGTAACATTTGAGGGTAAGGTTTATACAAATACCAAGCAGATTATTCTTCTTGAGGAAGAAACAGACAAGAGAATTGTAGTTTCTGATACTTGGGAGGAAATTCCTGACAGTCTTGTGGAAGCAAAGTTGGATACAATAGAAAAGATTGTAGAAAAACTATCCAAAGTAGTGATTGAAAATGGACATTCTAGTAAAAACAGTGTTTTTTATGATGTAGTGCTTCAAACTTTGGAAAACAATGGAACCACATGGAAAACAGTAACTGCCGAGAATTTCCCGAAGGAAGGCGTTACACTTGTAATTCCATATCCAGAAGGAACCAACAGATTTGGTTTTGATTTTATAGTAACACATATGTTTACTGTTGCCATGAATGGTTATAAGCCGGGTGATGTAGAGATTCTGAATGCTGAAAAGACAGATAATGGTCTTAAAGTTACTGTATCCAGTTTGTCACCAATCGGAATATCATGGGTGGCATTGGATGAGGAAGAAGAAACGCCAACACAGCCAGATGAAAAAGAAACTTCCAGCAAACAGGATGAAACAACAACATCTGAAAGCAAGGAAACTACAAAACCTTCCAATTCTGTTACAACACCTCCAAAGACAGGAGATTCGCCTCTGTTTGGATGGCTGTTGATATGTGGAATGGTAAGCTGTGGATTTGCCGTTGCGGTTACAAATTTTGGAAAAAATAAAAAAACTGGTAAGTAAATAAAACAGTAATATAGAAACAAACAGCTAAAAGGCTGCCGGATTTATTATTGAAAAATATAAGTCCGGCAGTTATTTTTTATTTTGAAAGCAGAAATATGTTTGGGCATTTTGTACATATAAAGGCAAATATATTTTTATATTTAGTTTGATATTAACTATATATTTGAATAAATTTATTTAAATAAAATATGAAAGAAGGTAAATTTTATATATATTGACAAAATCTGAGAAGGTTGGTACAATCATTCTTATAAGTGGGGTTGTGTATAGACAGAACTGAGAAAATTTATAAAATCATAATGGGAGGTATGCAAATGGTGAAAAAAATCTGGAATAAGAGCATACGAAAAATATTGTCGGTAACATTGAGCGTTTCAATGGTTGTGCCGACGAATATTATGTATGCCGCAGATGTGAGTGGAGGAGGATACGAAAATCGGGCTGGAGATAAGGAGATTGAACTGACAAATGAAGATATACAAGATTTATATCAGAAAGTGGATTTTCAGAGGCAGTCAGTACATGACCCTTCCATAACAGTAGCGGAGGATGGAACTTATTATGTGTTTGGTTCACATATGGGAGTGGCCAAAACTACTGATTTGCAGAACTGGAGCGATACCCTTATTTCAAATGAAAATGAGAGTAATGCTTATTATGGTATTAGAGATACTGATTTAAAGATTAATCGCACAAGTTTGACAAATAATACCTGTATTCGTCAAACAAATCCATTACAGGGTAAAAATGCTGAAAAAGTTACAATTACATATATTATTAATTGGGATGAGACAGCAGCAAAAAATGGATGGGATGGTATATTTTCATTTTATGATGAATCATCAAAGGGTCGTGTAAGTTTTCAGACAGCGCCATATCTTTGTTATAATTCTGATGGAAATGGCGAAAACACAAGTTTTATAGATTTAAAGGCGGACGCATGGTGTGCGAGTAATTGTGAGAAAGGAAAAGATTATCTTTTTGAGTATGTGATTACAAAAGATAGTATCGAGGTTTTTTGTAATGGAAGTAAGATTGAAACATTTGCCGAAGTTGGAAGAGGTGGAAATGTTAGTGAGGGATATCAGGCAATTTTAGATGCATTAAATAATTATTCAACTTTTACAGTCGGAATTGGAAAGGCTGTAACAGGATTTTGGGATACAGAAACTTGCACTGTTAGTATTACAATCGATACAGGAACAAATAAAAATGTAACACCGGTTTCTTATAAGGATGCGTTTCAGTCGGGAGACTATGGCCTTAAAATGGTTCAGACAGCAGATGGCAATATGACCGCTGTGGATTTTGGAAGTTTTCCTGCCAGTGACTGGAATACTGCGATTACAGCAAATCCAAGTGCTGGCAAAGTACCATGGAGCGTTCAAGGGAACATGTGGGCTCCGGATATTATATACAATCCAGTTATGAAAAAATGGTGTATGTATTTGAGCTTAAATGGAAACGCATGGAATACCGTAGTGGTACTGCTGACATCAGATGCCATAGAAGGTCCTTATGTTTATGAGGCACCGATTATTTATTCTGGATTTACTTCCGGAGGTGTTACATCTTATGATAAAACAGATTTGAGTCTGGCGATTAATAATGGTAAATCGTTAAGCAGTCTGCCGGCACGATATAATAATTTGATTACCGGAGTGGGTTCTGATGGTACTGCTACTTCTGATGGTCATGGTAGTTATGGAACTTATTGGCCACATGCGATTGACCCGTCTGTATTTTATGATGAACGAGGCGAACTTTGGATGAATTACGGTTCATGGTCTGGTGGAATCTATATGATTAAACTGGACAAAAATACAGGATTAAGGGATTATACAGTTAATTATCCCTATGAAGTCAATGGAGCTGCGGCAGATGCATCAAAACCGAACGGAAATGTTACGTCAGACCCATATTTTGGAAAAAAAGTAGCTGGAGGCTGGTATTTGTCTGGTGAAGGACCATATATTGAGAAAATAGGAAACTATTATTATTTGTTTATTTCCTATGGATTCTATTCTCCAACCGGTGGTTATAATATGAGAATTTTCCGTTCTGAGAATCCAGATGGACCATATTTAGATGTAAATGGTCAAAATGCGATTTATGAATCTGGAAATAAGAATGGTAATTTTAAATCCAATCCAAGTAGAGGTCTTCAGCTGATGGGTAATTATCAATGGGATACCATGCCTGTCGCAGAAGTCGCACAGGGACACAATTCGGCATTTGTTGATAAAGACGGAAATGCTTATGTGATTTATCATACAAAATTTGCAGATGGAACAGCAGGTCATCAGCTTCGTGTACACCAATTGTATCAAAATGAAGACGGATGGATTGTAGCGGCGCCATATGAGTATGCCGGAGAAACAATCAATGATGAAAATATTAAAAACCAAGCAATTCCAGCAGAACAAATTGTAGGAAATTATAGGTTGATTGTTCATCAATACCTGAATCCAAAGGCAGCAGATAATGGAACAGTAGAGCAAAATCTGGATATTGTCAAGCCTGTGAATATTACTTTAAATGCAGATGGAACAATTAGCGGTGCCTATACTGGTAAATGGGTTGAAAAAGAAGGTACAGCTTATGCAACCATTATTATAAATAATACAGAATATAAAGGAGTATTTACAGAACAGACAATAGATGGTTCCAACGTAAAGACATTGTGTTTTTCTGCTGTAAATGTATCTGGTGAATGTATCTGGGGTTCCAAGTCCATACCAGATAATGTAGCAGTAGCAAAAAATGTAATAAACTTCAAATCTTCTCTCACAGACAGTACTTATACAGATTTGGACCTTTCGGTAAATACTACCGATGGAGTAACTGTTACATGGACTTCATCAAATACAGATGTGATTACCAATGATGGTAAGGTCACTCCAACCGATAAAGATATTGAAGTAATAATGACAGCAAAAATTTCAAAAGGTGATTATTACTACAATAAACAGTATTCAATTACTGTAAAAGCAGGAGGAATTTCAAATGCAGATTGTGAGACTGGGTTAGAAGCTTTTTATGATTTTGAAGGAAATCTTGTTAACAAGTTAAATACTTCTCAGACAGGAACAATGCTGGCACAGTCTAACGGAACAATGCCGCAATATAAGTATAATAAAGAACGTAACAGCAGGGTATTGCAGCAATATTTTGGTTTTGATGGTGCGAAGAGTATTAGTTATACAAAATTTCCAAATCCTTTGAAAGGAAAGAGTCTGGAAGGAGCAACAGTTTCTCTGTGGGTAAATCGATTAGACAGTGATGCATGGGATGCAATATGGTCATTTTTGGATACAGATAACAGTGATGGCATAGAGGGAAGATTATTCTTAACACCAAATGCATACTTGGGATTTAATGGAACAGGAGGCTGGTTTGATTGTAATAAACCGGATATTATAACAAATGCAATTGAAGTACAGGAGTGGAATCTTGTAACAGTAACTGTAAATAAAAATAGTTTTGGTATATATATTAATGGACATTTAGTATATACTCAGAATAAATATGCTGCATTGGGAAGCAGTTCGGATATTGCTTCATTGTGTTCAAATGTTGTGAATTTACTTTCTTCAGCAAATGATTTTTATCTGGGTTATGGTTCTTTCTGGGGTTCTGCACCGTTGTTGTTGGATAACCTGAGAATATATAGCAGAGCTTTAAATGAGGCAGATATAGCAAAGCTTTATAAAAAGGAAACTGTTATACATGTGGGTTCTATGAATGGTAATGTTCCTGCAACGATGACTTGGACTGATTATTCCAATTTTTTTGGTTTAAAGGGAACAGAAGATTTTTCAATTAATTGGAAATTTACAAATCATAATCCTTCGGGTGGCAATTGGCAAAATTATGCAGTAGCAGTTACAAAAGATTTAAACACTACCACACGTACTATAAATGACTGGTTTTTAAGAGCAGATAATTGGAATAATTCTACTTTTAAGGGAAATACTCAGGGAGAATCGGCAAATGGCAGTTTTGATTGGAATTGGGATAATTTTGTCTCCATGTTAAATGGAGCCAAGATAGATGCAACTTTATCAAGAACTGGAACTATCATGACTTTTACAGCGATAATCAATGGCTCTGACGGTAAGACATATAATTATACAGTAACAGCAAACGATGCTCCTTTAGATGATGTAATGGTATATCTTGGAGGCGAAGATTGTTATTTGGAAATTAGTGATTATTCAATTACAAGCAAACATCGCTATGATTCTGTAACAACATCACCAACATGTGTAAGTGAAGGTTATACTACCTATACATGTATTTATTGCAGTGACAGTTATATAGAAGATGAAACAGAAGCCACAGGCCATGACTACACGGCAACTTATATAAACAGTGTTATTACTGTAACTTGTTCAAAGGGAGACAGTACAAAAACTGTTACATTAAATACAGAAGGAGGAATAATTGATTCTTCTTATAATGTTCAATTAGATAATACAGGAAATATTATACTGCCAGATAATACTGTAATGTCCAAAACTGGATATTCTCTTGAAGGCTGGGAGGATTCCGAAGGAAATACTTATCAGACAGAGTTTCATATTTCAAACCTATCCTCCGATGCAGCAGATACTGCTTTATCTGCTGTCTGGAAAGATATACAGGCGCCAACAGGAACAATTACTGTATCAGACAGTAAATGGCAGTCTTTGCTCGAAACAGTTACCTTTGAAATCTACAAAACTTCACAGGAGATAATTACAATAGAGGCAGAAGATAATGAAGGAAAAGCAGATATTTATTATCTGATAGCAACAGAGGGACAGAATTATTCGTTAGAAGAACTGAAAAATTTAAAGGATACTGAATGGAGTACATATCAGTCTTCTTCCAAGCCAAAGCTTGCAAAAGATACTAAAAATGTTATTTATGCAAAATTAGTAGATGCGTCAGGTAATATAACATATATTTCATCAAATGGAATTATTGAGGATGAAACATCTCCACAGATTACTGAATTAAAAATAGCTTCAGGCACATTAAAGGATACCAGTGTATCTGTTCAGATAGAATCAAACGAAGCTGGAATATATTATTTTATATTTAACAAAGATTCAGAAGATACTTTGAAAGCAGTTACTGCTGAAAATTTAAGCAGTCAGGTAATAGCATCTGCAGGGCAGGGCACAGAAATAGCTGCAAATACCAAAGTGACAATTAATAAAACAGGACTTATTGCAGGTACTTTATACAATGCCTATCTGGTTGTAAAGGATAAAGCCGGAAATATTTCAGAGTGCAGCAAATTGGAAATTCAGACAGCTCAGGAAATGATAGATATTACAAATGCTGAAATCACGGGAACAGCGAAATATACTTCACAGCTCAGTGTTTCGGCACAAAATGAAAAAAATGAGCCTATGGCCTATCAATGGTATCGAAGCAGCGAAGCAATAACTGAAAATACAGATATAGATTCACTGGAAGAGATTTCCTGTATATCTGACAGTTACACATTGCAGAAAGAAGATGTTGGAAAATATATTGCAGTATACATCAGTATAGACAGTACCCAGTATTCTGGCTATGCTTTGGCATATACTTCATATACAGTACAGCCAAAGGAAATCACAGCAGCAGTTCAGGTTTCAGATAAAATCTATGATGGAACTGCAAAGGCCGAAGTATCAGAAATTACATTTATCGGAGTTGAAGCAGGCGATAGTGTGACAGCCAGTGCAGGCACAGCGGTATTTGCGGATAAAAACGCAGGCACAGGAAAAATTGTATCAGTTTCAAACATTACATTATCAGGAACAGATGCCGCTGCATACAAATTAACATCTACAACCGCCGAGGCACAGGCAACTATTAATAAAAAGCTTATCAGTGTAAAAAATGTTGTTGTGGAAGATAAAGTTTATGATGGAACAACAACCGCAGAGATTGTTTCCGTTGAATTTGAAGGGGCAGTAGAAGGTGAAGAAATTACATATGATGCTTCCATTATAAGCTTTCAACCAACGCTATTTCAGCCACAGCACAAATTAAAAAAGCTAAACCGCAGGTAACAGCGCCAAGCGGCATTACAGCAGCTTATAACACTGCTCTTGGAGAAATCACACTTCCAGCAGGTTTTGCATTTGATATCTCGGCTCTGGAAAATGGGCTTCTTACAAAGGTAGGAGATGTAGGAACGCAAATTTTTCTAGCTGTTTACACTCCGGAGGATTCAAATTATGAAAGTGTAACCATATCCATATCCATAGAGGTTACAAAGGCATCTATTGGTGCACCGATTCTCTCAAAGACAGACGAAACGATTGACGGCAAAAATGACGGAAAAATAAATGGTCTTGAAACTGATATGGAATTCAGTACTGATAATACCAGCTATACCGCTGTTACAGACACAGATATGTCATTTGCACCGGGAACCTACTATGTGAGATATATGGAAAACAAAAATCATTTTGTTTCCCAGTCAACTGAAATTGTGATTGAAGCAGGAAGAAAGCTGAAAATTACTTTTACAGCAGATGATAAAGTGGTAAAAGAAATGGAAACAAGCTGGAATGGAACAGTTACAGATATTCCGGAAATTCCGACGAAAGAAGGCTATGACCAGACTGCACCAAAATGGGATGTAGAGGATTTCACAAATATTCAGGCAGATATGACAGTTCATGCGGTATATACCATAAACAAATATACTGTCACACTGACACAGGGAGAAGGATATATTCTGCAAACAACAGACAGTGGAGAAACTACAAGTATTATAGAGTATCTTGGAAAATGTGACTTTAAGGTTATATTGGCAGACGGTTACAACAAGATGGAGAGTTTTGCAGTAAAGGCAGATGGAACACTTTTAACTCCAGCAGCAGATGGAAGTTATTCTCTAACAAATATTACCAAGAATCAGACTGTTATTGTAGAAGGCATTGCAGATATAACACCTGCAACAGGGGAAATCAGGGTAGCAAATTATATATGGAATACAAGACTTGAGCTTACCTCTGTTTTTAATCTGTTTTTCAAAGACACACAAACAGTTACCATTACTGCCAAAGATACGGGAAGCGGAGTGGACAAAATTTTCTATTATCTGTCAAAACAGCCTCTTGCTGTGGATATTGCAGAATGGACAGAATATAATGGTGTATTTAATATAGTACCAAATAATGAATATGTAATTTATGCCAAAATTATAGATAAAGCGGGAAATTGTAGCTATATTAATTCAGAAGGAATGGTTCTTGACAATATTGTACCTGTTATAATGGTACAGACAGCAGGAGGTTTTTCTGCTGTTTCTGACGGAGCAGAATATCAGAAAACACAGACATTTAAAGTTCAGGATAATTATTTGAAACAAGTAACAGTAAATAATGTACCAATATCTTTATCAGAAGAGGGAACCTTTGTATTAAAGGCATCCGATAATAAATATACAATAGAAGCAGAAGATAAAGCTGGAAATAAAGTGGTTTATACCATATCAGTCAACAGAGAAGCAGGGGCCGGAAGTGTTGCCATAGAGGGCTGGACCTATGGTGAAGAACCAAATCAGCCAATAATTGAAGATATAAATAATGTTGGTTATACAATAAAGTACTATAAAGATTCTGAAGAACTGAATGAAGTTCCAAAGAACGCTGGAAAATATTCAGTAAAAGTCATATTTAATCAGACAGATGAAATTGCAGAATATATAGCTTCGGCTGATTTTGTCATAGCAAAGGCGGAATATTCCGGTATTCCTCAAATAAAAGGTGAAGATGGAAAATTTGGATGGGAAGTAATTGCAGATGAAATTCGTAAAGTACTTACGCAGGATTTAACACAAAAGAAGATTGATGTGCAGATGAATGGCAGTACAGAACTTCCAAAAGATATTATTCTGGAAATCAAAGGAAAGGATATCAGCCTTGAGCTTGATATGGGCGCAGGTATTCTCTGGACCATAGACGGAAAAACTGTAACAGGAGACAGTTTTAGAGATATCAGCATGGAAGTGATTTTAGACACCGACAATATACCACGGGATATTCTTACTGGGGTAACTTCTGGAAAAACCTTTAAGAACCTTACCTTGGTTCATGAGGGAGAATTTGGATTTACTCCTGTTCTGACAATTAATGTAGGCAGGGAAAACAACAGTCTTCTGGCAAAGCTTTATTATTACAATAAGGCAACTGGACAGATGGAGCTTTCAGATTCAGAAATAGTGGATGCTGATGGTAACGCAAAATTCACATTCATACATGCATCAGAATATACAATTGTAATAGATGCATCAGACGGCACCGGGGAAGGAAATACAACAAACAATGGAAAGCTTCCAGCTACTGGAGATTTACAGCAGGATACCTGGAACAGGACATGGTTTATGATGATTGCATCTCTGATGATAATAGTCGGAGTCGGAAGTCTTTCGATGAAGAAGAGAAGAAAATAAAAACAAAAAGAGAAGCTGGATAGAATACTTATAAATAAATAATGAAATATGCAGGGAGCTGCCGCATTAAGTAAATGTTTGATACTTAGTGTGGCAGCTTTCTATTTTTTATATAATAGCTGTATGAAGATAGTTAAAAAATTTTTACAGCTTATTTGTATCTTGGAAAAAATAGTAAAAATGTTGTCAGACTTTTTCTCATGCTTATCATGAAAATTTGATTTTTGTTTATAGTAAAGTTTGGAAGAAGTTTATATATTTTGTACAGATAAAATTATATTTGCTTTTGTTTTTTTATTAAATAGTAGCTGTGAATTTGGTTATATTAATAGCGAATAAAATATAAAATAATTAAATTTTGTGTATATTGACAAAGATAAAAAATATTGGTAAAATTGTTTTTATAAGTAGGTTTTATGTGTGGAGTAGAACTGAAAAAATTTATCAAATAATAATGGAGGTGTATTAGGAATGACAAAAAAAATCTGGAGTAAAAGCATACGAAATGCACTGGCAGTAACATTGAGTGTGTCAATGATTGTGCCATCGAATATTGCATATGCCTCAGAAACAAGTGGGAAAGGATATGAAAGGCAGACAGGAACCGGGCAGATTGAGCTGACGGATGCAGATATAGAAAATCTGTATCAGAAGGTGAATTTTCAAAGACAATCGGTGCATGATCCTTCGATTACTGTATCTAAGGATGGAACCTGTTATGTGTTTGGGTCACATATGGGAGTGGCGAAAACAACGGATTTGCAGAACTGGAGCAGTACAGCTATTTCAAATCAAGATGAGAGTAACGCTTATTATGGAGTACGGAAAACAAAAATAGCGGATATGCCAGCAGAAGGGTTAATAAAATCATTTAATTTCAGTGATGATAGTGGAGATTTTGCAATGCAGGGTACTGCTGCTATTGTGACAAATCCTGACGATGAAAATGATAAGGTTTTGCGTATTGAAACAGGTGCCGGAGGTAAAAATGGCAATTATGCAATTACACAAACAGGCTATTTTTCAGATGTTGATTTTTCAAATGGCGTTACAATATCCATGAATGTAAGACCAACAGCCAATAGTAGTGACTGGAATTATTTATTCAGTATTGGAACAACATCAAGTCCTGTTACAGGTGGATATTTATATGTTGATGGAACAATAGGTTTCATTCAGAGAGCTGGTGATCCATATACCGCATATTTTCCAAGAGATGG
Source organism: uncultured Lachnospiraceae bacterium (assembly GCA_910577835.1). GTDB lineage: Bacteria > Bacillota > Clostridia > Lachnospirales > Lachnospiraceae > CAG-303. The sequence goes on along the minus strand of CAJTOU010000010.1, from coordinate 6,260 downwards.
ATGGGTAGAAGGAAATACTGTAAACAGCAATTATGCTTATTTTATGGAAGCAGCAAACAGCAATAAATGGTACAAATTGACATATGTTTATTCTGCATCAGAGTTATCAATATATGTAGATGGTATGTTGGCAGTAAAATATACCCCGGATGCTTCACTGGCAGCAATACTTGCAAATCTTAATAATAGAACCGAATTAGTATTAGGAGCAGGCGCGGATAGAGCTGTTTTGGAGAACTTTGGCGGATACATAGATGATGTTTTTATTTATAATACAGCATTAACAGCTTCTGAAGTAGAGGCTATTCCAGCAAAAGCAGTCAGTAAAACATCAAATGAAGAAGTAATACCTGTTTCTTATAACGATGCGTTTCAATCAGGTGCATATGGTATCAGAAAAATTCAGACCATAGATGGAAGTACAGTGACAGTGGATTTCAGTAAATTTCCTGCTGGTGACTGGAATACAGCCATCACGACAAATCCAGACCAAAATGGCAACACAAGTTCATGGGGCATAGCCGGAAATATGTGGGCACCTGATATTATATACAATCCTGTTATGAAAAAATGGTGTATGTATCTCAGTCTTAATGGAAATGTATGGAATTCGGTTATTGTTTTGCTGACAGCAGATACAATAGAAGGACCATATGTATATGAGGCACCAATTATTTATTCTGGTTTTACAAGCAGTGGTGTTACTGATTATAAAAAAACAGATTTGGGTCTTGTTCTGAATAATGGTCGGACATTGAGCAGTCTGCCCGACAGATATAATAATTTGATTACAGGAGTGGATGCGAATGGAACGGCTACTTCAAGCAATCATGGTTCTTATGGAACATACTGGCCTCATGCAATAGACCCATGTGTATTTTATGATGATGACAATAATCTTTGGATGGGTTATGGTTCATGGTCTGGTGGAATTTATATAATTCAGCTTGATGAAGAAACAGGACTTCGGGATTATACTGTTAAATATAATTATGAAGCAAACGGAACACCGCTTAGTGAGGGAACGAAAAATGCAAATGTGACTTCTGACCCATATTTTGGAAAAAAGATTGCAGGTGGTTATTATGTATCCGGCGAGGGGTCTTATATTGAGAAAATTGGTAATTACTACTATTTGTTTATGTCTTATGGCTTTTATTCTCCAACAGGTGGTTATAATATGCGGATTTTCCGCTCATCTTCTCCAGATGGACCATATGTGGATTTGAATAATGCAAATGCAATTTATACTTCTGGAAGTGATAATTTCAGAAGGACCAGCAAAGGTTTGCAGCTTATGGGAAATTATCAGTGGAATACCATGTCTGTTGCAGAGATTGCACAAGGACACAATTCCGCATTTGTGGACACAGATGGAAACGCTTATGTAGTTTATCATACAAAGTTTTCAGATGGAACAGCCGGACATCAACTTCGTGTACATCAGCTATATCAGAATCAAGATGGCTGGATTGTGGCTGCACCGTATGAATATGCAGGAGAAACTGTGAATGATGAAGACATTAAGAATATAGAAATTCCAGCAGCAGACCTTACAGGAGACTGGGAGCTGATTGTGCATCAATATAATAATACAAATGCAATAGATGATGGGACAATTACAGATAATGTTATTATTGCGACACCAAAGGATATAACTTTAAACCCAGATGGCAGCATTACGGGGGCTTATACAGGCACATGGTCTGAAAAAGCAGGTACAGCTTATGCAACCATTATAATAGATGGAACAGAATATAAGGGGGTTTTTACAGAGCAGACGATAGATGGCACTAATATGAAAACAATGTGTTTTTCAGCCGTAAATTCATCAGGGGTATGCATTTGGGGTTCTAAGGCATTATCAGATAATTTAATCGTGGCATATAATGCAAAGAATGAGGAAAATAAACTTCCAGCTAAAACAAAAGGCAATCTTACATTAAGTACAAATGCAGAATTTGGTGCTGAAGTTACATGGTCTTCATCAAATCAGAATATAATTTCTAATTCAGGAATAGTGACTTTACCATCAAAGGATACAGAAATTACATTGACGAAAACTATCCGTAAAGGAAAGTATTTTTATCAGCGGACTTATAAAGTAACAGTTTATGGAAGTAAAAGCCAGAATGAAGGCATAATGCTTTATGAGAAAGCTGAAGCCGGAAACAGACTGATGGCAGTAAAATCAATATCATCAAACACAGGTGTATCCATTACTTTTACAGAAACAGGAATTGACAGTGACTGGACACCGGTCTTTTTAACAGAAAACGGAGAATATGTATTTTTATCAGTATTAAATTATGACACAGTCAATCTGTTTGAAAACTCTGCAAAGCTAAGCAGTGAAGCGATAGCTGCAGGATATAATGCAGGAAGCGCATGGACAATATTTGCGGACAGGGGAACACACAAAGTTACTATTTCCTATAATGTAAATGGTTCTATTGAATTTTATAAAGATGGAGTTTTGATGCTTACTTATGATGCAAATACAGCGATTGGCAGCTATACTGTGGCAGATTTGTCAAAAGCTATGGCACTGGCAGTGCGGCAGGGACAAGTACTGGTACAGTATGGAATGACAGACATAAGCATTGGATATGCATTGGACTATGATGGAACTGGAGACTCCGAGTATCTTTATTATGAAGACTTTACCAATCTTGCAGGAATGACAGGAACAAATACAGGATGGAATTCGTTGAATGTCTCTGAAAGTTTGTCTGTAAAAACAGATAATAACAATAATTATTATTTCAATCTTGCAGCCGGAGGAGACTCAGGAAACCGGGGAGCATATACTCTGTTTGGGAAAGAAGCTCAGCTTTCAGGAAAGTATACAATAGAGCTGGATACAGCCTTAACAGCAGGTGTACTTACTCAAAGATCCATCAGTGTATTGGCAATTTTGGGAACGGACGCTGTAGATTATCGACAGAATAAGGACGTTTCTTCTGGATATATTTTAAAGCTTAGAAATGTTCCTCCTGATGGGGAAGTGGCAAATGTAATAGATAAAAGTAAACAAGATCAGTGGTATATTAATGATTCGGATATTGCAGTTACGATTCCGGTTGGGACATGGGTTCACATAAAAGCAGAAGTAAACACAGAAAAAGGAACAGTTACAGCAACAATTACAAATCGACAAACCAGAGAAATTATTTATACAGGTACCTGTAAGATAAATGGTTCGGGTACTTTAGCTGGATTACAGTTATTAAGAGGCCGTGGAACAGGTACAGCATCGATAGATAACATTACTGTGAAGAATGGTATCGATACTATATCAGTAGGTTCTAGGAATGCAGATGGGACACCAGCAGAAATGCCTTGGAATGATTTTTCTAATTTCTTTGGTTTAAAAGCGATAGAAGATTTTACAATCAACTGGAAGTTTACGAATTATAATCCATTAAGTTATAATTGGCAAAATTATACAATAGCAGTTACTAGGGATTTAGATAGAACCACGGGAACCTATATGGAGAATAAAGACTGGTATTTAAGATCTGACTATGCTTGTAATGATACCTTTGAGGGAAGTACTGTGACTTTTATGAGCGACTGGTCATGGGATAATTTTGTTACTATGTTAAATGGAGCTGAAATTGAGGCGAGTCTTTCTAGAAAAGGAAATACCATGATTTTCAGTGCAGTAATAAATGGCTCTGATGGCGGAACCTATCATTATACAGTAACAGTAGATAATGCGCCATTAGATGACGTAATGGTATATCTTGGTGGTGAGAATTGTTATTTGGAGATTAGTGAGTACTCAATAATAAATGAACATCGTTAAGACTTTGTTGTAACAGCGCCAACATATACAAAAAAGGTTATACTACCTATATACAGGGACCGTTGCGGGAAGAAAATATCTAATTCTTAGTGCAGCAGTCCTTGTTTTGCTTTTTATAATAGCAGCTATCAATAAAAATATTTAAAAATTTTCTGCCATCTATTTGTGCTTTGAAAACAAACAGCGAAAAAGCTGCCAGACTTTCTCATATTTTGAGAACTTCTGACAGCCAAAACAAAATATATTATTTTTTTCTTGCAATAAGCTTATTATCAGCACAGTCAATTATGATGATATCCCCCTGTGAGATATCTCCGCCAAGTATCACCTTTGCAGCCAGTGTTTCCACATGTTTCTGTACATATCTCTTTAATGGTCTTGCGCCATACATAGGCTCATACCCATTTTCTGTCACAAAACTCTTCGCCGCTTCTGTAAGCTCAATTGTAATATCGCGCTCTCTAAGCCTGCGGTTAATATCTGCAAGAATCAAATCCACAATCTTGCTGATATTATCTTTGGTCAGCGGTTTGAACATAATAATTTCATCCAGCCTGTTTAAAAACTCCGGTCTGAAATGTGCCCGCAGTTCTGTCATTACAAGGCGTTCACTTTCCTCACCGATTTCTCCCTGCTCATCAATTCCCTCCAACAGATAGGATGAGCCGATGTTAGAAGTCAATATAATAATGGTATTTTTAAAATCTACTGTTCTTCCCTGTGAATCTGTAATTCTTCCATCATCCAAAACCTGAAGAAGAATGTTAAATACATCAGGATGAGCCTTTTCGATTTCGTCAAACAGAACGACTGAATAAGGCTTTCTTCTAACTGCTTCTGTAAGCTGACCTCCCTCGTCATAGCCGACATATCCCGGAGGCGCCCCGATTAAGCGGGATACGGAGTGTTTCTCCATATATTCCGACATATCAATTCTGACAATATTCTGCTCATTATCAAACAGATTCTCTGCCAGTGCCTTTGCCAGTTCTGTTTTTCCGACACCGGTAGGACCGAGAAACAGAAACGAACCGATTGGCTTGCTTGGGTCTTTGATTCCCGCTTTGGAACGGATAATTGCTTCTGTTACCTTTGTTACTCCCTCGTCCTGACCAACCACACGCTTATGAAGTGCTTCGGCGAGATGAAGCGTTTTATTTCTCTCAGTCTCTGTCAGCTTCGATACTGGAATTCCTGTCCATCTGGAAATAATTCTTGCAATTTCCTCTTCGGTAACACTTTCCCTTACAAGGGACAAATCCTGATTCTTTATTTTTTCTTCTTCTATTTCAAGCTGTTTGGCAAGCTCAGGAAGTCTGCCATACTGAATTTCGGCAACTTTTTCAAGGTCATAATTTCTCTGGGCAATCTGAATCTCATTATTTGCCGTATCGATTTCTTCACGGAGCTTTCGAAGCTTTTCCACAGAAGCCTTTTCGTTTTCAAGCTGCGCTTTTTGACTGTTAAAACTGTCCCGCAGCTCTGCAAGTTCTTTTTGAAGATTTTGCAGGCGGTCCTGACTGAGTTTATCTGTTTCTTTTTTCAGAGCTGTTTCCTCGATTTCCATCTGCATAACTCTGCGTCTCAGCTCATCAAGCTCCGCAGGCATGGAATCCATCTCTGTCTTAATTAATGCACATGCTTCATCAACTAAATCAATCGCCTTGTCAGGAAGAAAACGGTCGGAAATATAACGGTTTGATAAAACAGCAGCAGTTACAAGAGCGGAATCGGCAATTTTCACCCCGTGAAATACCTCATAGCGGTCCTTTAAACCTCTGAGAATCGAAATGGTATCTTCGACTGTCGGTTCATCTACCATAACTGGCTGAAAACGCCGCTCCAAGGCAGGGTCCTTTTCAATATATTTTCTGTATTCGTCGAGAGTAGTAGCACCAATACAGTGCAGCTCACCTCTGGCAAGCATTGGCTTTAACATATTTCCGGCATCCATGGAGCCCTCTGTCTTACCAGCGCCGACAATTGTATGAAGCTCATCAATAAACAGAATAATCTGTCCATCGCTTTTTTTCACTTCTTCCAAAACAGCCTTCAGACGTTCTTCAAATTCTCCTCTGTATTTTGCACCTGCCACTAATGCACCCATATCCAGCGCAAATATTTTTTTGTCCTTTAAACCTTCCGGAACATCTTCCTGAACAATTCTCTGTGCAAGTCCTTCTACGGCGGCGGTTTTTCCAACGCCCGGTTCGCCAATCAAGACAGGATTATTTTTGGTCTTACGGGATAAAATACGAATGACATTGCGTATTTCCGCATCTCTTCCAATCACAGGGTCAAGCTTCTGATTTCTTGCTTTTTCAACCAAATCTGTGCCATATTTTTGAAGGGTATCATAGGTAGCTTCCGGATTGTCACTGGTTACTCTCTGATTGCCGCGGACAGTAGAAAGTGCTGTTAAAAAGCGCTCTTTGGTAATGCCATATTC
>CAJTOU010000009.1 GCA_910577835.1 uncultured Lachnospiraceae bacterium | reverse complement strand
AGCTTGACAGTAAACGGAAATATAAATACGCCTGAATTAACAACACATGGCGCTTATGCAAAATGCTGGAAGCGTATAAATGGAGAGTTATATTTATATAAAAGAGGTGCTCATGGTGATGATGAATCCCGAATAGAAATAGAAGTTTCAAATATACTGGATAAATGTAATGTAAGGCATGTAGAATACACGGCAGGCGAGTCAAAAGGGTTGTTTTGCTGTAAATGTAAGTGTATGACGAACGACAGGCTTTCAATGCTAAACGGGGGGGATTTCGTCGCGTATTGTAATGTAAATGGCATTGACTGGTGGCAATACTTATTAAGCATAGACGCCGATATGATATATAAAATGTTTATAGTAGATTATTTGGTAAGCAATAGTGACAGGCACAGTATGAATTGGGGCATGTATTATGATTGTGATACAATGCAGATAGTAAACTGCCATCCATTATATGACCATAATAATGCGTTTGACAGAGAAATGATGTCGGACCCTGTTGGTGGAAGCTGTATTGTACTGGATAATATGACACAAAGGGAAGCAGCAGTTATGGCTATGAAAAAAGCAGATTTTAAATTTGTGGAGCCAATACTCAGAAGTGATTTTATTACGGAACGGCATTATAAATCTTTTAAGGAACGTGCAAAAGTTTTGGGATTAGTGGTAGAATAACAAAAAATTATTTTGGATAATTTCGGGTTTGATATTGTTATTATAAAAGAATTTTGTTGCATATTTTACAAAAATATTATAAAATTATATAATAAAACAATAAAAAATAAAGATAAAAGGTAAAAAAATAAAGGGGTATGCAATAAACAATTATGAATAAAAATGAAGTTCTGAAAAAATTTTTTGGTTATGACAGCTTTCGGAAAGGTCAGGAAATTCTTATTAACAGTATGCTGCAAGGCAGAGATGTACTGGGAATTATGCCGACTGGCGCGGGAAAGTCTCTCTGCTATCAGATTCCGGCATTAATGTTTTCCGGTATTACTCTTGTGATTTCTCCATTAATTTCTCTTATGAAAGACCAAGTACGTGCGTTGAATGAAGCGGGCATTCATGCCGCATATATAAACAGCTCTTTAACAGAGAGACAGATTGTTATGGCTCTTGCGAATGCAAAGAATGGACAATATAAAATTATCTATGTGGCTCCAGAACGCCTTGAAACAGGAGGTTTTCTGGATTTCGCCATGAATGCCGAAATTTCCATGGTGACAGTAGATGAGGCTCATTGTATTTCGCAATGGGGACAGGATTTCAGGCCAAGCTATCTAAATATTGTAAAGCTCATTGCAACTCTGCCAAAAAGGCCGGTTGTATCTGCATTTACAGCAACAGCGACACAAAGTGTAAAAGATGATATTATCTGTGTGCTTGGGTTAAAAGAGCCGGATATTCTGGTGACAGGCTTTGACAGAGAAAATTTATATTTTGGAGTAAATGAGATAAAGCAGAAATCTGATTATGTGCTGAATTATGTAAAGACGCATAAAGAGGAAAGTGGTGTTATTTACTGTGCAACCAGAAAAAATGTGGATATGGTGTATGAAATTCTGAAAAACAAGAGTATTTCAGTTACAAAATATCATGCGGGATTGTCAGCAGAGGAGCGCAGAGAAAATCAGGATGCCTTTATTTATGATGAGAAACCGGTGATTGTAGCGACAAATGCTTTTGGAATGGGAATTAACAAGTCTAATGTTCGCTATGTGATACATTATAATATGCCTCAAAGTCTGGAGAATTATTATCAGGAAGCTGGAAGAGCAGGACGTGACGGAGAAAGGGCGGACTGTATTCTTTTGTATTCCGCGCAGGATGTTATGATAAATAAATATCTGCTGGAAAACAAAGAAGTACGGGCAGATATGACAATAGAGGAAAGTCTGGCAGTGCAGGAAAGAGATAGAAAGCGTTTACAGTCTATGACATATTATTCTACGACAAAGGATTGTCTGCGGGAATATATATTAAAATATTTCGGCGAAAAAGCACAATGCAGATGTGAAAACTGCTCAAACTGTCTGGCAGATTTTGAGGAAAGGGATGTTACCAGTGAGGCGGTACATATTATAGAGTGTGTCAGAGAATTAAGAGAACGGTTTGGCATAAATGTAGTGATTGGAGTATTGCGAGGGGACAAAAAGAGCAGGCTGCTCTCTTATGGATTTGATAAGCTGCAAAGCTATGGGGCAGAGAAGGAGAGCAGTGAAAAATATTTAAAACAGGTTTTTCATGAATTGGTTACAGGGAAGTATCTGTATACAACAGAAGATAGATATGAGCTGGTAAGGCTCACGAAAGAAGGGGCAAATCTGGCTGGTAGCGGACAGAAAATAAAGATAAAGATATCAAAGCAGGCGGAAGTTCAGAAACAGCAGGAGGGAAAGAAAAGGCAAAAACAGCGTATTTCAGATGTTCTTACTTCCAGAGGCTTTGATTTATTTGAAAAGCTCAGAGAGGTCCGGTTTCAGCTTGCAAAAGAAGAGGGGATGCCGCCATATATTATTGCCTCTGATAAGACACTTGCGGATATGTGTGTAAAGCTTCCGTTTTGTAAAGAGGAAATGCTTGAGGTCAGCGGTGTGGGAGAAAATAAGTATCAAAAATATGGGGAGGCTTTTTTGACAGCAATCAGAGAATTTGTCAATGGAAAGAAAGAGATACTTTATTATGAAAAATTAAATACAGAAAAAGAAGGCAGTAAATTAAAAAAGAAAGGGAAAAAGAATTTAAACTGATAAATGGAAAGATTTAAAATAAAAGAAATAAAAAATGTATATTTGTCCTTTAAACTGATAAAACTATAAGTATAAAACCTATCAAAAAAGGAGAAATAGTTATGTCATTAATTGGAAAAGAATTAGGCGATTTTCATGTTCAGGCATTTGTAAATGGAGAATTTAAGGAATATTCAAGAGCAGATATTCTCGGTGGATGGGCTGTATTTTTCTTCTATCCGGCAGATTTTACCTTTGTATGCCCGACAGAACTGGAAGATTTGGCAGACAAATACGAGGAGTTTAAGAAAATTAACTGTGAAGTGTACAGCGTTTCCTGTGATACTCATTTTGTCCATAAGGCATGGCACGATGCATCAAAGACCATTAAAAAAATTCAATATCCAATGCTTGCTGACCCAACAGGAACTATTACAAGAGATTTGGATGTAATGATTGAAAAGGACGGTATGGCAGAAAGAGGAACATTTATCATTAATCCGGAAGGAAAAGTTGTTGCCTATGAAGTAACTGCCGGCAATGTGGGAAGAAATGCAGAAGAACTGTTAAGACGCGTTCAGGCATCCCAGTTTGTAGCAGAGCATGGTGACGAGGTTTGCCCTGCAAAATGGAAGCCGGGCGCAGAAACTTTAAAACCAAGCCTTGATTTGGTAGGCTTATTATAGGAGGGGAAATGAATACAGATAAGGAATCATATAAGGAATTACTCAAGAAATTATATGACCTTGTCATAGTAGGCGGAGGACCGGCCGGTCTTTCCGCCGCAATTTATATGGCAAGAGCAAAATATAAGGTTCTTTTAATTGAAAAAGAGCAAATCGGCGGTCAGATTACCATTACTTCCGAGGTGGTAAATTATCCCGGAATAGAGAGAACAGATGGAAAGCGGTTGACTCAGTCCATGAAAAAACAGGCAGAAGCTTTTGGAGCAGAGCTTGTATTGGGCGAAGTATATGAGATAGAGCTGGAGAATAATAAAGCCAACTCCTGCGTTGACTGTCCGGATAAAATACGTACTTTGCATACTTCCAAAGGCGATATATATACAATTGGAATTTTAATTGCAACCGGCGCTCACCCTAGAAAGCTTGGATTTCAGGGAGAAAAAGAATTTCAGGGACGTGGCGTGGCATATTGTGCGACCTGTGACGGTGAATTTTTTACAGGAAGAGAAGTATATGTAATCGGCGGAGGCTTTGCAGCCGTAGAAGAGGGTATTTTTCTTACTAAATATGCCAGTAAAGTAGTTATGATTGTAAGAGAGGAATATTTTACCTGTGCAAAAACAGTTGCAGAACAGGTAGAAAAATATCCCAAGATAGAAGTGCATTTTGAAACAGAAATTGTCAGCGTATCGGGAGACAGTACAGTAGAGCACGCAGTATTCAGGAATAACCAGACAAAAGAGGAATGGGAGGTACATCGCTCAGAGGGAATCGGTGTATTTGTCTTTGCGGGTTACGAGCCGGCAACTGAATGGGTAAAGGGAAAGGTAGAATTAAATGATTATGGTTATATTATTACAGATTCTACAATGAAAACCAGCATTGATGGGGTTTATGCTGCCGGAGATGTATGCATTAAAGATTTGAGGCAGGTGGTAACGGCTGTTTCTGATGGTGCCGTCGCGGCGGTAAATCTGGAAAAATATGTTTCATCTATACATGAACAGGAAAAAATACCGGAGCTGTTTATGAAAAAGGCGGATTTGTCCAAACTTCAGACAGCAGAAGAAGAAAGCGGGAAAAAAGAAGAAACAGAGTATCAGGAAAACGGAAAATTTTTAAATGATGAAATTCGAAATCAGTTATCAGAATTGGCACAGAAATTTGAACATAAGGTAATTGTAAAAGCCTGTTGTGATAAATCGGAATTGTCTGATAAAATCCGCGGATTTATACAGGAATTAAAGGAGGTTTCTCCTAAAATTATCTGTGAGGAGGCTGAGGAAAGCCCGACAGGAAAATCTCTGCCTGTGTTGGAAGTATATCGGGAAGACGGCAGCGAAACAGGAATCTGTTTTCATGCAGTACCGGGCGGACATGAATTTAATTCTTTTGTTATTGCTTTATATAATACTGCCGGTCCGGGGCAGCAGACAGAGCAGGAAATAAAGGAACAGATAGAAGGCCTTCAAAAGAAGGTGAATCTCAAGGTAATGGTATCACTTTCCTGTATGGTGTGTCCTGATGTAGTGATGGGAGTTCAGAGGCTTGCGTCGCTGTCAGAGAATGTGGAGGGGGAAATGTTTGATTTGCAGTATTATCCTGAGATGAAGGAAAAATATCATATTATGAGTGTTCCATGTATGATTTTAAATGATGATAAGGTATATTTCGGCAAAAAAGGAATTAAAGAGATAGCAGATATTGTATCAGAAAGTGCATCTTGATTTTTGATGGAAACCGGAGTTACTGGCATTAAATATTCTTGTGGAAAATAAAGAATGATATAGATTTTAATGCAGCAGTCTCCGGTTGTTTACTGGTTGTGCAGTTTCCCTAATTTTTTACAAAAAAGGCTTGTTTCCTAATATTGTGTGATATATAATAATTACAGAAATAGTTATGAAATGAACACATGACCGGAGGAATATATATGCTGAATAACTTTATTGAGGATGCAAAGAGTTTTATCGATGCAGTCGAAAAGCCAGTTCTGATTGTAGACAGTCAGTTTCGGGTAATTGCGGTAAACAGTTTTTGCAGCCATCATTTTAAGAGGGAAAGTGAAGTAATAGGAAAAAAATGGAAGATAGACAATGAACATGAATATACGTCACTGCCGCTGAGGAATAATGAACGTGGAGAGGAATATGCCTGTCTGATTCAGGAAGGGAAGGTCAGAAAGGAACATATCGATGAAACTACCGGAATACAAAATTATTATGGACTGACAAAATTTTATAAAAATATTCAGGGTGATTTTTGCTATGATTATATTTTGCTTGAAATAGAAAATTATTTTTTTGTAAAGGATATTTACGGAAAACAAAAAGCAAAAGAATATCTTGTAAAGGCATGGAGAAAGATAGAATCTATTTTTCAGGGCGAGACAGATATCTTTTTTTCAAGGCAGATGGGCGCTCAGTTTTTGATTGTTATCCGCTCTGACAGGATATCGGAGGAAAAGCTTGAGGAGTATTTTAGAAAAGTTTTTTATGAGCTTCAAAAGGGTGTTAAATGTGAAGAAATGAGAATTGAGACTCCAGTGGCTATCAGTATTTTAAGAAATGAGAAGGTTTCCGAGAGTCTGGATGATATTTTACATAAATGCAAGGTGGCGCTTAGAAAAGCGAAAGAAAAAGGACATAACAGATATGTTTTTTACAATCATATCGAAGGACAATTGAGAGAAAACAAGGAACTTGAGGCAATTATGGTGGAAGACCTTGTAAAAGGCAGATTTGTTGCATATTTGCAGCCAAAAATGAATGCATTGGCAAATACGATTTATGGAGCAGAGGCACTTGTCAGGTGGAATAATGAAAAACGGGGACTGATTCCACCTGGTAAATTTATTCCTCTTATGGAGCAGAATGGTTTTGTTCAAGAAATTGATTTTTCGATTTTAGAACAAGTCTGTCAGATGAAGAAGAAATGGAGAGAAGAGGATAAACCCTATAAAAATCTGATTATTTCTGTAAATATGTCTCGAGTACATTTTTTTGACAAGAATTTTGTGGGCAAGCTGTTGTATATTGTAGATAGATACGAAACGCCGAGACATGAAATAGATTTGGAAATCACAGAGGGAGTGTTTTTTGAGGATGCAACGGTTATCAAAGATACAATAGAGAGATTGCGTGACAGAGGATTTGTTATTTCCATAGATGATTTTGGTTCAAGTTATTCTTCGCTTGGAATGTTGAAGGATGTAAAGGCAGATATTTTAAAACTGGATAAGACATTTATCGACACATCTGGAACAGAGGAAAAAGCGGCAGCGGTGATTAGAAATGTGATTTCTATGGGTACGGACTTGAGAATGAAAGTGATTTCAGAGGGAGTGGAAACGGAGGAGGAGAAAAAGCTGGTGACAGGGTTTGGCTGTGAAATCATACAAGGATATTTTTATTCCAAGCCATTGCCACAGAAAGAATTTGAAGAATTTGCAGAAAAATATTCAGGAGAGAATTTTCTTCATGTGCATTTTCCATTAAAGGAAAATATAATAGATGAAATGAATGGGGTAACAGGGGAAATAATAGGAGACAGTGTAACTTTTCAGGAAAATGCAATTGTTTTTCCGGGCGGAGACGAAATGAAAAATGTGGTAATTCTGCCGACAGAGCTTATGATTTCCGACAGTTATACAATTTCCATGTGGCTGAATGTTGCGGAATATAACAGATGGAGTAGTGCATTTTTTGTCCGCTATCAGAAAGGCTTTTTAAGCTTTGCACCTTATATCAGAGAGGGAACTTCCATCTTTCGAATTTGTGATGACCGGAAGCAGGATGGGTGGAATGATATTTTTTATGATGCGGTTCCACTGGGCGAATGGATGCATGTGGTGTTGACGATGGATTCGTTTAGTGAAACTTCCAGATTGTATATTAACGGAAAAATGATACAGTTTATTGAGCATGTGCCGAATTTAAACGCAGTGGAAAAGGTAGTACTGGGCGGAGATTATTATCAGAGGTCTTTTCAGGGAAAGATTAAGAATCTTAGAATTATAGGAAGTGCACAGGCTTCGGAAAAAATCAGGGAGATTTATGAGGAAGAAAGAAAAGAAGTGATGTAGGGATTTTGGGCAAAATATTAGCTGTGGCAGAACACAGGAAAACTGTTTGTTTTAATAATAGTTTTGGTTATACTCATCAGCTGACAAGGGAGTCTGAAAAAATATTGGAGATAACACTTCTTGGTGTGTCAAATTTTCTGCGTCATGACAGTTTTTATTTACTGTCGTGACGCAGATTTGGTTTATGTTTATTTGCTACATTTTACATTCAGTCCTTTATTCCCATTTAAAATATTTTACAGAGATGCCAAAACAAATGAGTGTGACAGCACCCATAACAATAGCCGGAAACAATACATTATCAATCGGCAATCCAAGAAATGCCGCTTTCATTAGCTGAATACCTTGTGTTAATGGAAAGATGCTGATAATTTTCTGCATGATAAACGGCATTACTTCAAAAGGAAGTGTTGCACCGGAAAAAATAAGCATAGGAAAATATAAAATACAGGCAATCACACTTGCGCTTTTCATATTTTTAGCAATGCCCCCAACTAACAAACCAATGCTTAAAGTAGATAACATAGTCAAAAGCCAGCTTCCTAAAAACAAGAGAAGAGAACCATGTATCTTTATTTTACAGAATAACGCAGCAGCAGAAAACAGTGTGAGCATTGATATAATGCAATATATAACATAAATTGTAAATTCTACGACCAGTAATTTTGCTGGACTGACAGGGGTAACTTGAAAACGTTTCAGAATTTTTCGTTCCCGATATTCTGATACCACAAGAGGTAATCCCATAAGTCCACCTGCACAAATAGAAATACAACAAAGTGCGCCAAAGGATTGTTCCATAAAGGTGTATACTGCCCCTTGCGTGGCGGGTTCCGTTCCATAAATAAAGCCAAGAATACTTAAGACAATCAGTGGCATAATAACTGCAAAAATAACCATATTCATATTTCTAATGTTGAGCTTTAGCTCATTTTTTAAAAGGATTACAAATGATTTCATTCTGTTATATCCTCCTCACCGGAAAGTGCAAGATAAGCGTCCTCAAATTTTACACAGTCGCTGACTTCCTTTGCCTGTTCAAGCGTTCCATAAAATATGGCTTTTCCTTTTTTCAAAATGCATATTTCGTCACATAAGGCTTCTACTTCGTCCATGAAATGAGAAGTCAAGAAGATAGTTAATCCCCTGCTTTTCAGTTCTGATAGAATTTTCCAAACGTCACGTCGGGCTTTTGTGTCAAGTCCGGTAGTCAGCTCGTCAAGAAATACAAGCTTGGGATTAGGAATTAAGGCGAGTACAATAAACAAGCGTTGACGTTCGCCCCCGGACAGACTTTTTACCGCATTATCAATCTTTTCACCTATTCCGAATTGCTTACAAAGATTTTTCCAGTCGGCAGGTGCTTCATAAAGACAGGCAGTTTCTTCACATAGCTCTGAAACTTTAATTTCCGGCTGATAATCACCCTCTTGAAATTGAACGCCGACATTTTGGAACAGGCGATGTCTGTCTTTTTTCGGATTATATCCCAAGACTGATATACTCCCGCTGTCGGCGTTTTTTGTGCCCAGAATACATTCAATTGTGGTACTTTTTCCTGCGCCATTCGCGCCAAGAAGTCCATAAACAGTGCCTTGTTTTACTGATAGACTGATATTGTCTATCGCAGACAAATCGTCATAGGATTTCGACAACTGCTGAACATTGATTATAGTCTGCATAATAAGACCTCCTTTTGTTTTTGTAAAATAAGAATACCACCAATAAGAACATTGGTGGTAAAGTGTAGGGTTTATGAAAATTGAGTTTTCATATCATGCAGCATATCCAGAAGAACAGTTCCGTTTTTTTCTGCTGCCAAAAGTGACATGATAAGCCTGTCACAGACAGAAATAATATCATCAGTTTGTTTCGGCGTGTTTAGCGCAGTACGAATATCCGTATCAGGATTTTGGGAAAGTTGTTGCAAAAGCCGCAAGATTGCTTCTAACGAGTAATTTGCACATCTTAATGTACGAATTATTTTTAACCGTTGTATATCCTCGTCAGTATAAACACGATATCCATTATCTTTTCGTTTTACAGTAAGTAAACCATTCATTTCCCAATTTCGGAGTGTGTCCATAGAAATATTAAGAAACTCTGATACCTCCTTTCGTTTAAAAGATTGTGAGTTTTCTCCAATACCACCAGACAAAATTTGTTTTACAATTTCAATAGCTTCTTCTGCATTTTGACGTTCCCGTTTGAGTTGTTTCAGGTAGTCCTGTGTTAAAATAATAGCCGTATCAAAATCTCCTGTTGCAGATACCATAATCATCTGTACAATTTTCTTTCTCAATCCGTTTTGCAAAACCTCTATCTGAAATGCAAGACGTATCATTTTACATTGCTTTATATGAAATTCTGTAAATACACGATAACCATTTGACAGGCGTTTTGGTTCAGGTATTAATTTCAGTTTTTCGTATAATCGTACTGTATTTGGATGTATTCCGATTATTGCAGCAACTTCTGCAGTTTTATAGGTATTCATTGTTTCTTGCCTCCATTCTCTCAATATATCATAACCAAAAAGTCTGGTGTTACAATGTAAGGTTTTATTGTACGGAGTTTTATTGTATCGAATAGTAGAGTATTCTATAAAATATCTTAAAAAGAAGTGCTATAACAATGACCTGAAAAGCAGAGAAGGGCTGTTGCATTAAGCAGAACACATACAAAATACAGTATCTATACAAATTAAAAATCACTATATTTTGTACTGCCTTTTCTTAGTGCGACAGTCCCTTTCAAAAATAATTCCAATATTGTCTTATATCAGCAGCTTGCTCCGCCTATCACATTTAATCCAAGTATTTCTGACTTCCGTTTTAATAAATCATCGCCAAGAATCATTTCCTGCGCCTTGTCAAATCCGATTCTTTCTATTGTATCAGCGAATCTTTCTCCCGGCTTTCCTTCAGAACGGAAAAGAAGAATCGCTTTATCAATTGTATTCATTAAATCTTCTTTCTCTGTAAACAGCTTGCTCAACATCCGGCCATGCGCCACCTGTTTTCCCCAACGGCCTCCGATATATACTTTCCAGCCATAAGTTCCTTCATCAGAACAATGGAACGGGCATTTTGCAACACAGCGTCCGCAGTTATTACACAAGTCTTTATCAATTACAAGTTTTCCGTCGGTAAGCTTTGCGGCATGAATTGGACAGGCAGCCTCTATCTGACATTTCTTACAGCCACGGCACTTTTCTTCATCATACTGCGGAACTTTTGCTCCCATAATGCCAAGGTCATTTAAATTTGGTTTTACACAGTTGTTTGGACATCCGCCAACTGCGATTTTAAATTTATGAGGAAGTGAAACATTATTATATTTAAGGAAAAACCGGTTATGTATTTCTTCGCTCAATTTATAAGTATCATATAAACCATACTGGCAGGTAGCACCCTTACATGCGACCACTGGCCGTACTTTGCTGCCTGTACCGCCGGTTATAAGTCCTGCTTTGCCTATATGGCTGCGAAACGCTTCAATATCATTATAATCAATTCCTGATACTTCAATTGTAAGACGCGTAGTCATCATCATATAGCCATCACCATAAAGCTTTGCAGCCTCTGCAATTGTCTGACATTCCTCCGCGTTAATACGTCCGTTTCTGGTAATAATACGTCCATTAAATTTATTGGTTCCCTTGTGATTTAAAAAGCCCAATCCTTTTACACGTTTGATATCATCTGCGGTAAGAGTACATTCATTTTTTGAAGCTTCCTGTTTGCCATTTAATTTGTCAATAAATTTTTCAAGTACCTCAGCAGTCATTTCCACCGCAGTTACACAACGGGTTTCTTCGGTTCGATATTTTTCCTCAAGCGGCGCACAGTCCAGAGAGCCCAGAGCTTTTTCAAATTCAGCAACAAAATCGCCGCACAGGGCACGAAAATCTTCCCTGTCTCCAAATAATTTACTAAGGACACCGATAGCACCGGATAATGCGCCACAGGTACTTTTACATCCCATACCGCCGCCAAATCCGGCAAACAGCATAATTTCGTTTTCTGTAAGTCCGAGATTATAGATGTCACTGGCGGCAAGCAGAATGCCCTCCGCACAATTTTTACCGAATGTTCCATAATAATAATGAGCTTTTTCCTTTAGCATAAAATCCTCCTGAAAAATTATATAAAAAGTTAAATTGTATCGTAAATATAATTATATTATAGACTTGATTATATTGTAAAGTTAGTTATTATGTAAACTAAGCTACCTTATAAACGAAGTTTCTTGTAAAATATATTACATCATAAATTTTATCACATTATAGACATTAATGCCCATAATTAAAATCATGGCTCCTTCAAATAAATAAGTAGCCTGTTTGTCATCAATTTTTGTATTAATACACCTGCCTATTTCGCTTCCAATGATTCCAAACAGTATCATGCCAATAAGAAGTGTAATGTCAAAATTTGGTATTCCGTTAAATGCCATGGTTTTAAATGTACTGGCAGCCTGACTGAATAATACAATATACAGGCTGTTCTGAGTGGCTTTTTTTGTCTGCATGGAAAAGAAATAATATAAAACCGCCACATTAAACGGGCCTCCGCCGATTCCGAGAAAAGCGCCGAGTATGCCGAGAATCAGTCCAATCAATATGCTGATAACAGGAGAATCTACCCGTTTTGATTTGATTTTATCCTTGTTTAAAGTATAGATAAAGGTAGCCAGCGTTGCGGCAAAGAGGAAAGCAGCCTGAACGCCGCCGGCTGTATCAGGATTGGAAAAGCGGGCAGCAGTAGCAGAATAGAGCTCTTTTCCAATAATTCCCCCAATCGCAGCACCGACGGCCAGAAAGGTTGTATTTCTCACATCAATAACAGATTCTCCGCGAATCAGTGTTTTTCCTACGCTCCAGCAGGTCATGGCGATTACGGTACAGCCTGACAGAAAAGTAATCGTAGATACTGTCATTATTCCCGTAGCGTCAAGAATCGGCTTGATAATAATTCCGCCGCCCATTCCACAGATAGTTCCAATGCAGCAGGCAAAAAAGGTGACGAAATAACATATAAGCAGAATCATAAGAAACTCCTATCCCTTGCTTTCTTGAACTTCTCTATCCTGAATTTCCTGTGGACAGCGCTCATACCGAACAAATTCATAGCGGTAATCTCCGGCTCCGCCTGTAATAGAACGCAGCTTTGTGCAATATCCATACAATTCACTTTCTGGAATCTCCGCCATAATTTCCTGCTTTCCGCCTTTAGTCGGTGTCATGCCAAGCACGCGTGCCCGTCTTCTGTTTAAATCACCCATAATATCTCCGGTATAATTATCAGGAGTTTCTATATATAAAGTCATAATCGGTTCAAGCAAAACAGGCTTTGCTTTTAAAAATCCATCCTTAAAAGCCTGCATAGCAGCCATTTTAAATGCCAGTTCAGAAGAATCTACCGAGTGATAAGAACCGTCATACAGTACAGCGTCTACACCTACTACCGGATATCCTGCAAGTGGTCCCTTCTTTACAGATTCCTCAAGTCCCTTTTCAACTGCCGGAAAATATGTTTTTGGAACACTTCCGCCGACAACTGTCTGTGAAAATGTAAATGGCTCCTCCAGATTTCCAGAAGAAGAAAACTTCATTTTTACATGTCCGTATTGTCCGTGTCCGCCGGACTGCTTTTTATATTTTGCTTCCACATCCGATTTTCCGATAATGGTTTCCTTATAGGCAACCTTTGGTTTTTCAAGCGTTATTTCGACCTTGTATTCCTGAAGCAGTCTGCTTGCCAGCACTTCAATATGCAAATCTCCCATTCCATACAAAAGAAGCTGTCTGTTTTCAGCATCATTGACATAGCGCATAGTCCTGTCCTCATGTG
Source organism: uncultured Lachnospiraceae bacterium (assembly GCA_910577835.1). Lineage (GTDB taxonomy): Bacteria > Bacillota > Clostridia > Lachnospirales > Lachnospiraceae > CAG-303. The sequence continues at coordinate 66,960 of CAJTOU010000009.1, read as the reverse complement.
TTAATTTTTGCAATGCCTGTGAAATTTTGTCTTCATCGCCTTTTTTCACTGCACGATAGCGCATATAGGTATATGGAACGGAGAAATCTGTCTCTGCATAAGAAACAGGCGTCTGTTTTGTAGAAATGGTATCACCGGTTCTTGCTTTAAACAGATTGCCGATAGCGCCAATATCTCCTGCATGAAGCTCCGGTACTTCGATTGATTTGCCGCCCTGCAAAACATAAAGTCTTGACAGCTTTTCTTCTTGGTCCTTATCCTGATTATAGACTAAGTCGCCCGTCTTAATAACGCCTGAGCAGACCTTGATAAAAGAATATTTTCCGATAAACGGGTCCACAATTGTTTTAAATATATAGGCAGATTTTGCCTTGTAAAAATCATAATTTGCCTCGAATAATTCCTTTGTCCGCATGTTAATGCCTGTACAGGTACGTTTTTGAGGACTTGGAAGATATTTTACGATATCGTCTAATAAAGTATATATTCCCTGTACAAGTATACTTGAACCCATGGTAATTGGAATTACACTGCCCTCTGCTACGTTTTGTTTTAATGCGGCGCGGATTTCCGCTTCTGAAAATTCATCACCGCCAAAATAGCGGTCCATAAATTCATCGCTTGTCTCTGCAACGGCCTCCACCAGTGCTTCTCTGCATAAGTCCATATTGGCGACAGAGTATTCCGGTATTTCAAATGGTTCCACTGTGCCGTCAGGCTTCCATTTATGTCCGGAGCGGCTGATTACATTTATATAGCCGACAAACTTTTCGTTCTGGCGAATTGGAAGATGAAACGGTGCGATTTTCTTTCCGTACAATGCCTTTAAATCCTCCACTACCTGACGGAAGCTGGCATTGTCGATATCCATATCTGTTACAAAGAAGATACGTGGGAGATTATATTTTTCACACAGCTCCCATGCTTTTTTTGTGCCCTCTTCCACACCTTCCTTTCCTGATACGCAGATAACTGCGGAGTCTGCTGCGGCTGCGGCCGCTTCTGCCTCTCCGACGAAATCCAGATAGCCGGGGGTATCCAAGAGATTGATTTTTGTCTGATTCCATTCAATAGGAACCATTGACAGTCCGATAGAGAAATGACGTTTTTGTTCTTCCTTACGGTAATCGCTGACAGTATTTCCAGCCGTTACCTTTCCCATACGACTGACGGCGTTTGTAAGATACGCCATTGCTTCTACAAGAGAAGTCTTACCGCTGCCTCCATGACCGAGCAGCACTACGTTGCGGATATTGTCTGTTGTGTAAACTTTCATATGCTCCCTGCTACTAAAAACATATACAAAATATATATGCTAGATGATTCGGGTAAATCTCACGATTTTACCTTACTGTTTCTTCGTGTATGCTTTTGTTAAACTGCAACTACTCACAAGTTCTTGTACACTCCACAGTCGTAAATTCCCGACTAATGTCATCAATCAAGATTAATGACCTGAGCCATCGGTACATACCCAAATTCACTTGTCTGTGTGCTTTTATGGGTTTTCATCTAATTAGTTTTTCCTTTCCTAGATTTTTTGGTAATCAGCCTTTGGCTGGTTACATTATTAGGCAGTCAGCGCAAGCACCGGCTGCATGATTTGCCCTTGCTTTTTGGGACTTAACCATTGACCAGTTGCACCACAGATTTCTACATCTTTGTTATATCAGTCTGTTTCAACTGATAAGAGATTCATTTTTGCAACTCCGCCTGCTATAAAGCCAGCACAAGCTATACCTTGGATTTTAGGTATCTTTAGACATTTTTGTCTACATTTTTTCATAATTTCAGTTACTTAATTCCCTCCTGTATAATTTTCACGTTCCCTGCCATATATATGTTGCTGACAGAGCGGTATTGATAGGGATATTATATAATATTTTTTGAAAAAAAGATATAGGGAGTTTGAAGTTTTTTGAGAGAAATGGATGTAGACGTGAAATATCAAAGAATTGTAGCTATTTTAGACCTATTCCTTTTCGAAGTCACACGTCAGCTACCGCAAGCCGAGGGCAGTCAGCACCGGGCAGAGGGAACGGACAAGACAGATGATGATTGAATGAAACAGGATAAATGAAGATTAAGTAAAAATTAATGGAATTATGTGTGCGTTTATGGTAAAATAGTAAAATCAAACAATTTAACAATAAGATATTTTATGGAGAGAAATTATGGAAAAGTCTATTCAAATATATAATAAAAAATTGGATAATTATTTTGATTCTAATGGGAAATTACTACAATACCCATCTAAAAAACCAATGAGAATTATTGTTCTTATAAAAATTGTAAGACAAATGGAAGAAAATAGGAAATATACAGAAAAAGAAATAAACGAAATTATCAGGTCACATATTGCATTTAATGATATAGAGTTAATTCGTAGGGAAATGTATCAATATAAATTGCTTGGAAGACTTCGAGATGGTTCAGAGTATTGGGTAGAAATTGCTTGGAGAAATGTATATGCAGAATATATCAGAGAGGATTAAAAACTGGGCCGCTATTATCATTGCTTTTCTATTACTTATATAGTACAATTATTCCAGAAAATAAATGGAGGTGCAATATGGCTACATTACAAATTCGTATTGACGATACTTTAAAAAAACAAGCAGATATACTTTTTTCCAGTCTTGGCTTAGATACATCAACAGCAATTCGTATCTTTTTAAATGCTTCTATTGAAAATGCCGGAATTCCATTTTCTGTGCAACACAAAGCTATTCCTGATTCACTTCAAGAAGCTGTCTATGACAGCAGATATCAAAGGAATCTTAATGGTCCTTTTGACAATGCTGCAGATGCTGTTGCCTCTATGTTGGAGGATTAGTCCATGTATAAAATTGTTTATACAAATCGAATGAAAAAAGATGTCAAGTTAATGAAAAAACGAGGAAAAGATTTAAATAAACTTGTAAATGTACTCTTTTTGCTTTCAACTGGAAATCCATTGCCAATTCAGTATAGAGACCATCAGCTTACAGATAATCTTCATGATTTTCGGGAATGTCATATAGAGCCAGATTGGCTACTTATGTATCAAATTTTTGAAGATACGCTTATTCTTTCAGCTACTGCTACTGGAAGTCGCGTTGATTTATTTGGAAAATAAAACATACTATATTCATAGTAAATTCTATTATACTATGCTCATAGCCTTATGGCTATGGGCAATAAATTTATCATCTAATTATGCTGCTTGACAAATTAAGAAAAGAGTGGTAGTTTGATAAATATGTTTGGAGCTGAATTGCAAATAAAATGGTATGATAACCAAATGTAATGACAGATATGATAACAAGGTAACACAACAAGATAATATAACAAGGTAACACAATAAGGTAACACAATAAGGTAATATAATATGCAAGAAAACAGAAATTTTTATAAATCAGTAATGTCACTTGTAATCCCAATGGCGCTTCAGAATCTTGTAAACGTAGGAATTTCATCTACCGATGTAATTATGCTTGGGCGGGTAGGTGAAAAGGTACTCTCAGGTGCCTCTCTTGGCAGTCAGGTACAGTTTGTAATGAGCCTTATTTTATTTGGCATTACATCGGGCGCTTCTGTACTGGTAGCCCAATATTGGGGAAAAGGCGATGTGCGTACAATTGAAAAGGTGCTTGGAATTGCGCTTAAGTTCTCACTTGCCATAGGAGCAGTATTTACCACTGTAACTTTACTGTTTCCAAGAGCAATTATGCATATACTCACCAACGACGCGGAGGTTATAACACAAGGTGGCAAATATCTGCAAATCGTGGGTATTTCTTATGTGATTATGGCAGTAAATATTGTTTATTTGAATATTATGCGAAGTGTGGAGCGTGTAAAAATATCAACAGTTGTATATTTAACCGGATTGATTGTAAACGTAATTATTAATGCTATTCTGATATTCGGAAAACCTCAGATGGGAATCAGAGGCGCCGCCGTTGGAACAGTAGCAGCGATTGCCATAGAACTGCTTATGGTTATTTTATATGACAGAAAAATAAATGATGTTTTTCGTTTTCAGTTTCACTTTTTCAAAACGGAAAATAAAATGCTTCTTAAAGACTTTATAAAATTTTCAGGACCTGTGATTGTAAATGAATTAATGTGGGGACTTGGCTGCTCTACCATTACAGCGATTCTTGGCCATATGGGAAGTGCAGCCGTAGCGGCAAATTCCGTAACGCAGGTAGTCCGGCAGCTTGCCATGGTAATGTCCTTTGGAATTGCGAGCGCCACAGCGATTATGCTTGGAAAAACAATAGGGGAAGGAAATGAGAAAAGGGCGAGAGAATATGGCAGTAAATTTGTAAAAATGAGTATTATCAGCGGCTTTATCGGAAGTCTAGTTGTTCTTATCGCAAGGCCGATTGCCATGATGACAATGGAGCTCACTGACACAGCAGAGCAGTATTTATCGCTTATGATGTTGGTTATGGCATATTTTGTTATTGCGCAGACTTTTAATACCACCATGATAGTAGGTGTATTTCGGGCCGGCGGAGACACAAAGATAGGGCTTTATATTGATGTAGGATGTATGTGGTGTGTTTCTATTCTAATAGGATTTGTAGCTGCATTTATCATAAAACTGCCGGTGATGGTTGTCTATGTGATTCTGCTGAGTGATGAGATATTGAAAATACCTATAAGTGCATGGAGATATAAGACATATAAATGGCTGAATAATATAACACATTAATATAAACCAATGAAAAGTTGCATAATAAAAGCTTTTGCTTTAAGTGAAACTGAGTGATTGGCAGTTTAGATGGTGAATTTTTAAATAGTCTGGGACTGTTGCAAAATGCAGCTTATATACAATATGTGCCGAGCCTCATAAGGTCTGAATATCATTATTGTATATAACTGCTATTTTGGGACAGTCCCATTCAGTTCAATATTTATTCTTATATGTCTTTACAAAACTGATATTTTATATATGAAAACATTTTTGTAAAGCCTTATATTCTCCAAGTACCAGCATAGTCATATCTTCTTCAAGCACTGTGTCAGGTGTTATAGTCAAATCCATTTTTCCATCTCTTTTCACAGCCATAATATTTATCTTATATTTTTTCCGGATATCCACCTGTCCGATACTTTTGTTGCACCACGCCTTTGGCACTGATACCTCAAAAATAGAATGACTTTCATCCAATTCTATATAATCAAGAATATGATTTGAACCATAGCGTATAGCTGCCCATTTTGCAAGCTGTTTCTGCGGGTATAAGACCTCGTCAGCCCCGTTGCGAAGCAGAAATTTCGCATGAACATCTCTGTTAGCCCTCGAAACTACCAACTGTGCTCCTAATTCTTTTAAATTAGAAGTAGTTTCAAGTGAACTTTGAAAATCATTCCCAATCGTAACAATACACACATCAAAATTTCTTACTCCAAGTGATTCTAAAAACTCCATATTTGTACTGTTTCCAATCTGTGTATTTGTAACATATGGTAAAATTTCAGCCACTCTTTCCTCTGACTGGTCAATTGCCATTATCTCATGCCCCAGTCGATTCAGCTCCAAAGCAATATGTTTTCCAAAATTTCCAATACCAATTAATAAAATAGTTTTCATAGACAGTCCTCCTTAACCGACTGTGATTTTTTCCTGCGGCAGTCTGGAAAAGTTTTTCTCAATTCCTGAAAATGCCGCATAAATAAGTGTCAATCCTCCTACTCTGCCAAAAAACATAAGAATCATTAATATAATTTGTGATATGATTCCAAGTCCGGAGGTAATTCCCAGTGTCAGTCCTGCTGTTCCCATTGCTGAAGCCGCTTCAAACATGCAGGTTCCCAGTGGTATTTTTTCCACAGCGCTGATAATTAATGCACCGCTGACAAATAAAAAGAGATATAACATCAAAATAGTAGAGGCATTTTTGATTACATTCTCATCAATTCGTCTTCCAAAAAAATGTGTATCTTCTTTTCTGCGAAACACAGCGATTGCGTTGGCAAATAATACAGCTATCGTAGTTGTTTTCATGCCGCCCGCCGTAGAGCCGGGCGAACCGCCAATCAGCATTAAGACAATCACAATACACTGGCCAACTCCGCTGAACAGAGCAAGGTTCACTGTATTAAAGCCCGCCGTTCTAGGGGCGACTGACTGAAACAGAGAGCTTAATATTTTTTCGCTTGTAGAAAGTCCTCCAGATTCAAAACAGTAAAAATAGATAGAAGGAAGAATTAATAAAACCAGAGTAGTAACAATAATTACCTTGCTTTGCATACGATAACGTTTCCACCGATATTTGTTGGTGCGTATATCATCCCATGTATAGAATCCAATTCCTCCTATTATAATTAACAGCATAATTGTAATATTAATCACCGGATTTCCCATATAGGCGGTCAGTGATGAAAAAGGAGCTTCCACAGTTCCCATTAAATCAAATCCAGCATTACAAAAAGCGGAAATAGAATGAAAAATTGCCATCCATATCCCTTTTATACCAAAATCCTTGCAGAATACAGGCATCATAACAAGCGCGCCGACCAGTTCAAAGAGAAAGGTTGCCTTTATAATAAAGCTTGTAAGTCTTACAATTCCGCCTACCTTTGGAGCGCCAATTGATTCCTGCATGGTATTTCGCTGCATAAGTGAGATTTTTTTACCAGATAGCAGAGCAAGAAGCACTCCAACTGTAATTACTCCCATACCGCCTATTTGAATAAGAAGCAGTATAATAAACTGACCAAATCCGGACCAGTAGCTTGCTGTATCCAATACCACCAGTCCGGTTACACATACAGCAGATGTAGAAGTAAACAGTGCTTTGTTAAATGGAGTGATAATGCCGCTTTTTGATGAAATGGGCAGCATCAGTATCAGGGCTCCTGTCAATATTACAAAGGAAAACCCTAATATAATCATTTGAAAAGAAGTCAAATGCTTCTTTCTATGTAGAAGCTTTGTCATAATTTTATCCCCTTCAATTAAGTAAATTATAGTAATGAAGAAAATATTGAATTTGTATTATTTATTTTATGGGACATTCTGTCATATTTCCAGTATTTTCAACTGGACCTATTATCTTACATTGAATTTTGTTTGTCAAGTCTTTCATTTTTAAACTGTGTTTTTGAATCAGACAGACAGTTGATTTTTTTTAATGGGTGGATTATACTATAAGTCAGCTAAAAATAACAACAGGGCAGGTGATAGCATGTCATATTTCCCCATGTTTATAGATTTAAAAGATATGAACTGTCTGATTGTAGGCGGAGGAAAGGTAGCTTTAAGAAAAGTACGGGTACTTCTTGACTTTGGTGCAGTTATAAAGGTAATTGGCAAAGAGATTTGTGAGGAAATAAAAGAAATAAGCAGAACAAATAAAAATGTAACTTATAAAAAGAAGCCTTTTTCCGAGCAGGACCTTGAGGGAATTCATCTGGTCGTGGCTGCTACCAGTCAGAAAGAATTAAATCATACCATTTCTACAATATGCAGGCAGAAAAATATTTACATCAATGTTGTAGACCAGATAGAGGACTGCAGTTTTATTTTTCCTTCATATATAAAAGAAAATGATGTAGTCGGCGCATTTTCAACTGGTGGAAAAAGTCCGGTTATTACACAATATCTGAAAGAATCTGTGAAAAGTGTGCTTACCCCATTTATCGGAGAACTGGCCGATTTTCTTGGAAGTATTCGAACATCTGTAAAGGAGAACATACAGACAGAGGAGGAGCGAAGACAAATCTATCAAGAATTATTAAAATATGCACTTGATTCAGAAAAAATTCCAGACGAAAATAATGTAAGCACAATAATAGAATTAAAAAATAAAGGAGAGGATGAGAATAATGGATAGAATGAGAAGACTCAGAAAAAATGAAACGATACGAAGTATGGTAAGAGAAAATCATATTCGTATCGATGAGCTGATTTATCCTATATTTGTGATAGAAGGAGAAAATATCTGCAATCCTGTTGATTCCATGCCGGGGATTTGTCAATATTCCATAGACAGGCTTTATGAGGAACTGGACAGGGTATGTAATGCCGGTATTTCGGCAGTTCTGCTTTTCGGAATTCCAGCACGCAAAGATGAGGCGGGAAGCGGTGCCTATGATGAAAATGGAATTGTAAATCAGGCAATCCGTTATATGAAAAAAAATTACAGCCATATTGTAGTTATCGCTGATGTATGCCTCTGCGAATACATGTCTCATGGACACTGTGGGATTGTAAAGAATGGGGAAATATTAAATGATGAAACTCTTCCATTATTGGCAAAGGCCGCGGTCAGCTATGCAAAAGCCGGTGCGGATATTGTGGCACCAAGTGATATGATGGATAAAAGAGTGGCAGCTATCCGGCAGGCACTTGATAAAGAAGGGTTTACAGAAGTATCGGTTATGTCTTACAGTGCAAAGTTTGCTTCCGGCTATTATTCTCCGTTTCGGGATGCTGCCGGCTCTGCGCCGTGTTTTGGCGACCGGAAAACCTATCAGATGGACCCGGCAAACGGCAGAGAGGCGCTCAGAGAGGTGGAGCAGGATATTCTTGAAGGAGCAGATTTTATTATTGCAAAACCGGCACTCGGATATATGGATGTAATTAAAGATATTTCTTTGCATTATAACATCCCGATTGCCGCCTATAATGTCAGCGGAGAATATTCCATGGTGAAAGCGGCGGCCATGCAGGGCTGGATAGATGAGAAAAAAGTAGTAATGGAAAATATGGTTGGATTAAAAAGGGCAGGTGCAAAAATGATTATTACTTATCATGCGCTTGCCATTGCAAAATGGATAAAGGAAATGGAATAGGGAGCCGGAAAGGAACAGAGAAAAATGAACACGATAATAAAAGACGCAAAATCAAAACAAATATTCCAAAAGGCGAAAACGCTTATTCCGGGCGGTGTCAACAGTCCGGTTCGGGCTTTTGGTTCCGTGGGAATGACGCCAAGATTTATTCAGTCTGCAAATGGAGATAAGATAACGGATATAGATGGAAATGAATATATTGATTATGTATGTTCATGGGGTCCCGGAATATTGGGACATGCACATCCACAGGTGATATATGCAGTACAGAAAGCGTGTGCAGAAGGTCTTACTTTTGGAGCACCGACAAAAAAAGAAGTGATTCTTGCAGAGATGATTTCAGAGTGTGTGCCTTCTATGGAAATGAGCCGTCTGGTCTGTTCCGGCACAGAAGCGGTGATGAGCGCTGTGCGTGTGGCAAGAGGATTTACCAAAAGAGAAAAGATAGTAAAATTTAAAGGCTGTTATCATGGTCATTCAGACGGCCTTTTAGTTAAGGTGGGTTCAGGAGCTATGACGAGTTCTGTACCGGACAGTGCGGGAGTCCCTTCGGATTTTACAAAACATACACTTATAGCCTTATATAATGATAAGGAATCTGTAAAAAATCTGTTTGAGAAAAACGGTTCTGAAATTGCGGCGGTTATTGTGGAACCGGTAGCTGCAAATATGGGGGTAGTCCTTCCGGAAAAAGGATTTTTAGAATTTTTAAGAGAAATTACATTAAAATATGGTGCACTGCTTGTTTTTGATGAGGTTATTACAGGTTTCCGGCTGGGGCTTGGAGGAGCGCAGGAGTATTTTCATGTGAAGCCGGATATTACAACTCTTGGAAAAATTATAGGCGGTGGACTTCCAGTGGGCGCATATGGCGGAAAAAAAGAAATTATGGAGATGGTATCACCGGCGGGACCTGTCTATCAGGCAGGAACTTTGTCAGGAAATCCAATTGCTGTTACTGCCGGAATAGAAACCCTGAAAATCTTACAAAAAGATACTTCTATTTATCAACGGCTGGAAGAAAAAGCTGCATTATTAGAAAAGGCAGTAAAGAAAAGCGCAGGAGAAACAGTATGCGTAAACAGAATCGGTTCTCTTATGAGCGTATTTTTTACAGCAGGGAAGGTTTCTGATTATGCGACTGCGGCATCTTCTGATACAAAGCGTTATGCAGAATACTTTGCATGGCTGCTGGAGCATGGTATTTATACGGCTCCATCTCAGTTTGAGGCAATGTTTATATCTGATGCGCATACAAAAGAGGATATTGATAAGACCTGTCAGGTAATGGCAGAATATTTTTTATAGGGAACAAAATGCTTGTGGTGAAGTGTTTTTGCTGAGAGATACAGTCTCTGCGGCGAACAGCCTATATGAAATACACAGAATAAAAACTTTGGAAACGAGAACAGAAATATGGATTTTGGATTTTGTGGAATTAATTATAAAAGCGCAGGACTGGATATCAGAGATATTGTAAATTTTACAGACAGCAGAAAAATGGAGATGTTTCACAGGCTGGAGAAAGAAGGAATTTTACAGTGTATGATTTTATCAACCTGCAACCGGAGCGAGGTATACTATTTTTATGAAAATCCGAGACATCCTGAAATTATAAGAGCGGTTTATCAGGAAATGTTTTTGCAGGTGGATTTAAAACCATATTTTAATCATATGGAAAGAGAAGCAGCGATAAAGTATCTGTTTCGTGTGACTGCCGGAATGGAATCTCAGATATTGGGAGAGGACCAGATATTGGGACAGGTCAAAGAGGCGTTTGAATTTTCAAAGGCAATGGGGTACAGCAGAAAAGAATTAAATGGGGTAGTGAGAAATGCTGTTGCCTGTGCAAAAAAAATAAAAACAGAATTAAAAATCAGTGAATTTCCGCTGTCTGTCAGTTATGCGGGAATCCGGCAGCTAGAAAGGGAATATGGAATCAGTGGAAAAAGAGTATTGATTATCGGAAGCGGCCAGACGGCTGCTCTGGCGCTTCGCTATGTGCGCGATTACGGCGCCGAAAAAATAATTGTCTGTAATAGAACTTCCTCTCATGCAAAAGCATTAAAAGCGGAATTTCCGGAAATTGATATAAAGGATTTTGAGAATAGATATGAGGTTATGAAGGAATGCGAGATTGTGATTTCAGCGACGGCTTCTCCTCATCTGGTAATCCGAAAAGAGAAATGCACTATTAGAAAAGAGATGTATTTTCTTGACCTTGCTGCTCCAAGAGATATAGATGTTTCGCTTATTAATGTGACGGGCTGTCATCTGATGAATCTGGATATGCTGGAAGAAATAGTGCAGAAAAACAGGAAGGAACGCGAGAATCTTATTATACAGGGAGGAGAAATAATACAAGAGTCGGTATTGCAGACAATCAACTGGCTGCTTACGACAAGAGTAGACGAAACAATAGAATCTTTGCAGATGAAATGCAGAGAGATTGCGGAGGACAGTTTTGGGTATATAAATAGAAAAATAGATTTAAGTGAACGTGAAAAGAAGATTATAAAAAGGACTCTGGAAGCGGGGTTTCGCAGGCTTTTGAGAGAGCCGATTGAGGAATTGAAAAAGCTGGAAACAGAGGAAGAACAGGACTGGTACAGGGATACGCTGGCAAGGCTGTTTCAGATATAGAGAAATGGAGCGGGAAATGAAAAAGGAAATAGATATGAATATGAAAATAAAAATCGGTACAAGAGGTTCAAAACTGGCCTTGATTCAGGCGGAATATGTCAGAAAATGTCTGGAAACTGTATTTTCCGAATATGAATATGAAATTGTAATTATTAAAACCAAAGGGGATATGATACAAGATAAGCCTTTAAATCAGATTGGGGATAAAGGACTTTTTGTAAAGGAAATTGAAGAGCAGTTATTGTCAGGCGACATACATCTGGCTGTACACAGTATGAAGGATATGCCTGCACATCCGGCGCAGGGGCTTGCATTTTCAAAGTTGTGGAAAAGGGCCGATGCAAGAGATGTTTTAATTTTAAGAGAAAAACATTCTTTAGAAGAACTTCCCCGAAATGCAGTGATTGGAACAGGAAGTGCAAGGCGGGCAGGACAGTTAAAACGTCTGCGTTCAGACTTAAACATTATAGATATCAGAGGAAATGTAGATACAAGGCTTCGCAAAATGGAGGAACAGAAGCTGGATGGAATTGTACTGGCAGCAGCGGGATTAAAACGTTTGGGAATGGAAGATAAAATCACCTGTTATTTCTCCACAGATGAAATGATTCCGGCGCCGGCACAGGGGATTCTGGCATTGGAAATAAAGAAGGAAAATACAAAATTACAGGCGATGCTGGATTCTCTTTCTGATTTTGATACAAATCTTGCCGGAAGTACGGAACGGGCATTTTTAGAAGAAATAGGAGGGGACTGTCATATACCTGTGGGAGCTTTTTGTGAGATTACAGATGGAAAATTAAAACTGAGAACAGTTTATGGGAGAGAACATGATAAAAGGCTTTATTATGCAGAGGTTTTTGGAAAAACTCCTGTACAGACAGCCAGAGAAGCAGCAAAAGTAATTCGTGCACAGATGGCGGGAACTGTTTATCTGGTGGGAGCGGGACCGGGTGACACAGGATTGATTACCGTAAAGGGAATGGAGCTTGTGAAAAGTGCGGACTGTATTATTTATGACAGACTGGCTTCTCCTGAACTGCTGCTGTTTGCAAAGGCATCCTGTGAAAAGATTTATGCAGGAAAGGAAAATCATTATCATACCATGAAACAGGAGGAGATAAACAGGCTGCTCGTGAAAAAATCAATGGAGTATAAAAAAACAGTACGTTTAAAAGGGGGAGATTCTTATGTTTTTGGAAGAGGAGCAGAAGAGGCGCTGTTTTTAAGAAGCTGTGGAGTAACATTTGAAATTGTGCCAGGAGTAAGTTCATCTGTCGCAGGACTGGCGTATGCAGGTATTCCGGTTACTCACAGAGGATTGGCAGCGGGATTTCATGTAGTGACTGCTCACAATAAAAACGGTGAGCTGGCAGATATTGATTTTGAGGCGATGGCAAAAGGAAAAGATACCTGCATTTTTTTAATGGGGCTTGGAAAACTTGGCGAAATTGTCAAAAATTTAATCAAAGCCGGAATGAGTCCGAATATGAGCGCAGCGGTGATTTCTAATGCAACAGGAGCAACCCAGAAAACAGTGGCATCAGATTTAGAACAGATTGAGCAGAAAGTAAGGGAGGCAGGACTTGTATCACCAGCATTGATTGTAGTGGGACATGTGGTGAGACTTCGGGAGACTTTAAATTTTTTTGAGGAAAAAGCGCTTTTTGGAAAGAGATATCTAGTTCCTAAAATTGGCTCGGAACCTTCAAGGCTGGCGTTGATGTTAAGGGATAAGGGAGCATATGTAAAGGAAATACAGGTGGGAAAAATTGTATACAAATCCTGTAAGCTGGAAAGAGAGAAATGGAAAGACTGGCTTATTTTTACCAGTGTAAATGCAATAGATAATTTTTTTGTCTGCCTGAGAGAAAATGGACTTGATGCAAGAGCACTTTTTGGATGTAAAATTGCAGTGATTGGAAAGAAAACAGGAGAGAAACTTCAGGAGTATGGAATTACGCCGGATTTTATGCCAAAGCAATATAACAGTGATGCGCTTTGGGAGGAATTAAAAGAAATTTTTCAAAAAGAGGGAAGAAAGCTGTCTGTGGGATATCCATGTGCAATAAGCACAGATAAAACGAATGACAATAAAACAGATGCAGATAAAATAAATTCTGATAAAGGATATGTGGAGAAAATTCCCGTTTATGAAAATCAGGCGGTTGAGATAGAAAAAACAGAACTGGAAGATTATATGGAATGGGATGCAGTTTTATTTACCTGCGCTTCTTCCGCAAAACGCATAGCATATATGTTTAATGGAAAGCTGCCAAAGACACCGGTTGTAAGTATTGGGAAAAAATGCAGCGAAACATTAAGAGACCTGGGGGCGGAAATAATTATCGAAGCAGCACAGGCAGGATATGAAAACATGGTAGAGGCATTACTGATTGAAGCAACTGTTTGAACCTCTCATCACTAAAGTGACAAGATTCTTGGCCAATGGCTTCCAATGAAGGCAGAGACGCAAGCTAACCCACAGTTCCTGCGGTTTATACAAATAATGCTGCATCATGTCATACATCGAAGATGTATGACCTAAAGTACTTTGGATATTTTACACATAGAAGGGGCTGTCGCACTGAGAAAAGGCAGTATAGAATATAGTGATTTTAAATTTTTATAGATACTATATTTTATATGTTCTGCTTAATGTGACAGCCCTGTCTGATATGGTGTTTTCATGCCATTACATCTATGGTTCCGCCTTCTGTCATAATTGGAGCTTCCATCTGCACTGGCATTTCTGTTCCGCCAAGCTGCAGTGATACCCCGTTTGAAAGTTCCTGTTTTTCCCTCGCAAGCTGTTCAAACATTGCCCGAAGGTACTTTCTGTTTGCGTCCATAATGTCCCGAATCTCTTCGGACCTGTGTTTTTTCTTTAAAAGCTCCAAATCTTCGGGTGACATATCTTTTCGATAAATCTGAGATAGTTCTTCCGACATCTCATCCAGTTCATTGTCCTCTGCCAGTTCTTTTTCAAGTTCCTCCATTTGAGCCTGAAGTTCCTCTGTCAGCTCCTTCATCATTTCTCGCATCATTTCTTCATCTATTTCTTCCTCTCCCATATCCATAAGTTCTTCCAGTTCTTTCAAATCAAGCGTTTTTTCAGGGTCTTTGGAATCTGTAAGGTCAAATTCTTCTTCTTTTTCACAGCGCGCCTCTTCCTTTAGATGTTTTGCACGCTTTTTTGCTACCCTTGCCATACGTTCAGCGTGAGTAATTGCATGGTCAATAGCGGTTTCATCATAATCTCCGGTTACACGTTTTCTGCGAAGAACAGCCGCTTTCGCGTAAGCTCTTGAAGCAATTTGTTTAGCGTTTAAAAATGTTTTTGACTGCAAAATCTGATTGGAAAGCTCGGTAAAGCTGTATTGCACGCTTTTTTTCTTCTGCTTTGCGCTGGATTTTGTTTTAGGTTTAGACTTCGGTTTTGAGACGGTGATTGTTCCGGCAATAGAACCACCGGCATTTTTTATTGTGATACTTCTTGTATTTGAATGATGTGTTCCTATTAACATTCCCATATAAATCCCATGCCTTTCTGTTTGTTGTTTTACAGGAAACGGCACAGGAGTATTAATCAGCGGAGAGATTGACAATACAGACAGTTAGATTTTGCAGATTCAAATATAGATGTTTTGAAAAATGAGTATATCAAATAACACCTATAGAATGTTCAATCCCTGAACTAATGTAAGAAATCCGTTTCCTGTTTTCTATAAGTTATTATTTTTATCGGCAGACAGGGATAAAATGATAAGAGTTGTAAAGAAAAGTTTTGGATATTCAGAAATCAGGCGAAAAGTCAAAAAAAATAGTTCATCAAAATATACCAATAATTGTCGTGTTATTTACACATTTTTTATATAATTATTTCTTTGATGAACTAAATTAACGATAATCATTCTTTTATAAAAACAAGTGTATTATATCATATAATTTTAGAATTGCAAGAGATTTTTTGTATTCCATATTCTTTCTATAAATTTATATATTATAAAAGATTTAACTGATTTTTTAATATGAAATTTTCAGTTTTTGAAAAATAGCTCTTTTGTATAAGCAGTCAAAAAAGTAGTCAGTTTGAATGTATGCTAAGCCTTGTACTATATGGTATATAAAAATTTTTTTATTTATTTAAAAATTTTAAGCAGTCAAATAAGCCGTCATTTGACTGCTTGAAGCTTTGAAAAGCTTGATTTTGCAGGTGTTTTAAAGGTAATGTATCAAATTTAGTTCATCAACGATAAATAATGAACATAAAAAACAGCCAAATTTGAGAGTTGAGTGACTCCAAAGAAAAACTGCCAGTTATATAAAAAAGTAGTCCCATGTCAGGAGATACAGATATTTATCTGTGGAAACAGGCATTTGAAAGAGGGATAATGGCGAAGCCTGCCCTTTTTGGGAGAAATATTAGAATAATACTGAAAAAGCAATAACAGATAGAACAGAAATTAATAGAAAAAGGAGATAGAAGATATGGTAAATTCCATCAGCGATTGTTATCAGATATGGAAAAAAGAAAATCAGAATACTTTAAATCCCTTAACTTTTCACAGATATAATAATCTGCTGGAGCGGCATTTACTTCCATATTTTTCAGATACAGCCGCACATGATGTGACAGAACAGGAAATCGATGTATTTGTTAACAGAAAGAAATCGGAAGGCATGTCAGAAGTTGCGTTAAATATGTTGATTATGTTGCTGAAACGGCTGTTGCAGACGGCAGGAATTGATACAGTAAAACTCGGGCTGGAGCATACAGTGAGGATACGAGCAAATAAAAGAACCGTAGAAATAATGGAAAAAGAGGAGCAGAAACTGCTGGATACCATTTTAAATACCGGTCGGGAGCTGAAATATCTGGGAATCTGCTTTGCGTTTAAAATGGGGCTTGCCATTGGAGAAATTTGTGCACTGACATGGGAAGATATTGATTTGGAAAAAGAACTTCTTCTGGTAAGAAATACTGTTCAGAGAATTCAAAACAAAGAAGAAAATGGAAAAGATGGAAAGAAAACACTGCTGGTAAATATGCCGCTGTCAGTCTCTGCGCAGAGAGAACTTCCGCTTCCAGATACAGTTTTGCAGGCTTTACGAATATGCGAGAACAGAGGATATGTTCTGCAGTGCAAGGAAGGAAAAATTCCAGACCCAAGAAGAGAACAGATACGGCTGGAAAAGCTTTGTAAAAAAAATAAAATGAAAAATTACAATTTTCATACTTTAAGAGATACCTTTGCAGTGAGGTGTTTGAAAGCAGGTATGAGTGTGGAAAATTTAAGCTATGTACTGGGACATGCAAACGTGGCGGTTACGGCGGCAAGATATAAAGCATTTATGGAAGTAAAACAGGAACGTATAACCGTAGTTCGAAGGATTATGGAACTGATATAATATAGATGGTGATTTTAGACAAGAACAATGGAGGAAATTTGAATGAATGTTATTTTATTATCAGGCGGCAGCGGCAAGCGTTTGTGGCCTCTTTTCAATGATATCCGCAGCAAGCAGTTTATCCGCCTGTCATCTGTAAAAAGTAGAGCTACATAAAGGAGATGTATTTTTTGTTCCGGCAAGGACTGTTCATGTGATTGATGCTGATGAATTTTAGAAAAAGGAGAACACTACATATAGTTATGTGTAATGCAGATATATGAAAATAGCGATTGTTCATGATTGGCTGCCGTTTATGGGTGGTGCGGAAAATGTGGTAACAAATATGATGGAGGTATTTCCAGAAGCAGTATTATATACAAGTATTTGTAATAAAGACAGGCTGACTGGAAAATTAAAGGAAACAGAGATTGTAACTACACATCTTCAAAAAAAGAAAAAAGAAATAATAAATCATAGAAAATTATTCCCTTTTATGCCAACAGCAATGGAGAGTATAGATTTGACAAGTTATGATATTGTAATCAGCAGCAGTTCTAGTGTGGCTAAATCAGTGATTACGGGACCAGATACTTTACATATCTGTTATTGTCATACGCCTATGAGGTATGGATGGGAATTTATGCATAATTATATTGGAGAATTAAGTGGAAAGGGCAGATTCAAAAATAAACTGAAAAGTTATTTTATGAGTTTTATGAGAGTATGGGACTATGCCAGTTCCGCGAGGGTAGATGTATATGTGGCAAATTCTGTGAATGTGGCAAAAAGAATTAAAAAACATTATCGAAGAGATGCCTATGTGATACATCCGCCAGTTCGGGGAAATATATTTCAAATATCAAACGAAAATGGCGACTTTTATCTTTGTGTATCAAGGCTTCAGGAATATAAAAGGGTTGATATTGCCGTAGAGGCATGTACGAAACTGAATGTTCCCTTAGTGGTAATTGGAGATGGGCCCGAACAGCAAAAACTTAAGAAGATGGCTGGTTCCTGTGTAAAGTTTCTTGGCAGAGTATCAGATGATGTTATCAGGGAACATTATGGAAAATGCAAGGCCTTTTTGTTTCCGGGGGAAGAAGATTATGGGATTACACCGCTGGAGGCTCAGGCAAGCGGAAGGCCAGTGATTGCCTATGGGAAAGGCGGAGTATTGGAAACCGTGATTGACGGAGAAACAGGGGTGTTTTTTAAGGAACAGACTGTGGAATCTATGATAGAGGCAATAAAAAAGGCAAAGAAAATAGAGTTTCAGAAAGAAAAGCTGCGGGAGCATGCAATGGAATTTGATGAAGAGGTATTTCGGAACAGGTTGAAAAGATTTGTAGAGGAGCAGTATAAAAAATTTGAGAAAAAGGAAACAGAAGGAATAGAGGTTTACAGATAATGCAGGAAAAAAAAGTGGGAATTGATGCCAGAATGATAGAAATGTCAGGAATAGGCACATATATTCAGCATTTGATAGACAGCGATATTTATGAAATAGCATTAGGAGATAAAAAGTTAATTGGGAAATATAACAGCCAGTTGAAAATGATAAATTATGCTGCACCTATTTATGGGATAAAGGAGCAGTTTACATTTCCTTATAGAGAAGTGAAAAAGAGTAAAATTGATTTGATGCATTTTCCACATTATAATATTCCATTGTTTTATAGAGGAAAGTTTATTGTGACAATACATGATTTGACACATTTGATTCTGCCAGAGTTTTTGCCCAATAAATTTGCTTATTATTATGCAAAATTTATGATTGGGCATGCAGCGAAAAAGGCAGAGCATGTGTTTACAGTATCTGAAAATACCAAAAAGGATATTGTAAAAATGTTTAAAGTTAATCCTGAGAAAATCACAGTTACTTATAATGGAGTAGATAAGGATTTCCGGATAAAGAAGAAGGAAGAAATAGAATATTTATATGAGAAATTTCAAATTCCGAAAAATAAAAAAATTATTATGTATGTAGGAAATTTGAAACCACATAAAAATCTTGAAAGATTATTAGAAGCCTTTGCTTTGTTGAAAAATAGAAATGATAAAATTTTGCTTTTGGTTGGAAAAGCATTTAAAAGTGTTGATTTACAAAAAAGAGAAGAAGAGCTTAAAATAGAAGGAAACGTTATACATACGGGATTGGTTACAAAAGATGAACTGGTGGATTTTTATAATTTAGCAGATTTATTTGTATTTCCTTCTTTGTATGAGGGATTTGGTATTCCGCCATTAGAGGCTATGGCTTGTGGAACACCTGTTATTTGTGCGGATAATTCTTCGCTGCCAGAAGTGGTGGGAAACGTTGCAATTATGTTTGATGCATTAAATATATTAGATTTATGTGATTGCATGAATCAATTTTTCTATGGGAAGTATGATGTTGTAAAATTGATTAATCAGGGATTGGATAGAATTAGACTATTTGACTGGAATGAAAGTATAGAAAAAGTCAAGCAATGGAAAGGTAAAGTTTAATATGAGTTTATCTTCAAAAGATATAAATAAATATTTGATTTATATAATACTTTTCTTTTCTGTATTTGATACGGCAAGAAATTATACATATTTGCCAGCGGCATTTGGATATATTAAGGAAATAGCAATAGTAATAATCAGTTTTTTTATGTTCAGAAGGAAAATATATTTTCCAAGTGGATTTGGTATATGGTTTGGTATATTTTGGATATATTTTTTAATTATATCACCTTTAGGGTTTTTTAATAATTCAATTTATTCAATATTACGGTTGTTAATACTTTTTATTAAGTATGTTGAGTTTTTTTTGATATTTATAATTTTTTACAATTTGGAAGAAATTGCAAATATTACATATAAAAAATGCATTTGTATTTATATTGTTATGACAATAATACTACTGTTTGTTAATATTATAGGATACTATATTCCAAACCCGATTGTAAGCAGAGCCATTAATCCAAGACTTGCACAAGGATTTTATAATAATAGAATTACCGTGGGGCAACCTCCGATTTCAGTTTATCCAATGATTCTTTCTTTTGTGTATGTATTAGTAAATGGAAAAATAGGAGTTAAAAAGCTTCTTATTTTAGCGTGTAATGTTATAGGTGTATTTATAGCTGTTTCATCAACAGGGATTATTTCTATCTTAGGAATTTTGGGATATTATTTTTTACATGTTTTTTTTCAACTTAAAAAGAAAAATAAATATACAAGAAAAAAACTAAATTTATATATTCTTATTTTAATATGTTGTAGCTTGGCAATATATGTTTTTATGTCTAGTAGTAACTTTGAGGTACAGAAGAAATTTGCGGCGGAAAGAATAGGAAGAGTTTTAAAAGGGACATTAGAAAAAGATGAAGCGTTAAATGTGAGAACAGATAATGCTGAAATAGCTATTGGAAAAATGTCTTTTGGTCAGAAGATTTTTGGTACAGGAATATATGGATACTGTTCAGAAGATATTCCAGTGAATCTTGAAAATACTTACGCAAACCTGTTTGCTATGTATGGTTTGATTGGGCTGAGTTTTTTTATAATCATGTTTATAAAAAATTTTTTATTTTTATTTAAAACGGTTAGAAAAAATATAGACAATAATAATATATATCTAACACTTATGTTATTGAATATTGCTTTTTTACTTCATGCATATACTTTAGATGTGATTGGAACAATTACTTTATCCTCTGGATATGCCATGTTTTATTGTTATATGATACGTGAATTACAAAAAAGGAGATTTTAATTATGATACCAAAAATAGTACATTATTGTTGGTTTGGAAAAAGAGATAAAGATGAGATTTCACAAAAATGTATGAAAACATGGAAATTATTTGAAATATCAGGATATACGTTTGTTGAATGGAATGAAGATAATTTTGATATAAATTCAAATCAATTGGTAAATATTGCATATCAACAGAAAAAGTATGCTTTTGTTGCAGATTATGTAAGAATATGGGCTTTATATAATTGGGGAGGGATATATTTAGATACAGATGTAGAAGTTTTTAAAGATTTTGATAAATTTTTAAATTATGATTTGTTTTTGGGTATGATTTTTAATTGTTCTATTGGAACAGCTGTAATTGGTGCGAAAAAAAATAATAGTATAATGAAAGAACTATTGAATATTTATAAAAAGTGTAAAGTAAATGTTAGAAATACTAAATTTGTAATTCAATTTGACGATTTTATGAATTATATAATACATAATAATAATGATTTATTTACTATATATTTCTG
This sequence comes from uncultured Lachnospiraceae bacterium, assembly GCA_910577835.1. Taxonomy (GTDB): domain Bacteria; phylum Bacillota; class Clostridia; order Lachnospirales; family Lachnospiraceae; genus CAG-303. Next base: position 45,883 of record CAJTOU010000009.1, on the reverse strand, counting down.
TAATAGAATCTCTGGGTTCATTTTAAATAATAAATTCAAATGCATAAATAATGTAGCTATATTCCCAAAAGAATATTTTGAAAAATATACTTTTTCTAAAAAGAAAAACTATTGTGTACATCATGCAAATGGAAGCTGGTATAAAAGTGATAACGAAAAAAGAAAAAGAAGTGCGATAATAGTTAATAAAATATTGGGAAATATTTTTTATGATAAATTGCGCTGTATGTTAAAAGTTAGAAAACTTCCTTATTATTATTTATATAATAAAAAATAACGATTTAAATTATATTTTGTTATAAATATATTTTGAAATATTGTAAGATATAGTATATATTTTCTGAAATAAAAATTGTCTATATATGTGGAAAAATTTATGGTTTGGAGTATTATTTTATAAAAATTTTAAAGAAAAAGGAGGGTGCAATATTTTAAATAGAGCACTATTATAAAGCCTATGTAAAAATATTGCATTTAATTAAAATGAAGCTGATGATTGTAAATACATTTTACTTTCCAGATATTATTGGAGGAGCAGAAGTTAGTGTACAGAAATTAGCTGAGGGGTTAGTAAAAAATGGAAATGAAGTAGTTATTTTATGTAATGGAGAACATAATTCCATAGAAACAATTAATGGAATAAAGATAATAAGAAAAAAATTTAATAATATTTTTTCATTTTTTCAATATAGAAAAAGTACAGGTTTAAAAAAAATTTTATATAAAATATTAGATTATTATAATCCTTTTAACAGAAAAATATTAAAAGAAATTTTTAATGATGAAAAACCAGATATACTTCATACTAATAATTTATTTGGAATTAGCCCTGTTATATGGAGATTAGCTAAGAAACAAAATATACCGATTATTCATACATTAAGAGATTATTTTCAGCTTTGTCCAAAGGCCAATCTTCTCAAAAAGGATGGTTCATCTTGTAAAAATTGTTATATGATATGTAAGTTATATAGAGCAGGTTACAGAAAATGTAGTAAAAATGTTAATTATGTCACAGCACCATCGGCGTGGACTCTTAATAAATTTCTTGAAAAAAATTATTTTACCATGTCACAAAAAAAAGTAATTTATAATGCAGTAGATTATGATATTGAGGAAACTTTAAAAATATATCATAAAAGGATAGAAAGTATTAAAAGTAAAAAAGAAATAAATTTTGTATATGTTGGAGGTTTATATAAACATAAAGGAATTAAATGGTTAATTGAAACTTTTTTAAATATCAATAATAAAAATATATCATTAAATATTGCGGGAAAAGGAGAACTTCTTAAATACGTGAAAGAAGCAGAAAGTCGTGATAAACGGATTAAATATCATGGATTTCTTAATGAAAATGAATTAAAAGGCTTGTTGTGTATGAGTGATTTTTTAGTAATTCCTTCATTATGGGAAGAACCTTTTGGTCGAGTAATTATAGATGCATATAAATCATGTATTCCAGTTATAGGAAGTAACATAGGTGGTATACCCGAATTGATTATAAATAATCAAACAGGATTTTTGATAGAACAGGGGAATTGTGACGAATTGGCAGAAAAAATAGAATTATTAGAAAAGAACAGGGATATTAACATAAATATGTATAATTATATTATAGATATGATTAAGAATTTTGATATAGAAAATCAAATTATAAAATTTACAAATTGTTATAATGAGATAGTGAAAAGTAGTTATACTAAGAATAATAAATAACAGTTTATAACTATATATTTTAAATTAGAAAGGAACAAAATATGATAGATGTTATTTTTAAGCCCTGTTATTCAAAAGATAACTCTTATTTACAGCAAGTAGTTACTGCTTTAGAAAATAATGGAATTTATATTATAAACAAGAATACAGAAGAAAAGACAATAAAAAAAATATTTATATTGATTAGATTTATATTTAGTAGAAATAAAAAAATCGTTCATTGTAATTGGATTGAGAATATTGCCCGAAGTAAAACTTTAAAGAGCAGATTTAAAGTGGCAGTTTCATTAATCAAAGCTAATATTTTACATATATTAGGAGTAAAGATTTGCTGGACAATGCATAATTCTATTCCTCATAATTGCAAGGATATTGTATTTGCAGAACATTTTATAAATCGTTGGCTTTCAAGAGTGGATATGGTAGTAGTTCATTGTAAAAATTCTATGAATTTACTTGTGAATAAATATGACTATAATGAAAATAAAATTTTATGTGTTCCCCATGGGGCATATGAAACTGATAATATAAACAAACATTTAAAAGACAAATTTTTGCATAAATATGAAATTAATTCTGATAGTTTGGTATTTTTATATTTTGGTATTATATCTGAATATAAAAATATTCCTCTATTACTGAAAACATTTAATCAGATACAAAACCCTGATGTAAAGTTAATTTTGGCAGGTAAAATGGATAAAAACATGGAGACACATATACAAAATAAAATCCGTTTACAATGTAATCAATTATCAAATGTGGTTTTAGATGAAAGATTTATTCCCGAAGAAGAAATTTCCACCATTTTTTCCTTATGTGATATCGTAATATTGCCCTATGATAAAATAAGCATGCAAAATTCAGGTGCCATGATTCAGGCATTTTCTAATGGAAAACCAGTTATTATACCTGAATTTGGCTATGTTCTGGACATAAAAGAGAAAGATTTTGTTTTTTCATATGATTACAACAGTCCGGAAAGTGAAAAAAGAGAATTAATGATACAGATAAATAATGCAGTAAACAGAAAAGATGAATTGAAAAGTCTGGGGATTTTGGCAAAGGAATTTGCAGATACAGAGTTAAACTGGAATCTGATAGGTAAAAAGATAGTCGAAGCATATAAGAATATAAAGTAATAAAATATACAATATCTAAAATAAGAAGGATTCATTTCATGAAAAAAATCGCAATTATTACTCTATTTTACCATAATTATAACTATGGGGGAGTATTACAGGCATATGCACTTCAAAAGGAAATTGAAAAACTGGGTTATAACTGTGATGTGATATCTATGGACAGACAGACGATGAAGATGTTTGTACCAGAAGCAAAGAATAAAAATAATTCTTATAAAAATAACTTTATAACATTTCTCACTTCTTTAAAAAATCGTATCAAAAATAAACTGAATTCCCTGTTATGTATAAATGAACTGAAGAAAAAAATCAAAAAGTTTGACTTTTTTATTGAGAAAAATATCAGGAAAACAGCTATTGTATATACTTCAGATACCATTTCACAGCTTATAAATAAATATGATTTATTTATCACAGGCTCTGACCAGGTATTCAGTCCGATATCAGGAAGAGCGGAAACCTTTTTATCTTTTGTTCCTGATGAAAAAGGAAAAATTTCTTATGCAGCAAGTATAGGTGCAGATTCTATCACAGATGAATACGGCCGTTTTATGAAATCATTTTTAAAAAGGTTTGACGTTGTTTCTGTCAGGGAAAAAGGTGCAAAAACTATCATAGACAATCTTATGGGAAAAGATATTTGTAAAGTAGTCCTTGACCCGACATTGCTGTATCAGGAAAGTTGGACCAATTTAGCTTTTCCTGTAAACGGCATAACGGCAGAATCATATGTTCTTTTATATTTTCTGGGTGAATCTGATAATGAATGGAACAGAGCATATTCTTATGCAAAAACCACGGGACTGAAAATTTTGAACATTCCTTATAACAAAATGCAGCAATCGTACTGACAGATTCTTTTCATGGAACAGTGTTTTCTGTTCTTTTTCATAAAAAATTTCTAGTATATTTAAGGGAAAGTGAAAATGAGAATGGAAGTATGAATGGACGAATGAAGGATTTTTTAAGCAGTTTGTCGCTAGAGGATAGAATGATAAATCAAAACAATAAAAAAAGCCAGTCCGAAACAGCAGATAAACAAATTGATTTTGAAACTATTGATAAAAAGCTGGATATTCTGCGCGCAGATTCCATAAAGTTTTTAGAAAGAGCATTATATGAATACTGATTCTGGGAAACAGATTATAAAAAATATTATTTGGAATGGTATTTCTATTTTAATTACTGCACTTATAAATATTATTTTAACACCAGTAATTACCCGAAATATTGGTATTGAGGCGAATGGCTTTGTAGATTTGGCGAATACATGTGTTACCTATATAGATATTATTACAGTAGCACTCAATGCTTTTGCTGCCAGATATATTGCAATCGAATATCATAACGGGAATTATAAAGAGGCAAATAAATTTTACAGTTCCGTAGCAGTGGCAGATTTGATACTGGCAGTTCTTTTGTTTGTACCATGTTCGGCAATGGTATGGAAATTACAGTTTATTTTAAATATTTCAGACAATCTGGTTTCAGATGTAAAATTGTTATTTTTTCTGGTTCTTTTGAAATGGTGTATCAATGTGACAGGGACCGTTTTTTCAGTCAGTGCCTTTATAAAAAATAAAACAAGTATTACTTACAGAAACAGTGGTATATCAGCCCTTATTAACGCTTTCACACTGGCAGGACTGATTTATTTCACAAAAATTCATGTTTATTATATGGCAGCTGGAAGTCTTGCTGCTGCGATAGTAAATTTATGGATGAATTTACATTGTACAAAATATCTGACACCAGAGCTGCAGATTCATAAAAAAGATTTTTCTTTTGAAAAAGTGAAAAAACTTCTTTCATCGGGAATATGGAATTCGATTAATAATATTGGAAATATGCTGAATTCAGGACTGGACCTGCTTGTCTGTAATAAACTATTGTCAGGCGTTGTGATGGGACAGGTTTCCATATCAAAGATGATAGGAAGATTAATGACGTTATTTACGAATGTTATGGTCAGTGCATTTCAGCCAAAGCAACTGGAGGCTTATGCAAAAGGAGAAACAGAAAGGCTGGTGGATTATTTAAAGGTTGCCATGAAAAGTGTAGCAATTGCAGGAAATGTTTTTTTTGTCTGTTTTGTTGTTCTTGGAAAGAATTTTCTGGAGCTGTGGATTCCAGGTCAGGATAATTCAAGAATATTCACCTTGACAGTAATTGTGATTATTGGAGATATTCTGGTCACTGTGGTAAGACCATTGTTTTATGTATATACCTTAACAGATAATCTGAAGGCTGTATGCTGGATTACCATATGCAGTGGTGTATTAAATGTTATTTCTATGTTTTTATTAATTGCAAATACTAAATTGGGTGGATATGCAGTAGTAGGAACTACTACTGTATTAAATCTTATTGTTCACTTCTGGACAGCGCCATATTTTGCTGGAAGATATCTCAAAATAAAAATGAGTATTTTTTTAAAGATTATATTTCGGCATATAGCAGTTTGTTTTGTTGTGACAGGATTATTTTATTTTATATCTGTGAATCTTGTAGTGAACTCATGGATGAATTTTGTAAAATATGGCTTTTTATTTGGAGCAGGAAGTTTCCTTATTACATCAGCTCTTGAGCTGGAAAGAAAAGAAATCAGGACTGTAATGAGAATAATATATTTTAAAATCAAAACAATAAGAAGATAGAAAGTATTATTATGTTAAGAAGAATCATAGGACATATAAAGGGCATAAAAAGAAAAATGATGATGTTTTTATTTATGCATAACTTTTTTTATAAGATAAAATGTGTACCTGAAAAGAATTGGGAAAATTCATTAAGTGCTTTGCAAGAATTTACAGACAGATTTCAAAATTTAATGGTAAAAGATATTTTGCATACAGAAATCAAAGATTATAGAGAAGGAAAGTATGTAGGCGGGGTTTTAATAAATGAAACCACTGCTTGTTGTATTCCTAATTCCAGCCGTCAAATTATTCTGTTTAATACTGATACTTTGGAATATAAAAAATGGGGGCTGCTGTCAGAAGAGAAATTTAAATGGAGCGGTGGAGGACAAAAAGGTCCATATGTGTTTGCATTTCCAAGAGCATGTAATAAAGTGCTTCGGATAGATTGTCAGAAATTAGAGACAGAAGAAATAGATATTTCTATAAATTATAAAGGAGAACATCATTATGGAGGTGTTCTTTGTAAGAATGGGATAATATACCAGCCCCCAAGAAATACAAATCATCTTCTGGCAATAAATACAGTTTCATGGCAGGTCCATAAAATAAAACTGCTGCATGGTTTTTATAATAAGCTGCGCTATTGCGCTTCTGTGGTGCATCCAAATGGATATGTCTATTTTTTGCCGGAGAGAAATGAAAGAGTGATAATGTTTTATCCTCCAACAGAAAAATTTGTTTTTATTGGAAAATTTCTTTCTGAATGTATGGTTTTTCATGCTGTGGTTTCAGTGGATGGCAATATTTATGGTTTTTCGCTGTATAATGGAATTTTAAAAATTGATGTAAGGAAAAATTATGTTGAGATGCTTTATATGGAGACGTATTTTGGCTGTTATGGAACAAAGCTTGGAATAAATGGAAAAATTTATGGAATTGTGGGCGATGGAGAAATATTTTGGGAATATGATGTAGTGAAATGTGAATTGAAAAAAGTTGCTGTTATTAATGATAGGCAGAAAGCAAAGTGTGCAGGAGGATTCACAGACAGGGAAGGAAATATACATATGATTCCAACCTTTGGTGATAAAATATATACTTTAAATTTTAATAATAAAGAGAAAATACCTGAAATACTTTATAAACAATATTTTAGTGATAATTACTGATTTACTGGAGGTATGCAATGGGAACAAAAGATTTTGTAAAACGCAGTATAAAATATATTTTTAAGGGTATTCCCGAAAATAAGACATATGTAAATATAACAAGCTGTACAGAAAACAATTTATATGCGGGAAAAAATATTCTGATTACCGGAGGAAGCAGCGGAATCGGATATGCCGTAGCGCAAAAATGTCTGTCAGGAGGAGGTTCAGTCTGTATTACAGGAAGAAAGGAAGAAAAGCTTCTTGCTGCAGGAAAAAAACTGGGGAAAGAAAAATGTAAAACAGCAGTATTTGATATTGGCGATATTGAAAATATAGAGAAGAATTTCTATGAAATACTTGGACTATTTCATAGTTCATTAGATATTGTGGTCAGCAATGCAGGAATTTTTTTTGAAAAGGATTTTGTTAAATATACAGAAGAAGATTATGAGAATATTTTCAATGTTAATCTGAAGGGAGCATATATTCTATCGTAGCAGGTGATAAAACATTTTTTGGAAAATAAAAAAGCTGGAACATTATTGTTTGTTACGTCTGAGCGCGGAATTATGTCAGATACACATCTTTATGGAATAACAAAGGCGGGATTAAACAGTCTAGTAAAGGGGCTTGCAAAGAAATATGCAGCAAACGGAATCCGTATTAATGCAGTTGCGCCGGGAATAACGGCAACAGACATTAATTTTGTTGACCCTGAATCAAATCTGTATCATGCTCCTGTCACAGGTAAACGAATTCTTCGGGCAGAGGAAATTGCAGAAGTTGCAGGATTTCTAATCAGTGATTGTGCAAGATGTATTAATGGAGAAATTATTGCCTGCAATCTTGGAAACCATATCAAGTAAGGGAAAAATTAAAATAAAGGGAAAAATATGAGAAATATATTAAAAAAGCGAATTCCGAAATTGTGGTTAAAAAATGCAAAAATCGATAAATGCAGTTCATCTGTTATTTATATAAAAAATCGTTTGGTTTTAGGTGATAAGCATAAAAGAGGTTACAAAAGAAGCACATTGCTTCGAATGGGAAGAAAATCAGAGTTATGTGTAGAAGATATTTTTAGGTTTTATTATGGATGTGATATACAAATATTTGATGGCGGGCGACTGGAGCTGGGTTCAGGTTTTTGTAATTCAGATACAAAAATCAGATGTAAGAATAAAATCAGTATTGGATATGACGTTGCAATTGCACATGATGTGTTGATTATGGACTGTGATGGACATTCTGTCAATGGGATTGAGGACTTAGGAAAACCTGTAAAAATAGGCAATCATGTATGGATTGGAAGCAAAGTCATTATTTTAAAAGGTGTTACAATTGGAGAAAATTCGATTATTGCCGCAGGTTCAGTAGTGACAAAAGATGTACCTCCCAATGTAACAGTAGCGGGAAATCCGGCAAGAATTGTAAGACAAAATGATACATGGAGGTAATTATGGTTTTGTGGATTGAAAAAAATCAGTGTACAGGCTGTGCCTCATGCGCAAATATTTGTCCGGTGAATGCCATAGAAATGCAGTCAGACAGCAATGGTTTTGAATATCCTGTAATAGATAAAAATGTATGCATACACTGTAAAGCATGTGAACAAACATGTCTTAAACGTATGTCAAAGGAAAACGGTAACCATACTATTCCCAAAACCTATGCGGCGTGGAGCAGGGAGGAAGACATTCGATTTCACAGTACTTCAGGAGGGGCGTTTTCAGAGTTAGCAAAAGTGATTCTGCAAAAAGATGGTGTGGTGATTGGTGCAGAGTATGAGAAAGAAAATTTGGTAAGGCATATTGTGATAAAACATACAAACGAATTGAAAAAAATAAGGCAGTCGAAATATATACAAAGCAGTATGGGATATGTATTTCGTGAAATAAAGAACTATCTAAATTCAGGAAAGAGTGTGGTTTTTTGTGGCTGTCCCTGTCAGGTATCAGGATTGTATACCTATCTTGAAAAGGAATATTCAAATCTTGTCACAATTGATTTTATATGTAGAGGAGTAAATTCGCCGAAAGCATATAAAGCATGGCTTTCAGAAATAGAAAAAAATATGGGAAGCAAAGTGGTAAAGGTCTGGTTTAAATATAAAAAAGAGGGATGGAAGAAATCGCCAAGATGTACCAGAATTGATTTTGAAAATGGTGAATCTCTGGTGTTTGAACAGAAGGATAATTTATTTATGGAGGGTTATCTAAGCTATAACCTGTATATGAGACCCTGTTGCGGGGAGTGCCAGTTCAAAGGAATTCCAAGAAGAGCAGATATTACACTGGCAGATTTTTGGGGACTGGAAAAGAAACTGGATGACGACAAAGGAGCTTCTATGATTTTGCTAAATAATAGAAGAGGAGAAGAATTGTTTGAGCAGGCAAAACCTCAAATGAAGGTTTTTGAGAGGAATTTTGACGAGATATTTAAGGGAAATACCTATTTTGATAAATCAGTTAAAATTTCGGATAAAAGTCTGGATTTTCTAAGGGAGCTGGATACAAAGCCATTTAGTAAAGTTTTAAAAAAATATACATATATACCTATTTATAAAAAAATCAGAAAAAAACTAAAGAATTTTTTTGCTGACAAGCTCATTATTTTTACTTTATTATAAAAAGGTACTAGAAAAAATCTTAAATCTAAATTATATAATAATTATCTATATCAAGACTTTTCGCAAGTTTCTCTGCATGCTCCAAATCAGATTTTGAATTACAGTCTGGTTTGGAATTTCTTTTGATTTTTAAAAAATAGTTAAAGTCAACCTTTGACAGAAAATGTCCAAGAACATATAGATATTTTCTTACAAAATCTTCTAACATTTTTCTTTTTTCTTTATAAAAAGATTCGGATTATATTCCATGGATTTCTTTATACTCTGTTAAATATTTATGAAAATCAGAATATTTACTTTGAATCCCATGCACCAAATCAAAACCATTTTCAATTACAATCAAATTCTGTATTTTCATAACTTCTCTTTCTTGTATTATTTCACTTGTTTTTATAAACTGGAAAAATTGTTTTACTTCTTTTTGCTGTTACATGTCCAATTATAAAATTTGATGAAAGAAAAAAATTGATAAATCTCTTTCTCTATGGTAAGATTAGTATGTGAAAACTTTGTCTGCCAGTATTCTTGGCGGCAAATTAAGGAGAAAAGACAATGGAAAATAAAATTTTGGAACAATATCAGCTATGGACAGAACATGCATTTTCTGATGCTGATGTAATAAAAGAACTGAAAAAAATGGCAGGAGATGAGGAAAAAATAGAGGAAGCCTTTTACCGGAACCTTACTTTTGGAACAGGGGGATTAAGAGGAGTGATTGGCGCGGGCACCAATCGTATGAATATTCATACTGTCGCAAAGGCTTCACAGGGCCTTGCCGACTATATAGTGAAAAAGTTTCCGAAGGAGCATCAAAAAATCGCTGTCAGCTACGATTCACGCATAAAATCCAAGCTGTTTGCCGAAGTTGCCAGCGGAGTGTTTGCTGCAAACGGAATTAAAGTACATATATATTCACAGCTTATGCCTACACCCTGCCTGTCCTTTGCAGTGAGACGCCTTCACTGCGCGGCGGGAATTATGGTAACGGCTTCCCACAATCCTTCAAAATATAATGGTTATAAAGTATACAACGCAGATGGCTGCCAGATTACCACAGAGGCAGCGGCCGAAATTCTGGCAGAGATAGAGAAACTGGATATTTTTTCCGATGTGAAAAATTTGGCATTTTCCGAGGGCGTAAAAACAGGTATCATTCAGTATATTCCAGAGCAGGTATATACTGATTTTGTCGAGGCTGTAAAAAAGCAGTCTGTACTTGGGGATGCAAAGATTGATAAAAATGTGGCAATTATATATTCACCTCTGAATGGTACAGGGCTTTTGCCTGTTCTTCGCACATTAAAGGAATCCGGTTATCAAAATATTACCGTAGTAAAGGAACAGGAGCAGCCTGACGGCACTTTTCCAACCTGCCCTTATCCAAATCCTGAGATTCGTGAAGCAATGGAGCTTGGCATGAAATATGCCAGAGAGCATAATGCTGATTTATTGCTTGCCACAGACCCCGATTGTGACCGTGTGGGAATCGCGGTAAAAGATTCTTCAGGAGAGTATGTGCTTTTGTCAGGAAATGAAACAGGAATTCTTCTGCTGGATTATATCTGTTCCAGACGTCAGGCTCTGAAAACCATGCCGGAAGCGCCGATGCTTGTGAAAACTATTGTAACAACAGATATGGGAGAACGCATTGCCGCACATTATGGAGTGCAGACAGTTAATGTACTGACAGGTTTTAAATTTATCGGGGAGCAGATTGGATTTCTGGAAAACGAAGGAAAAGAGGATTCATATATCTTCGGCTTTGAGGAAAGTTATGGTTATCTGTCTGGTACATATGTCAGAGACAAGGATGCGGTAAACGGAGCATTTCTGATTTGTGAGATGTTCGCATGGTATGCTTCTCTGGGAATCAGCCTGACAGAAAAGCTCAGCGAGCTGTATCGCCAATATGGTTTCTGTCTGAATACACTTCATTCTTATGAGTTTGAGGGCGCACAGGGATTTTTAAAAATGCAGGAGATTATGCAGAAATTTCGCAGCGGACTGGAAAGCATAGGAGGAAAGAAGGTCCATACCTGTCTGGATTATTCAAAGGGAATTGATGGTCTGCCAAAATCGGATGTATTGAAGTTTCTTTTAGAAAAAAATTGTTCTGTGGTAATTCGCCCGTCTGGTACGGAGCCAAAACTGAAGGCATATATCTCAGTCAGTGCAGAGAACAGAGAACAGGCGATGTTAATAGAAAACAGAATCGCAGATGATTTGCAGGGATTTTTTGTTTTGTAGAAAACAATTATCCAAAACTTGAAAATATTTTGTTACAGGAAATAAGAAATGATTTTCTGTGACAGCAAAGAGATGATGGCGTGATAAGCTGCGGCAAAAGCAGTAAAGTAAATAATGGAAAGGATTAATATAAAATGAAAAAGGATGATACAATAAAACAGGATACTATAATAAAACAGGATGCCATAATAAAAGAGTATGCTACTCAGATGGAAGCTGCAAGAAAGGGCATTGTCACAAGGGAACTTGAAGCTGTTGCAGAGAAGGAATTAATGACACCACAGGAGCTTATGCCATTAGTGGCTGCCGGAAAAGTGGTTATCTGTGCAAATAAAAATCACAAATGTATTGACCCGCAGGGTGTCGGTTCCATGTTGAAAACAAAGATAAATGTAAATCTTGGAGTTTCAAGAGACTGCAAGGACTATGATATAGAGATGAAAAAGGTAATGGCAGCGGTAGATATGGGAGCGCATGCCATTATGGACCTGTCCTCACATGGAGATACGATTCCATTTCGAAGAAAGCTTACTTCAGAATGTCCTGCCATGATAGGAACAGTGCCTGTATATGATTCCGTTATTCATTATCAGAGGGATTTGAATACTTTGACTGCAAAGGATTTTATTGATGTGGTAAGGCTTCATGCAGAAGACGGAGTTGATTTTGTAACACTTCACTGCGGAATTACAAGAAAGACGATTGACCAAATCAAACATCATAAGAGAAAAATGAATATTGTATCCAGAGGCGGTTCTCTGGTATTTGCATGGATGTGTATGACAGGAAATGAAAATCCGTTTTATGAATATTATGATGAAATTCTTGATATCTGCCGTGAATATGATGTAACGATTTCTCTTGGCGATGCCTGCCGGCCGGGCTGTCTTGCAGATGCATCCGATGTATGCCAGATAGAGGAGCTTGTAAGGCTCGGCGAACTGACAAAGCGTGCATGGGCAAAGGATGTTCAGGTAATGGTGGAGGGGCCGGGACATATGTCTATGGACCAGATTGCCGCAAATATGAAGATTCAGCAGACGATTTGCGGCGGAGCTCCGTTTTATGTGCTTGGTCCGCTGGTTACAGATATTGCGCCGGGCTATGACCATATTACCTCCGCTATCGGCGGTGCTATCGCTGCTGCCTCCGGAGCTGCATTCCTTTGTTATGTCACTCCAGCAGAGCATCTGGCACTTCCAAATGTGGAAGATGTAAAGCAGGGAATTATTGCTTCTAAAATAGCTGCCCACGCTGCTGATATTGCAAAGGGCATAAGAGGAGCAAGAGACGTAGATGATAGAATGGCGGATGCAAGACGTGAGCTTGACTGGGAAGGTCAGTGGGCGTGTGCCATAGACCCTGAAACTGCAAAGAAAATCCGTGAGGACAGAAAACCGGAGCACGAGGATACCTGTTCCATGTGTGGAAAATTCTGTGCAGTAAGAAGCATGAATAAAGCGTTGGCAGGAGAATACATAGATATATTGTAAAAATTTCATGGAAATATATCAGAGAAAAAACATATAAATTTTGTATAATTTGAAGCAGGGAAGCATTGTCTTTTGAATCTATTTTATAAAAGAATCAGAGCAAAAGACAGTTCTTTCCTGTTGCTTTTTACAAATTTCTCTATAATTTGATTTTGGGTATTTTATAAAAAAATCATAAAAAATACTTGTAAAATACTGTTGAAAATGCTAAAATAAAGTATAAATTTAGTATTAAATTTATGAAATATAACTAAAAATAAAAGTCTGGCAATTGTCAGGAGAGGAATGAGGGTGATTATAAATGATTAAATTGAAGGACGTCGCAAAGTATTATACAAGCGACTCCAGTATTGTTATGGCCTTGAGGAATATCAATCTGGAATTTAGAAAAGGTGAATTTGTTGCTATTACAGGAAAGAGTGGCGGCGGGAAGTCTACTCTTTTAAATGTCATAAGTGGAATGGATACATACGAAGATGGGGAGATGTATTTTCAAAATATGGAAACTTCTTATTATGACAGCAGGGATTGGGAGAATTACCGCAGGGAAAATATCAGCTTTATCTATCAGGCATACAATCTGATAGACAGCTATACCGCACTGGAAAATGTGGAAGCGGTGATGATGATTTGCGACAAGGAGGAAAACAAAAAAGTTAGAAAAGAACGCAGAAAGAAAGCCTTGGAGATTTTGGACAAGGTGGGACTGAAAAAAAGGGCAAAGCATAAGGCAGTACATCTTTCCAGTGGACAGAAGCAGAGATTGGGGATTGCCCGCGCGCTGGCAAAGGATACAGACATTATTATAGCCGATGAGCCTACCGGAAATCTGGATGTAGAAAACGGCGCAGCGGTTATGAAAATGCTCTATGAGCTGTCAAAGGAGCGGCTTGTGATTGTGGTTACACATAATTTCGAGCAGGTTCAGGAGTATGCAAGCAGAAAAATCAGACTATTTGACGGGGAGATTGCAGAGGATATTAAATTAAAACCGGAGCTTTATGAAAATGGCATATTTAAAGGGATACGGGAGGAACCGCAGGAAAAATTAGAGATAGAAAAGACAAAGCAGGATGCATCTTTTGGAAAAGCTGTAAGATTTGTGAAAATGAATCAGAAGGCACAGCCTCACAGAACTTTTTTTATCTTTACAATTTTAACAGCTGTGATTGCCTCCTTTTTTGTAATGTATGGATATTTTCTCAGCAGCTTGGATGATACTGTTACCAAGGAGGTATCAGATGAGGTATTTTGTAATGTCAGTAATAAAAGACTGATAGTAAGAAAATCCGATGGCAGTATTTTTTCAGACAAGGATATTGAAGCGCTGAATAGCCTGCGGTATGTCAGCTATGTGGATAAATATGATTATGCAAATGAAATAAGCTGTCTGTATGAAAAAGATGAGGATTATGTAATTGAGTATAGAAAATCCGAATCTTCCAATGTAAAAAGCATGACAGTAGATGTAAAGGATTACAGTGATTTTATTATATCTGCGGTCTCAATCAGAAAAAATGAACTGACAGCGGGAGCATTGCCGCAGGGTAAATATGAAGTGGCGCTGGCGTCACACGATGAGAGCCTGATTGGCCAAAGCGTAGATATTTATTTTAAATCAAAAAAGTGGTCGGATGCCGTCTGGCTTGGAGGAAGCTTTACCATTACGGGGATTATTGATGAAGAGTTGGAAAAGCCCTGTTTTTCGGAAGAACTGCTGAAAAGCATGAACGTGAATTATGGAAAAACCAAAATAGATGTAAATTACAATATAGAAAAGAAAATCGTATATGATGACCCGAATCAGGAGGACCTTGTAACGCTTCTTAACAGAAAAAACAGAGTGATTCTTGTGGAAGGGGAAGGCCTTGCCAAAAATCAGATTCGTCTATCTTCGGCGATTACCATGAATATAAGGTCAGAGGGTTATGAGGCTGTGGAGCAGACAGTATATGAAAATTTATATTCTTCTGGTAAAATCAAAAATGTGACAGATGCTCAAAATGAAATTTCTTATGATATGGAAGTTGTGAGTGATGCGCACAGTGGAAGCATCAATGTAGCAGAAGTCAGCCACGAATTTTTGGAGCAGATTTATGGTTCAACAGATATTACACAGGTTTCAGTATATATGGATGATTATGCTTATACAGACAGAGTGATAAAAGCGATTAATAAAAGGGGGTATGAAGCTGTCAGCGTTTACCGTATCAGCGCAGGAGAATATGATTCAGAGCTGGTACAGGAAAGAATATCTTCTATGATGATGTCGGCAGCTTCCGTAGTGGCAATATTTGTATTGTCCATATTGGTTATTTATGTGATAATGCGTCTGAAACGCAGGGATTTTGTGATTTTGAAAATGCTTGGATTACAGCAGAAAACGATTAACAGGATGAATTATTATGAGCGGATAGCGGATAGTATGGCAATCACAGCGCTGTTGATAATTATTTTTGCAGCGGCAGGAAAATACAAAATCAGAGCGGTTTCGAGTCTTGTGAAATATTATACAGTGGGAGATTATATATTTGTTGCGGCACTGGCGCTCTGTATGTCAGTTATCACAGTGCTTTTGTTTAACAAGTATTTGAATAAGTTTTTGGGAGGGAAAAGATGATTAGAATAGAGAGTTTAAATAAGTACTATAATAAGGGAAAATCAAATGAACTGCATGTGATTAATCAGACAACAATTACGCTTCCGGACAGTGGACTGCTGTGTATTCTGGGGGAAAGTGGTTCAGGCAAAACTACTCTTATGAATGTAATCAGTGGTCTTGACAGTTTTTCAGGCGGAGTAATCGAGGTAGACAATGTACAGATAAAAAAATTCGGCAGTAAGGTTCAAGAGAAGGTAAGAAATGAAAAGTTTGGATATATTTTTCAAAATTATTATCTTTTGATGGACAGGACCGTAGAGTACAACATTATGCTGGCGCTATCCATGTATAATATTTCCGATGAGGAAAAAGAAAGCAGAATTGATTATGTACTAAAGGCTGTCAATATGCTGCGGTACAAAAAAAGGCTGGTATCGCAGTTAAGCGGAGGACAGCAGCAGAGAGTGGCGATTGCGAGAGCGCTTGTAAAATCACCGAAGGTAATTTTTGCAGACGAGCCTACGGGAAATCTTGATGAAGCCAATACCATGAATATTATGGGGATTTTAAAGAAAATATCAAAAGAATGTCTTGTAGTAATTGTAACGCATGAAAAGACAATCGCGGAATTTTTTGCGGATAAAATTCTCTGGATTACTGACGGACAGATTGAGAGAGAGGAAGACAGGGAAAGCAGCAGTGTTTATCAGTATGTAGACGACAGCAATCTTTATCTTCAGGAATTCCAGAAAAAAGAAATACAAAGCAAAGATGTAGCGCTGGAAATTTATGGAGATATGGAAAATCAGAAACTTGCCATACAGATTGTTTATGAGAATGGAAAGCTTTATCTCAGCGCAGGAGAAGGTACAAATGTGGAGTTTCTTACTGACAACAATGAAAAAAAGGTCATTGATTCAAAAAGACCGATATTGGAGGAAAAGGATGCAAATAATATTGCCTTTGAGCTGGAAACCGTAGAAGCTGTGAAAAGACAGAAAATGAAGTTTAGCGAAATTGTGGAGATAGCGGGAAAAAATCGAAAAAATCTTGGAGTGAAGCAGATATTTCTTGCTGTGACGCTGTTTATTATGTCTATTATGGTTGTTTTGTCGGTACAGGAAATTCTGTCCGTGGTTATGCTGGATACGAGCAGTATTATTTCAAAGGATACACATTATTACAAATTGTCATCACCAAAACTGAAAGATTCAGATATATCGCTTGATGTATATCAGGAAAATTTTGGACAGATGATAGAGGCACTGTTAGAAGAGGGGTTTGAGGTTTATGGAATACCTAATACAACGCTTCAGTATCCATATAAGGGAATTGTACAGATGGAAAACTCTGTTTTTGAAATAAAGGATTATTGTTTTGTGTCTGTGGAGAAGATAGGGAAAGATAAGCTGCTCTATGGAGAAATGCCGGAGGAAACGACAGAAGTAGTGCTGGATAGACTAATGATTGAGCAGTTTTTGAAAAGCTCGGCGATGATATCAAACGTGATTACAGATATGCAGCAAATGATTGGAAATACACTGACTACAAAGCAGGGGATTGATTTGACAATTGTCGGTATCAGTGATTCGGGACAGCCGGATATCTATGTTCAGCCGGAATTGATTTTAAAGCTGTACAGGGAGAATTTTAGATTTATTACAGAAGAAGAGGCTGAAAAGCAGTATTCGGACTATAAAAGAAGAAATCTTGGAATTACAGAGGATGGAAAAGTGGAAGTGCTGGTAAGTTATGGTGCTTTAATAAATGCTTATACAGAGTATATATCTAAAACTTATGGCGCAGTTTATACTCAAAGTAAAAATATTGAAAAATTAGAGCAGATGGATTATCCACAGGAGGAAATAGAAAGGGAAAAAGAAAAATTAAAGGAACTGGAGGAAGAGTACGGTCTGACTGCGGAGCAGTATATTGAACGGCTGGATTCTGTGGAAGACGCACTTGCTTATTCTTATGAGGGGGTTCTGAGTGGAAAAGTGCATTATATCGTAGTGGGATATTATGATATAGAAACAGATGCAGATTATATTGTTCCGGAAGAAGCAGTTCCATATTATGACAGAGCACTTTTGAACAATTCAACAGCATGTTATGTATATGCAGATGCAGAGAATCCAGAAACCATGAAAGAAAAAATCGTAAATGCTATACCTGAAGAAATCAGGGAGTTTCTTATTTTGCATATCGAAAATGAAGCAGACCAGGTGATTTCAGCTTATAAAGAGGAAAATCAGGAAAAACTGCAGGGGAGACTGCTGATTGTCTTTACAATTTTTATGATATCAATGGTTATTCTTTATTTTGTTATGAAGACAAATGTGGTAGACAGAGTAAATGACCTTGGAGTGTACAGAATGCTTGGTATATCAAAGATAAATATTGTGGGAATGTTTGCCTGCGAAAACTTTATGATTACCAGTTATACTTCAGTTCCGGGTGTGCTGTTTATCAGTCTTATCAGTCTTACCATATCAAGAATAGAATCTTTGGGGGTAAATATGATTTATCCATGGTATGCAGTCATACTGACGATTCTGTTTTTCTATGCGGCAAATATATTAGTGGGGATATTGCCTGTATTAGGGCTTTTACGCCTGCCGCCAGCACAGTTGGCGGCTAAGTATGATATATAATATCAGCTTTTGGCTGACTGTTCAGTTAAAAAAATTTAATAAAGGGGATGCATTACATGATAAAATTATTAGATATATCTAAATATTATAAGGGCAATGATACAGTTGCACTGGGACTTCACAGAATTAATCTTGAATTTGACATCGGGGATTTTGTGGTAATTACAGGAGAGAGCGGCGGCGGCAAATCTACTCTTTTAAATGTAATCAGCGGTTCACTTGCTTATGATGACGGGGAACTGTATTTTGAAGGAGAGGAAACTTCATGGTATGGCGAGACAGAATGGGAAAATTACAGGAAAGAGAAAATAGGTTTTGTATATCAGGATTATCGGCTGATTGATTCCTTTTCAGTGATTGAAAATGTAAAGGCAGCTATTTTATTGCAACAGCCGGATATCAAAGAAAAAGAAGCCAGAGACAGGGCGCTTTATTATCTGAAAAAAACAGGATTAGAAAAACAGGCGGCAAAAAAGGCTGTTCAGCTTTCAAGCGGACAGAAGCAAAGACTGTCCATCGCAAGAGCACTGGCAAAGGAGACAAAGGTGATTGTGGCAGATGAGCCGACCGGAAATCTTGATGTGGAAAACAGCAGACAAATTATCGAGCTTTTGTCGTCTCTGTCAAGGGACAGGCTGGTTATTATGGTAACACACAATTATGATGAAGCAGAGCCATTTGCAACAAGGAAAATCAGGCTGTATGACGGTGAGGTGGCAGAAGATATCCGATTAAAGCCCCGCTGCGAAGAAATAAAAGAAACGGGGGATTTGGAAAAGAATTTCACCGAAACTCCAACGAAAAAGGAAAAAAACAAGCAGGACCGGATTCTGGCAAAAAGAATGATACATAAAGTGCGCCATGCAAGGCCATGCAATACGCTTGTTCTTTTTATATTATTTTTGTTTTTGTATACTTCTATTTTTCTGTTTTATGGAACCTTTGAAAAAAATCTGGATTACTATCCTTCCAGAGAGTATTCATATGATACATTTGTAAATAATGATATGACAAGAATCTGCATAAAAAAACCTGATAACAGTGCCATTACAACACAGGATATACAAAAGCTGCGTTCACTGAAATATGTGGAGTATGTGGATTTGTATGATATTATAAATGACGTTTATTTTATGAGTGAGGAAGGTAAGGATTATACATTAAATGAGGTGCGTCAGGTATCAGTTCTGGACAATACCAGAACAGTGAAGTCTGTATCGGGAATGACAAAAAATGATATTACTGGTGATATGGCTGACGAATATTGTGAGATAGTGGTTTCGTCAAAGGATAAGTCCTTAATCGGGCAGAATATCACGCTTGCTTTTAACAGAAGAAGATTATGGGAAGGAAGTTATATAAAGTATGAATTTACAATAACAGGTATTACGGATATGGGAAAGGAGGGACAAATCTATGTCTCAGAGCCGTTTGCGCAGATGCTGAATGCCATTACACACAGACTGACAGATTATGCGTTCTATGGTATTTATGCCGGAGAGGGGTATGGCCTGTATACAAAGGAGTGGAATTTTCAGCTTAGTATGGAGGAAGAATCTGTCACTATGGAGGAATGGAGGCTGTCAGACTCATATAAGGAAACTCTGTATAATCCGATTTTTATTGTAAATGAACAGCTTTCGGACTTGGAAGCGCGTGTATCGCTGAATTTTTATGATAATGCATACATAACAGAAGGGACCTCGACATTACAGAATATTGGTCAGATGATTTATCCGACAGCATATTTGTTTTTTGGACCATCTGACAACAGAGAAGGATTAGAATTGCATCTGCGGGAGCCGGCCACAGAGTACAGTCTGCCAGTAATAGAAGTCAGCGAGGAGGTATTTGACCGGATTTATCCGGATAAAAGTTCTTATCAGACCTCATTGTATATCGAAGATTATGCATATACAGACAGGGTTATCAGGCTGCTTCAGAAAGAAGGATATGAGGCTGCCAGTGTATTTCGGGCAGGAAGTAAGGATTATGATATAGACAGGGCCAACGAACAGACTTTTCTTTTGTTTCTGTCTCTAGCGGCACTGGTAATGGTGTTTTTTGTAGGAATTTTTCTTATCAGAGCAACAATAAACCGAAGAAAAAAGGACTATTCTGTTCTGCTGTTAATCGGAGTAAGCAGGCAGGCGATTGACTGGATGAATCTGAGGGATGTATTATGGCATACCATGGCAGCACTGATTGGAACAATAGTAGTTGTAAATATTGCCAAGTATTATGAAATTCCTTATATTAAATCTGCTGTCAGATATTATGAGATACTGGATTATCTGATTTATATGGCAATCATAATTATTATGACTGCTCTTCTGTATGGCAGGCTGAAAGCATCCGGAAAGAAGCTGAAAATAGATATGTGAAGGGAGGATATGGCATGATTCATATCAGAAATCTTAATAAATATTATTATAAGGGGAAAACAAACGAAATACATGTAATTAACAATACCACCATAACTCTGGAGGATACAGGGCTTATCTGTATTCTGGGAGAAAGTGGCTCTGGCAAGACAACTCTGATGAATACCATAAGCGGTCTTGATGATTTTTATGATGGAGAGATGGAAATAGATGGAGTAACAATAAAAAGATATGGAGAGAGAAAGCAGGAGCGCGTAAGGGATGAAAAATTCGGCTATATTTTTCAGAATTATTATTTGCTTCAGGAACGGACAGTAGAATATAATCTTATGCTGGCTCTGAGTCTTTATGATATTTCCGATGAGGAAAAGACCGAGAGAATTGATTATGTGCTTCGCGCTGTGGATATGTGGAAGTATAAAAAGAGGCTGATTTCACAGCTAAGCGGCGGACAGCAGCAGAGAATCGCTATCGCAAGAGCTCTGGCAAAGGCTCCAAAGGTAATTTTTGCTGATGAGCCGACAGGAAATCTGGATGAAAAAAATACCATGCGCATTATGGGCATATTGAAAAAAATTTCCAAAACATGTCTTGTGGTAGTGATAACACATGAAAAATCCATTGCAGACTTTTTTGCCGATAAAATCCTGTGGATTACAGATGGAAAAATTGAAAAACAGGTGGATAAAAACAAGGATGCTTCCTATGAGTATGTGGAAGATACAAATATTTATCTTCAGGAATATGAAAAAGAGGAGACAGCCGATGAAACTGTGACATTACAAGTATATGCAAATGAAAAAGTACCGCCAACAAAACTGAAGGTTATTTATGAATATGGAAAAATTTATATTTACAGTGACGACAGTAAAAATCTTGTATTTTTAAGCAGGTCGGATGAAAAGAAAATGGTGGATTCCAAAAAACCGGTGATAGATATTCAGGAAGCAGAGGAAACAGATTACTCACTTGAACATATTGAGGGGGCTAAAAAGCCGAAGATAGGCACAACAGAAATTATGGAAATAGCAAGAACCAATCTTAAATCTATGGGAAAAAAGCAGGTATTTCTTGCGCTTACTCTCCTTGTTATGGCAGTTCTTATCATTGTAGTTGTGCAGGATATGCTCTCAGTACTGCAAATAGATGAGCAGGCAGTTTCAAAAGTGGATTCGCATTATTATAAGGTAACAGCGGAAAAAAATACAATGATTACGGACAGTGAGTTTATGGACAGCTTTGCCGCAATGACGGAAAACTTTCAAAAGAATCAAATGGATGTAAATATTGTTCCGATTATTACTTTTGATTATCAATATAGAGGATATCAGCAGCTTGAGTCGTCGAAATATCAGCTTGAAAATTTTTCACTTGTACCACTTGATAAAATTACAGAGAATGATTTGATTTATGGAAAAATGCCAGAAAACAGAGATGAGATTGTAGTAGACAGATGGGTGCTTGAGAATTTTATGCAGAGTACTCCGGGTATGAGAAATGTTATGACGAATATTCAGCAGACTTTAGGCAGCAGAATTGTTAATAATAAGAATATGGAATTTACGATTGCAGGCATTTCAGATACCAGTGAACCGACTATTTATGTAGACAGAGATGTCATGGTGCTGATGACCAGCACTTATATTAATTTTATTACGGAATCGGAAGCCAGAGAAAAATATGATGATTATGAGGGCGAAAATCTTGGAATAACAGAAGATGGAAAGATAAAGGTTCTTGTACCGAGGGATGTTTTGCAGTCACAATACCGCAAATATATGGTTGAGACATATCAGTCGCTGGAAGTACTTTATAACAGAATGGACAGAGCGGAAAAAGAGAGACCGTCGAGAAGAGACGAGGAACTGATTGCGGAACTAACAAAAGAATATCAAGATGAAGTTGCAAGACTTGGAATGACTTATGAAGAGTACATAGGAAAAAGAGATAACCAACCGGAATATGCAGGAGCTTATAAAGAATATTCCTATGAAGATTTTCTGACGGAGAGGATGCGCTATGTAACGACGGGCTGTTTTCCGGAAAGATATGGAGTTGATTATATTATTTCTGATGATTCCTGTCAGTTTATGGCAAAGACGATTATAGACAGATACAAACAATGTTATATATATATTGAGGGGGATGATGTCAGCAGCGCAATCAAAACAATCAGAAGCGCAATACCGGAGGAAACCTTACAGAAGCTGACAGTAAGTATTGTGAATGAGTATCAGGATACATTAAACAGTTACAATATGGAAAGACGACAGAAAATCGGAGCCAGAGTTCTTATGCTGGTGACAATCGGCGTGATTACAATGATGATTCTGTATTTTATGATGAAGGCAAACGCTGTTTCAAGAATGCAGGATTTGGGAGTATATCGTATGCTTGGAATATCAAAATACAGTATTATAGGAATGTTTGCTTATGAGAATTTTCTGATTACAACAAAGACTTCTCTGGTAGGCGCGCTGTTGACTGTATTTATATCCTATGTGATTGCGCAGGTGCCGGCAGCAGGATATGAGTTTTATTATCCGTGGTATCTGCTTTTGGCTACGATACTGTTGATTTATTTATTTAATATATTGATCGGAATTCTTCCGATTCGTAAAATGCTAAAGCTTCCCCCTGCTCAGCTTGCAGCTAAATATGATATTTAATGTAATCAGCGAAAAAAGTTTGCTCTATTAAGATGAATCAAGATTATTTCATAAAGAGGAAGGCTGTTATCTGACCTTCCTCTTCTTCCTTTTTGTTTTATAAAATTTTCTGTCTTCTCTGGCAGTTTTTTCTGTTGCCTTTTCTGTGGCAAGAATCTGTTTATATGCCTTGATATTTTCCTTTGTATGTCCCCAGATAATATTTGGATAGTTTTCTCTGATATAATCCATAACAGTAGTTACATTTATAGATTGTTGTCTGGAGGCAAGAATATGAATATTTTTAAAACCTTTCAAATAAAGCGTATGGTTGATTTTAAGATGAATTCCAAAAAAGGAAAACAGCTCTCCATGTTCATAGGCAAGAACTACCTGTGATAATGGTATAATGGATACTTCATGTCTCCCCAAATTGATAAAAAAGGTTTCTGTAATATACATGGGTCCTGACACTACAAGCGTATTTTTGTCAAATTCATTATTAATGAAATCAATCATCTGAAAATAAGGCATATCCTTATAGTAAGGCTTTATTCTGAAGTAAGCGGGATGCAGATATGGAGCAATGACCAATATCAGATTTATTGCAGCCAGATATACGCTGTAAAAAATGCAAATTACAAGAAATCCATATAATACATAGTAAAGATTAGGATTATATTCCCGTTCATCCATAATCACGGGAAAGGCGATAGACAGCAGGGCATCGTATGTCCAGTCTATGGATTGAACAAACGATTCCATCATGGTTTTTGTCAGTCCATCAAGCTCCTTAAATCGGGCAGAGATAGTAACATTGTTTAAAACCTTTGGAATATCTTCAATGGAGTCATAAGTCATATCCAGTTTATAAAACATGCATCGTTCGCTGGATAAATCATAATAATAGACAGATACTACTTTCTCACCTTTCATAATATTGTATCCCGTATATTTTAATGTTTCAATTGTTATAGTTACATTATTGCTGCCTTTTGTATAAGCGGAATATGCATCAAAGGAATTTTTATATAATGTAGGAGAAAACACGCTGTCAAAATCTATAATATTCAGCAGCGAAAATGCAGCAATAATAATTACAGAAGGAAGAATAATATGTTGCAGGGATAAAATACGGATTCTCCACAAAATATTGATTTTTTTTAGTCGTTTCATAAAGTCACCATTTTCTGTGTAATATTTAAAATCTGCTATGATTTGTCATATCTTTTTTCGTATACTCTTTTAAGTATACCTTTATTTGCGATATTCTTCAAGAATAAAATGCACAAGATTCTGTTTTTCTTCCGTTTATTTTTATTGACAGAATCGGGCGGTTGTGGTATTCTATAAAAAGGTCCCAGACATAAAGTCCGGAATCACATTTATTTTCTTGGAGGTACGCTATGAAAGGTACGGTTAAATGGTTTAACAACCAGAAAGGTTACGGGTTCATTTCAGATGAGACAGGAAACGATGTGTTCGTTCACTATTCAGGAATTGTATCCAACGGCTTTAAGTCTTTAGAAGAAGGCGCTTCGGTGGATTTCGAAGTAGTAGAGGGCGCGAAAGGGCCTCAGGCTGTAAACGTAACAAGATTATAATCACAGGGTTAAATGATGTGCCTTTTCAGTATAGAATTTCGTTATATTTTTTTATAAGGTTTTCGTTTTTTTATGTGAATGAGCGATTGTTTTACGGATTATAAATGAAAATGCTGTCCATTTTGGACAGCATTTTTTGCATTTTATCAACGTTCACGCTGACTGTATGCGAGAAGTTCTTTTAATTCTTTTATTGAAAAGATATGACCGGTATTACAGAAATGACATTTGACTTCTATTGGTTCACCGTCCGCAATCATGGATTCAAGCTCTTTTTTGCCAACACTCAACAGTACCTTTGATACCTTTTCGCGGCTGCAGTTGCATTTATAGCGTGTAGGTATGGTATCACTGAATTCAGGATTAAAATCTCCCAGTATTTTCTGAAGTATCTGTTCCGGTGAAAGGCCCTGCTCAAGCAAAGCAGTAACACCGGTAATTTCCTTTATTTTGTTTTCCAGCCTGTCAATTACACTATCCTCGGCAAATGGCATAAGCTGTATAATAAATCCGCCCGCCTGCTTGACAGAGTTATCTGTATCTATCAGTACTCCAAGAGCCACAGAGGTAGGTACCTGTTCACTGGTGGCGAAATAATAAGTAAGGTCCTCTGCGATTTCTCCGGTAATCAACGCGGTCTGACCAATATATGGCTCTTTCAGTCCCATATCCTTAACGACCTTTAATGTTCCGTTTCCAACAGCGCCTCCTACATCCAGCTTTCCAAAATAATTCAGCGGATTTTGAAAGTCGGGATTGCTGATATATCCTTTTACATCTGCATTGGCATTTGCAGTAACGCCGGTTTTGCCCATAGGTCCGTCTGCGTTTAAAATAATGGACAGCAAATCATCTTTGTTTTTCATCATGCTTCCCATCATTCCCGCACCGGTCAAAAGGCGGCCAAGTGCGGCGGTTCCCACAGGACTTGTGTGGTGAATCTGCCTGGCAATGTCACACAGTTCTTTTGTGGTGGAGGCAAACGCCCGAATCTGTCCGTCTGCGGCAGTAGCTCTTACAATATAATCTGACATGGTATTTCCTCATTCTTTCTAAAATTTTAAGTGGATTGTTTTCCATTTTCTCTTGCAATAATATAAATTCGCTCACTGTTTTTCTCCGGTGGTCGGCGGGTAAAAGCATGATAAGAAACGACAAAGGTCATACCCGCTTCCGCTAAGGCTGATTTTATTTCTTCAAGAGAATAGGCACGCTCATAGTGGGTTTCTGTAAGCTTTTCATATTTTCCGTCACCGCAGGGAGCAAAGATAGTCAGTTCATATTCATTTATATGCTCTGCTTCGTAATAGGTATTTTCCCAGATAAAGCTGGCTTCCTCACGGTTTTCTGCAATAATATCATCATGAATGGTTTTAAATTTTGCTTCCATATTCATATCAAAAATAAAAAGCCCTTTTGGGTCAAGATAATTGTTTACAAGTTTAAAAACATTTACAAGTTCCTTGTATTCTGTGATATAATTAAGAGAATCACAGATGCTTACAACGGCAGACACAGTTCCATATAATTCAAATTCGCGCATATCCTGATTGAGATAAAGGATGTCATGTCCGCTGAGGCACTTCTTTTCGATAGCGGCATCAAGCATATCGCAGGAGCTGTCAAGTCCAATCATATCGTAACCTTTTGCGGCAAGAAACTCTGTCATATTACCGGTTCCGCAGCCAAGCTCAAGAACAAGACCGGATGATATGCCATATTCCTTGAGAAGTGATGTGAGATATTCGCCCCATTGTACATAATCAATATTATCCATAAATAAATCATAGAAGGCTGAAAAGCATGTGTAGGTATTGCTCATGTGAAAGCTCCTTTCTGTATATTAAAAGCAAGGTTAATCTTATCAGCTTTTTACAGGAAAGTCAATGAAGGAATATTTTGGCACATTTTGTACAAACTGCACAATGATAATGAATTTATAAAATAAATACAATATTATATATTAATTAAAATTGTAACTTTCTGACGAAAAAACTCAGAATTTGAAATTTTTACAACTTGATGACAATTTCCATACACTTTTCATACATCTATCCTGTATAATGATTTGTGTAAGAATCAAGTAAAAAGGGAGGTGTATGTAAAAATAGAAAAATGATGCTTTAGATTTCTGTAACCATAAACAGGTAGCTGTGACAAAAATATTTTAGAATCGTGAACAAAGAAGTAAAAGTCGGACAGTTGCAAAAACAGAGAGAATAAAGAACAGGGTGGGCATGAAAAGGTGAAAAAAGGATATTCAATAGCTCAAATAAAATAAGAGTGAATGATACAACCAACGTTTGCGTTGATTGTCCAATCAGAAGAAGCTTGAAACTGTGTTTTCAGGCTTCTTTTGATTTTATGGGAAAGCATTCAGATATATGTGGCGAATAATTAAGTGATTGTGGATTTTTTGAAAAAACAACTTTACAATTATATCAATTAGTGCTATTATATAAATAACCTACTAAAATAATAGGAAATAAAAACACGATTTAAAATGGAGGCATATTATGAGCAAAAAAGCATATTCAGAAAGAAATTTAAAATTTGAAACTTTGCAGCTTCATGTAGGACAGGAGCAGCCGGATGCGGTAACAGATGCGAGAGCAGTGCCGATTTATCAGACTTCTTCATATGTATTCAAAAACAGTGAGCATGCGGCGGCAAGATTTAACCTGACAGATGCGGGCAATATCTACGGAAGATTGACAAATCCCACACAAGATGTTTTTGAGCAGAGGATTGCGGCTCTTGAAGGAGGTGTAGCAGCACTGGCAGTAGCATCCGGTGCGGCTGCGATTACATATACCTTTGAGAATCTTGCACAGAATGGAGACCATATCGTTTCCGCAAAGAATATTTATGGTGGAACCTACAATCTTCTTGCACATACACTGCCGTCTTATGGAATCAGTACAACTTTTGTTGACCCATTTGACTATGAGGAAGTGGAGCAGGCAATTCAAGAGAATACAAAGGCAGTATTTATAGAAACGCTTGGAAATCCAAACTCCGATGTGGTAGATATTGAAAGACTGGCAGAGATTGCGCATGCTCATAAAATACCACTTGTTATTGACAATACGTTTGCCACGCCGTATTTAATAAGACCAATTGAGTATGGCGCAGATATTGTGGTTCACTCTGCAACCAAGTTTATCGGAGGACATGGAACAACCATAGGAGGCGTAATTATAGACAGTGGAAAATTTGACTGGGAAGCAAGTGGAAAGTTTCCGGGACTTACGGAACCAAATCCAAGCTATCATGGGGTTGTCTTTACAAAAGCAGCAGGTGCAGCGGCATTTGTCACAAAAATAAGAGCAATCCTGCTTCGTGATACCGGCGCGACGCTTTCTCCGTTCCATGCGTTTATTTTTCTTCAGGGACTGGAAACACTTTCTTTAAGAGTAGAAAGACATGTGGAAAATGCCCTGAAGGTAGTGGAATATCTTAACAGTCATCCTCAGGTGGAAAAGGTACATCATCCTTCGGTGTCAGAGGATAAAGAGCAACAGAGATTATATAAAAAATATTTTCCAAACGGCGGCGGCTCTATTTTTACTTTTGAAATTAAGGGTGATGACAGAAAGGCAAAGGAATTTATCGACAATCTTGAGCTGTTTTCATTGCTGGCAAATGTGGCAGATGTAAAGTCTCTGGTCATCCATCCGGCCTCTACTACCCATTCACAGCTCAATGAGAAAGAGCTTGCAGAGCAGGGAATTCAGTTAAATACTGTCAGACTTTCTATCGGTACAGAAAATATTGATGATATTATTGAGGACCTTGAGGAAGCGTTTAAAGCAGTGTTATAAAAATTAAAATCAGTGCTTGCAACTATAAGTTTCTGCGATAAATTTCCAGTGATAAATTTCCAGCAATAAGTTTCCGGTTATAAGTTTCCGATTATAATTATTTTTCTATTGTATTTATTCTCTGATTGTATTATAGTTATTAAACAAAAGACCTCATATGGGTAATGAACAGAATGAAGGGACAGGAGATTTGGTATGAAGGTTTCAACTAAGGGCAGATATGCATTGAGAGTAATGATTGATTTGGCACAGCATAAAGACGAGGGTTTTATATCTTTAAAGGAAATTGCCGACAGACAGGAGATTTCCATGAAATATCTGGAAATGATTGTGGGGATTCTAAACAGGGCAGGTTATGTACAAAGTTTAAGAGGCAAAAGCGGAGGATACAGACTTTCAAAAAACAGTGATGAATATACAATCGGGGCTATTTTAAAGCTGACAGAGGGAAGTATGGCTCCAGTGAGCTGTCTGGAGAAAGATGCGGATATTTGCAAACGTGCAGAAGAGTGTATTACTCTTCCTCTGTGGAAAGGATTAGATAAGGTAATTGATGATTATTTGGAGAATATTTCTCTAAAAGACCTGATTCATGGGAACAATATAAAAGCAGAGTAATTATGTGATGTAATAAATTGGAAAAAAGAGGCGTATCCTGCCTCTTTTTTCGGTAAAAAGGAGAAAAGATTATGACAATGACAATTATTTTTGGAATTCTGGCAGGAGTCTGTTTTGGCTATTACATTATTATGATAAGCTATGCAGGCATACACACAGCATTTGCATCGGTATGGCTGGCAGCAGTCGTCTGTTTTGTGGTTCTGGCAGTACTTCCACCAATACTGGCAAGAAAGCAGATAAAATTTCCAATGTGGTTTAAATCGGCGGCAATTGTTTCTTTCTGTCTTTTGCTTTTATTATTTCTTGCAGTAGAAGGCTGTATTGTTTCTGGAATGGTTTCAAAACCGAAGGAAAATCTTGATTATGTAATTGTACTCGGCGCACAGGTAAGAGGTACAAAAATTACAAAGTCACTGAGAAAAAGGCTGGAAAAGGCATGTGAGTATCTTGATGAAAACCCGAATACTGTCGTTGTTGTTTCAGGAGGTCAGGGAAAGGGAGAGGATTTATCAGAAGCACAGTGTATGAAGGAGTATCTGATAGAATATGGAATCAGTGAAGACAGAATTATTATGGAAGATAAATCTGTAAATACAGCAGAAAATATTGAATTTTCCATGAAAAAGATAAAGGAACATTCCAAAAAGGAATTACCTCAGGTGGGTGTTATTACAAATAATTTTCATGTATACCGTGCGACGGCTGTCTGTAAAAAAAGCGGTTATGAAATAAGCGGAATTGCCGCTGAATCTGATAAAATTTTATTTATCAATTATATGGTAAGAGAATTTTTTGCAGTAGTAAAATATAAATGCTCTGGCATAATTTAAAAGAGGCAAAAGTATAATCTTACCTGTCTGCGGAATAATAAATAAATGCATATCAGAAATGAAATGGAGAATAGACATGTCAAAATATAAAGAGTTTTTACAATATTATAAAAAAGTGAAAGAGTATGAGAGAGTGGCAGCTCTGATAGAATGGGATTTACAAACTCAGGTGCCGGATACAGGAGTGGATGGTCTGGTAGACTGTATGGGAACAATTTCCGCTAAAAAATTTGAGCTGGAAACCTCTGAAAAAATGGGAGAGCTGCTAAAAGAACTTTTGGAGCCTTGTGAATATGAAAAACTGGAAGAATACCAGAAAACAGTGGTTGAAAAGGCAAAGAAATATTATGACAGAGACAAAAATGTTCCGGTAGATTTTTATGAAAAATACAGCATATTGACAGCGAAAGCAGGAGATGTATGGCAGCGGGCAAAGAGAGCTGATGATTATAAACAATTTGAGCCATATTTAAAACAGGTAATTGAAATGACAAAGCAGTTCGCCGAATATCAGAGTAATGGAAGAGAGGTCTATGAGGTGCTTCTTGACAATAATGAAGAGGGTATGTCAGGAGAAATAATAGATTGTCTGTTTGAAGAGATAAAGCAGGAGCTGATTCCTCTTGTCAAGAAAATAACGGAGAAAAAGCAAGAATTAAAATCGGAAATAGAACCAGATTTTTCCGGAAACTATGATATTTACAGGCAAAAAGAGTTTTCAAGATATTTACTGGAATACATCGGATTTTCCTTTGATTCGGGAGTAATGGCAGAGAGTGAGCATCCGTTTACAACAGCGCTTTCCAATAAGGATGTAAGATTGACAGACCACTATACAGAAAATGATATTATCGATGCTATATTTAGTATTATTCATGAAGGCGGACATGGTATTTTTGAGCAGCATGTCAGCGACAAATTTGACGAGACGCCGCTGTTTAGCTGTCGTTATTTGGGTCTTCATGAGAGTCAGTCAAGATTTTTTGAAAATATTCTGGGGCATAATATAAACTTCTGGAAGCCGATATATGGAAAACTTCAGAAAACTTTTCCAAACTTTAAAGAAATTCCACTGGAAGCTTTTTACCGGAAAATCAATGAAGTCCAGCCTTCGCTGATACGAACCTCCAGTGATGAAGTTACGTATTGCTTTCACATTATTATCCGTTATGAAATCGAAAAAGAAATTTTTTCAGGAAAGCTGGAGCTTTTGGATATCCCAAAAAGATGGAATGAGAAAATGAAGGAATATCTTGGAATAACACCGGAAAAGGACAGTGAAGGAGCTCTGCAGGATACACACTGGAGTGGTGGAGCGTTTGGATATTTTCCTTCATATCTCTTAGGTTCAATTTATGATGGGATGTTTTTGGAAAAAATAGAGGAAGAATTGGGATGTATAGATGATATACTGGCAAAAGGCGAGATAAAAAAGATTACACATTGGCTCAATGAAAATATTCATCAATATGGAAGCAGCAGAGAGCCGAAAGAGGTATTGCAGAAAATATGTGGCAAGGAAATCAGCGCCAAGCCGTTAATCAGATATTTTAAAAAGAAATATGAAAGTATCTATTTCCTTTAAGCTGTCTTAATCTTTAAATTTTTTATTCTGGAAAAATTTAAAAGGAGCTATCATATTAAGAACTTGCGTTCTGCTTGATATGACAGCTCCTGATTTGTATCTTTTATTCTAAAATGAATTTGCTGATATGTTCATTCAGTGCAATCGTCTGCGCTGACAGTTCTTCACTGGTTGCTGAAGATTCTTGTGCGGTAGCAGCATTATTTTGTACCACTCCTGATATCTGATTAACTCCCTTCTCTGCTTCCCGCATGGCTTCTGCCTGAGTCTCGGCCATTAAGCTCAGTTCTTTTGAAGTCTCTGCAATACATTTCATACCCTCAACTACACTCAGGATAGAAGTGGAAGCCTGTTGTGCTGCTTGACTGCCTTCTGCAATTTCCTGAAGGGAACCCTCTATCAGTTCTCTTGTGCTGATAGCCGCCTTTGCACTCTGGTCTGCCAAATCTCTGATTTGGTCGGCTACTACTGCAAAACCTCGTCCTGCGTCTCCTGCTCTTGCCGCTTCTATCGAAGCATTCAATGACAACAGATTTGTCTGAGAGGCAATGGACTCTATTTCCGAAATAATATTGCCTATTTTGTTGGATGTCTGATTAATTCGTTCCATAGCTACCAGCATAGCCTCCATTTGGTGGCGGCTCTTCTCGGCATCGTCTGCATAGTGGCGTGCCTGTTGATAGGAATCTTCCGCATTTTGCATACTTTTTTCTGCTGTTTCTGCAATATTCACTATCGACGCATGCAGTTCCTGTACTGCGCTGGCCTGTTCAGTAGAACCTTCAGCCAATGCCTGTCCTGCATCTGCAATGTGATTGGAACCTGCTGCCACCTGTTCAGAAGCTTCGCTAATTGCTTCTAACGTGGTTGTCATTTGTTCTCTCATATTTCGCATTGCCTCAAGCAGACGTGAAAAATCACCGGTATATCTGTCTGGTATCTGAGTTTTTATTGCATAATTGCCCTCTGCCATTTTGCCCAACAGTTCTCCGGCATCGTTGATAATTACATTCAGATTTTCAGCCATATCGTTAGCCTGTTTTATCATATCAGATACTTCATCATCAGCATTTGTCGTTGGAAAAGCAGAAGATAAATCACCGGTTGCAAAAGTAGCAAATCGTTTTCCAAGTTCTTTCAGAGGTCGAGCAATTCCACGGGCAATACTTTTACCCATACGTACGGAAATTAACATTGATATTACAAGCACCATAGCAATCATTGCTGCCAGTATCATACTTATAATATTTAAGCGTTTGGAGAGTTTGTCACCCTCTGTTACTTTTACATTTAATAATTCTTCCAGTTTGGAATAGATATTTTCATACATAGGACCTAACTGATTGATTGCCATATCCTGAGCTTTTCTGCACAGCTCTTGGTCCTCTGTTGCGCCAGTCTCCATAACTTTGTTGTCAAGTGTCCAGTATGAATCAAGCTCTTTTTTAATTTCGTCATAGGTAGTTCTTCCATCTTTTGATACAATTGTCTTTTCTATCTCTTCAAAAGATTTCTGAAACAGAACTTTGTTCTCTTGGTGTTGCTTTTGCATAACGTTAATAGCATCCTGGTCCTCATATCCAATAGTTCCGCGCAATGCACTTCTCGTATCTGCAAACTCAAACATGGCCTTACCAATATCTCCCTGAGCAAAACCATAATTCTCTAATGCATCAGAATATTGTACCACCAAAACCATCATTGTAATAATGCCTATTACCGCCGCTAGTGCTGTAATTGTAGACACCATAAGAAAAGTCTTTGTAAGCCTTTTCTCAATTCTTTCTTTGTTAAACATATCTACTTCTCCTTTGCCATTTTACTGATTTTTAAAGTAAATTAATATTGCTTTACCTAACTAAACTAATTCTATCATATCACCCTCTGATTTTCAAGTACTATCTAAAATTTCAGTGAGAGCAAAATGTTTAAAATTGCTGTAAATTTCCTGAAAAATTAAAAAATAAAAAGGAACTGCGCATAAGGCAGCTCCTTTTAAACAATGTAAAATAGTTTTTGTTTTATTTTGTTTTTATTCTTATTACAGTAGCAGAATATTGTGGAACTGTATAATTAAACTGTTTTGTCACTCCTGACAGTTCAGATTCCTTTAAGGTTACCACTTCTTCTTTTCCAAGTATATTATCATTATCAAGATTTGTCCCCGCAACTACCTGAAGAGAAGCGGTATCTCCAATTGTCTCTGCCCCTTCAATGTTAATGGCAAACGTCTTTGCATATGCGGTTACATTTACCATTTTGACAATAATATCTCCGGTTTCATCTGTGCTCACTACCTGATAGCTTTCAGCATTTGAAGTTTCTGGAAGGTCATAATCAACATAAAGCTTATCATCAATATAGCACTTTACATTTTCTTCTTCAACAACAACCTTTAACTGATACTTTGTGCCTGTTTTTAATACACAGTCTTTTGTAGTTCCTGAAAGCTGGCCTGATTTACCTCCGTCTTTTACCTGCTGAAGAGCGGACACTGTATTTCCCCATCCGCCGATATTCCAGAAGAAATTATTTTTATTGCTGTGAACTGCGAATGGAATCAAAAAGCCTTCTTCTCCTCCGGTTTTTGTAGCTTCCACAGTAAAAGTATAATTCTTCCATTTGATATCGCCAAAATATGCGACAGTACCAGTAGTTCCAAAAGCGCTTGCATTTGTGGAAGTGCTGCTCTGAACAAGCTCGCCGTCTTTTATGCTCCAGTTTCCGTCAGATATCCGGTTCCAGTTTTTCAGGCTGTTTTCTTCTGAAAAATCATCTTCTGCAAGCACATCTCCAGTTTTGTTATCTACAATCTTTGCATTGTCGAACTTGGCAGAGGTACTCCATGTACCGACTCCGACTCTTCCTGAGAACGGTTCATCTTCAATATCTGCGCCGGTAAATTCAGTTTTCAACAGTGAAGAACCAGCATTTGTAGCAAAGAGCTTTTGCATGTAATAGTTAATTGAAGCGGTAGAGGTATGATTGTTAAACCAAATCAAATCCGGTGCCCAGTGGGTAGCTGTCAGATTTCCGAACAGAGGCGCATAGGCAGCCATTACCACAATATCTCCGTTTCGTTCAAGACCTGTCATATAAGCAGCCTCTGAAAGTGCCGCTTTTAAATTATTTGACTGTGCGGCATATTCTCCAAGAAATACATTAATACCGCCGCCAAAGGTGGTATTTGTCATATTTTCTGTATCTCTGCTGTAATTCTTTTCGTCATAATAATCTGCGTGATTTAAAAACCATGCAGGGTCATTATAATAGTGATGGTCAATTGCTCCGGCATAATCGTTTATTGTTTTGTCCGGATTTGCGGACAGCCATCTTGCGGCTTCTTCATATGCATACATATAATCTGCTCCGCTGTCTCCGTCATCAACACCTGCTGAAAACATCAGCTCGATATCTCCATATAAATCAGGATTGGAAGCTTTTGCTTCTTCAAATGCCTTTACAAATGCTTCATAATGTTTAAAGAACTCGTTTCCCCACTGCTCATTTCCGATACCGATGTATTTTAATGCAAACGGTGCTTCATGTCCAAGAGAAACACGGACAGCACCCCATTTTGTAGAGGCATCGCCCTTGCAGAATTCTACAAGGTCAAGAGCATCCTGTACATACTGCTGAAATTCAGAAGTTCCCACAGCAGGTCCGGCGCCGTTTGACTGACCCATACAGCACATGCCACAGTTTACAACAGGAACGCCGACTGCTCCGATATCTTCAGCTAACAGGAAATATTCATAGAATCCAAGACCATAAGACATAAAAGATGGATATGGGTCATTTGTTGCACGCTCATCTGTCCAGATGTTCTGTCCCATCTTTCTTGCTGCCACATCTCCGTAGTGTCCATTAAACTGCAATGGCTCTCCGTCAGGTCCGACAGCGATAGAGTCTTTCCAGTCATAAGCAACATCAAGAGTAGCTCCCTCGATAACACAGCCACCCGGAAATCTTAAAAATGCTGGCTCCAAGGCTTCGAGCTTCTCTGCAAGGTCTTTTCTCAGACCATTTTCGCGACCCTTATATGTATCCTCCGGAAATAAAGAAACCATATCTACGGCAGCTTTTCCGGTATTAATTGTCACCTGAAGAGTAACATCTTTGTATGAGGTGACAGAGGAGGTGAGTGTAAGGTCATATTTGGTCCACTCGGAGGTAACAGCGTCAATAGTTCCGCTGGCAGCGCTTTCTGTGCCATTCATAATAGAAACCTGAACAGGTCCGGTATATCCATCTAAGCCTTTTGCATACACAGAAAATTTATAATTTGCTCCCTCTGTAACAGCCATGCCGTCAAGAAATCCCTTGTTTGCAATTCCGGCTGGTGAGGCAGAGGTGTTTTCAATTATCATATAATTGGTATTATTTGCGTTTAAACCTCCCTGAGCGTCATTTTTTGTAACAGTGGCAGTGACAGTTCCCACATCTGACCATGCGTGCTTTTCATTATTTGCTGCAAGACTGGTAAATTCAAAGGAACGGTTCTGGACCATTTCTGCATATAAGCCGCCGTCTGCAGCAAAATTGATATCTTCGATAAAGATGCCGTAAAGCAAATCGCTGATATCATGTACCTTGACAGAAGAATCAATATCCAGTGTATAATTTGCCTTTTCCTTATCATAGGCGGCTAACTGACCGGCTTCTCCATAGACCTCTGCCTTTGTTTCTTCTTCTGCCTGTGTCGGTTTGTCTGTTGCTGATTTTTTGGTAGTGTCCTGTGTTTCGTCTTTATCGGACTTTGAACATCCAGTCACAGAGAGAAGAGAGGCACACAAAAGTATGCTGAGTAACTTCATTTCTTTTTTTCGCATAAAATTCCTCCTATAAGTTGCTTTTCTGATTTTTTTTGCTATAATAGTGTTAAAAAGACATGTGCTTGATAATGAGAAACAAGCTCTTGTACTTTCGTGGTTACAATATTTATTATAATGAATTTAAAAAGATAAGTCTATGATGATAGTAGCTTAAAATATGATTTTTTTAGCTATGATTTCGCTTGGTTTAAGAAAAATTTAGAAATATTAAAATAATTAAAAATAATAATTAGGAAATGATGGTGGAAGTAAACCTATGATTCATGTAACACAAATGGGGTTTCATTTTACAAATTTTGGAGGTATAGATGTAAATCGGCTGGAAGGTAACGGAAATTATCTGTTTATTTACTTCCGGTGTCCTGCCGAGGTTATGCTTGGCGGGAGATACAGACAGATTCCGGAAGATACTTTTTTGCTGTATAAAAAGGGAGAACCGCAGGTATATCGAAGTATGGGGGGAGATTTCGTCAACGACTGGATACATCTGGAATTTGATTTTTATAATAATTTTTTTGAAAAGCTGGATATTCCTTTTGATACACCTATGAAGCTTGTAGACAGCAAGGCGGTGACAAATATGATTGGAGATTTATATGTTGAATATTTCAATACCGGAGAACAGCATGAAATTATTATGGACAAAAAAGCAAGCGTATTATTTTATAAATTCAGCGATTTGTATAAGCTGACGGTAAATGGAGGAGTAGCAGTCAATAAATATATGAAGGAGCTGACAAAAATCAGAAGGGATATATTGAATTATGCATATGTTCCAGACAATGCTTGGGAAACCGCCAAAAAACTGAATATCAGCACTTCTTATTTTCAGCATATTTACAAGGCGTTTTTTGGAGTGTCGTTTAATCAGGATGTGATTAAAGGAAGAGTGGAACATGCAGCAAGGCTTTTGCTCGAAACAGATGAATCTGTATTGGAGATTGCAAGAAGCTGCGGATATGAAAATCAGGAGCATTTTTCAAGACAGTTTAAGAAAATAAAAGGGTGTTCACCGCGAAAGTACAGGCAGTGTTAGATAATAAAGTAATTACTGCTTGGGTGGAAAATATATTATTATCACATAAATATACAACAAATCAAAAAATATAAAAAGAATGATAACAGGCACTAACAAAGCAGCGGTAAATCTGCATAATAGATTTACCGCTGCTTTGTTACCCAAAAAAGAAATAGAAAACCGTATTTCAAGCCTTGAAAGGACAATAGAGACAAAGAAATTTGAAATTTTTCTTTTAAATCTATTGACACAGACATTTATTTTGCATATAATTAAAACAATCGTTTTAATACATATGTTTCAAAACAATTAATTTAAATTAGAGAGGAAAGGATATGATATGCCAAAAAAGGTAAAAACCCGCAGTTATTATTTAATAGTTTTAGGCATGAGATACAGGTCTGTTTCCGAAGAATGACAATCAAACATAATAACACCAGCGATAAATTGGTATCTGTTTGAAAATGAAACAGGACGAAACGTTGGGATTGGAGGAAAAAAATGAATAAGAAAAAATGGATAGGTATAGTGTCGGTTTATTCGATAATATATACTGTAATAACATTGTTAAATAGTGTTTTATATCTTGGTAATGGTATTTATGAAGACCCAAGCGGTAATTGGCACGAATTAGACAGGGCCATTATTCTTTTGATTGGTATTGCAGCATTTGAGCTATGTACTGATTTGCCCGTTAAACCTTTGATTTTTAGATATATTATTGCATATGTGCCATCGCAATTATCAGCATTTGGATATGTCTGGTTTAGTGGACTAAGGGAGGAATTGGCGAAAACAGCATATAGAGATATTTGGATTAATTTTACGAGCCTTTTTATACTGCTATGTATTGTCAACACCATTATTAGTATTCGTAAGGAAAAAAGAATAAAGCTCTTTAAAAATATATAATTCCTGTTTGTCTTGAAGTTGTTTAGAGCGTAAAATTGGGAGTTTTGGAGGGTAAAATCAGATGATTAGAAATATAGTTAAAATTATAGTGGGAGTGGTAATGATTGTATGTGTTTTAATCGGCTACATTCCTCAACCGGAATATTTAGTTGAATTAACTTGTATATCAAATACGATTGGTGGATTGCTTTTGCTTGCAGATGGAATATTTAATATCACAAAAAAGAAAAATTTTTTGAGTACATTTTATCTGAATGTTACTGTAAGTATACTTATGGTATTCCTTGTTTGTATGGGAAGTTTAACTGGAGTATATAAGTTCAATTTCAAAGGTGCATTTTTCTTTATGCATGTCATCAATCCGATTGTTTTTATATCCTGTTATATGCTTTTTATCAATGAGCAAAGGCGTAAAATGAGGTTTGTTCTAACAGCACCGATAATGATAATGGTATACTTTTTGTTTGACTACATACGCTGTCGGTTTACGGGAGAATTTGTTTATGGTTTTGTTGAACCTGAAGAACTTACATTTTTTTATGCAATAATCACAGGATTTATATTGTACATTTTTGTTTCTCTGCTTGCTTTGAGCCTTTTTGTTCTGAACAGGCTTGTTCATAAAAAGCAATAATGTTGCATACAAAGCATTACAGGAATTGCATATAGCGCGGAAAGAAATTTGAAAAAAATCGGGTTGGACTTTACAAATGTATAAAGATAGACAAGGCATGGAGATAATCAAACCAACAACTTCAATATAGTATTTAAAACTATATATAGTAATAATTATATCTTTATAATCTGTAAAATATTACTATAATATCTTGACATGACAAACGGTATTGCTTATACTAATATCCGGCACAGATATTGAACCGCCACAAACAGTTTGGCGGTCTAAAGTATATAAATGCTTTCTAGTATAAGGAGTGAAACAGACAATGAATAAACTTATCATT
Organism: uncultured Lachnospiraceae bacterium; assembly: GCA_910577835.1. Classification (GTDB taxonomy): domain Bacteria; phylum Bacillota; class Clostridia; order Lachnospirales; family Lachnospiraceae; genus CAG-303. Next base: position 6,378 of record CAJTOU010000009.1, on the reverse strand, counting down.
AAAAATAAGACAGCAGAATATCCGGTTATTCAGGGAGGAATGGGCGTTGGCATCAGTCGTTCCTCTCTGGCGGGAGCAGTGGCATCAGAAAAGGGAGTAGGTATTATTTCTACTGCTCAAATTGGATATGACGAGGAAGGATTTGAAAACAATCAGGCAGAATGTAACCTTCGGGCAATTGAAAGGCATATAAGAAGAGCCAAGGAAATTGCAAAGGGAGCCGGTCTTGTAGGCGTCAATATTATGGTGGCATTAAAGCATTATAAAGAACATGTAAAGGCTGCAGTGAAGGCCGGAGCGGATGTGATTATCTGCGGTGCGGGCCTTCCAGTAGATTTGCCGGATATTGTAAAAGAGGCAGCGGGAGAGTTTCACTGCAAAGAGGAGGATGTTCCTGCGCTTGCGCCTATTGTTTCTTCCGAAAAAGCAGCGAGAATCATATTGAAAATGTGGTCAAAAAAATATAATCAAACAGCGGATTTGCTTGTAATAGAAGGTCCCAAAGCAGGAGGGCATCTGGGATTTTCCAGAGAACAGCTTTCTGATATGGAACATTTGAATTATGAGGAAGAAATAAAGAAAATCATTGCCTGCAAAAAGGAATATGAGGACAGATATCAGTGTAAAATTCCAGTAGCAGTAGCAGGTGGAATTTATGATAAACAGGATATTGAGCATGTGCTATCACTGGGAGCGGATGCGGTTCAGATTGCCAGCCGCTTTGTGGCTACGTATGAGTGCGATGCAGCGCCAGAGTATAAACAGGCATATATAAATGCAAAGCCTGAAGATATTGAGATTGTCCAAAGTCCTGTGGGCATGCCAGGGCGTGCTCTTCGCAATAAATTTATTGAAAGTCTGGAGACGACAAGACAGACAATTAAAAAGTGCTATCAGTGTCTGGAAAAGTGCAATCCGGCAGAAGTGCCATATTGTATTACAAAAGCCCTGACAGATGCGGTAAAGGGAGATATAGACAACGGGCTTGTTTTTTGCGGCGCCAATGTGGGACGGATAAATAAGATGATGTCGGTACACGAACTTATGCAGGAGCTGTGTGGATAGGGTGATAAAAGAACACAAATATAAAATTTTAAAAGAAAGAAAAGAAACGCTGTAAAATTTTTCTGATTGGTGATATAATGTCGTCAAACGAAGTTTGATGACCAGCGCACGCATCCGCGTGCTTCATTGTAGTATAATGTCGTCAAAATATATACTATTCCAAACAAATCAGGAGGTAATTTTATGAGCAGTAAATGGGAAATCTGGACAGATAACAAAACAGAAGATATAGGTGATATGTTCGGTATCTTTTTTGAAGACCTGAATCACGCAGCCGACGGCGGCTTATATGCGGAATTCATACAAAACCGCTCGTTTGAATTTTCACCAATCGACAACAGAAACTATCACAGTTTCACGGCATGGGAAAAAATTTCGGAAGAAAATGCAGTTTTTTCTATTGAAGATACAAATCCTGTCAATCAGAAAAATCCTCATTATTTCGTAATGGAGCTGAAAAATCCAGCAAAACAGGCCGGAATCATGAATCTTGGATTTGGAAGCGGTATTCCGTTAAAGCAGGGGATAAAATATCACTTTTCCTGCTATGCAAAGCGGGATAAGGATATGGAAAAAGGCATTAAAGTATCTTTAAAAAGCAAAGCCGGAGATATTTATGAGGAGCAATCTGTGGCACTCACCAATGAGTGGACAAAATATGAGCTTTGTTTTGAGCCGGAGACAGAGGATTTTGAAGCAAGATTATGTATGACTGCCGAGGGAGAAGGCAGAATATTTCTTGATTTTATCTCATTATTTCCATCAGATACCTTTCAAAATAAAAAAAATGGTATGAGAAATGATATTGCCAGTCTGATAGCGGATATGAAGCCGAAATTTATGCGTTTTCCGGGCGGTTGTCTGGTTCATGACGGCTCTTTAAATTCTGAGGACAGAGATTCCATGTACCGTTGGAAAAATACAATTGGTCCTCTTGAATCAAGACCTGCAAGAAGAAGCAATTGGGGCTATAACCAGACGCTTGGACTGGGATATTATGAATATTTCTGTTTTTGTGAGGAAATAGGTGCAAAGCCGATACCAGTACTTCCGGGCGGTTATGACCCTCATCATCAGAGAATTGTTCCAATGGATGAAATGCAGGAGTGGGTTGACGATGCACTGGATTTAATCGAGTTTGCAAATGGCAGCAGTTCTACGAAATGGGGAGGCATCCGTGCATCCCTCGGACATGAAAAACCTTTTGGACTTGAATATATTGGGATTGGAAATGAGGAAGTCTGTGAACCGTTTTTCGAGAGATACCCATTATTTCATAAGGCAATTAAGGAAAAATATCCTGATATTAAAATTATTAATACAGCAAGCCCGTTTGCGGCAGGAGGAGAATATGAAAGAGGCTGGAAATCTGCAAGGGAAAATCATTCTGATTTGATTGATGAGCATTATTATATGTCACCAGAATGGTTTATTGCAAATCAGCACCGCTATGATAATTTTAAGAAAGATGATACAAAGGTTTTTCTGGGAGAATATGCTACATGGGGAAATACATGGTATAATGCATTGGTTGAGGCTGGTTATATGACAGGGCTGGAAAGAAATGCCGGAAAGGTTGCGCTTGCCTGTTATGCGCCTATGCTTTGTCATGTGGATTATGTCAACTGGAAACCGGATATGATATGGTATAACAATCATCAGGTTTATGGAACGCCAAATTATTATGTACAGAAGCTGTTTATGAATTATCAGGGTGACAATCTTCTGGAAAATAAGATAAGCTTTGAGGAAGAGCCTGTGGATATTATGCCGGAAAAATCACGACTTGGTGGAAAAATTGCTCTGGATTATAAAAATGCTGATGTAGAATACTCGGATATTGTGATTTTGAATGAAGAAACAGGAGAAGAAATCAGACCTGATAATGTGCTTGTAAATGCAGAAAATAAAAATGTAGTTCTGGCAGAGATAGATTCCGGCAAATATACAATCCGTATGAATGCAAAGGAATTAACCGGTAAAAGTGGTTTCTTTCTGGAGTTTAACAAACAGGATGAGAAAAACAGAATGTTCTGGGAGCTTGGAGCATGGCAGAATCTTGATATGGCGGTGACAGAGGTGGTCAAGGGCAGAGGTTCCTGTCTGGCACAGTATACATTTTCAGTAGAACAGAATCGGGTGTATAAGCTTGAGCTTAAAGTAGACGGAAGGAATATTCAGACCTTTGTAGATGGAGTACAGTATCATAACGTAGACTTAAAACCGGTACTTGTGGAGCCTTTATATACATCCGCAAGTGTAAAAAATGATGGAACGGTTATTTTAAAGGCAGTTAATCTCTCAGATTCCGAAAAGGAAACCACGGTCCGGCTTTATGGAATGGAAAGAAAGAAAAAGACTGGAAAATTAATCAGAATGGCAGGATATCGGCTGGACGATGAAAATTCCTTTAAAGAACCAGAGAAAGTAGCTCCAAAGACTCAAGATTTTGTATTGGAGGAAGAGGAAACAGTACTTAAGATACCGGCACATTCAGTAAATATTTTCGTAATATAGAAAACAAAATTCTGTCCGCTGTTTTTCTCAATTTCATACAATAAAGCAAGTTATGAGAATAACCAAAATATGTTGTCTTACTGGAATTTATATGTTATAATCACCTTGTATACAAAAACTGAAAAACGGTGGTAAAATTAAGATGCAAAGAAAAAATATTCTGGAAGAATTACAGCAATATGACAATATCACAGTCCAGTGTCACGATAATCCTGATGCGGATGCCATAGCTTCTGCCTTTGGCGTATATACATATTTTAAAGAGCTTGGAAAAAATGTCCGAATGATTTATTCCGGCAAAACAAACCAAATGAAAAGCAATTTAAAAATTATGATAGAGGAGCTTCATATTCCCGCAGAATATGTCTGTGAAATGCCTGAATCAGAGCTTCTTATCTGTGTAGACTGTCAATATGGGGAGGGAAATGTGACCAGATTTCCCGCTAAAAAAATTGCAGTTTTAGACCATCATTTAAATGCAGGTCATACAACAGACTATTCAGATATTCGAAGTGCCTATGGAAGCTGTGCTACTTTAATATATAAATGTCTGGAAGACTGCGGCTATGATTTAAAGAAAAACAAGGATTTGTCAACCGCTTTATATTATGGGTTGTTTATGGATACAAATGAATTTGGAGAAATGGAGCATCCCTATGATTTTGATATGGTAGATGAGCTGGAGATTGATAAAAATATTCTTACCAAAATGCGCAATGCCAATTTTACTCTTTCGGAGCTGGAAACGGCAGCAGTAGCACTGCTTCGTTATAATTATAATCCAGAACAGCGCATTGCCTATATTCGTTCCAATCCCTGTGATAGAAATATGCTTGGTGTAGTCAGCGACCTTCTGATTCAGGTTGACAGTGTAGATACCTGTATTGTATATGCGGAGGATAACGACGGCTATCGTATTTCTGCGCGTACTTGCGGAGAGAGGGTGACAGCGGAGGACCTTGTTGTTTTCCTAACAGATAAAGTCGGAAACGGCGGAGGTCATGCAAACAAAGCAGGCGGATTTATTGAAAAAAAGAGAATAAAAAGTCTTGGTGAATATACTTCCATAGAAAATTATATTTATATGAAAACAGGACAGTTTATGGACAGCTATGAATTTCTTGATACCACAAAAACTCCTGTTATCACGCAGGATATGGAGCGTTGCAGACAGCTTTCCAATCTGCATCTTGTTATAAATCCGGCAGATATTATGCCGGAGGGAACAGAATGTTATATCCGTCATATAGATGGAAATTTAAATTTTTACATCAGCTTTGATACCTATATTGTGATTAATAAAAATGGATATGTTCATGCGATAGACAAAACGGAATTTGAAAGATGTTATCATTATGCCGATTTTCCGTTTTCACTTGAAGCAGAATATATGCCAAAGCTTATTAATACACTGACAAATGAGAATTTTGACATTATTTCTGCGGGAACTGCCTGCATTTCAAATAAAACTGCCTGTTATTATGCAAAAAGGCTTACAAAGAATCTCAGATTAAGAAATCACTGGGATAAAGAGAATGGAAATTGTCAAAGAGGAAAAGCAGGAGATTATCTGCTGGTAAATATGAGGAACGAAAAGGACTGTTTTATTGTGCAGAAAAATCAATATGAAACAGAATATGAAAGATTATCAGGCGGATGAAAGGAGACATCAGAATGGTTTTTGAAAAGATACCAAAACAGAATGGATATACTCTGCAAAATCAGGAGCAAACTCTGAAAAAGTTTGGAGTAGATGAAATAAAGGATTATCTGGAGGATGTCTATTATACCCCGGACCAGTTTCTTGTACTTACTTCACCAGAGGCACAGAATAAGGTGCGTTATGTTCAGACAAGCTATAACAATGAAGAAGATGAGATTGTAGTCGAACTTGGAGTTGATGAGGAAGATGGAATACATCTGGTTTATAAAATGTGCTCCATGGAAGAATGTATAGATATTTTTACCGAGTTCTTTGAGAATAGATTTCAGCCCCAATGGAACGAGTATCAGCCGACACCGTTTTAACTGCTGTTAGTTTAACAGGAGATATGGTAATATTTATTCATATCTCCTGTTAAATATTTTGTTTATTAGTGAATGAAATCTGCTCTATTTTATCCCATATTTCTTCATCCAGTAATTTACTTGCAGCATATACGCAATCATCTGTGGTCCTGCCATTAACTGCCCATACCATGGTCTTCCATAGTCAGAATCCGTATTCATAAAAGAAATTACCTTTTCTTTATCTATAATTGAATGAATCGGCTCATTTGGTGAAGATAAAATATCCAACATTCTTGATTTTAAAAGGTACTCATATTCCGGGTCATAGGTTTTTGGATAAGGACTCTTTTTTCTGTGAAGCACTTCATTCGGCAGCAGATTTTTTCCGGCAGCAATCAGCAGGCTTTTTGTTACATTTTCATGACACTTCATTTCCCATGGGATATTATATACATATTCAAGAATCCGGTGGTCTGCATAAGGTACCCTTGCTTCCAGACCAGAATACATACTGGTTCTGTCCATTCTGTTTAATAATGTCATCATAAACCAGCGTATATTCAGCCATGAAATCTCTCTCCGCCTTGCCTCAAAAGAATCTTCTCCCGCAAGTGCAGGTGTTTCAGCAATAGATTCATTATATACTTTCTGCGCATATCCTTGTGCATCTATCTCATTTATAAATTCATCTTTTAGCAGACAGGTTCTTGCAGACATATCATGGCTCCATGGAAAGCTCTTTTTTTCAAACATTTCTTTTTTATGAAACCATGGATATCCGCCGAA
>CAJTOU010000008.1 GCA_910577835.1 uncultured Lachnospiraceae bacterium | reverse complement strand
GAGATTAATTCGGAATGACCTGAAAGGTAGCCAGGGAATAATCGAAACTTTGTGCAGTTTTTACAGATGACAGGCGGCAGATTTTTGTGGAAAAATCCCTTTGATTTTGAAAGGCGGAAAAAGGTATAATAGTATTTGGAAATTAAATAATGCAAAATCAACGACACATGTGGCGCGACGCGCGTAAATCTGATTACGGTACGGGTGCTGCAGGTGTTGTTTTTTTGCGCAAAAAAGGAGAAAAGGAGAATCCATTATGGAAAACAGTAATTATCTTGGCACGGAAAGGGTGGGGAAGCTGCTGCGGCAGTTTGCAATCCCCTGCATCTGTTCCCTTATCATTTCATGCCTCTACAACATTGTAGACCAGATATTTGTGGGCAATGGCGTGGGCTATCTGGGCAATGCCGCTACCGGCGTGATCTTCCCGATCACGGTAGTGGGGTGGGGCTTAAGCCTGTTTTTTGGTGACGGCGCAGCTGCCGCACTGAGTGTTTCTTTGGGGCGTGGGGAAACAAAGGACATCCACAGGAGCGTTGGCGGTGCGGTTCTTGGATCGTTTCTCTCCGGCGTTGTGGTGGTTTTCATTGCTTATCTTTGGGGTGACGGCCTGCTGAGCCTGATTGGCGCGACGGACGCTAACATACAGATGGCGCACGACTATGGCGTGATTATCTTTGCCATGATGCCCCTCGCCATGACACAGAATACGCTTGCCTCTATTATCAGGGCGGACGGCAGCCCAAAATACGCCATGGCTGCCATGCTTACCGGAGCAGTCATCAATATCATCGGCGATCCGGTTGCCATCTTTGCTCTTGACATGGGGATTAAGGGTGCGGCTTGGGCTACCATCCTTGGGCAGTTTGTCAGCTTCCTGATCTGTGCGGCTTATTTAAGGCATCCAAAGACTTTCCGGGTGGTCGCCGGCAGTTTCAGGCCGAGCCTGGCGCTCCTGAAGCCGGTAATGGCCCTGGGGACTTCAAGCCTCCTGACACAGCTTTCCATCGTGGTCATTACGGTTGTCAACAATATACTGCTGGTGAAGTATGGAGCAGGCTCCGTTTATGGCGCGGATATCCCGCTGGCGGCATTCGTGGTCATTATGAAGCTCTTCCAGATCGTGCTGAATGTCGCCATAGGCATTGCTGCCGGTGCACAGCCAATCGTGGGCTATAACTATGGGGCAAAAAATTATGGCCGGGTACGGGAACTGCTGAAGCTGATGGTTAAGTGGACGGCTGTTGTCGGACTGGTCTGCATCGTTTTGTTTGAGGCTGTCCCCGGCGTGTTCATCCGGATGTTCGGCTCGGCAGACGACCCCATGTATTTTGATTTTGCGGTACTCTGCCTTCGGATTTATCTTTCCCTTATCCTCGTGACCTGCGTCCAGAAGGTCTGCGCCATTTTCCTGCAGTCCATCGGCAGGGCAAAGGCAGCCGCACCGTTGTCCGTCCTGCGGGATGCGCTGCTGATTGTTTTTTCCCTTCTGATTCCTGTTTTCATGGGCGTTACCGGCATTTTCTGGGCAGCCCCGGCTGCGGATGTGCTTGCCATTTTCGTTACGGCGGCAGTCATGGTACGGGTGTGGAAGGAATTAGGCAGGGAGAAGGAAACGCAAGAGCCTGCTGCGGCAGCAATCCGGCCGTCCCGCAAGGGAGCGGTCATCACGATTGCCAGGGAGCATGGCTCCGCCGGAAAACGGATCGGGCAGATGGTGGCGGAAAAACTGGATATCCCCTGCTATTATAAAGAACTGGTGGCGGTCGCCGCCCAGGAAAGCGGGCTGGCGCGGGAATTTATTTCCGGCATCAATTCCGATGAAAATGCCGTTATGAGGGAACTGTACCTCACAGCCGATCCGGTGAAACGCGCCATAGCGGCGCAGGAAAAGGCAATCCGGCATATTGCGGACGCAGGCTCCTGCGTCATCATAGGGCGTTCGGCTGACTATGTACTGCGTAATTACCCGGATGTGGTGCGTATCTTTATCTATGCCCCGGAAAGCTACCGTGAGAAAAAGGTAATGGAGATGTATGGGGACAGCCCGGAGGATGCGAAAAAGAGCATTGCAAGGTCGGATGCCGCAAGGGGTGCATATTATAAAAGCGTTTCCGGTCAGGAGTGGGGCAATCCACACGGCTATGAACTGTGCATTGACGCATCGGTGGGCGAAGAGGCGGCAGCAGACCTGATCTGCAGCTATATCAGACGGATGAATAGTAAGTAAGGAAAAATGGGATGTCTGTATGGGATGATAGCGTTTTGGGGTAAATGCGGGGTAGATGATCCACACGGCGGTCTGGGAAACCAGACCGTTTTTTCCGTTTGTTTATGCTGTATGGCAATACCCGATATATAATAAAACGATATGAAAGAACAGCGAATAGTGACAAGCCTGCGGCTCATAAGATGCCGTAAGGCGGTTTTTTTTATTTTACCCTCAAGTTTTCCCTTCTGCCGTGGCAATGAAATGGGAGGCTTTCTTATAAGCAGGGGTAAAATACATAAGCCTCCGCAGGAGGTGGTTCTCATGACGGAAGAACAGAAAAATGTGGTCATAAAGCGCCGCAGCAGCGGCTTTGGATATGCGAGCATAGCAAAGGAGGTCGGGCTGACAAAGGATGCCGTGGTGGCGTTCTGCAGGCGGAACGGGCTGACCGGGAACATGGCAGGAAAAGCGCAGGAGGAACCCCGCAGCCGCTGTAAAGAATGCGGAGCCGCACTGGAGCAGGCCGAGGGGATGAAAACAAGGGTATTCTGCTCTGCACAGTGCCGGAAGAAATGGTGGAAGGAGCATCCGGAGATGCTGAACAAAAAAGCGGTCTACACCCATACCTGCGCCGGGTGCGGCAGGGAGTTCACGGCCTACGGCAATTCCAGACGGAAATACTGCTCCCACGCCTGTTATATCAAGGACCGGTTTGGAGGAGGCGGGGCAGATGACTGAGGAGCAGTTCCGGGCGGAAAAGCTGTATTACATTTCGCTCTCCATCGCTAAATCCATGCTGGAAAAGGGCGTCATCGATAGGGAGGTATTAGCCATAATTGATACAAAACTGCTGGAAAAATACCGCCCAATTTCGGGTACATTACTGGCTGGAAAACCGTTGACTTAATGCGGTTTTAGAGTGATGTTATAGTAACGGCAAACGAGTTTGCCGGGAAGGAGTGATCTTATGGCGAAAATAAGCAGGATAGAGCCGAAAATCCCGGCTCTGAAGAAGCGGGCGAAAGTTGCAGCCTACGCCCGCGTGTCCATGGAAACGGACCGCCTCGCCCATTCCCTTTCCGCACAGGTGAGTTACTATAACGGGCTGATACAGTCAAACCCTGAGTGGGAATATGCCGGGGTGTATGCGGATTTTGGGATCAGCGGGACCGGGACGGCGGCGCGCAGCGAGTTCCTCCGCCTTATTGCGGACTGCGAGGCGGGGAAGGTGGACATCGTGCTGACCAAGAGCATATCAAGGTTTGCCAGGAACACGGTGGACCTGCTCTCCACGGTCAGGCATTTAAAGGAGATCGGGGTGGAGGTGCGGTTTGAGAAGGAGCATATCCATTCCTTTTCCGGGGACGGGGAGCTGATGCTTTCCATCCTTGCCTCGTTTGCACAGGAGGAGAGCCGCTCCATTTCGGAAAATTCGAAATGGGGAATCCGGAAAAGGTATCAGTCCGGCGAGATCGGGGTAAAGAACAAACGGGTATTCGGATACAGCTATGACGGCGGGAAATATGAAATCGTGCCGGAAGAGGCAGAAGCCGTAAGGCTGATATTCGAGAGGTTCACATCGGGCGTGCCGCTTGGGGAGATCAAAAGCGAACTGGAGGCAGCAGGGATAAAATCATGGAGGGGATACGGCCTTTCCTACAGCCACCTGAACTATATCCTGCGCAATGAAATTTACATCGGCGACCGCAGGTACCAGAAATGCTTTATCGAAGACCCCATCCGGAAGAACAAGATTAAAAACCAGGGGCAGCTCCCGCAGTATTATGTGGAAAACGACCATACGGCAATCATCAGCCGTGAGGTTTTTGACAAGGCACAGGATGAGATCAGCAGAAGGGCGGCGCTGGTAAATCCCACATACCCTTTTACAGGGAAAATAAAGTGCGGCATCTGCGGATGCCATTATACGAGGCGTTCGGCCACGGTGAAAGGGCGGGAATATGTGAGCTGGTTCTGCAGGGCGAAGAAAGAGAAAGGAGTTACCTGCCAAAGCCGCAATTATTCCGAAGAGCAGCTCCAAAAGATATGCGCGGGCCTGATGGGAACGGAGGCGTTTGATGCGGAGGCTTTCGGGGAATCCGTCAGGGGGCTTACCATCCTCCCGGACGGCAGCCTTGAGGCAGTGTTCCTGGACGGACAAACAAAGGTATGGGAGGCTCCGCCGGAGCCGGTGAAGTCCCCCAAGCCTGACAAGCCGGCAGGGAAACGCCCGAAAAACATTTTTGACGGGAAGATTTTCTGCGGGACCTGCGGGCGGCGTTTCGGCAGGGCGGTGAGCCAGACTGCGGACGGCGGGCATCTTTACTGGTACTGCCGTGCCAAAAGCAGCCGCGGCGTGACCTGCGACAGCGTGAATTACCCGGATTCGGAGATAAGGGAAATCTTCTGCAAGGTCATGGGGCAGGAAGAGTTTAACGAGGACTTTTTTGAGGAAACGCTGGAGCGGATGGTGGTGCAGAAAACAGGGAGCATAGATTTCCATCTGAAGGACGGCACGGTCAGGACGCATAAAGCTCTGAAGCTCCGCGGCAGCAGGCACGAGAACACATCCACGGAGGAATTTGCCGGGAAGATACGGTGCGCCTCCTGCGACAATTTCTACCACAGATACTGCTGTTACGGGAAATACACCTACTGGCGGTGCAGCGGCAAGTCCAGAGTCCGGACGGAATGCGGCGGGCGGGATTTCCAAGATTCAGATATCCGCAAAATTTCAGCTTACCTGATGGGCATGGAGGAATTTGACGGGGCTGAATTTGAAAAACAGGTACAGGAGCTTATGGCGCTGGAGGACGGGAGCCTTGCGTGCCGTTTTTATGGAGGGAAGGTGAGAAAATGGCAAAGAACGTGACAACGATACCGGCCACACGGAACCGCTTCACGGCGGACCCCATCAGCAGCCGGAAGAAGCGGAGGGTGGCAGGCTACGCCCGCGTTTCCACCGACATGGAAGACCAGCAGACCAGCTACGCCGCACAGTGCGACTACTATACCAGATACATACAGAGCAGGGAGGATTGGGAATTTGTCAAACTGTATTCGGATGAGGGAATCAGCGCAACCTCCACACGGCACCGCAGCGGCTTTAACCAGATGGTGGAGGACGCCCTCGCCGGACGCATCGACCTCATCATCACCAAGAGCGTGTCGAGGTTCGCAAGGAACACGGTCGACAGCCTCTCCACCATCCGGAAGCTGAAGGAGAACGGCTGCGAATGTTATTTTGAGAAAGAGAATATCTGGACTTTCGATTCCAAGGGCGAGCTGCTCATCACCATCATGTCCTCGCTGGCGCAGGAGGAGAGCCGGAGCATTTCGGAGAACTGCACCTGGGGCATGAGGAAACGGTTCGCCGACGGCAAAGTGAGCGTCCCCTTCGGCAGGTTTCTCGGCTACGACCGGGGAGAGGACGGGAACCTCGTCATCAACAAAGGGCAGGCGGAAACGGTGCGGAAAATCTACGGGCTGTTCCTGCACGGGCATTCGCCTTATAAGATCGCAAAGATGCTGACGGAAGAAGGCATCCCGACTCCGGGCGGCAAGAAGGTGTGGGGCAGGGCGGTGGTGGAGTCCATCCTCACCAACGAGAAATACAAAGGCGACGCCCTGCTCCAGAAGGTCTACACGGTGGATTTCCTTTCAAAGAAGAAAAAAGTCAATGAGGGCGAGGTGCCGCAGTATTATGTGGAGGGAAACCATCCGGCCATCATAGAGCCTTACGTCTTTGACAGCGTCCAGGCATTGATGAAGGCGAGACGGCCGGGGAAGAACCGGAACAGCTGCGTGGGCGTTTTCTCCGGAAAGATAAAGTGCGGGGACTGCGGGAGCTGGTACGGCTCCAAGGTTTGGCATTCCAACGATAAGTACCGGAAGGTGGTCTGGCAGTGCAACCACAAGTTTGACGGCGGGAAGAAATGCACCACGCCCCATCTTGATGAGGAAACCATTCGGACGCTGTTCGTCAGGGCGCTGAACAGTTTCTGCAGGGAAAGGGCGGAGATCACGGCAGCCTTTGAGGAGATGAAAGAGGCGGCATTTGGGACGGACGAACTGGACAGGGAGAAGAAGCACCTGCAGGAGGAGATGAACGTGGTGGCGGAGCTGATACAGCAGTGCATTGCGGAGAACGCCCGCATCGCGCAGAACCAGAAGGAATACGAAAAACGCTACAATGCCCTTGCGGAGCGGTTCGACAGGGCGAAGGCACGGCTCGGCGAGGTGGAGGACGGGATCGTGGCAAAGCAGGCGCAGCGGGAGATGATGCAGAACCTGGTGGATACGCTGGGAGCGATGCCGGATGCGGTGGACAGCTTTGATGAGGGCGCATGGTACGCACTGGTGGATCATGCGACGGTCTACGGCAGGGATGATGTCCGGTTTACCTTTAAGAACGGGATGGAGATAAAAGCATAAGGTATACAGAAATTGGGCTGCCCTGACTGCAGGGTGGCTTTTTTGTTGGAGGACTTGCATCATCAGATTATAATTCTGGTTAAAATATGTATGAAGTAACAAATTGCCTGTATGAATGACAGTTCAAATTGTTCAAAAGATAGATTTTTCAAAATCTATCTTGACATTCTGGTTGGTAAATGCTAAACTGAAAAAGTGATAATTAGATTATCGGTAATTAAATTATCAATAAGAAGGTGAATTATGTCAAGACCAGATATGAGCATTGATCCGAGACTTTTGGAGAGCGCGAAACAGGAATTTTTACAAACAGGATTTTTAGATGCTTCATTAAAATCCATTTGTGAACACGCTGGGGTTACAACGGGAGCCTTATATAAACGGTATAAGGGAAAAGAGGAACTGTTTTGTGCGGTAGTTGCAGAAACGGTAGAGAAACTGGAGGAAATAGCAAATAGCAAGACGGAGGTGGATGTCTCTGCGCTGACAGATGAAGCGCTGATCGCCGCATGGGATATGGATGAGGCTTATATGATGTGGTGGTTTGATAATTTGCTGGAGATAAAGGATGGCTTTGTCCTTCTTCTGAAGTGTGCGGAAGGAACCTGCTATTCCAATTTTCAGCATGACTGGGTTGAAAAAATGACGGAAGGATCATGGAATTATTATTTAGAGGCCTATAAGCGCAACCTGGCAACGAAGAAGGTTTCACGGAACGAGATGCACATGATCCTCACGGGATTCTGGACTACCATTTATGAACCTTTTATCCATGCGTTTGACTGGAACAGGCTTCCTGAGTATAACCGTATGCTGTGCAGGCTGTTTGACTGGCATGCGATGCTGGGACATGAACGGTAGGAAGCCGTATACCCGATTCATTACGGCAATCAATAATGGGAGCATAGAGTGAAATAGATGTTCTCATTATTTTTTGACAATAGGTTAGCGAAAACTAACCAATAAAATAATCAAAGGAGGCAAATAAATGTTTGGAAAGGCGATGCAATACGCCGGAGATTATCGGAAAAAGACCTATGCATCCGTAGCATGGCTTTTAGGAGCTGTTATTGCGGGTATCCTGCCGTATTTCTTTATCTATCAGCTGATCCGTCCGCTGCTGGGGATAGGGGGGATGACTGCGGCAGGAATCCTGTGGAGGATCGGGATGATCGCAGCCTGCGGAATCCTCTATGCGCTGCTTTATGTGCATGGGCTTACTTTATCCCACGACAGCGCATACCATACGTTGCAGAATATACGCGTATGCCTGCAGAAAAAAATGGAGAACCAGCCAATGGGAATGATACAGGAACGGGGGGTGGGGACCATGAAGAAAATGTTTATTGACGACATTGAGACCATTGAGCTTTTGATGGCTCATGTCATTCCGGAAGGGCTGGCCGGCCTGGCGGTTCCCATAGGCGTGATCATCACCATGTTTCTGGCGGACTGGAAGTTAGCGCTTTTAAGCTTGCTTGCCCTGCCCCTTGGCATGCTTTCCATGGGCATATGCTTTAAGCTGGGAAATGACAAAATGGGCGCCTATTACAGTGCGGCACAGCGGATGAACAATACCATTGTGGAATATGTGAATGGCATGGAAGTGGTCAAAGTGTTTAACCGGGACGGGGATTCCTACAGACGCTTGGAAAATGACGTCAAAAGCTACAGGGATTTCACCCTGGACTGGTACAGGGTGTGCTGGCCGTGGATGGCTTTATATAACAGCATCCTTCCCTGCGTGGCGCTGTTCACGCTTCCCCTGGGAACATGGTTTGTCATACAGGGATGGTCTGAGCTGGCGGATTTTGTGTTGGTTCTGTGCATGAGCTTTGGCATTGGGGCGCCGTTGCTGCGTGCGATGAGTTTTATGGGAAAGATTCCGCAGCTGAATTATAAGATAGAGGAATTGGAAAAAATGATGCAGGCCGAGCCGTTAAAGCAGTCAGATCAGCCCTTTGCGGGAAAGGATCATACCATACGGTTTGAAAATGTCCATTTCTCCTATCAGGAAGAGGAAGTCCTGCATGGGATCAGCCTGACGATACCGGAAGGAAAAATGACCGCTTTGGTTGGGGAGTCCGGCAGCGGAAAGTCAACCCTTGCAAGGCTAATGGTTCATTTTTACGATGCCTCGGAAGGCATGGTCAGCATGGGAGGGCAGAACCTGCAGGATATGAGCCTAGAATCACTGAATGACAGGATTTCTTATGTGGCGCAGGAACAATTCTTGTTTCATATGAGCATTTTGGAAAATATCCGTCTGGGCAGACCTTCCGCCACAGACCAGGAGGTAATTGAGGCTGCGAAAAAGGCACAGTGCATGGAATTTATAGACCGTCTGCCGGAGGGCATACATACATCAGCCGGAGACGGGGGAAAAGAACTGTCCGGCGGGGAACGCCAGCGTATCTCCTTAGCCAGGGCAATCCTTAAGGACGCGCCTGTGGTAGTGCTTGATGAGGCCACAGCCTTTATGGATCCGCAGAATGAAGAAAAAATGAACCGGGCGATTGCGGAAGTGATCCGCGGCAAAACTGTAGTTGTGATCGCCCACCGGTTATACACGATCACGGGCGCAGATCAGATCTGCGTATTGGATCAGGGGAATCTTGCGGCAGTGGGAAAACATGAAGAACTTTTACATTCCTGCGCGGAATATCAGAAGCTCTGGCGAGCGGCGGAAGGAAGCAGGAACTGGAAGGTCTCGGCGGGAGGTGAAAAAGCATGATAAAAATGATGAAACGGATTCTGGAGGTTTCCGGAAAATATAAAGGAAGGATTCAGGCGGCATTTGTTTTTGCTTTTCTGAAATCCATGCTGTCAAAAGCACCTGTGGGCATGGGCTTTGTGGCGATTACCGCCCTTATGGCAGGCAGCGCGGATAGTTCGCTATGTATCGGACTGGGCATTGGCATGGTTGTCTGTGTAGCTTTGCAGGCCGTTTCCCAGCATACGGCGGACCGTCTGCAGTCTGCCGCCGGATTTATGGTGTTCGCCGAAAAGAGGACAGAGCTGGGAAAGCATTTACAGAAGATGCCAATGGGCTATTTTACGGAAGGCAATATCGGGAAAATCAGTTCCGTCTTATCTACGGACATGGTCTTTATTGAAGAAAATTGCATGATGGCATTGGCGGATATGATGAGCGAGATTTTTGCCCAGATCATTATGCTTTTCTTTCTCTTTGTGGTAAGCCCTTGGCTGGGAATGGCCGGCCTGCTCATTCTGCTGGTGATTCTTGCAGCAGCGGAGGGGATGAAAAAGGAGGCACTGGCGGATTCTGTGACAAGGCAGGAGCAGAGTGAAAATCTGACAGAAGCGGTGCTTGATTTTGTGGAAGGCATAGGGATTATCAAAGCATATAATCTGTTAGGAGAAAAGTCACAGGAACTGACAGAGAATTTTAAGAAAAGCTGTGAGACCAGCCTGGCATTCGAGGAGGCCCACACGCCGTGGCAGCGCCGGCTCAACATGCTGTATGGAATTGGCGCTGCCCTGATCGTAGGAGCGGCTATGGTTTTGCATTGGCAGGGGCTGGTTCCAACCTCTTTTTGCATCGGAATGATGCTGTTTGCGCTAGATGTGTTTGGCCCCACAAAGGCGCTGTATGGAAATATATCCCGGTTAACGGTTATGAATAGCTGCATGGACCGGATTGAAGATGTGTTTGAACAGGCAGAGATTGACAATAGCGGGACAGCGAAGATACCTGCCAAAGGCGCGGCCCCTGAAATCGAATTTTGCCATGTAAGCTTTGGGTATGGGAAAAAAGAAGTCCTGCATGATATTTCTTTTCAGCTTCAAAAGAACCAGATGTGCGCATTGGTGGGACCGTCGGGAGGAGGTAAGTCAACGATCGCTAATCTGACAGCCAGGTTCTGGGATATAAAACAGGGAAACATCCTTGTAAGGGGACAGGACATCCGGACAGTACCGCTTTTCGAGCTGATGGATCATATCAGCATGGTGTTTCAGCGCGTTTATTTATTCCAAGATACGGTTTATAACAATATCAGCATGGGAAGGCCGCTGGCAACAAGAGAGGCAGTATATGAGGCGGCGAAAAAGGCCAGATGCTACGATTTTATCATGCAGCTTCCGAATGGATTTGACACGGTGATCGGGGAAGGTGGGGAAAGCCTATCTGGCGGGGAAAAACAGCGTATTTCAATCGCACGCTGTATTTTAAAGGATGCGCCGATCGTCATTTTGGACGAAGCTACGGCAAGCGTCGACGCGGATAATGAACGGTACATACAGGAGGCAATCAGCGAGCTCTGCAGGGGAAAGACGCTGATCGTGATTGCCCACAGGTTAAATACCATTCAGGATGCGGACCAGATCCTTGTGGTTTCGGGCGGGATGATTGAGGATGCCGGAACACATGAAGAATTGATTTCTCGGGAAGGTACTTATCAGAGGTTTATTTCCGGGAGAAAACAGGCGGCGCATTGGAAGTTGTCTGATATCACACTTTAATTAAGGAGGAATGCAAAATGAAGAAAGATGGCAGGCTGCAGGGAAAGGATTTTATCAATATTGGGATTTTTACCGCCATTTATTTTGTAATCGTATTCGCGGTGGCGTGTCTGGGGTTTATCCCCATTATGATGCCGTTTTTGGCGGTGTTTGTGCCGCTGATCGCAGGCGTTCCGTTTATGCTCTATCTGACAAAAGCCAGAAAATTTGGGATGCTCACAATTATGGGAATGATACTGGGGATTATCATGATGCTTATGGGGCCAAACTGGCCTACAGTCATTACAGGAACAGTCTTTGGTCTGTTGGCAGATTTGCTGATGAAAAGCAGCGGGTATCAAAGCGTGTCAAAGTCCGTGCTGGCGAATGGGATTTTTAGCTGTTGGGTATGGGGGCAGTTTATTCCGATGTATATTAATACAAATTACTATGATAACCTTGCCACAGGATACGGACAGGAATATACGCAAACGCTGCAGGGCTATATGCAGCCGTGGGTGCTGCCCGTACTTTTGGTTGTATGCTTCGTTTTCGGTCTGCTTGGCGGTTTATTGGGGAAAGCGATTTTAAGAAAGCATTTCCTAAAAGCAGGTATGGCGTAATGGAAAGGGGAGTAATGATGCAGTCGGGGCGGGAAAAGAAACTGCTCCGGCTGGATCCCCGGACAAAGCTGCTGATGTTTTTGGTGATGGTTGTATTTGTAATGTCAGGGGGCGGCGGGGAACTTATGCTGGCTGTCATTCCGTTTTTATGCCTTTTGCCCATGCTTCTGCTTATTTTCTCAGGTGAATATAGGAAAACAGCTGTATATGTCCTTCTCTACGCGGTCTGCTATGGTATCCAAATCTTTCTGCTCCCGAATACGCAGGGAGCATTGAATTCAGTTTTGCTAATATGTTGTTTTATTACGCTGCGTTTTATGCCCAGTTTTATGATGGGGTATTATGTTGTGTCAACAACCACAGTCAGCGAATTTTCGGCTGCGATGGGCCGGATGCATATACCGGATTTTATTACGATCCCACTGACAGTGACATTTCGGTTTTTCCCTACGGTAAGAGAGGAAGCATCTTCTATCAGGGATTCCATGAAAATAAGGGGCCTTACTCTTGGCAGAGGGAAACCAATGGCGGTACTGGAATATCATTTAGTCCCGCTTTTGATGTGTTCGGTGAAAATTGGCGAAGAACTCTCGGCGGCAGCCCTGACAAGAGGCCTGGGCAGACCGGGTAAGCGCACTAATATCTGTAAAATAGGTTTTGGGTGGCAGGATAGGATAATCTGGATATTATGCGTTTGTGCCGGGGCTGTTTTAGCCAAAGAACATTTTTTCTAAGGAGGCGCCCGATGATAGAGTTAGAAAATATATCCTTTCGATATAAAGGTGGATCCGGAACCGGAGGGCTGGAAAATATGAACCTTACGATTGAAAGCGGAGAAACCATACTGCTTACCGGAGAATCAGGATGCGGGAAAACAACCGTTACACGCCTGATCAATGGATTAATCCCCAATTATTTTGATGGGAATTTATCGGGAAGGGTTGTGATAGACGGGACGTTAGCGGTAAATGAAGTACCGCTGTATACAACGGCAGAAAGGATTGGATCTGTATTTCAAAATCCAAGAAGCCAGTTCTTTAACGTGGACACGGACAGCGAGCTTGCTTTTGGATGTGAAAATCTTGGCATGCCGGAGGCGGAGATTGCGGACAGGATGGAAAAAACGGTACGGGAATTTGCCATTGAGCGGTTAATGGGCCGTAGCATTTTTCAGCTGTCCGGCGGTGAAAAGCAAAAGATTGCCTGTGCTTCTGTCCGGATGCTCCATCCGGATATCTATGTTTTTGACGAGCCGTCTTCTAATCTGGATATTTCCTCTATACGCGAATTGAGAGAGTGCATAAGGCGGCTTAAGGAGGATGGAAAGACGCTGATTATTGCGGAACACAGGCTGTCTTATTTAAGGGGGCTTGCAGACAGGGTCGTGTATATGAAAAGCGGGAGGATAAGCAGGATATACACTGCGGATGAGTTTGAGAAACTGGACGTGGCGAAAGCGCAGGAAATGGGACTCCGTCCATATGGTAAAAAAGAGCTTGTCCCTGCCAGACGGGAAGCAGAAACAAAAATCGGGCGGAGCATGGTGCGTCTGAGTGACTACAGTTTTTCTTATGCTAGTGGAAAGGAGGTTCTGCATATCAGCAGGTGTGAAATCCCTATGGGAAGCATAACAGCTGTCATCGGAAATAATGGCGCCGGAAAATCTACCTTTGTACGATGCCTGTGCGGATTGGAAAAAAAGTGCCGGGGAACAGTTGAAATCAATGGAGAACTCAGAAAAAGACAAAGATGCCTGAGTAATTGCTATCTGGTGATGCAGGATGTGAACCATCAGCTTTTTACAGAGAGCGTATTGGATGAGGTGCTGATCAGCATGAAGCATCCCAATGAAGAAACAGCCTGCGCAATTCTGCGTTCTCTTGATTTATATGATTTTAAAGATACCCATCCAATGGCATTATCTGGAGGACAAAAGCAGAGAACTGCCATTGCCGGTGCGCTTGCGTCAGAAAAACAGATCATTGTCTTTGACGAGCCAACAAGCGGGCTGGACTATCGCCACATGAAAGAGGTGGCGGAAAACCTGCGGAAATTGAGCGCATTAGGAAAGACGTTATTTATTGTTACGCACGATCCTGAACTGATTGCAGAGTGCTGCAATTACTTCGTGTTTATCGAAAAAGGAAAAGTGTTATGGAGCGATGGATGGAACCAAATAAGCTGGGAACGGCTGCAAAGGTTCTTTGCTTTTGAAGGTGATTGAAAATGAAGATTCATGCGTCAGGCGAGGATTATTTGGAGGCTGTATTAATACTGCAAAAGCAAAAGGGAGAAAGTGCTGTGCGTTCCGTTGACCTTGCCCGGCACATGGGATTCAGCAAGCCGAGTATCAGCCATGCGGTTGGTGTTCTGAAGAGTGGCGGTTTTCTGACTGTAGATGGGGATGGGTACTTACATCTGACAGATGCCGGAAAAGAGGTGGCCGAGAAAATCTATGAGCGCCACTGCATTCTTACAGCCGGATTGATTAATATGGGCGTTAGTCCGAAGCAGGCAGAGCAGGATGCCTGCCGGATAGAACACGCTATCAGCGATGAGAGTTTCCAGAAACTGCGGGAAATCTTCGGTAAAATGAAGTGAGGGAGGTGGCGGCATTGTGCGTATAGTGGTATTTGAAATACATGACAGCGACTCCGATATCTTCGATAAAATCATGGAGATAGTGGAATCCCACCCTGACATCGAATGTCTGCGAGTGAGGGATGAGCCGATGCTGTCGCTTCCGGGACTGGAGATTTATCCTGGGCGGAGAAAGATTTACCGTGACCGCAGGGAGATCAACCTCACCACGAAGGAGTACGACCTTTTGTGCCTGCTTGCGGCAAACAGGGGGCAGGTGCTTACATACGACCAGATATACCGGAAGGTCTGGGGAGAGGATGCCTATGGGGATGAGAGCAATGCCATCGGATGCCATATACGCCATCTACGTGAAAAGCTGTACGAGGCGGAGCCGGATGCGCCGTTTACCATCCGGTGCGTAAGGGAGGTTGGGTATTGCTTCGAGGTCAGTTCTGAATAAAGGCTTATACGGCGGTTTGGTTTTCCAAGCCGTCTTATTTTGTGCTTTTTCGGCATAAAAACAGATTTTTTTCAATGCTTTTTTATTCCGTGTACACCCCTCGGAGGCAAAGTTAAAAAGTATGGGGCAAAATTAAAAAGTATAAGGCAAAATTAAAAGGTTTGGGGCAAAGTTACATTGTATCAAAGACGGCTATTAGATAGATGAAGGCATCAGTGGAACGCAGACAAAAAACAGAGCCGGATTTAACCGAATGATAGACGATGCCATGCATCACGAAATCGATTTGATACTCACAAAGGAAGTCAGCCGATTCGCAAGAAACACAGTAGATACCTTGTCCTTTACACGAAAACTTAAGGAGGCAGGCGTAGGCGTACTATTCACAATCGACAATATCGATTCCAGAGATACAGACGGAGAATTTCGCCTGACACTAATGGCGAGCCTTGCGCAGGAAGAATCCCACAAAACGTCTATGAGAGTAAAATGGGGACAGAAGCGCAGAATGGAACAGGGAGTAGTATTTGGAAGAGATTTGCTGGGATATCGGGTAAAAAACGGAGAATTATTTATGAATGAAGAAGAAGTGCCGGTTATTAAAGCAATCTTTCACAAATATACAAATGAAGGCAAGGGAACGCATGTAATATCCAGAGAATTAATAGAGGAAGGCATGAAACCAATGAGGGTGAAAAGCTGGACAAATACCACGATATTAAAAATATTGAGAAACGAAAAATACGTAGGAGATTTGTGCCAGAAAAAAACATACACGCCGGATTATCTGACACATAAGAAAAAGTACAACAAAGGAGAAGAGGATATGGTGTATATTGAAAATCATCATCCGGCAATTATCAGCAGGGATTTATGGAATAGAACACAGGACGAATTAAAGAGGCGTTCACCACCGAAAGAGCAGAAGACAAAACATTCTAATCGTTATTGGTGCAGCGGAAAGATTATCTGCGGTATCTGCGGAATGAAATTTGTCAATAGAAGCAGGAAGATGAAAGGAGGAAGATATAAAGCTTGGCGCTGTTATGGATATACAAAAAACGGAAAGCAGAGAGTAAACAGCGACGGAGAAGTAACAGGCTGTGACAGCCACTCTGTAAACGATAAGGTTTTGTGTGAGTGTATGAGATTTTGCATAGAGAAGCTTCAGGAAGAACAAGCTGATTTAAAACAGGAAATATTGCGGGAAATAGGCGAGCTGCAGAAAGCTGACAGTCAAAGCAGTAAAACGGACAGGATTCAGAAGGAAATCGATAATCTGAATGAAAAGAAGTCTAAAGTGATTGATTTGATGATAGAGGGGGTGATATCAAAGGACGATTTAAAGAAGCAGACAGGTTTATATGATGAAAGTATTGAAAGACTACAAAAACAGCTTTTTGAAACAGAGTGCGGCGGAAGACTCAAAAACAGGCAGATAGACGACATGTCAGAATATATTTCAGCTTTGAACGATATTATGGCTTTGAGAGCGGATAATGAAATTTTGTATAAGGAGCTGCTGGATAGTATCGTTGTATATCCAGATAATGTGTTAATCGTATGGATAAAGGCGATTCCGGCAGGTTTCCGGCTGAAATATAAGACATGCGGGTGCCTTGACGAGTATAAGGTGGAAATTGTGGAAGCAGAGCTGGTTCGTAAGGAAGGAATAACTCAAGCCGAAGAAAGATAATCAAAAAATCAAAGGAGGCGAAATATTGGACAGAAACTCATACTTGATTTTGGCAATTTTAAGAAAATGCATGTTGACGAATAAAGAAGTCAGAGTTATGTTCCGCCAGATGATTAAGAAATGGTTTTCACGTTCTGTGCCGTCTTATAATGGTTTTATCAAAGCATTGCTGGCAGAAGATATTAAGAAAATGAATATTTATATGAACGAAGTTGCGCTTACCACATTCAGCTTTTTAGGGCAATCAACGCAAGCGTTGGTTGCATCTGATGCAGGTAAGAATCCATCTAAAAAAACCGAACCAGAAAGATTTTATCATGGTTTCGTACTTGGACTGATGATAGAACTTGCTGACAGATATATCATTACATCTAACAGAGAAAGCGGTTTTGGGAGATATGATGTTATACTGGAACCAAAAACAGAGAGAAATAATGCTATTATTCTTGAATTTAAGGTTTATGACACCGATGAAGAAAACTCTTTGCAGAACACTGTAAAAGCAGCGTTGCAACAAATTGAGGATAAGAAATATGCTGCTTCTCTGGAAGCAAAGGGAATACAGACAGAGCGCATACGAAAATATGGATTTGCATTTAAGGGGAAGGAAGTTTTGATTGGATAAGGCAGCAATCATATAAAAGAATAGGGAAGTTTTAATTTGGCTGAAGGGGGCAAATCGCTCATGCAGCGCCCCCTTTTATTCACAATTATTTTTTGAAGGCGTTGTATGCGATATAATTGTGACTGCGGACACGCCCAATATACCATATCGGTACTGATATAGGAACTGAAGAACCAGAACATTGACGTTGGAATTTAATTTCACAAACATTAACCAAACCAGTTTATATCCCTTCATACTTTCTTATCTAGTTCCTTTGTATTTTTTAAATATTAAAATAAACCTCCAGCAGAAACACATTTTTAGAATATCGTCCTATTCCCCTGCCTGACGGCATATCATTTTTATATACAATCTTCCTGATGCATTTTTTCAACAAAATATTTTTTCTCTCCGCCGGAATATCTGCATCCCATAATGTTTGTAGAATCTCTTCAAATACTGCCTTTTTCTTTTTACAATCTATAATCTCAGGCATATTACTTTTCGCATTTTCAATACATTGAATAGTTTTTTCAATTTCCTGACAAATTTCTTTATTTCTTTCCATATATTCCTGTTTACTGTAAATTCCATCTTCAAAAGCATCTTTCTGCCGTTTATCCTTTTGATAAAGCTGCTCAAGCCGATATTCTAAATCATCAATAATTATCTGATAATATTTCATATTTTCAGAGGCGATATTCTCTATTTCAATCTCGAAGGATGTAATTTTTTTCTTCATACATTGAATTAAATTTTTTAATAATTCATCATATGAAACAGAACGCGTATGACAGATTGTCTGACGGTTGCATACCATGATTGCTTTTGAATTATTTTTGTAATGGTTATATTTATAGGACATGGAATACCCGCATTGACAAAACAGCAGACCAGCAAAGGGATTTTCCAGAGAAGAATTTTTTCTAACACAAATATTTCTTCCTTTTTTTTCCATGGCAGCACGGTAAACTTCTTCTGATATAATAGGTTTATGAAGTCCCATTGTCAATATGCACTGTTCTGGAAGCGATTTGGGTCTGCTGATTTTTTTTTGCCCATTTTCCATAGTAATCACTGCTTTACGATGATTCCATCGTATTTTTCCTGTATAAACAGGATTTTCTATCATATCCTTAATTGCTGCTGGTGACCAGTTTTTAGCAATCCTTGGCTTTATATTCATTTTATCCAGATAGTTCGCAATTTTTTGAAATCCAAAGTTTTGATTCAGGTATAAATCATACATAATCTGTATCACTGCTGCCTCTTCAGAGACAATTTCCAGAGTGTGAAGTGTTTTATGTTCATATTTTAGGGATACTTTCCGATAACCATAGGGAGCAGAGGCCGCAATATAGTTTCCCTGTTTTACTGAGGCGAGAACGCCTCTTCTTAAAATTTCTTTTGTATATTCAAGATAGTCATTTCCTCTTGTCAGTTCCATTTCAAAAAATTTCCGGTCATATTTATCTTCGAGATTGTATGTTCTGACAGGAGTAATCACCATGGTTTTCGTAAAACGCAGCGTATTTATCAGATGTCCGCAGTCTTCTAAATCTCCACGGCTTAGCCTTTGAGGTTCTATTACAAGTACCGCTTTCAGTGTGGGACTTTCTATCAGTTTCAATAATTTCTGCATTTGCGGACGTGCATTGATTGTTTCGCCAGAAATTACCTCGCGCAGAATATAAGTGTCAGATAGTTCAATATTTAGAACATGACGGGCATATTCCCGAAGTTGGTTTTCATGTTTTTTAAGAACTTCCTCTATACATTCGCTGGCATTGTCAGCTCTGGATTTTCTTAAATAAGTAATAATTTCATCGGGTTGTAATACCGGACTTGTGTTGTTATCAATCATATTGCTAAATTGTTTCTTTTTTACCAAATTATTATAATATATAGCTGAATCTATACTGTTATTACAGAAATAATGATAAAATGCACAGCGAGAGTTTTATGCTGCTCTTACAGAAATAATGATAAATGCACAGAGCAAGTTTTTAGGAATATAATGAATTGTGTGAAAAACAATATAAAAAGTTACACAGGAAATCATATAGAGGATTATAATAAGAAATTGTATAAAAATTTATATTGAAAAAGAAATTATACAGGAAGGCGATATTTTTATGGAGGATATATATGAATTGGTTGAGACATATAGAAATGACAGCGAAAAACACTGTTGCAGTATCGAAATATTTTCTCCGGTTATTGATGATAAAGAGCAAAAACGTCGTATGGAAGATATAAAAAATACGTCCGCTGTTTATATGGCAGAAGTATACAGAATATGCACAAAGAGACAAAAATAATACAGATTTTCCTGCTTTTTTTAATAGAAAGGTTGACGAATAGAAAAAATTTTGATATTATCAAAGAAACAATATTTTTGTACGTTTTAAATAAAAAAGAATAAGACATTTCTAGTTTTGTATGTTCACAGATATTTATTTGTTTTTATTCTGTAAATCCTGCAATCAACAGAAATGTTGGTTGTCTTTGGTCGCCCTGTATTGTATTTGTATACAGGGCTCTAGGCAGATGATTCAAAATATTAATAACAAGTCAGTGAATTTATGTTTTATCATTTTCATATTGAAAGCACTCTTAAAGTAACGGCTGTCTCTGATATTTATTTTAGAAGGGATGTACATATGAAAATGAAAACAGAAGAAAGGGGTGTGAAAGAAAAAATATTGTAAATAAACGAAGCGGAGTAACGAATAAAAAAGCTGTCATAGTCCGTATTATCTTATTTAAATGGTCAGGAAATCCATGTCTGTCTAGTGACATAACAATTGCTGACTGTATTATTTGGCAGCGTGGAAGGAATGAATAAATATGAAAAAAACGAAAATGAAAGAAAAAAATAACGAGAGTCAGTCCGTAAGACTGAAAAAAATTGAGAAATCTTCTGTTATTACTGTGATTATAGGGGTAGTTTTGCTTGTAGCTTCTCTTGGAATGAATACTCTGCTATCCGCAAAGGAAAGTGAACAGCTTGAGACCACCATGTACCTGAATCAATATCGTATGGGTTCCAAAACACTTACAGATGCTGTACATTCCCATGCAGCGACTGGAGAGCAGAGTTATTATGATGCATATATGAAGGAGCTGAATGAAGATAAAAACCGTGATATTGCCAGAGCCGGATTAAAGGAAAATAATTTAACAGATGAAGAATGGCAAGATATGGATAAAATCGCAGAATTGTCCGACGGACTGGTTCCGCTGGAAGAGGAGGCGATGGAGCTTGCAAAAAAAGGCCAGACAGAAGAGGCCAAAAAGCTTGTATTTGGAGATAAATATAACGGGATAGCAGAGCAGATAAATAAGCTTACAGACCAGACGATTCAGGAAATTCAGGATAGAGTGGGTGATGAGAAGGCTGTGATTCATGGGCTTCAGGTTATCATAGAGGTTTTGTTTTTTATTTCTTTTGTTTATTTGATTTTTCAGATTATCTGTATTACAAAATTTTCAGAGAGGGAATTGTTAAAGCCGATTGTAAAAATAGCGGACCAGTTGATTGTACTTGCGGGAGGAAACTTTCATACAGAGCTTGAAATGACTGAAAATGAGAGCGAGGTAGGAAAAATGGTATCTGCAATTAATTATATGAAATGTAATTTTGTGAGTATGATTCAGGAAATATCAGAGGTTCTTGAAAAAATGGGGGAGGGCGATTATAATATTGAGATTCATCAGGATTACGTCGGAGAATTTATGCAGATAAAAGAATCCTTTTTGATAATTAATGAAAAAATGAGAGAAGTTCTAAGCACTATTCGGGAGGCTTCTCTTCAGATTGACAGCGGTTCCGCGCAGCTTGCATATGCAGCGGAGGATTTGGCGGAAAGCTGTACAGTACAGGCAGGAGAAGTCAATGACCTTCGATATTTAATCGAGGAAATGTCACAGAATATGGAAAGCAGCGCAGCGGAAGCAGAAAATTCAGTAAAAATTGCATCCAGAACCAAAGGACTGCTTGAAAATGGAAGTGTCAAGATGCAGGAATTAAAAGTAGGCGTTGGAGAAATCAGTAAATGTTCTGAGGAAATTCAGTCAATTATTACTACAATTGAGGATATCGCCTCGCAGACAAATCTGTTATCTTTAAATGCCGCAATTGAAGCGGCCAGAGCTGGAAATGCAGGAAGAGGTTTTGCAGTTGTAGCAGAACAGGTAAAAAGTCTCGCTGAAGAGTCAGCAAAGGCAGCGGGAGAAACTACCAAGCTGATTCAGAAAACCATAGAGGCTGTAAACAGAGGAATTTTAATTGCAGATGAAACCGTGGAAAATATGGAAAAGGTAATGGAGGATGCGCAGGGAGCAGGGGAAAAAATGACACAAATAGCAGGTATGCTGAATCAGGATGTAGAATATATGCATGAGATAAATAAAAATATTACCAAAGTATCGGAAATGGTGGACAACAATTCTGCCACTTCTGAAGAAACCGCGGCAATCAGTGGAGAACAGAAAACGCAGGTAGAAACTATGGTTGAAATGATGGAAAGATTCAAGATATAGAAATAAATACATATTTCGCAGATTGCTGAAAAAAATTTTAATACTGGGTATGATTGTTATCTGTTCAGATAAATATCGTATCTGGTATTTTTATTTTATGGCAATTTGAAACAATATTTAAATATATAATCAGTATAAGTATTGATGTCAGCTATATAATTTACTGCTTGACATTTTTCAAAATATTATTTATACTTGAAAAAAGTAAATTGCAGATATATGGAAAAGAGGTGGTTAATATGATAAGAACAATTATATATGTGAATATTATATTAACTCCAGTATTTCCAATATCTGTGACATATGAACTATAAATAAAAAATGTGGTTATTGATTGAATTACATTAGATGTAGTGTCATGGTACTCTGTTTTTCTTTCATAGGAAATTATTCTGTATTTCTTATGATGAAGTTCTTATAGAACAGCTATTTATAAATAAAGTGCAAGAAAGGTTATCACAAACTTATGGTACCACAGGCACTTTGTTCTGGGAAATTCTTTTGTGAAAATTATTATATCTTCTGTTCTGAATATATCTGTTCCATAAATTCAATTGGACAAATCCTGCAATTACAAATTAATTTTGACAAATAGTCAGGGAAAGAGGTATATTTTGAATCAATTTAAGAAACTGATGATGTCATTTCATACACAGGAAAAGAGCTGTTTAAACCGATTGTATATTGATAAGCAGATTTATCTAAGTTCAGTAAGTAGTTCAGAGCAACCCATAGAAGAAGAGAAAATTTATTTATACAGAGATTTATCCTTTCAGTTTATGGGCACAGGCTTTCGTACACCACAAAAGCTGGTTTTATTTGTATTTATACCAGAGCATCTTATTTTGGGTAAATATCCGATTCTTTCATATACAACGGCATATGAGGATTATATTCTGAAAATTTTATCTGATTCAGTAAATCACTTATCAGAGGAGTATAGAAATGATAAAAAAAGTGCAAGAGAAAAAGCACAATTTTTCATGCAGCCTGTCAGTTCTGTGGTACAGAAAAGAAATGGATGTATTTATTTAGAAGAGAACAAGGCTTTTCGGCTGCGTATCCAGTTTCAGGTTCCATTGTTAAATGGAGTACATGTAAATGGAAAATCAGGCTTTAAAGCAATTAAGGAATTATTGAATTTGATTACAAATCAACTGCTGCTGATAGAAAGAGCAGATTTGGATGCTCACATTAATTTATATTCACAACAGCTTAAAATCAGACAATATTTAAAACAACATAATTTAATTGCTTTTATTGCAAATGGAAGCATATTGCCAAGAGAGGGAGATACACAGAAGCCTGCGGGACATGCGGTGCCTTTTGTCTCTCCGCCTGAACTGGAGGTTTATGTGCCATTGCAGAATGGAGAAGTTTTGACAGGAATGGGTATAAAAAAGGGGGTTACAGTGATTACAGGAGGAGGGTATTCTGGCAAAAGCACACTTCTTGACAGTATTGAAATGGGAATTTACTATCACAGAAGGGGAGACGGAAGAGAGTACGTGATTACTGACGATACAGCCTGTAAAATATATGCAGAAGATGGAAGGTATATATGTAATACAGATATTTCTCCATTTTTCTCTTATATACCCGGAAATCAGAAAGTAGAAGCATTTTCTTCTTCAAAAGCAAGCGGCAGCGTTTCACAGGCAGTCAATATTATAGAGGCTGTATATGGAGGCAGCAGACTTTTGCTTATTGATGAGGATACAAGTGCTACAAATTTTATGATTCGTGATGAGAATATGAGAAAGCTGGTGAAAAATGAGCCGATTATTCCTTTTACAGACAGGATTAGTGAACTGAAAGATAAAGAGATTTCGACAATTTTGGTAATCGGAGGTTCCGGCGAATATTTAAAATATGCAGATACCATACTTTTAATGGAAGATTATATACCAGCAGAAAAAACACAATATGTCAGAAGACATTTATGTGATGCTTTTTATAAAAATAATGAAAAACAGGACTGTCAATGGACACAAGAAAAATATCTGCAAATGCCGGCCACAGAAAATAAATTTTTTTACAGTCAATATGTGCAGATTGAAAATGCAAGATATATTAAAATTAATGATTATACAGCTGATATTACAAAAATGACAGCAGTGGTTTGCGATGGACAAATAAACAGTCTGGCTTATCTGATGGAGAAAATTCTTATGGATACAGAAGAAGGAATTGATTTGCTGGAAAAATGTAAACAAAAGGTACAAGGATTGATTGACAATACCAGAGATACAACACTTTCTAATACACATCAATATGAATTATATCTGGAAATGATAAGGCCGCTTGATTTACTGATGGCAGTAAACAGAATGAGAGGATTGTAGTATAGAAAAATAGATACAGGTTTCACAAATATATTATGTTGTCTATATATTAAAAACAAAAAGTAAAAAATAAGAGGTAAAAGAATTTGATAAAGACAGAATTTGGAATTATTGAAAAGGTAGGAAGAGATAGAGATTATTCAAAATATGAACCTCATAAATACCATTGTGTATTTATTGATGATAAAATATATATAAATGACTGGTGGGACAGACTGATATTAATAAAAACCTATTTTCATAATTTAAATTCTCCCGAAACAGGTCTTGCAAGATAGGGTGTTACTCTTATTCCGCCAGAATCACTGCCAGCTTTTTTGGATATTGTAATTTCGGATAAAAGAATAAACAGGGATAAACAGCTTGTTTTATTAGCTGAAAAGATTGGGCAGGCAATCAGGGAAAATAAGTATATGATTCATTATGGAGTTTAAGAAAGCCGGTGCTGGAAATGGATATTAATTATGATAAACTGTTTGTCAGTCAGTTATTTGAATAAAAGAAAAGAATAAAATAAGGAAAATATTTATGCGTCAGGAGATTTTCACAATATATGTAGAGAAAAAAGAAATGGAAACAATAAAATCATGTGATTACTGTGAAATTTCATATATAAAAAGAAGTGATGAACTGCCTGTAAAAAAAGGTGATTTTGTCGTTTTTACAGATGGTGAAAGCGAATTTATAAGACAGTTATTAAAGATTTCTGATAAGAAAATTTTATATACAAGTTTATGGACACCTGCTGGCGGCAGCCAGCAACATTCTCTGGTTATTGTAATGACACTGTTATATCAAAGTATTATAAATTTGAGATATAGTGAGATAATTCATAAAGAATTTTATTTAGATACACAATTTTTTTCTTTAGAGCAGGTTGAAAATGAACTTGAAATGATTCGTATCAGCATGTTATTGCTGGAAAAAAAGATAGGAATGGCAGAATACATAAAAGAGTTGGAATTTTATTCGGAAATTGCAGAGGACTGCGGGTGTGAATCAGCGGCTCTTATCTTGAAGCAATCTATGTGGAATTGTACTTTAAGTAAAGAGCAGACAAAAGCTGTAAATAGAATAAAAGCTGCCATATATGAAATGGAAGCATGTCTTAAAAACCCAAAGGAATGGGGAAAAATAAGCAGAATTGCATACAGAATCCATAATGAACCGGATGAGATTATGGGCAAACTAGTATAAGGAGGACATAATGAAAAACAGAATAAAAGTAGAAAATATAAAAACATGTTATCATTATGCGGAACATTACTGGATAATTGATGGAAAACCAATTGTGGAATATCTGGATAACTATATCAAAGCAGGTTTCTGTCCAGCTCTTTCCCGATTTGGAAGTATGCTTGGTCTTTTGCCTGCATGGACAGGCAGGCTGATATGGGAGTGGGAGAATGATTTTGTATGGGAATTAATTGACAGCCCGCACGACATAAATCTTCCTATTCTGGTATGTGAAGATGACTGTGATTTGTCCTGCATTATTATTCTTGTAAAAATACGCAAATCAGAAAATTGTATGTATTGGGATAAAATAGGATATCTGAATCGAAAAAACTGGGATATCAAAGAAGAACGGAAGTCTGGAATTCTCTGTTTAACAGCCTATACAGATAAAGACTGGGAGTTATACGGAGATAATATTGCACTTGAAAAATATAACAGTACAGAATATTGGGACTGGGTGGCAAAGAACAGTTATGAGGAAAATATACGGAGACTCAGAAATTATATGAAGTCATATATGCAGAAGGATGAAAATATAGACTGGATAAAAGAAACCGGATGGGAATTTGACATTTATGAATATCAGGCGGCAGTAGATGTATACAGAAAATTGTATATTGAAAACAGAAAACTTCATATTACAGAATAATTTTGCTTTTCATGTGCAACAATAAAAAGGAAACTTTATATCTTGTAAAAGTGAAAGGAATAAATTTTATGGAACAGAAATATTATATTTGTGAACATTGTGAGAATATTGTGGAAAAAATCAAGGATGCAAATGTCCCTATTATATGCTGTGGGGAGAAGATGAAAGAGCTTGTTGCAGGCACTACCGATGCTGCTGTTGAAAAGCATGTTCCTGAATATAAGGTGGAGGGAAATCTGGTAACAGTAAATGTTGGTTCCGTGGAACATCCTATGCTGCCAGAGCACTATATTGAATGGGTTTCATTGCAGACAAAACAGGGAAATCAGAGAAAAATGCTCAAACCGGACGATAAGGCGGAGGTACAGTTTGCGCTGTGTGACGGAGATGAAGTCGAGGCAGTGTACGCATATTGTAATCTCCACAGCCTTTGGCGGGGATAGATGTATATGAGTGGCACAAAAAACGAAATGTTTTTTGTACCACTCATATCTTTTTTATAACTTTTATGTAAATTTCAAGTATCGTTATTATACGAACAAAAAAGTTAAAAAAATCTTGACTTGAAGTTCACTTTAGGGTATATAATCAATAAAATCATTTTATAAAAACAATATCATAAATCTTTTATAAAGGGGAAATATATCATGAGGAAAAAGAAAATTTTTATATCCGTAATAGCAGCGGCGGCAGTAATCAGTGCCGCCATGATACCTGCCTGTGCAGCATATAAACAGCAGGTAAGAGAAAAAATTGAGAGTTATGAACAAGAAACAAATGAAGATGG
Source organism: uncultured Lachnospiraceae bacterium (assembly GCA_910577835.1). Taxonomy (GTDB): domain Bacteria; phylum Bacillota; class Clostridia; order Lachnospirales; family Lachnospiraceae; genus CAG-303. The sequence goes on along the minus strand of CAJTOU010000008.1, from coordinate 55,082 downwards.
AATAGCCATTGATATGTCAGAAAATCCGTATTTTATGAAAAAGCAGCCGGGTTATTCTTATCGAAGCCCTGACACTATTACGTATCATTCTGATATCACCAATACAGACAGACATGCCATGATTTTTTTGCCTGCGGATTATGATGAGGACAAAGAGTATCCTGTATTATATCTTTTGCATGGACTGGATGGCAGTCATCGGACTTGGCGCAATAAATCCGCAGATATTATTTTGCAGAATCTGTATTATTTTGACGATGTGCCGGAAATGATTGTGGTATGTCCAAACAGTGCAGTCAATGAAAAAGAGGATACAGATGATTTGGATATCAAAGACAAGATATATACATATGACCTGACCGGAAAGGATTTGGTAGAGAATCTTATGCCATATATAAACAGTCATTATCCTGTAAAAACAGGACGGGAAAATACAGCGATTGCAGGAAATTCCATGGGTGGGCGCAATACAATGTATACAGCATTTACCTATCCTGAACTATTCGGGTATGTAGGAGCATTTTCTTCTGCGGGTGTTCTGGCGGACAATACATACAGCGGAGTTATGCATCCTCTGCTGGATGATTTGGAAATTCCCGAAGAAACAGGAGATTTTAATCTTCTTATGCTCTGTGTGGGAAGAACAGATGATGTCTGCGGCGATGTAACATACAGGCTGCATGATGTAATGTCAGAAAAGGGAATTCCTCATATTTTTTATGATGTAGAAGGAGGACATCAAAATACAGTATGGCAGAATGCGTTGTACAATTTTGCAAAGAAACTATTTGTTTCATAAGATTCTGAAAAAATGAAAAATTTTTTCAAATACAGTGATTTTGTCACAGAAAAGTATTTGTTTTTTGTGTATAGTAGAGTTATCAAATAAAAAGGAGGAGATAAAATGTTTCGCAAAATTATGATTGCAGGTTTGGTTGCCGTTTTGTTCGCAGGGGCTTCGATTAGTTCCGCAGCAAGAGATTTTTTATCAAACCGCGAAAAATCTTCCGCCTCGGTCAGTCAGGAGAATGAAACCACAAAGGCTTTGGAAGAAAGCACTACCGATACAGCAAATCAGGAAAGTACCACAGAACCTGTGACGAATTTATCTGACAGTAATATGGATAACAGACAGGAAGTTACCTATGGAAACAATGAGATAGATAATTCGTACAGCAGTAATGAACCTGAACAATCTACACAATCTACACAACCTACACAACCAGCTCCACAGCCTACTGAGCCAAGTGTTGAAACAGCAAGATTTATAGACAATGACGGAGATGGTGTTTGTGATGTATGGTGTGAAAATAATCCGTACTGCAATTATGCAGAACATCACGGAAATTATGGCAATCACAACTCAAACTGTAACTTTATAGATAATGATGGAGATGGTATCTGTGATGTATGGTGTGAAAACAATCCATATTGCAATTATGCAGAGCATCATGGAAATTATGGCAATCAGAGTACAGCTCCAACCTATAATTTTATAGATAATAATGGAGACGGCGTTTGTGATGTACAATGTTCAAATAATCCTTACTGTAATTATTCCTCAAATGCAGGCTATGGCCATCATAGTTCCGGACATCATGGAGGCAGACACCACAGATAATTAATGAATTGACACGTCTGATTTTTTATCAGGCGTGTTTTTGTGTTTTATAGAAAATATCGTTTATCGGGAAGCTGTCTTGCAGTTAAAAAATTTATTCTGACAATTCACTTAGACGGTCAATATCTGTCAATGTAATATATCCTCTGGAAAGCTGAACGATTTTTTCTGATTGAAAAGCCTTTAAGGTTCTTGTGACTACTTCTCTTGCAGTTCCCATATGATTTGCAATTTTTTCATGTGTTATTTTCAGAGTGTTGTTTTTTTCTATCCGGTGTTCTTCCAGCAGAAATGCAGCCAGACGTTTATCCAGATTTTCCCACATAACGGTTTGAAAAAGCTGAAGTATTTTTGCAATTCGGGAAAACATGATTTGATTTAAATAATTGGAGAAAGTAATAGATTCCGACATGATTTTTTTACAGATACTCGACGGCATAATCCATATTTCAGACGGCTTTTCAGCCTCTATGCTGATATTTAATTCCATATCTTTTATAATACATGCAGCAGAAAGCAGACAGATATCTTGTGGGAACAGACGAAAGAGAGTAAGCTCCTTTCCCTCCTCAGAGGAAATAAAAATCCGGAGCCGGCCGGAGCCGACAAGAATTAGTCCAAGGCAGTCTGAAGAAGCAGAAAAGGTCAGTGTCCCGCAGGACAGTTTGTGATGTATGGCAGAATGTGTAAACATGGCACGTTCCGCAGGGGTCAGTTTTGGCCATATGGGAAAACAGTTTTCAAAATTCATATATTCCTCCTGATTTTATTTTATATTTAATTAATTTAACAGTAGCGGTTTTTTAAGCATCTTAATTATAAAACGATTATAATACACACAGGAAAAAAAATCAATGCTTCCAACCTCAATGAGCTGGTGAACTGGCACATCTTGAAATTGTAGGTACGATTGTTCATCAACTGACATGTAATCTTACACCTGAGGAAATCAAGGCTTCAGGATTCGACCAGTATTATGTGGACCATACTACGGGTGTATGGCCTCAGGCGGCCTCAGGTATGCCGTTCACCGCTGCCCAGTTTCAGGTGACGGGAGACCCGATTACGGATTTGTTTGAGGATATGGCGGCAGAACAAAAGGCAAGAACTACCTATGACAATATTTTAAGGATGGTAAAGGACCCCGACGTTGCCGACCCAATCAGATTTTTAAGAGCAAGAGAAATCGTGCATTTCCAGAGATTTGGCGAAGCACTGAGAATTGTTCAGGATGAATTGGATTTTAATAATTTCTATGCGTTTAATCCAAGCTTTGACCATTCCTGTATGGATTGTTGCATGAGTAATAACAGAAAATAAGAATTAACATGTATCATATAATCAGTTAGAGACTGATTGTATTGATTACCTGAGCTGTTCTGTAAGAGCTGTGTTATAGAAAATACGGGCTGCGTTACGCAGCCCATATTCTTTCACGGGCGAAGGTTTCACGAAGAAAGCAGTATTTATCAGCAATATTTACAATCCATCCTTCCATATACAAAGGAGGGATTGGAGTGAGCGGAAACATATGTCTGGAAATAATATTACACTCCAGAGGAGAAAGCTTAAAATCCTCACAGGCATTTTGAAGCGCGCGTTTTGAATGGGTAAAGCCATGCAGAAGCAGACTGTTTGAGTTATGCCAGTCATATAAAAAATAATCATGCAGGAGTGCGCCGCGAACCAGCTTTGGCACATCTACTTTGAGATTCAGCCTTGCAGCAATCAGACAGCTTGTATAGGCAACAGAAATACAATGTGTATATACACTTGTATGTCCATGCTGTATAAAATCTCTGGTTTGAGCAAAGCGCGAGGTCTGTATGGAGGATAATTCAGAACGCAGGATTTCCAGATTCCTGCACAACCTTGTTTTATACATAAGTCATTCCTTTCCGATTTTCTATGAAATACAAAGAGTTATAGTACAATTTTTAGGTTGTGCATTTTCTGGTTTTTTATGCCCTGATTTTTTCTGTCAAGGGAATAAATGTATAGCCTGTTGTTCCAAGAGGTTTATATTTGATTACTAAGATTTCATCTCCCGCCTCAATAGACTGAAAAGTGTGCAAATTTTTAACAGAAAGAGCAGTTGTACAGTGTCCTTCTTCATTGCTGAACAGAATATAATTTCTGCTGGCCTCTCCAGATGACTGTGAAAGATGTCTGCCATCGTATTTTTCGGTAACAATTCCTTTCATGCATTCATATTTGGCTGCAATATTATTCATCTGTATTTTTGTCCGCATATAAGTAAAAGAAAGCAGATTAAAAACCAGAAAAACAAAAGCTACAAAAATCATCATGCCGGGAATCGTCTCGGCTCCCGGATAGTGGAAAAAGCGGGACACTGCATGACGGTTGGTATATGTACGGGCAATAAATTCAACAATAAAAAAAATAAATGCTGTTATCAGTGAAATAAGAAAACGCCTGTAAAATCCTTCTTTAAATTTTTGAGAAGAAAAACGTGTAATCAGAGTTTTCTGCTCTTCATCCGGCATAAAAAAATGCATGTCATCTATCAGTAAATTTTTTTGTTCCTTTGTATTCATATCTTCCTCCTTGGCTTTATAGGTAAGCGGTTATATCTATGATACAAAAAACCTGTAAAATATACAATAGAAAAACAAAAATTTTTTATTTTTTATGAAAATTACTTGTAAAAAAGTCAATTTTCAAATATGATAGAGATATTACAGAATTGAAACGCAACGGAGGACAAGTCACATGACAGGTACAGAAGCATGTAACGAAATTATAAACCAGATAAATCAGGTGGTTTTGGGGAAAGAGGATGTCATAAAAAAGGTAACTGCTGCAATTATTGCAGATGGTCATATTTTGATAGAGGATATACCGGGAGTAGGAAAAACAACAATGGCAAAAGCGTTCGCAGCGGCGATGGGGCTGGATAACAAGCGAATCCAGTTTACAACGGATGTAATGCCGTCAGATATTACAGGTTTTACCATGTTTGATAAGGTAAAGAATGAATTTGTATATAAACCGGGAGCAGTGATGTGTAATCTGCTGCTTGCTGATGAAATAAACAGAACCTCTTCAAAGACACAGGCGGCGCTTTTGGAGGTTATGGAAGAAAGAAAAGTGACAGTAGACGGAAAGACAAAGAAGGTCCCAAGTCCTTTTTTTGTGATTGCAACACAAAATCCCATTGGTTCAGTGGGAACCTCAATGTTGCCGGAATCACAGCTTGACAGATTTATGTTTCGGCTTTATATGGGTTATCCAAGTGCAGAGGATGAAGTAAAGCTGTTGATTCATAAAAAGGAGGAAGGCAATCTGATACAAAAGGTACAAGCTGTGATTAACCGCGAGGATTTGGCCTATATACAGAAAGAGGTTTCTCAGGTGTTTGTGCATGAAAAAATTGCGGAATATGTTGTAAAGCTTGTCAATACTACGCGAAACAATTCAAATATTGAACTGGGAGTAAGTCCTCGTGGAACACTTGCCATAGTAAAAGCCGCACAGGCATGGGCTTATATTGAGGGTCGTAATTATGTAGTACCAGACGATGTCAAAAAGGTATTTTATGACACTGCGAATCACAGGATTATTTTGTCTGGACGGGGCAAAACTCAGGGGTTAAAAATAAGGGAAATGATTGGTGAGGCAATCAGACAAATCTCTGTTGAAAAGTAATATGTGGAAGGGAACATATCATCATGAGAAAAAACAGAATTATTTACAGTGTCATTTTCATTCTATTGTTCTGGATTATGATTATGTACAACAGCTGGCAGACGGAGCTGATATTTGAGGTCGGAATCGTCGTTCCTGTGATAATAGGAATTATTAATTTTTTGATGGCACGGAGGATGAAGGTATATTTTGATGAGCAGGAAGAATATTGTCAAAAGGAAGATGGTATTAAAAAATATATTATGGTTGACAATGATACCATATTTCCGGCGGCAAGGATTGAATTGAAAGTAGAGATAGTGGATTATTTCGGACATAAAGAAAAGCGTATTATAGTAGTAAATTCAGAACCCCACACAATTCGTAATTTTGGGATGGATATGCTTTTTCACCATTATGGGATAATGACTGTCAGAATCAGGCAGATTCGCGTATATGATTTCTTTTTTCTCAGTGTTTACAAAAAGAAATTAAATGTGGAGACTTTTATTTATATTTTTCCGGATTTTGGAAAGAGAATGGATTTTTTCATTCAAAACAGCCGTTGTGGGATAGATGAGGATGAAAATGAGGAATTTTCAACTGGAAAAAAAGGAGAAAACCGCGGAGAAATTATTGCCATTGATGAATATCATGAGGGAGATGATATCAGAAATGTACACTGGAAATTAAGTTCCAAGTCAGATGAGTTGATTGTAAAGCATTTTGGAAATACTGTGGATGAGAAAGTGCATATTCATGTAGACACATTTGTGGATTCTGAAGCCAGATATGAGAGCAGCGATAAAATATTAGGAGTCGTCTATTCCCTGATAAATACCTGCAATTCTCAAAATATTCCTTTTGACCTTACAGGATATGGAGAAAAGGGAGCATGTGAAACAGAAGCAAATCATCTTTTGAGGCTGGTTTATGACCAAAGAAAAGAGAACTCGGATTTTTCAGATGTTTTGCAGAAAAATACAAATACGGGAACCAATATTTATATTACTACACAAAATATAAAAAAAGAGCTGCTTCCTGATGATGCGGTTTATATTGATATTCAGGAAGAAGGAGAAGAGAAGGACAGCACAGAGGATAAAAAACAGTATTTTCTTGAAAATAATACGGTACTTCATCTGGATGTGGCAAAGCAGCAGGAACAGACAGACAGCTTCAAACCTTTTCTTGAGCCATATAATGACAAAATACGCCGCCATAAGAAACTAAAGCATATAAGCGGCAATTTTAAATATATGGCGCTGCAGTCTTTTATTGCTCTGCTTGCAGCAGGGATGGCGGTGTTTTCCATATATGATGTGATATTTTTTGAAAGAGATTCCATTTCTATCCCGTTAATTACAGTTTCTTTTTTTATACTGATTCATTTTATATTAAATGTAATCGGGGAAGATATGGAAGAAAAGAGAATCGGAAGAATACGAAATATTGTAATATTTGGAGGATATCTTCTGATTCTGATATTTGGAGGAGTCTTTTTTGTCTTTGACGGAGTGTCAAATATTATAGATGCATTTGGCATGGATATTATTGTATCGGAAGGGGATTATGGATTTTTTGAATACAGCAGTACTGAGCTTGACTGGCTGCTGATATTAATTACTTACGCTGTGGCAGATGTGATTTATAATTTCTGCATGGAGTTTGTTCTGCTGGTACATATATTGATTGTGGTGCCGCTGATTAGTATTTCCATGATTGTAGGATATGTTCCGCCCAGTTATGTTGTATTGTTCGGGCTGATTTACTTTCCGGCAATTTTTGCCATTCATTCCAGTATTGGCTTTGGGAAAAAGAAAAAACAAAAATATTTGTCAGATGATTATCCCTATACGGGAAATGTGGCATTTTTTTCAGGCTGTATGACGATTATTGTTACAATGGCCACATTTTGTCTGGTTATGTTTCATATTTTCTGGGGCGGATATCAGAGACCCGCATGGATGACACAATGTAAATCGGTGATAAATGCCGTGTTAGAGGAAGGAAATCTCAAGGGAGGCATACGGATTTTATCTGATTTATTTAAAAGTGAACAGATACTTGTTTCCGGCAGGAGAGGAAATCTGGACGATACTGTGCCTGTGTCTTATACTGGAGAGCTGGTTCTGACCGTAGAAATTTATGGCGGAGGAACGCCAGTACAAAAAGGTATTTATCTAAAATCCTTTGCAGGGACAAATTATGAAGGGAATTCATGGGAGGAGAGGGGTAACAGTGAAATAAAAAAAGAGGAAGAATATTTGAAGAAAGCGTTCGCTGCTCTTGATTACAGGGAGCAGGACGATACGTATCTGGATATTTATTTTACGGAGGCCGCCGCTTTTCGGGAAAAACTTACACAGTATTTTGCTGATTGGCAGTCAATGGGAGTTTATTATGCGACTGCGCAGGAAGATATGGATACAGGTTATGATATGAGGATTGAGAGCCATTTAAAGGAAGATACAAATATTTACAGGCCATATTTTTCCAGAACAGGGACAAAGGGAACAGTTGGCGGCGACGGTTATGAATATTTTTCCGAAGAAGACGAAAGAAAGCCGGTGAGGTTTTCGGGATATATGCTTGAAAACAGTCTGAATATAAACAATGTGCGCGACAAGTTTGGAGATTATCCATATGTTGTTGCAATACCAGAAGATGAATATTTTGCAGAAGAAATGAAAACCATGATAGCTTTGGAAAAGCGCTATGCCGAATATGTAGAGCAAAATTATACAGAGGTTCCAGAACAGCTTGAAGAGCTGAGGGAAAAATTTTCAAGTGTTTCCACTGTTTATCAGGGAAAACAGATTCAGCTTGTCAGTGGAGATTATCAGTATCGGACTCTGGGATATGAACCATATGCGCAGTATATACGCAGATATTTCAGCGAAAATGGATTTACCTATAATGTAAATATTGTGCGCAAAAATGAAAAAGCAGATTTTATAAATGATTTTATGGCAAGGAAAACAGGATATTGCATACACTTTGCTTCCGCAGCAGTTATGATGTTTCGAAGCATGGGAATTCCGGCGAGGTATGCAGAGGGATATTTTGCGGACAATGAATGTATTACAGAAACATCGGGAAATACTGTAAAATATAATATAACGGATAAATCTGCTCATGCATGGGTAGAAATCTATCAGGAGGGGCTTGGCTGGGTTCCAGTAGAGGTAACGCCGGGTACGGAGAATTTTGAAGTAAACCATGAAACTGTAATTCCGGAGAATCCGACACAAAATACTACTGCTGCAAACAATAATGAAACGACCTCAACGAATCCAGATGAAAGCACTGACAAAAATCCTCAGAAAAGTACAACTACTGCTTTGAAAGAGGAGCAGAAAAACGAGGGAAATACTCCTAAGCCTCTCAGTCCTCAGGCAAAGGCGATAATAAAAGGAATACTTTTTCTTCTGGCTGTTATAGCCGTATTTCTTCTGAGATATCAGATAGTGAGCCGTCGTACACTTAAAAAGCTCGAAACCGGCGGCAGGTCTGCAAGGCTTGGAGAAATGGAACGACAGTTAAAAGAAATGTTTGATATTTTTAAGATAAATATAGAGCAGGCTGAAACAAACGAGGAGAAAGCAGTGCTTCTCAGCAGCTCTCAGCCGGAATTATCCAGAGAAGATGCGTGGTATATACTTAAAGTGCTTGACAAGTTCCGATATGGACCAAAAGGGAGTATGGAAGCGGAGGAAGTGGATAAATTGTATCATTTTATGCAAAAATATGGACAATCCATGTACGAGCAGGGAAAAGTTTACGAAAAATTCATTTACAAATATATCAAATGCTTGTATTTGAAAAATAAATAGGTTATAATCTATGTATAGCAAAAGAAATCGGCGTTCAACGCCGGAATGGAGGAAAAAATGTTAGTATCAGCAAAAGAAATGTTACAAAAGGCAAAAGCAGGTCATTATGCAGTTGGTCAGTTTAATATCAACAATCTGGAATGGACCAAAGCAATTCTTCTTACTGCAGAAGAATTAAAATCGCCGGTGATTCTTGGCGTATCTGAGGGCGCAGGCAAGTACATGTGTGGTTACAAGACCGTAGTAGGCATGGTAAATGGAATGCTGGAGGAGTTAAAAATTACAGTTCCGGTGGCTCTTCATCTTGACCACGGCAGCTATGAAGGATGTCTGAAATGCATAGAGGCAGGTTTTTCATCAATTATGTTTGACGGCTCTCATTATCCGATTGAGGAAAATGTAGCGAAAACTACCGAACTCGTTAAAATTGTAAAAGAAAAAGGCATGTCACTCGAAGCGGAAGTAGGTGCTATCGGCGGTGAGGAAGACGGCGTTGTAGGCAAGGGTGAATGTGCAGACCCGAATGAGTGCAAGGCAATTGCAGATTTGGGTGTAGATATGCTGGCAGCAGGTATCGGAAATATTCATGGAAAATATCCGGATAACTGGGAAGGCTTAAGCTTTGAAACACTGGATGCTGTTCAGCAGCTTACCGGCGAGATGCCACTGGTGCTTCATGGAGGTACAGGGATTCCAGATGATATGATTCAGAAGGCAATCTCACTTGGTGTAGCGAAAATTAATGTAAATACAGAATGTCAGCTTTCCTTTGCGGCAGCTACCCGTAAGTATATTGAAGAAGGAAAGGATGAGAAGGGTAAGGGTTATGACCCAAGAAAGCTTCTTGCACCAGGCTTTGAGGCTATTAAGGAAACAGTAAAGGAAAAGATGGAATTATTTGGTTCTGTTGGAAAAGCAGAGTAGTATTACAATCAGTTAAAAATTAATTGCACAGAAATTTATCTCCAGAGGAGTGCCGGATAAAGGCACTTCTTTGGGATACGGGAGATTGATATGAGGCAGAAAGTAATCAGATATGCAGTAATGATAGTTGCACTTGGCGTATTTATGTATTCCGCATACCGCCTTACCTTGATTTATATTGAGAGTAAGGAGAGTATGGAAGTATTTGATGAAGTAAAGAACATGTTTATTTCGGATGAACCTGTAAATGAAGAGATAACAGATGAACAGGGTGTGGTGATATCGAATAACAGCGGTGGAAGTCAGTTTGTATGGGATTATGAAAAAATGCTTTCCTATAATTCGGACGCAGTGGGATATATCCGGCAAGACAATGGAGATTACATTGACAACCCGATTTTACAACATTCAGATAATGATTATTACCTGAATCATCTGCCGAATAATCAGGTAAGCAGCGTTGGAAGCATATTTGTGGATTATAGAATAGCAGAAGGACTTGAAGCACGAAACTGTATTATATATGGACATAATATGGGCAAGAGAGTTAATAACATTATGTTCGGTTCTCTGAACTGGTATTATTATTGTGATGATGACCCCGACTATTATAAAAATCATCCGACACTTGATGTGTATGTGGGATACAAACATTATAAATATTATATTTTTGCAGCATATAAAACAGAGGCAGAGGGCGGCTGGACTTATACATATTCCTTTGAAAGTGATGAAACCTTTCAAAAATATGTAAATGACTGCAAAGAAAGGTCAATACACAATTTTCCCGAAGCAGGTGAAATCACTGCGGAGGATAAGATTATTACACTTTCTACCTGTTGTGAAACAGATGAAAAGCGAATGATTGTGCAGGCTGTCAGACGTGAAGAGATAAATGATGTTCCAAATATACCAGAAGGCGCGGTAGTGGCTGCTTCAAGAGATGTGGTAAATATAGGAAACACTGATGATGAGGAAACAACTCCGGAAAATATTACAGAGCCGGAGACACCACAGCCGACAGAATCAGAGGAACCAACAAATTTTGAGCCAATAACAGACCCGACAACACAGGCGCCGACAAACCCGACAACACAGGCACCACCGGAGACGACAACCACAACGGCGCCTCCGACTACAAAAGAACCGGAGACAACGACTCCGCCGCCAAAACCAACAGAGCCAGAAACACCACCGGAGACAACGACCACAACAGCGCCTCCAACTACAAAAGAACCAGAGACAACGAATCCATCGGCTTCAGAAACAAAGAAACAGGGGCCTGTGGCCTGAAAAATAAAAGATTAAAAAAAGTACTTGCAATTTTTTAAAAAATAGTGTATCTTATCTATGTAGAAGGCAGCAGGCCTGATAATCATAGTTTTTATTATGCAAGAACAATGGCGTTCCAGCTTTTTTTGGAGCGCCTATTTTTACTTTATGGGAAATTGGTTTGTTTCTTCATATGGACAAAATTCTATATGAAATGCATAATAAGATTTAAAAAGAAAGGAAAAGAAAGTATGAGTGAAGTATTAAACGTCGAGGAGATTTTTGGACAGAACGTATTTACACTGGAAAAGATGAGGGAACGTCTGACCAAGAAGGTTTTTTACGAAGTAAAGAACATTATTGAACATGGCGGAGAATTGTCCCCGTCTACTGCGGATATTGTTGCAAAGGCAATGAAGGACTGGGCAGTAGAGCATGGAGCAACACATTATACACACTGGTTCCAGCCATTGACGGGCGTAACGGCTGAAAAACATGATTCATTTGTTACAAATGCCGATGCAGAGGGCAAGATGCTGATGGAATTTTCGGGCAAGGAATTAATCAAGGGTGAGCCGGATGCTTCCTCTTTTCCGTCAGGCGGATTAAGAGCTACCTTTGAGGCAAGAGGCTATACGATTTGGGATGTTACATCACCGGTATTTTTGACAGAAGGTGCGACAGGAGTTATTCTTTGTATTCCGACTGCTTTCTGCTCTTATACAGGAGAGGCGCTTGATAAAAAGACTCCGCTGCTCCGCTCCATGGAAGCGGTCAGCAAGCAGGCGCTTCGTATTGTAAGGCTGTTTGGCAACACAGAAGCAACCAAGGTTACAGCAAGCGTAGGACCAGAGCAGGAATATTTTCTTGTGGACAGAAATAATTTTCTTGCCAGAAAGGACCTTATTTATACAGGAAGAACCCTGTTTGGCGCACCGGCTCCAAAAGGTCAGGAGCTTGATGACCATTATTTTGGAACTATTAGAGAGCGTGTTGGCGCGTTTATGCATGATTTGAATATTGAGTTGTGGAAACTCGGCATTACTGCAAAGACACAGCACAATGAAGTGGCTCCGGCACAGCATGAGCTGGCTACTATTTATAATACGGCAAATGTGGCAGTAGACCACAACCAGATTGTTATGGAGGTTATGAAGGAGGTTTCCGAGCGTCAGGGACTTGCATGTCTTCTTCATGAAAAACCGTTTGCAGGTGTAAATGGCTCAGGAAAACATAATAACTGGTCCATTAATACCGATAACGGCGTAAATATGTTGGACCCGGGTGACGAGCCAAATAAAAACAGACAGTTTCTTCTGGTGCTTGCATGTATTATGAAGGCTGTTGACAAACATGCGGATTTGCTTCGTCAGTCTGCTTCGGATGTGGGGAATGACCACAGACTGGGAGCAAATGAGGCTCCTCCGGCGATTATTTCCATGTTTCTCGGCGAACAGCTTGAGGATATTGTGGACCATATTATCCGTGAGGGTGCTGCTACAACAAGTCTTGAGGGCGGCAAACTGGAAACCGGTGTAAGCACGCTTTCTGATATCAGCAAGGATGCAACAGACAGAAACAGAACATCACCGTTTGCCTTTACAGGTAATAAATTTGAGTTCCGTATGGTAGGCTCAAAGGATTCGATTGCAAGTCCAAATACTACATTAAATGCGATTGTGGCAGAGGCGTTCTGCGAGGCGGCGGATGAACTGGAGAAGGCAGAAAACTTTAATCTTGCCTGCGATGCATTGATTAAAAAATATATGACAGAACATCAGAGAATTATTTTTAATGGCAACGGATATGCTCCAGAATGGGTGGCAGAGGCCGAGAGAAGAGGACTTCCGAATATTAAATCCATGGTGGATGCAGTGGAAACACTGACAACCGATAAAGCAGTTGCGCTGTTTGAGAGATTTGGAATTTTTACCAGAAAAGAACTGGAGTCAAGAGAGGAAATTCTGTATGAACAGTATTCCAAGGTAATTAATATTGAAGCTCTCACAATGATTGATATGGCTACAAAACAGTACATACCATCTGTGATTAAGTATACAAAGGAGCTTGCAGATACTGTGCTTTCTGTAAGGGAAGCAGGCGCGGATACCTCTGTACAGTCTGAGATGCTGAGCAGTATTTCCGAATTGCTGAAAGAGGCAAAGGCTGCGCTGGAGACTCTCAAAAAATCGCAGGGAGAAGGATTGAAAAAGGAAGGCAAAGAGAGAGCATTCTTCTATAAAGATACGGTTATGGTAGATATGGATAATCTGAGAACCCCTGTTGATAAGCTGGAAATGCTGGTAGATAAGGACTTCTGGCCGGTTCCTTCTTATGGTGATTTGACATTTGAGGTTTAGGATTTTATTTGTGATTTATTAAGAGAAAAAAGGAATAATATTCTGCTTTTGGGCAGGATATTATTCCTTTTTGTAGTTTATTCAAAAAAGGATTGCAGATAAAGGAAGAGATTGTTATAATACATTCAGAGCAGAGTCAAAGGTGACAATATTTGCAAAGCTAAACAATTACTGTAAAAAAAGTCAAAACAACATAGAGGTAATATAATATTATGGCTAATACATATAGATGTCCTGGCTGCGGCGCACCGCTGGAATATACACCGGGAACAAATGGGCTGGTTTGTACCTATTGTGGTACAGAGGTCAGCATAGAGCAGCTAAGCCGAAATGAAACCGGCGAAAACAGCGAAGACAGAACAGAAAATCACACAGCATCTGATATAGAGGACACACATGCGCGGCAGAGTTTTAACGGCTATACCTGTGAGAGCTGCGGCGCGCAGCTTATAACCGACGAATATACGACAGCTACCACCTGCTGTTACTGCGGCAGTTCTGCTCTGATTCAGGAGAGATTGAACGGAGTATTGAAACCTGCGGGGGTTATCCCTTTTAAAATTAACAAAGAGCAGGCAAAGCAAAGTTTTCGCAGGTGGCTTTGCAAAGGTATGTTTACTCCGTCAGTGTTTAAACAGAAGGCGACCTTAGAGCATATAAAAGGAATTTATGTCCCGTTTTGGCTCTATGACTACCATGCGGAAATCAGTGCATCGGCAGAATGTACAAAGATTTACCGTCAAAGGCGGGGAAATACCGAATTTGTTCATACAGATTATTATATAGTAGAGCGTCAGGGCTTTAGCAATTACCAGAAAATTCCCGTAGATGCCTCTGAAAAAATGCCGGATGATATGATGGATTTGATGGAGCCATATAATTATAATGAATTGAAAGAATTTGAGATGCCGTATCTCTCCGGTTATGAATCTGAAAAATATAACTACGAGAGCAGCGATACACAGATGACAGGACGGGTGGAGGAACGGGTGAATAACTATATCCTTCAGGATATGAGAAACAGTATTACCGGATACAGCAGCACGCATATTCTGCGAAAACAGATTTCGCTTCATAGAAACAGGGCTGATTATACACTGCTTCCAGTGTGGATGATTACTTACCGTTATAAAGGAGAAAATAAAAGCTTTGTTATTAATGGCCAGACAGGAAAGCAGGTTGGAGAGCTGCCGAATTCCCCTGTAAAAATCGCAGCATGGTTTGGTGGAATTACAGCGGGGATTATGGCATTGCTGTTATTGATGGGAGGGTTTTTTGGATGAAAAAATTAATACAAATTCTGTCAGTGATTTTTATTCTTTCCTTTTTGACATTGCCCGTTTTCGCAGACGAGTATACCCGTATGGAAGATTACACAAGTAAAGTAAACTTTACAGATAAGGTCTATGATTTTGCAAATCTGCTGACAGATTCTGAAAAAACCAGTATTCAAAAGGAAATTGACAGGGCAGTTCAAAATACAAAGCTGGAGATTGTTGTATTAACAGTAAATAATAATCTGGGATACAGTCAGCGACGGCTGGCAGATGACTTTTATGATTATGGCGGCTTTGGCGACACAGGAATACTTCTGCTTGTGGATATGCAGGCAAGAGAGATTTATATATCAACGGCGGGAATTGCGGTTCTTTATTTTAATGACACAGTTATTGAGACGATTTTAGATGATATTGCAGGCAATGCATCTGCGGGGGATTACAAAAGACTTTGCGAGGAGTTTTGTGAAGATGTTGTGTATTATACAAATATGGCAGTCAATACTGATTTGTATAAAAAGATAATAGAAGAGTGGAATACGGGAAAATATCAGGATTACAAGGATTTTTATGAAAAAAATCAAAAAGAATTTGACAAAATCAGCAAATATAATTTTGATTATAACGAAAAAGGAATTGTGACAAAAGATAAAGCAGATGTTGATTTTTATAGTATGAAATATAAGGGATATCATAAAAAGACCTTTTTTACAATTTTTAAAAATCCTCTAATTGATTTTATTATCGGCGCAGTAATTTCTTCTGTTACAATCCCGTTTATGCTGAACCGAAAGGGAACCGGTATGACTGCCGGAGGCAGAACCTATCAGACAGAAAACGGGTTGCAGCTTAGACTGACGCAGGATAAGTTTATTCGACGAAGCACAGTCAGTCATACAATAGAAAGGTCTGACAACACATCTTCCAAAGGCAACAGCGGAGGCGGTTCTCATCATTCCGGCAGCAGTGGAAGAAGTCATGGGGGAGGTGGAAGAAAATTTTAATTGTCTGTTTAAAGGATTGAGTGTGAATATATAATATTATAAATATAAAAATTTAAATAATACTGCAACAAGCAGAGATGGAGGAAAAAATGTCAGAAACATCAAAACCAGTTGTAACATTTGAAATGGAAAACGGAGGTATTATCAAAGCGGAATTATATCCGGACATAGCAAAAAATACAGTAAATAATTTTATTTCTCTTGTAAAATCCGGCTTTTATGACGGTCTGATTTTTCACAGAGTAATCAAGGACTTTATGATTCAGGGCGGTTGTCCACAGGGAACCGGAACAGGAGGACCGGGCTATAATATTGCAGGAGAATTTTCACACAATGGCTTTGACAATGATTTAATGCACGATGCAGGCGTGCTTTCTATGGCAAGGTCCATGCATCCGGATTCCGCAGGGTCTCAGTTTTTTATCATGCATAAAACTGCACCGCATTTAGATGGTGAGTATGCGGCTTTTGGCAGGGTAATTGAGGGAATGGATATTGTCAATCAGATTGCGGAAACGCCAACAGACTGGAATGACAGGCCGTTAGAATCACAGAAAATGAAAAAAGTAACTGTTGAAACCTTTGGTATATCTTATTCGGAGCCGGAAAAATGTTAAAAGCAGTGATTTTTGATATGGACGGGGTTCTTGTGGACAGCGAGGCGCTTCATTATAAATCAAACAGTATCACTATGAAGAAATATTTTGGCATAGATTTGGATTATGAATATTATATGCAGTTTATCGGTTCCACAGTTGCCTATTTGTGGAGTACAATAAAGGAAGATTTTCATATTACAGAATATTCTGTCGAAGAGTTGAATAAAATGAATGATGAAATTCTTGAGGAACTTGTAGAAACAGAGGGTTATCCTCCGGTAAAGGGTGCTGCGGAATTTGTCCGTGAGCTCCGAAAACAGGGATATCTTATAGCAGTTGCATCTTCTTCAAAGCGTTTTAGGATTATGGATAATCTTGCCATGCTTGGGATTTCGGATTGCTTTGATGCAGTGGTTAGCGGCGCAGAGCTTGAGAGACCAAAACCATTTCCGGATATTTTTTTTAAAGCAGCAGAGGAGCTTGGTATTTCTCCAGAGGAATGTATTGTGATAGAAGATTCTGAAAACGGTACAAATGCGGCTGCTGCCGCAAATATTCCATGTGCGGGTTTTATTAATCCAAATTCAGGAAATCAGAATTTGTCCGGTGCGGATTATCTGTTTGAAGATTTTTCGGCAATTAATGAAGCATTTCTTCGAATGGTACATGCACATCATTTCGGTGAACCATGAACAGCACTGACAACAGCCCGTCTGATACTGCGCGAAATGGTTCCGGAGGACGTGGATGAAATCTATCATCTGTATCAGGATTCCAAAATGACAGAGTATATACAGGGACTGTTTGAGGACAGAGATGAAGAGCGGGAATATATGCGTTCTTATTATAATACTATTTATAAATTTTATGGATTTGGAATATGGCTGATTACATTAAAAGATGGAACTATAATAGGAAGGGCAGGTGTAGAGAATAACTCTGACGGGGAATTTGAGCTTGGATATATGCTTGCCTCAAAGTACTGGCATCAGGGATATGCTTTGGAAGCGTGCGAGGCAGTTTTGAACTATATGGAGGAGGTTCAGGGTCTTGAGAGAAAAGAGATTATCTGCCGCATATACAAAGAGAATACGGCTTCAGCAAGACTTGCAGAAAAGCTTAATATTCAAATCCGTTTTCTGGAGGAAATATTAAAAGAATAACAAAGAAACGGGCTGTCACATTTTATTGTTTCACAGGAAGTCGAAGTGCAGAAGAGTTATCACAAATTTATGATAACTCTTCTGCACCTTGTTTTGCAATCAATATATTCATTTATATAAAAATATTAACTGCATAGTTTAATAGTTATTATATAATAAAAAGGGAGGAGAATCCTGTAATATAATAATACAGGATAATATTATGAAAAAAATATCGAAAAAATATTGGTAATGTTTCGACAGTTTAAATATATAAAATAAATTTTAATAGAAAACAGGGATGTTGTAAAAGATTAATAAATAAAATATGAATAAATTGTAAATAATACAGAATTTATATAGAAAAACAGCAAATATTCAGAATATTTAAAAATTATACGATGGATATATAACGCAGAACAGTTGAATTTATCAAAGAAATATGATACTATAAAAATCGGTATGTCATAAAAACCGGTATATCATGAAAACTGTATGTCATAAAAACCATAGATTATGGAAATTGTATGACGCGCGTATTGCAAAAGTTGAAAGGAGAGAATGAATCTTATGTATAAGATTATAAAAAAGGAAGAACTGAATCCAACAGTAACCCGTATGGATATTGAAGCTCCACTGGTTGCTAAAAAAGCTGAACCGGGACAGTTCATTATTTTGAGAACAGATGAGGAGGGAGAGCGCATTCCTCTTACAATAGCAGATACAGACAAAACAGCCGGAACTGTTACTATTATTTTCCAGAAGGTTGGAGCTACCACAGAAAAGCTTGGACATCTGAATGAAGGCGAATACATACAGGATTTTGTAGGTCCGCTGGGAGCCGCTTCAGAACTGGAAGGCCTGAAAAAGGTGGCAGTAATCGGGGGAGGCGTGGGCAGTGCCATTGCTTATCCCGTGGCAAAGAAGCTTCATGAACTGGGGGCAGAGGTACATTCAATTGTAGGCTTTCGGGGACAGGAGCTGGTGATTCTTGAAGAAGAGTTTGAGAAGGTCAGCGATAAATTTGTAAAAATGTCAGATGATGGTACATGGGGAACAAAGGGACTTGTTACAAATGCACTTAAAAATTTAATTGAAAGCGGCGAAACTTATGATGAAGTAATTGCCATTGGTCCTGTTATTATGATGAAATTTGTTTCAGCGCTTACCAAAGAATATGGAATTAAAACAATTGTCAGCATGAATCCGATTATGGTCGATGGGACAGGAATGTGTGGCGGATGCAGATTAACAGTAGGCGGTGAAACCAAATTTGCCTGCGTAGACGGGCCAGATTTTGACGGACATCTCGTGGATTTTGATGAGGCAATGGACAGAGGAATGATGTACAGACCTTTCGAACAGAAGAAACGGGAAGAAACCTGCAGATTGTATACAAAGGAGGTACAATAATTATGCCGAATATGTCAGCAAAGAAAAATGAAATGCCAGTTCAGGCACCAGAGGTACGAAATAAGAATTTTGAGGAAGTAGCACTTGGCTATACAAAAGAACAGGCAATAGATGAGGCGCAGAGATGTTTAAACTGCAAAACCAAAAACTGCGTAGCCGGATGTCCGGTTAATATTGATATTCCGGGATTTATAAAGGAAGTAGCAGAGGGTAGGTTTGAAGATGCTTATCAGGTAATTGCAGGGGCAAGCTCCCTTCCGGCAGTATGTGGCCGTGTATGTCCACAGGAAACTCAGTGCGAGGGCAAATGCGTACGCGGAATCAAGGCTGAGCCAGTAGGAATCGGTCGTCTGGAGAGATTTGTCGCTGATTATCACAATGAAAACTTTAAAGAAGAAATCAAAAAGCCGGAATCAAATGGACATAAGGTGGCTGTGATTGGTTCTGGACCGGCAGGCCTTACCTGTGCCGGCGAGCTTGCAAAAAAAGGCTACGAGGTAACAGTGTTTGAGGCGCTGCATCTGGCAGGAGGCGTACTTGTTTATGGAATTCCGGAGTTTCGTCTTCCAAAATCAATTGTGCAAAAGGAAATCGATGGACTGAAGGCTCTCGGTGTAAAAATAGAAACCAATATGGTAATTGGAAAGGTATTATCTATTGATGAACTGAAAGAAGAATATGGATTTGAAGCTGTATTTATCGGCTCCGGCGCAGGTCTTCCAAAGTTTATGAATATACCGGGCGAGAACCTTAAAGGAGTTTATTCTGCAAATGAATTTTTGACAAGAGTAAATCTTATGAAGTCCTATAAAAATGATTCAGATACTCCGATTAAACACAGCAAGAGGGTAGCGGTTGTAGGCGGAGGAAATGTGGCAATGGATGCTGCAAGGTCCGCATTGAGACTTGGCGCAGAAGAGGTTTATATTATTTATCGCCGTTCCCGTACAGAGCTGCCGGCGAGAGCAGAGGAGGTAGACCATGCAGAGGAAGAGGGAATTATCTTCAAATTCCTTACCAATCCTGTGGAAATTCTTGCAGATGAAAACAGATTTGTCGGAGGTATCCGCTGTGTGGAAATGGAGCTTGGCGAGCCGGATGCTTCAGGAAGAAGAAGACCTGTGGTGAAGGAAGGCTCAGAATTTGAAATAGCAGTAGACTGTGTGATTATGGCGCTTGGAACTTCTCCAAATCCGCTTATCAAGAATACAACAAAAGGTCTTGATACACAGAAATGGGGCGGAATTATTGCAGAAGAAGAAACCGGCCTGACCTCAAGGGAAGGTATTTATGCCGGAGGCGATGCAGTTACAGGGGCTGCAACTGTAATTCTGGCTATGGGTGCAGGCAAAACGGCAGCACAGTCTATACATGAATATATAAAGGCGAAATAATATGATAAATGGTATAAAAGGATTACTGGATTTGGAAAATTCCTTCTTTTCATTTTTCAAAAAGATTGGATGGGTATTTCTTTTAAACATACTGTTTTTGGTTACAAGTATTCCTGTTGTTACCATAGGTGCATCTGCAACGGCGATGTATACTGTGTTGAATAAAATTATAGAGGAGCGGCAGTTTGCTTTTTTTGGAGATTATTTCAAAGCGTTTCGGGATAATTTCTGGCAGTCTACTCTGATGTGGGTGCCGACCTTTCTGGTTACATTAGTTATGCTTGTTAACAGTCGGTATGTGTTTTACTATATGTCAGGTGGATTTGCATATGTAATGAGAGCAGGGACTATTCTTGTGGCAGTGCTGTTTTGTATGATAGGGAATACGATATTTCCGTTGATAGCCAGATTTGATTTGTCTGTAAAGGAAATTCTGTCTATTACAGTGCAGATTGTGTTTCAGCATATGTTACTGGCACTGGAATCAGTAGCATTTACGCTGGTGGTGTTGGGCGGCTCGCTTTTTATTGTTTCAATAGGCTGGCTGGGCGGGCTGTTTATTATTCTGCCAATAGTGTCACCCGGACTGCATGCCTTTATGCAGAGTTATCTGTATGAAAAAATGTTTGATGATTATATTGAAAAAGAGGAAACAGAGGATAGCTTCGAGGAAGATACTATATAAAATATTAAAAAATCAGAGGGAGAGAGTATATTGTTTCATACTCTTTTTCCATATTTTTTCTTATTGGAGATTTGTTCCTATTGACGATATGGTAAAAACATTATATGATAGTAAAAAATACGAAGGTGTATAAATAATATGAATAATAAGATAAAAATAAGAGTGCTGATTGCCTCAGTCATAATTTTGATTTTGATACTGACAGGGCATGAAATAGCGCTCAGAAATTCTGAAAAACACTTGGAAACAAAAAGCAGAACTGACGTTGAGGCAATGGCAAGGCCAAAAGAGCAGATAACGTCTGATTTTGAGAGTGAAGGGCAGGAAAAAACTATACAACCGAAGACAGAATCGGAAACACAACCAGAAGAGGTGAAGCCTGCTCAGATAAAGCTGATTATGATTGGGGATATGCTGCTTCATGATGTAGTGCAGTATACCGGTGAAATGCCGGATGGAACTTATAATTACGACCATTTTTTTACTCATATTAAACAGGATATACAGAATGCCGACGTGGCAGTGGTTAATCAGGAGGTAATTATAGGAGGAGCTGAATTCGGAATAAGCGGATATCCTGATTTTAACTGCAGGGAAGAGGTAGGGGATGCACTGGTAAAAGCCGGATTTGATATTATTTTACATGCAACGAATCATTCTATGGACAGAGGACAGAAGGGAATAGACAACTGCATGAATTTCTGGGACAGCAGATATCCAGAGATAAAATACCTTGGACTCAACCGGACACAAGAAGATTATGAAAATATCTATGTCTATGAAAAAAATGGGTTTAAAATAGCTATGCTGAATTATACCTATGGTTTGAATGGAATCGCGCTTCCATCAGACCGCCCATATCTTGTGAATCTTCTGAATGAAGAAAAGATAAAGAGGGATTTGCAGAAGGCAGAGGAAATTGCAGATTTTACGATTGTATATCCTCATTGGGGCACAGAATATGTCTATGAACCTGATGAGAGTCAGCGCAGATGGGCGCAGCTTTTTGCGGATTATGGGGCTGACCTTGTACTGGGCGCGCATCCTCATGTTATAGAACCTGTTGAATGGATAACCGGAGCTTCGGGAAATCAAACGCTGGTGTATTATTCTTTGGGTAATTTTATATCAGCTCAGCAGGCGGCGCCAAGGATGCTTGGCGCTATGGCGGAGATTACACTGGAAAAGGACAATGATGGAAAAGTATTTATAAAGGATTATGGTGTAACTCCTCTTGTCACTCACCGCGTGTTTGGCTGTGGGGAAATAACGACGTATAAGTTAAAGGATTACAATGATGAGCTGGCATCCCGCAGTACGATTCTGACATTGGATGATACTTTTTCCATGAGTATGCTGCAAAATCTGTGCAGGCAGGTATTTGGAGATTTGTACAAAGAATAGTTTACAAACTGGAGGATATTATGATATTGGCGATTGATATGGGAAATACCAATATAGTTATCGGCTGTATTGACAATGAAAAAATTTATTTTGAGGAGCGTATGGCAACAGACCACTCAAAGACAGAGCTGGAATATTATGTATTGTTTAAAACTGTTCTGGATTTATACAAAATAGAAAATACAAGCATTACCGGAGCAATTCTTTCATCTGTGGTGCCGCCGCTGGTAAATATCATAAAGGCGGCGGTGGAGAAGCTGATAGGTATTTCTCCGTTTATTGTCGGTTCTGGTATTAAGACAGGACTTAATATTCTTATGGATAATCCGCGTCAGCTTGGCAGTGACCTTGTGGTGAATGCAGTGGCAGGTGTGAATGAATATGGAGCTCCGCTGATTATTATAGATATTGGTACAGCTACAACAATTTCAGTAGTAGATAAAAACAGAAATTATATCGGAGGCTGTATTATGCCGGGAGTCGGAGTTTCAGCAGACTCGCTTGTTTCTAAAGCAGCGCAGCTTTTCAAAGTGAGTCTTTGTGCGCCTTCAAAGTACATTGGAAAAAATACGATAGATTGTATGAAAAGCGGGATTATTTTCGGTCATGCGGCGTGTCTTGATGGAATGATAGAGCGTATAGAAGACGAGCTTGGATATAGGTGTACCATATTAGCTACTGGAGGTCTTGCAGGGACTATTATTCCACATTGCAAAAGAGCAGTGACAATAGATGAAGAGCTGCTGCTGAAGGGATTAAAGATTATCTATGACCTTCAGACAGCGGAAAAATAGAAAAGGGGAAATAAAAAATGAAACAAGGAATGATGGTGCTGAAGGGAAAGAAGATTATACTGGCGGTAACGGGAAGCATTGCCGCTTATAAAGCGGCGAATCTTGCCAGTATGCTGAAAAAGCTGCATGCAGATGTGACAGTGCTGATGACAGAAAACGCGGAAAATTTTATTAATCCTATTACTTTTGAAACTCTTACGGGAAATAAATGTCTGATTGATACCTTTGACAGGAATTTTCAGTATAATGTAGAGCATGTGTCACTGGCGAAGGTAACAGACCTTGTAATAGTGGCGCCGGCTTCGGCAAATGTAATTGGAAAAATCGCGAATGGAATCGCGGATGATATGCTTACAACAACGATTATGGCATGCAGATGTAAAAAAATAATTGCTCCTGCCATGAATACCAATATGTATTTAAATCCTGTTGTACAGGATAATATTAAAAAACTGAAACATTATGAAATGGAAGTAATTATACCGGATACCGGACATCTGGCATGCGGAGATGAGGGTATCGGGAAAATGCCTTCGGAACAGGTGCTGCTGGATTATATTTTAAGGGAGCTTGCATTGCAGAAAGATATGGCAGGAAAAAAAGTGCTTGTAACAGCAGGACCAACAATGGAAAAAATAGACCCTGTAAGATTTATTTCCAATCATTCTACCGGAAAAATGGGGTATGCCCTTGCTGAAAATGCGATGCTGCGTGGAGCGGATGTAACTCTTGTAACAGGAAAAACAAGTATTTCTCCACCGCCGTTTGTAAAGGTGGTTTCTGTAATTTCTGCAAGGGATATGTTTGAAGCAGTAGCGGAGCATATGAATGAACAGGATATTATTATAAAGTCGGCAGCAGTGGCGGATTACAGACCAGTGAATCCGGCTGAGGAGAAAATCAAGAAAAAAGAAGGTGATATGTCGGTAAAGCTTGAAAGGACAGAAGATATTTTAAAATATATTGGAGAGCACAGAAAAGAAAATCAGTTTATCTGCGGGTTTTCAATGGAAACAGAAAATATGGTGGAAAATTCCAGAAGGAAGCTCGAAGAGAAAAAAGCGGATATGATTGTTGCCAATAATTTAAAACAAAAGGGCGCCGGATTTGGGACAGATACCAATATTGTTACCTTTATTACCAGAGATAAGGTGCTGGAAAAATCAATTATGACAAAGAAGGAAGTTGCAGGAGAGATTTTAGATTTTATTATAGAGAATTTTTTTTAAAAAAATCAAAAAAGTACTTGCATTTTTTTGAGAATGTGTTATAATGTTATCTGTCGTCAGGACATTGGCCCATCGCCAAATGGTAAGGCACTGGACTCTGACTCCAGCATTTTCAAGGTTCGAATCCTTGTGGGCCAGTTATGATAGCAGCTTTCGAGAGCTGCTATTTTTTTTCATAGGAAATTGCTTTGTCTTGGCAATCAGCATAATCAGACTTTGGCCGATGTGCGGGTGGTGCAGTTTAAATAACCAGCCTCAGTTGGGTGTATGGATTGTGCGGTTTAAGGAGGATTTATGATAAAAATTGGAAATTATCAGACATTATATATTGTGAAAAAAACAGATTTTGGAGTGTATCTGTCAGAGCATTATCCGGCGGAAAAGGAGGAGGAGAGAGTGCTTCTTCCAATTAAACAGGTACCGGAGCATGCAGAGCTTGGAGATGAAATAAAGGTATTTCTTTACAGAGATTCTGCGGACAGAATGATTTCAACCACGGCAAAACCTAAGATTTTACTGGGAGAGCTGGCAGTTCTGAAGGTGAATGATGTAACAAAAATAGGAGCATTTCTCGACTGGGGACTGGAAAAGGATTTGTTTCTGCCATTTAAAGAGCAGACCTGTCGAGTAATGCCGGGAGAGGAATATCTGGTAGCTCTGTATCTGGACAAATCCTCAAGGCTGGCTGCTACCATGAATGTCTATAAATATATGAAGCTGGCAGGTGATTATGAAAAAGATGATATTGTCAGTGGAATTATTTATGATATAAAAAAAGAGCTGGGAGCATTTGTGGCGGTTAATTGTCAGTATGCGGCCATGATACCGGCACAGGAGATTTATGAGGAGCTTAAGGTAGGCCAGAAAATTGAAGCGAGAGTAACAAGTGTAAGGGAAGACGGAAAACTGAATCTCAGTATCAGGCAGAAAGCATATGAGCAGATGGATATGGATGCAGAAATGATTCTGAAAAAAATAGAGGAATTTGGCGGTGTGCTTCCCTACAATGATAAAGCGGCTCCAGAGCTTATAGAGAAAGATTTTCATATGAGCAAATCCGCATTTAAGAGAGGAGTAGGGAGGCTTTACAAGCAGAGAAAAATAGAAATTGGAGAAAAAAGCATTAAAAAATTATAATATAAATAAAATTGAAATGGAGGTATTTTCACATGAAAAATATTATCAGTACAGATAAGGCACCGGCTGCAATCGGACCATATTCACAGGCGGTTGAAGTAAACGGAATGGTATTTACATCAGGAGTAATTCCGGTAAATCCACCGACAGGAGAGATTCCAAAAGGCATTGAGGCACAGGCGAGACAGGCCATAGGGAATCTTATTACGCTTCTTGGGGAAGCGGGAGTAACGCCTGAAAATGTAATTAAAACTACTGTATTTATTAAAAATATGGATGATTTTGCAAAGATTAATGCCATATATTCCGAGTTTTTTACAAAAGATTGCCCTGCACGTTCCTGTGTGGAGGTAGCAAGACTTCCAAAAGATGTTCTTATTGAAATAGAAGCAATTGGAATCAAATAATTATTTTGTGAATTTTTATTGTACAAAGTGACTAAAATATTTGTCAGGATTTCAGTACAATGTGATATAGTAATATCATTAAATTTGTTGTATAATAAGTAAAATATAAAAATAAGACTTTTTTGGAGGAAGTAAATAATGGCAAGTTTATCATTAAGAAACATCAGTAAAGTTTATCCGAACGGATTCGTAGCTGTTAAGGATTTCAATCTTGAAATCGCTGATAAGGAGTTTATCATTTTCGTAGGACCTTCAGGATGCGGTAAGTCTACCACTCTTCGTATGGTTGCAGGACTTGAGGAAATCAGTTCAGGTGAGTTATACATAGGAGATAAGCTGGTAAACGATGTAGAGCCAAAGGACAGAGATATTGCGATGGTATTCCAGAACTACGCTTTGTATCCACATATGTCTGTGTTTGATAATATGGCATTTGGTCTGAAATTAAGAAAGACACCAAAGGACCAGATTAGCAAATTAGTACATGAGGCAGCAAGAATCCTTGACCTTGAGCACCTGCTTGACCGTAAGCCAAAAGCTCTTTCAGGTGGTCAGAGACAGAGAGTTGCGATGGGCCGTGCAATTGTTCGTGAACCAAAGGTATTCCTTATGGATGAGCCTTTATCAAACCTTGATGCAAAGCTGAGAGTACAGATGCGTGTTGAGATTTCCAAACTGCATAAGAGACTAGAAGCTACAATTATTTATGTAACACATGACCAGACAGAGGCTATGACACTTGGTACCAGAATCGTAGTTATGAAGGATGGTATTATCCAGCAGTGCGATTCTCCTATCAATCTTTACAATTATCCTGTAAACCTCTTCGTAGCAGGTTTCATGGGTTCACCAGCGATGAACTTTATCGACGCCGAAGTAGTTCAGGAGAATGGAACTGTAAAACTGCAGTTTGGTCAGGAAAAGATTACTGTTCCGGAAGGACAGGCAAAGACTCTGGTAGATTCAGGATATGTAGGCAAGAAAGTTGTAATGGGTATTCGTCCGGAAGATATTCACGATGATGAGGTTATGATTGCAAGCAAGCCGGAATCTGTCATTGAGACAAAGATTAAGTTATATGAGCTGCTTGGTGCGGAAGTGTTCCTGTATTTTGAAGTGGCAGGTACAGACTGCACAGCGAGAGTAAATCCTCGTACAACAGCAAGAATTGGTGATACTGTAAAATTTGCGTTTGATTTGAATAAGCTTCATGTATTTGATAAAGAGACAGAGAAGGTTATTACAAACTAGTTTGGAATTAAATATAATATTGTAAAAAAAGCGGAATTCTGTTAAGGATTCCGCTTTTTAATGAAAAATTTCATTGAACCAACAGATTTTTTATGCTACAATAAATCCAAATCACTAGATACAGACAACAATTACAGAGAAAACAGGGAGTGTGGCAGATGATATCAAATCAGATTTTACAGAGTACGATTGACGGAATTAAAAATATTGCGAGGGTGGAATTAAGTGTTTATGATATAGATGGAAAGCTTCTCGCCGGAACATTTTCAGATGCAGTGAAATATGAGAGGATAGCGGGAGCCTTTGCGGAGTCCGATGCAGAGAATCAGGAGACAAAGGGCTGCCAGATGTTTAAAATCAAGGATGAAAACAGACCAGAATACCTTCTTCTGGTCAGGGGAAATTCAGATGATGCATATATGGTAGGCAAAATGGCAGTTTTTCAGTTTCAAAATTTGATTGTGGCATATAAAGAAAGATTTGACAAGGATAATTTTATCAAAAATCTTTTGCTGGACAATCTTCTGCTGGTGGATATATACAACAGAGCAAAGAAGCTGCATATTGAGATTAATGCAAAGAGAATTGTATTTATTGTAGAAACGAAAAACGAGAAGGACAACGGTGCTCTTGAAACTATCCGTTCGTTGTTTGTAACAAAGACAAGAGACTTTATTACTGCAGTAGATGAAAAAAATATTATTATTGTAAGAGAACTCACGGCGAACGAAACCTATGAGGAGATGGATAAAATAGCAAGAACCGTTCTGGATATGCTGAATACAGAGGCAATGTCCTCTGCAAAGATATCCTATGGAACAGTAGTAAATGAGATAAAAGAGGTTTCAAAATCTTATAAAGAGGCGAAGATGGCCCTGGATGTGGGAAAGATTTTTTACAGTGAAAAAAATATTATTCCGTATAATCATCTGGGTATTGGGCGCCTGATTTATCAGCTTCCACTGCCTCTGTGCAAAATGTTTATCCGTGAAATTTTTGACGGCCAGACGCCTGACCAGCTTGATGATGAGCTTTTGACTACAATTAATAAATTTTTTGAATACAGTCTGAATGTGTCAGAAACATCAAGGCAGCTCTATATCCACAGAAATACGTTGGTATACAGGCTGGATAAACTGGAAAAAACAACAGGGCTGGATTTGAGAAAATTTGAAGACGCCATTACTTTCAAAATTGCGCTGATGGTAGTGAAGTATATGAAATATATGGAAAGTATTGATTATTAAAGAAAATTATATCATAATATAGAAGAACAAATAGATAAAGGAAGCGTAACAGCGCAGATTGTGAGGTTAAAATGATTGACTTGGAAAATGTCAGCAAGACATATTCAGCGGGAGCCCCGGCGGTCAACGATATAAATCTTCATATTGAAAAGGGAGAATTTGTATTTGTTGTGGGTAATTCGGGAGCCGGTAAGTCTACACTTATAAAGTTATTGCTGAAGGAGCTGGAGCCCACAGCAGGAAGAATCATAATAAACGGTAAGGATTTAAGAAAAATAAAGCATAGAAAAATTCATCTGCTGCGCAGAGATATCGGTGTGGTATTTCAGGATTTCCGTCTTTTAATGGACAGAAATGTCTATGATAATGTAGCGTTTGCGCAGCGTGTGGTGGAAGTGACAAACAGAACAATTCGAAGAAGGGTTCCAGCCATGCTTTCAATGGTGGGTCTTGCGGAAAAGTATAAATCTTTTCCAAAGGAGCTGTCAGGTGGAGAACAGCAGAGAGTGGCGCTTGCAAGAGCGTTAGTAAACAATCCTCCGATTCTTCTGGCAGACGAGCCCACAGGAAATCTCGACCCAAAAAATTCATGGGAAATCATGAAGCTTTTGGATGAAATTAACAGCAGAGGAACAACAGTGATTGTGGTTACGCATAACAGTGAAATCGTAGATGCAATGCAGAAAAGAGTGGTGACAATTCATAAGGGTGTGATAGTCAGCGACGAAAAAACAGGGGGATATATTTATGAAGATTAGAACATGGATATACAGTCTGAAACAGGGCGTTATAAATATAAAACGGAATAAATTGTTTTCGCTTGCATCGATTGCGACAATAGCAATCTGTATTTTTCTGATAGGCCTGTTCTATTCTGTATTTATCAATGTAAACAATATGATTGGCGAGGCGGAGCAGAAAATCAGCATTACCGTATTTTTCAAGCATGGAATCAGTGAGGAGGAGATAAATGTCCTGAGGGATAAAATTACTGCACGTGCTGAGGTAAAGGATGTGGAATATAAATCGGCGGAAGAAGCATGGGAAGAATTTAAGATTATTTATTTTGGAGAACATATCAATCTTGCGGAAGGCTTTCGGGAGGATAACCCGCTGGCAAATTCAGCATCCTTTGAGATTTTTCTAAATGACATTTCCATGCAGGATGTGCTGGTATCCTATCTGAACAGCATGAAGGAGGAAGGAATCCGACAGGTAAATTCTTCCGAAAATACAGCCTCTACAATCAGTCAGTTTGGAAAACTGGTAGGATATGTATCAGTAGCTTTAATTGTGATTCTGCTGGCAGTGGCGGTATTTTTGATTAGTAATACCATTACAATGGGTATTACGGTAAGAAGGGAGGAGATAGGTATTATGAAGCTGATGGGAGCTTCGGATCTTTTTGTCAGAGCGCCGTTTATGGTAGAAGGGCTGCTGATTGGATTAATCGGAGCTATTATACCGATAATTGTTTTATTTGTATTGTATAACAGGATTGTAGTCTATATACTGGCGCAGTTTCAGCAGCTTTCTTCTTTTACGGTATTTCTTGGAGCAAGGGATGTATTTCATATACTCGCTCCGCTGTCATTGCTTGTAGGGGCAGGCATTGGACTTGTTGGAAGTATGATTACAATCAGAAAGCATTTAAATGTGTAGAAATACAATCAGTTTTTGGCTGATTGCATGGCAAATATTGACTGCATAAGAAGGAAAGGTTGGAGAGTAAAAATGCATAAGAAGGTAAAAAATTATATTTTTGCAGCGGCAGTAACCACATTTTTAGGACTGGCGGCTGCGGCGCAGATTGTGACCTACGGTGATGTAAGCAGTGAGAAGGAAAGTCTGAATAATTTGAAAAATCAGAGAACCAATGTGGAAGATATTTTATCCAAATTGGAAGCTGAAAAGCAAAACAGTGAGAAGTATCTGGCAGACTTGGACGCCAAGGTATCAGAGATTGCAGATAAAATTTACAAGCTGCAAATCGAGATAGATACAAAAAATGAAGAAATAGATGCAACACAGAAACAGATTGAAAAGGCAGAGGTAGATATTGCAGAACAGTATGAGGCAATGAAGCTTCGCATACAATATATGTATGAAAACGGAAACGCAAATTATGTGTCAATGATTCTGGATTCACAGAGTATAGGAGATTTTCTGAATCGGGCAGAATATATCAGTGAGATTACTTCCTATGACAGAAATATGCTAGATGAAATGCAGGCGAAAAAGAATGAAATCGAAGCAGCAAAGGCAAGCCTTGACAGGCAGCTTGCAGACCTTGAAACATTGCAGACAGAAGCAGAGGCAGAACGTGCTGCGACAGAAACGCTGATGGCGGCAAAAAACGCGGAAATTGAATCTGTCAATGCATCCATTTCCGAAGCGGAGAACCAGATTAAAAATCTGGACGAGGATATAGAGGCACAACAGGAACTGATTTCAGAAATGGAGTCCATAGAGGCAAGAAGAAAGGCTGAGGAAGCTTCAAGGAAAGCGGCCGAAGAGGCTTCGAGGAAAGCGGCTGAGGAAGCTTCAAGAAAGGCAGCCGAGGAGGCTTCAAGAAAAGCGGCTGAAAATTCCGAAAAGAATAATCAGACTGAGCAGCCAACAACGAAGGCGCCACAGAACAATACACAGAATCCGTCATCAAATTCGGGAAAGTTTATCTGGCCTTTGTCGGGACGTTCTTATATTTCATCCTATTTTAGTATGCGTAATGACCCGTTTGGAGGAAGTTCAACAGAATTTCATAATGGCATAGATATTCCGGCTCCTACCGGAACTCCAATTATGGCAGTATCAGGCGGACAGGTTGCATGGTCTTATCTGAGTTCATCCGCGGGAAACTGGATAGGAATAGACCACGGAAATGGAACATATTCTGTATATATGCATATGTCTTCAAGACTAGTAAAAGAAGGCGATTATGTAACAACAGGCCAGATTATCGGACTGGTGGGAAGTACAGGAAGGTCTACTGGCCCACATTTACATTTGAGCATACGTGTCGACGGTAATTATGTAAATCCTTTAAATTATGTGTCACCGTAAAATTCTACATAGTATATTTTCTTTCACAGGAACTGTATTTTGTAAAAAAGAAAATAGAATAAATAACAGGGTTGCAGTGTAAAATTAAAAATATAATAAAGTTTTGGATATGGATAAAATTCAAAAGAGTTTTATCCATATTTGAATGGTTAGGAGATATTTATATGGATGGTAATAAGGAAATGAATGAGAGAGAAGTAAATAAAAAGGAAACAGATGAGCAGGAAAAGATAGAAAGAGAGCTTACACCAAGGGAGAGAATGGAACAGATTGTGGCTGAACTGGAGGAGGAACATAGAAAAGAAAAAGAATTAACCAGACCAGCCTATTGGAGAGGACTTATGACAGGCTTTCTGATTTGTGCATTTCTGGCTCTTGTTATGATGGTTTCTGTCAATACAATCGTAAAAAAGAAATCAAATCAGCCATATAAGGTAATAGATACTTCCGGTTCACAGGCAACCATTGATGATATTGAGAGTAAGCTCAGCTCATTGGAAGAGCTGGTAAATCAATACTATTATTACACAGACAAGGTGGATATGAATGTAATAGCAGACCAAATATACAGAGCTTATATGAGCGGACTGAAAGACAAGTATGCCGCCTATTATACAAAAGATGAAATGACGCAGAGAATGGAGAGTGTAAATGGCTCTTACTGCGGCATAGGAGCAGTAGTTTCACAAAATGACAATAAAGAAGTGATTGTCATTCAGCCATATGAAAATTCACCGGCAGAGCAGGCAGGCTTAAAGCAGGGAGATATTATTCTCAGCATTGATGGAACATCTCTGGCAGGAATGACACTTGATGAAGCTGTGTCTCTGGTAAAAGGTGAAGAGGGAAGCTCGGCTGTTTTTAAAGTAAAAAGAGAGGAAAACGAGTTTGAAGTAGATATTGTGAGAAAGCAGGTAGCTGTGCCAACTGTGACCAGTGAGATGAAGGAAGGAAATGTCGGATATGTCTATATCAGCAGTTTTGAGCTGACTACTGTGGACCAGTTTACGCAGGCAGTTGACAAATTAATAGAGGATGGCGCAAAAGGCATTGTTTTTGACTTGAGAAATAACGGAGGAGGAGCTTTGGACGCAGTAATAGATATGCTGGATTATCTTCTTCCGGAAGGACTGCTTATGTATGTAGAGGATAAATATGATAACAGGCAGAATTATACATCTGATAAGGAATGTGTGAATCAGGAGATTCCTATGGCGGTATTGATTAATGATAAAAGTGCAAGCGCATCGGAGGTATTTACCGGTGCACTGCAGGATTATGAAAGGGCAAAAATCTTTGGAACCAAGTCCTATGGAAAAGGAGTAGTGCAAAATCTGATTCCATTAAGTGATGGCAGTGGAATTAAGATGACGATTGCAGAATATTTTACTCCAAAGGGAAGAAATTTTGATGGTAATGGAATTGACCCGGATGAGACAGTGGAACTTCCAACAGAGGAAGAAGCATATGATGAAAGGGGAGTTTTAAAGGAAGGGTATGATACACAGTTAAATAGAGCGGTAGAATATATAAAGGAACAGACAACGGAATAGGCAAGAAATAAAAAAATCAATGTTTTATCGAATAAATCAGTTCATTTTTGGGGAAAATCCTTCATGAAAGACAATGAAGCACGATGTAAAATGGAGGTTTTCTATGAATTATTTAGACATTGAAAAAGTAACAGGAAGAGAAATACTTGATTCCAGAGGAAATCCCACAGTGGAGGCCGAAGTTTATTTAAAAGACGGGACGATAGGCCGTGGCACAGCGCCAAGCGGGGCATCTACCGGAGAATTTGAGGCGCTTGAATTAAGAGATGGTGATAAAAAGAGATACCTTGGAAAAGGAGTTGAAAAAGCTGTTCACAATATTAATACTGCGATTAACCATATTTTGACAGGAGCAGATGCCTCTGATATTTATGCAGTAGATGCAGCCATGATAAAAGAAGACGGAACAAAGGACAAATCAAAGCTTGGTGCAAATGCTATACTGGCAGTTTCCATCGCTTCTGCAAGGGCAGCATCTATTGCGATGGATGTTCCTTTGTATCGCTTTCTGGGAGGAATTTCTGGAAACAGACTTCCTGTGCCAATGATGAATATTTTAAATGGCGGGGCTCATGCAGCGAATACCGTAGATGTACAGGAATTTATGATTATGCCGGTAGGTGCATGCTGTTTTAAGGAAGCTCTTCGGTGGTGCGCAGAGGTATTTCACAGTCTGGCCTCTCTGTTGAAATCCAGAGGTCTTGCTACTTCGGTGGGCGATGAGGGTGGTTTTGCACCAGACCTTGCAAGTGATGAGGAAGCGATTCAGTATATTCTTGAGGCAGTTGCAAAGGCAGGCTATGAACCCGGCAGAGATTTTATGATAGCATTGGATGCGGCATCTTCCGAATGGAAAAGTGACAAAAAGGGAGAATATATTCTTCCTAAGGCAGGAACCCGCTTTACTT
Organism: uncultured Lachnospiraceae bacterium; assembly: GCA_910577835.1. GTDB lineage: Bacteria > Bacillota > Clostridia > Lachnospirales > Lachnospiraceae > CAG-303. Next base: position 20,914 of record CAJTOU010000008.1, on the reverse strand, counting down.
CTGAGGAATTAACTGCCCATTGGAAAGGACTGGTAGAAAAATATCCGATTATCTCTATTGAGGATGCTCTGGATGAGGAGGACTGGGAAGGCTGGAAGCGTCTTACTGCAGAGCTTGGAGATAAAGTACAGTTAGTAGGAGATGATTTGTTTGTTACCAATACAGAACGATTAGGCAGAGGAATTACAGAGGGCTGTGCAAATTCTATTCTTATTAAACTGAATCAGATAGGTTCCGTTTCCGAAACGCTTGAAGCTATAAAAATGGCTCATAATGCAGGCTATACTGCTATTTCATCTCACCGTTCCGGTGAGACGGAGGACACAACCATAGCGGACTTGGCAGTAGCATTAAATACCTGTCAGATTAAAACTGGAGCGCCAAGCAGAAGTGAGCGTGTGGCAAAATACAATCAGCTTCTGAGAATTGAGGAGCAGCTTGGTGCAAATGCTGTATATCCGGGGATAAAGGCATTTCATGTAAAGAGATAAAATAATAAATAGCTGGGTAGCATATAGAAAAAGTGATTCTGTGTGTTACTTGGCTTTTTCTTTTTCTTCCGGTAATTCCAGATATTTACAAAAAATTTTTTAATATAATGACCAAAAACTGTAATATTAGTACTTTAACAGAACCAAATTTTGTGTTATACTATGAATAAAGTTGGATTGGTCACAGGAAAATTTTACATAAGGAGGGATGCATATGCTGGTGACATTAATACCATTATTTGACGAGAATATGACAGTAAAAGCATATTCTCTGTTTACCCAGAAGGACAAATATCTGATGAATCAGGAAGGACAGGCAGCCGGACAAAATGAAGTTACAACAGCTATTGAGGGATTAGACGTGATTAAAACCATGGGTGTTGATACTTTTTCAGGGACCAAAGAAATCTTTGTGACATTGAATCTGCTGTCAATCTTTACCAAATTTGAAGATGAGTGCGGTATTCCGCCTGAACAGCTTGTTTTCCTTATAGATAATACACTTCCGCCTGAGGATATATATATTAACAGATTGAAGGATATAAAGCGAAAAGGCTATAAGCTTGCAATCAGAAAGCTTGAAATCCGGCAGTATCAGCAGTATCAGGAAATCTTAAAGATTATGGATTATATGTTTTTTGATTATAAAAAAATGGATATTTCCAGAGGAAGATTATTTTTTACAAAGCAGTTTCCTCATATTAAGCTTTGCGCAGGAAATCTTGATACAAGAGAATCCTTTGAAAAGCTCAAGGCGCAGGGAGGATACCGCTATTATGAAGGACCTTTTTACAGAGTACCCGTTACGCAGGGGCAGCATAAGGTCGTACCACTAAAGGTCAATTATATAGAGCTGTTGAATTTGGTGAATAAAGATGATTATGAACTGAAATATGCAGCAGATATCATTACAAGAGATACTGCACTTGCGATTTCTCTGCTTAAGCTTGTAAATAAGTTTGCCCGTAATTCAGAAATCGTATCAATAAAATATGCAGCGGCAGCACTTGGACAGAAGGAATTGAGACGCTGGATTAATACAGTGGTGACAAACCAGCTATATTCAAATAAGCCGAATGAAATTACAAGATTATCGCTGCTCAGAGCAAAATTTGCCGAAAATCTGGCACCATTTTTTGGACTTGCCATGCAGGCATCAGAATTATTTTTAATGGGATTATTTTCGGTGGTGGATTTGATTTTTGAAATGCCGATGTCAGAGGCGCTGGAAAAATTAAAACTGTCTGCACAAATTCGTGATGCACTGGTAAATCATCATGGAGGTCTGGATACTGTATATGAATTTCTGCTCTGCTATGAAAATGCGAACTGGCAGGAGGTAGCAAAAATTCTGAGTTATCAGCATATTGATACACAGGATGTATATGAGGCATATATGCAGTCACTTGGCTGGTACAGAGATTTAATTACATAGAATGGTATGGGGCGGTATTCTTTTAGGTGCCGCCCATTGTGTATTTATTAGAAAAACAAATGAGTAGCTCTGAAAGGAGAAAGAAATGAGGAGGGCAGAAAAGGTAGTGCTGATGTGTCTGCTGATATTATTAATAGCAGGCAGCACAGGCTGTGATATGAAACCGGATATTATTTCTTATGTGGATGCCACAATGGACCTTTTTTTAAAAGGTGAGGCAGAAGAATACATGAAGCTGACAAAAAGCACAGAAGAGGAAGCAGCGAAAATTTATAATGATTATATTGATATATGGACAAATTTTCTGATAGCAGATGAAATCTCAGAGGAATTGAAAGAGAATTTTAGGGAAATATTCAGAGAAGTTTTTGCTGAGGCAAGATATCAGGTTAAAAGTTCAAAAAAGGTAAAAAATGAGCGGAAATATATTGTCACCATAGAAGTAGAGAAAATAACAGGGTTATTTGAAGGCTTGAAAACAGAAGTGGGTATGAAGCTCAGAGATTGGGAATATGCTCAGGAGAAGAGACCTAATGATGAGGAATATGACAGGGCAGGATATCAAATATTGTATGAATGTATGAGAGGCAGACAAAAAGAGCTTACTTATTATGAACCGGAAGAAATCACAATAGAAGTAGTAGAAGAGGAGGGGAATTATGGCATTGTGAACGGAGGCTACCGCACAATCAGGGATGCACTGATTAGTATGGAGGGACTGGCAGAAAAGGAATAAAACAGTGCCGGATTGTAATGAAAATTAAAAAATCGGAAGTAAAAAGACATATATTTGGGTAGATAAATTCAGGCATTTGTGATACTATTAACATATGGATTTATTACATTCAGATTTTATATGAAAAGTATTTAAAAAGTATTGTAGAAAATACATTCAGACAGATAGTAATACATAAGAATGTAAAAACAGAGTGCTTTCTTATGAAGCAAAAGGAAATGGATTTCAAAATAAAAATCAAGGAGGAAAGAATATGAATGTAGCAGGAATAAACACATCATCACAATCAAATACACCTGTACAGCAGTCAACACAGGACAGCTATGAAACAGATATTCGCAAGCAGATTTCAAATCTTCAGGAGAAAATGAAAAATATTTCAAGTGATAAGGAAATGTCCAGCGAGCAGAAGGTGAAAGAAAGACAGGCGGTACAGGAGGAGATACAGAACTTAAACAGCGAGTTAAGACAGTATCAGATACAAAAAAGACAGGAAGAAGCACAAAAACGGCAGGAAGAGCTGAAACAGGCAGCGGAAAGTGCGGAAATAAAAGCAGAGAATCAGCAGGATATTCAGAATCAGACAGGGTTTGGAGATAAGGAAACAGGAGTGATTATTTCTATTTCTACATCGAAGGAGCAGATGGCAGATATGCACAGAATCCGTACCAGTCTGGAAGGACGGCAGCGCACTGCGGAAACTGATGAGGAAAAGGAGAGGCTTCAGAAAAAGATTAATAATATTTCAAGAGGCATCGGTGAAAAGATAAAAATTACAGAGGATACCATATCTGAATTTCAGGAAGCAAGAAAGTATGGTGATGAAAGGCCGAAACGGACAGAGAATAAGGAAGAAGTTATCGGACAGAAGGCAAAGGTGGCAGTTGTAAATACAGAAAAGGATGTTGAGGAGCAGAACAGAATTAATACTATTCGTAACAATAAAAAGCCGTTTGAAGATGTTTCAGTTATTACAAAGGGCTGATTTTCCGAAATAAGAACAGAGGAGGTGCTTGGTGATGAATACAAGTTATCAGATAAATAACAATTCTTTTTTCGGCAGCCAGTCCATGTTTTTCGGTAATGGTCTGAAAAGCACGGAGCAGAAGCTGGAAAGACAGACAGAGCGGGATAACCAGATAGCCTTTTTTGAGAAACAGAAGGAAAATCTCAAGGGTATGAAATGTGACAGTGTAGAAGAAATTATGGAAAAGCTCAAAATGTTTCATTCCTATGAGGAGCAGATAAAGGCGGCAAAGCAGCAGTATAACGACCAGCAGATGGGCCATGTGCTCGATGAAATGCTTGAGCGTGCAGAGAAGATTGCAGAAGCAGCCGAAAAGACAAAGCCGAAGACAGAGGAAGAAAGAAAAGAAGACCTTATCGAAGAGGCAAAGGAAGAAACTCTGGGAACAGAAGAGAGCGATGAGGCCCTAGAAGAAATGACAGAGGAGATAGAGGAAATTGCAAAAGAGCTGGATGAAACGGTTGAGATTTCTGAGGAAGAGCTTACGGAGGCTGTAAAAGAAAAAGTAGAGGAAGAAAAAGCTGAAGCGGAGGCATTAGCGGAAAAAGCGAAGGCAGCTTCGACAGAAAAGGAAACGGAGAGGATAAAGATACAGGAAAAAATGTCATACCAAAGGATTGACGTTTTGATTTAAATTAAAAAGAGCTGTTATGCCAAGAAAACATTGTAAAATTCAGCAGATTTGAATGCTGATAAGTAGGATGTCTTTTAACTCTGGCATAGCAGTTTTTTATTTTGCCTGTTTTTTTTATTTCATATTATGCGAAAAATATTTGTCATTATGCCGATATAATAAACAGATATATTATAAACAAAAAGAGGTGGCAGATTTGAACATTGCAATATGTGATGATGAGAGCATAATCAGGGAACAAATCAAAAATCTGATAGAAAAACAAGAGTTAAACTATACTTTAAAAATTTTTTCTTCTGGTCAGGAGCTTCTTGAAGCAAGGCTTCATTTCGATATTATTTTTCTTGATATACAGATGGAGGGAATAAACGGAATTGACACTGCAAGAAAGTTAAGAGAACGTGGAGAAGAAGCAATTCTTATCTTTATTACAGGCTTAAAAGAGTATGTATTTGACGCCTTTGATGTATCGGCGTTTCATTATCTTTTAAAACCAGTAGAGGAGGAAAAATTTCACAGGGTATTTCACAGAGCACTTGAAGAGCTGAAAAAAAGAGAACAGAAAAAGCATGGAGAACATCAGAAACAGGAGCAGTTTTTTGTTAAAACCAGAACACGCAGTTTTACTATAAATAAAAACGATATTTTGTTTATTGAAAACAGGGCAAGAAAAGTAGAGATACATACCAGACAGGAAATGATAGAGATTTACGCTGTTATGAATGAATTGGAACAGCAGCTTGGACAGAATTTTTACAGGTGCCACAGAGGATATCTGGTAAATATGGCATATATCGTGGAATATACTGCGGACAGTATTCAGTTGAATACTGGAGAAACCGTCTATCTGGCAAAGGGAAAGTACAGCGAGTTTGTAAAAATATACATGCGTTACCTGAAACGCCAAGGAGTGTGCCTTGGATAATCTCTTAAATACCAATATATATAATATTATGATACAGACAGTCAATATTCTGGCAATGCTGTTTCAGGGATATTGCCTTCAAAGTTTATATGGAAATTTTCTTGAGAGCAAATTAAAAAGCAGACAAAAGACAGGATGTATAATAACTGTCGGATGGGCTTTGTTAAAACTGATTCTTAGTTATTTTTTTCCTTCCAATTACGATAGTGTTAAAACCTTTGCAAAGCTGGTATTTCTAATGGGAATATTGATATTGGCAGCTGTATTTTTATATCAGGGAACAATGGTGTTAAAACTGTATTTATCTGTAACATTTATGGCTTTTTCAGAAATCAGCTTTTTTCTTGCCTATATGATTCTTATATTGGGAAATCGTATTTTTTCTTTCTGGACATGGTGTATCAATAAGGGATATATTATTTCACTGTCATCGGCGGAAACAGTTTTTCAGATGACTTCATTTATGCTGCAAACTTTTGTATATCTCGGATTTTCCATACTTACCAGTTTTTTGGTAACAATATTGAAAAAGAAATATCAGAAAAAGGATTATATTATGCAGAAAACAGAACTGATGTTTATTCTGACTCCAAGCATGACAGGGCTTCTTATCTGTATATTTCTGCGTATGATTATTGTAACTGTGGAGCAGGGGGTACCGGTTCTTTTGTATGACCGTTATCCTCTGCTGGTTATAGTTATTCCTGCTGTTTTGATATTGTCACTGCTTTCGATTTTATATGGGGTAAAGCTGTTTCAGGATATGATTGTCTTAAATCAGGAAAGACAGAGACGTGTGATTATGGAACAGCAAATAAAAGGGCTTCAGAATCATGTCAATGAGATGGAGAGGGTTTATTCTGGTATCAGAGGAATGAAACATGATATTAAAAACCAGATTTCAGTTGTTATGCAGTTTGTGGGTCAAATGAAGAACAAAGAGGATATCGGCACAGAATGGAGCGGGTATCTTTTGGAACTGAATCGGAGCATAGACAAGCTGGAGTTTCAGTTTCGGACAGGAAATGCAGTTGCGGATGCCATATTAAATATGAAGTTTCATGAAGCCAAAAGTAAAATGCAGAATATCAGAATAGAGGTTGATAATCTTATCTTTCCAAAGGATTTAAAGATAGAAAGCTATGACCTTGCGGTAATTTTATGTAATGCGCTGGATAATGCCATAGAAGCATGTGAAAAAATGTCTGTTGATGCAGAACGTTTTATTTATGCCGCATCTTTCCAAAAAGGAAAAATGTTTTTTATAGAATTTCAAAATTCTTTTTCCGGAAGTATAAGAAAAGAAAAAGATGCAGAATTTCCAACAACAGGCAAGGAAGATAAGGAGCTGCATGGAATTGGATTTTATAACATGAAATTATCTGTACAGAAATATTGTGGAGCACTGGACTGGGAAATACAGGGAGAAGTGTTTGAGTTAACTATAATGATGAAAAATAAAGAATCTGATGGCATAATTTAAACGGACACTGGTTATAGCAGTTTTTGTTGTTTATATAGTATTGCAATTGGTTTTTTGCCGGTTATAGAGTATCTGAGTTGATTTTTTATCGCTTGCAGAATAATGAAATTTATGATTGGTTAGTTATAGAATACAATAACCAATAAATGGCTGATTACAGTGCAATAATCAGTTTTTACCTAGTTATATAATAAGCATTGGTTGCATTATTCAAAGAAACGAAGTATAATGGGACAAAATGAAAAGTATAGAGAGGAGTACAGGCGGTGAGCGAAAAAATATTGATTGTAGATGATGAGCGGGAAATTGCAGATTTGGTAGCATTGTATCTGGAAAATGAGAATTTTACCGTTTATAAATATTATACAGGAAGGGAAGCGGTAAGCTGTATTGAAAAGGAAAAGCTGGATTTGGCGATTCTCGATGTAATGCTGCCGGATATGGGAGGTTTTCAAATCTGTCAGTTTATCCGCAGAGAACATAATTATCCTGTGATTATGCTGACGGCAAAGGGAGAGGAAATTGATAAAATTACAGGGCTGACGCTGGGAGCAGACGATTATATTACAAAGCCGTTTCTTCCTCTGGAGCTGGTTGCAAGAGTGAAAGCGCAGCTTCGCAGATATAAGCGTTATAATATAGGGGCAAGGCAGGAGAAAGAGGATAACAACATTATTATTCATTCTGGTCTGGTGATGAATATTAAAGCGCATGAATGTACACTGAATGAAAAGCCTTTGGAGCTTACGCCCACAGAATTTGAGATTCTTAAAATCCTATGTCAGAAAAAGGGAACAGTCGTCAGTTCAGAGGAATTGTTTCATCAGATATGGGGAGATGAGTATTATAGTAAAAATAATAATACAATTACTGTGCATATCCGGCGTCTTCGGGAAAAGATGGGAGAGTCTTTTGAGGAGCCGAAATATATAAAGACTGTGTGGGGAGTGGGATATAAAATTGAAGATTAGAGTTATAAGGATTTTTTATAAAATCTGCAAAGTGTTTCAGGTGTTTTTTATTCTGGGAGTTGCCTTGATTTTCTGTATACTGTTATATGATTTATTTGACAATGTTTTGAATGGTCTGTTTGTTGATATATTTACTAATACCTTTACAAGAACGGAGAGGATTTATTATCCGGATGCCGATATTACAGTTACTGTCAGAAATATAAACTGGAGTTATTTAAAAACGGTAATTTTTGTTCTACTTTGCGCTACTGTACTGATAGGAACGGTTGTGATTATGTTGACAGCTTATATCAGCGGTAAGAAAAAGGCAAAGAAAGCAATTGTAAATTCCGGAAGAATGATACATGAATATATGTCGCAGGAAAGAGATGCAGATGATATTTTTCCAAATGAATATGCGGCGATTTCTACGCAGATGTCGGAAATAAAGACGCACATGATTCGAAATGAGCAGTTATTGAAGGATGAGGCGGCGCGGAAAAATGATTTAATTACTTATCTGGCGCATGATTTAAAAACACCGCTCACTTCAGTAATCGGATATTTAAGTCTTTTAGATGAGGCCAGTGATATGCCGGAAAAGCAGAGAGAGAAATATATAGGTATTTCTTTGGATAAGGCAATGAGGCTGGAAAAGCTGATTAATGAATTTTTTGAAATTACCAGATATAATTTGCAGCAGATTATACTGGAAAGGGAAACCACAGATATTTCCTATATGCTGGTCCAGATGACAGATGAGTTTTATCCTGTTTTAAAGCAGCGGGGGAACAGTATTGAGCTTAAGGCAGAGGAAGATTTAAGCGCATATGTGGATGCTGAAAAAATGGCGAGGGTGTTTAATAATATTTTGAAAAATGCGGTTTCATACAGTTACCCAAATACGAAGATTGTAATTATGGCGAAACATGTTGGGAATGAGCTGGTGATTTCGTTTTCCAATAAAGGGAAAACCATTCCAAAACACAGATTGGAGTCGATTTTTGAAAAATTTTTCCGGCTTGACGATGCGCGTGCGACAAATTCAGGCGGAGCAGGACTGGGGCTGGCGATTGCAAAAGAGATAGTTACATTGCATGGAGGGACGATTATGGCGAAGAGTGAGGATGAGGTGACTACATTTACGGTGAAGCTGCCTGTATAAAAGGTTGTAACAAAAAAATAAATTTTAAAATGGAAAACAAAAAGAAATATTGATATATAATAAGAGCTATGATATAATTTGAATATGGAGCAATTGTGTTACAAGGTGGAACACCTCCCAAATCTTCTATACAGCTGTAATCGCGGCTGTGCCGGTCAGCAGAATCCTGTCATGGGAAATACAGAAGAAGGGAGGTGACGCATATGGATACATACCAGATTTTAAGCCTGCTATTTTTAGGCGGTAATTTCCTGATGGCGTTGCTTACCTACATAGACAGTAGGAACGATAAGCGAAAATAAATAAGCCTACCTTGTCACTTAACCAATCTTGGTAGGCTTATGCCAAATTGGGAGGTTAACCACTTTGTGGGCGGTTGCTCCTTATGTTTTTAATATAGCATATTTACACTATGATTTCAAGTGTTTTATTATTTTTTAGTATATAGAAAGATTTTATGTCACTTTTGAAAATTTAGATGATGATTTTTGAAGTTCCTTTTGTTGTTTATTTAATGCTGTATAATTTTTTGAAAACTGCCAATTCTGATGGTCAGAATAAAAAATAAATTTTATCTTCATAATTTCTTAGGAAATGAGTTATTGTATATTAAAGTATAAATATCCCCTGTCCGGTATAATGTTTATCGAATAGGGGATATTTTTATTTTATAGAATATTATCTACACAAAATATTCTAAAATTAAGAAAGGGGATATCAACAATGAAAAGAAGAAGGGTTACACAGATATTTCCGTTTCTTTTGCCGGTTAGAAGGTGGCAGAGAAAACAGTTCTTTTATTTGAAAATGCATTTTGACGGCCGCAGTTACGCAGAGAAGAGAGTGGATGCGCAGCTTCCATATCAAATCTTTGAAACTTCCTCATTAATGATAAACGAAAACAGCGGCTACGATATCAAATATCAGCAAAATAAAGTGCATAATCTGAAACTTGCCGCCGCCACATTTCACGGGCTGGTTATCCGGCCCGGACAAACATTTTCCTTCTGGAGATGTGCGCGGCAGGCAGATAAAAAGGAGCCTTACAAAGATGGACTGATTTTAAGAGACGGAAAAATTGTCGGGGAATATGGTGGCGGTCTGTGTCAAATCAGCACTATGCTTTACTGGATGTTTCTGCATTCTCCTTTGACTATTGTGGAAAGACATGGACATCAAAAGGAGTCCCTCCCTCCCAACGCAGAAACGCCCTGCGGCACAGACGCTACGATTAATGAGGGGTGGCTTGACTTGAAAGTGCAGAATAATACACCAAATTTATTCCAAATAGAAATTGGTTTTGACAGAGAGTATATGTATGGGAGTATTTTTTCGGACAGAGAATCGCTTTATGATTATAGAATTTATAATAAAAGAGTTTCTTATTTTCGGGAAAAAGGAAAAATATATCTGGAGGCTTCTGTCGATTGTTTAAAAACTGACAGGGCAACACAGGAGAGCAGAGACATTCATCTCTATAATACTGTACATCAGGTAGAGTATGAGCTGCCAGAGGATATAAATATAATTAATAAAGGAGATTAACTAAAATGCAAAAAAATTCAAATTTGAAAAAGATAGCTGTAATATTTGGAGGGTATTCCAGTGAATATAAGGTATCGTTACATTCTGTATATTCCGTACTGATTAATCTGAATACAAAAAAATATGAAATTTTCCCAATCGGAATCACAGAAGAGGGAGACTGGTTCTGTTATTATGGAGATTATCAAAAAATATATGAGGATACATGGACAGAGGATAAAGAAAATCTGGTACCAGTTGTAATTTCTCAAAATCGCAGTGTAAAGGGAATGATTGAATTTACAGAAGAGGGAGAAAGAGTCACAAAGCTGGATGCGGCATTTCCCATTCTTCATGGAAAAAATGGAGAAGACGGCACCGTACAGGGAATTTTGGAGCTTGCAGGAATACCTGTGATTGGCTGTGATACCTGTTCTTCAGCATTGTGTATGGATAAAGACAGGGCACACAGACTTGCGGCTTCTTATGGAATTGAGGTTCCAAAGGCGGTCACAGTGAGAAAATCAGAAAAAGAACAGGCAAAGATTTTATTGTCAGAACTTAGTTTTCCTATGTTTATAAAACCAGTGCGGGCAGGTTCCTCTTATGGAATTACCAAGGCTCAGAGTAAGGAAGAATTGCCAAAGGCGATAGAAGAGGCTTTTTTATATGATTCTGAAATTATCGCGGAAGAAAATGTGGAAGGCTTTGAAGTAGGCTGTGCGGTAATTGGCATTTCGGATTTAATTGTAGGCAGAGTAGATGAAATTGAGCTTGCGCAAGGATTTTTTGATTATGCTGAAAAGTATGAAAGAGCCAGTGCAGTGATACATATGCCTGCGCGTATTGACAAGGCTTTGGAAAAACAGATACAGGAAGCTGCAAAGACTATTTACAGAGCACTTGGCTGCTCTGGTTTTGCAAGGGTTGATATGTTTCTGGCACCAGATGGAAGAATTGTGTTTAATGAAGTAAATTCTATTCCGGGCCTTACTTCGGCCAGCCGTTTTCCAAATATGATGAAAGGAGCAGGCCTTGATTTTCCGGAAATGCTGGAAACCATTATCGGACTGTATAATATATGATGAATACAATTACATTAACCGGAAAAGATATTCACACAGGACCGCTTGTACTTGTCAATGCAGAGCATCCAGTCGATTCATCCTATGAGACAAAACTTGTTTCAGTGGAAAGTGATTATGCAGATATTTTTCTAAATCAAAAGGCAGCAACAGTACTTGCAAATATATTTCAAAATATTGATAATGAGGACTTTATTGTACCAGTCAGCGGATATCGGCAGAAAGAGGAGCAGAAGCGGATTTATGAGGATTCATTAAAAGAAAATGGCAGTGAGTTTACAGATAAATATGTGTCGCTTCCCGGACACAGTGAACATCAGACAGGACTTGCGATTGATTTGGGGCTAAATAAAAATGAGATTGATTTTATCTGTCCGGATTTTCCATATGAGGGCATTTGTCAGAGATTCCGCAAAGAGGCAGTAAAGTACGGCTTTATTGAGCGTTATCAGGAAGGCAAAGAAGATATAACAAAAATAGCGCCTGAACCATGGCATTTTCGATATGTCGGATTTCCTCATTCAGAAATTATGAGGGATAAAAATCTGGCGCTTGAGGAATACGTCGATTATATTAGAGGATTTGTATACAGAAAAAAGCATTTGAGAATTCAAAAGGGAACACAAGAAATGGAGGTGTTTTATATTCCGGCCAGCGATGAGGAGGATATGACAGTAACGCTTCCGGAATATTCGGCATATCAGATATCGGGAAATAATGTAGACGGATTTATTGTCACAATATGGAGGAGACAGCATGAATAAGAATAATATGAATAGTAATGCGTTGCAATTTTATGGCGGGGAATGGATGTCGTTTTTTCCCTTTCTTATTTTTCTTGTGTTAATTATTATAACAACCTTTTTATGGGGTTCCATTTCGGATGGTGCGCTCTGGATTCCGGCATTTTTAGCTTTATTGCTGCCTTTTTTTCTGGCAAAGGATAAAAAGCAGTATACAGAGGTTATTATTGAGGGAATGGCAAGTAAGGAGGCGATTACTCCTGTTATCTGCTGGCTGTTTGCAGGTGTGTTTTCGGGAATCTTAAAGGCTTCAGGACTTGCTGCGGCGATTGCAGGTCTGGCAGCAGGGATAGGAGTTGGAAGTGTTGTTTTTCTCTTAATTACATTTGCTGCATCCGCGTTGTTTGCTACCGCATCAGGAACAGGCTTTGGAACGATAGCTACGGGAATGGGAGTTTTATATCCTGCCGGAATTGCGCTTGGGTGTTATCCGCCGCTTTTGGCAGGAGTGATTATTTCGGGAGCGGTTTTTGGGGATAATCTTGCACCTGTATCAGATACTACGATATGTTCTGCGATTTCACAGGGAGTAGATGTACCGACAGTGGTTCGTTCAAGACTGAAATATTCGGCAGTCGCAGCAGGAATCAGTGCAGCGGTTATGATAATAGTGGGAAATATTTTTAAAACGAATAAAACAGGGGCAGATTTGGCATTTGAATATGATTCGGTTGCGCTGTTTATGCTGGTGCCTGTTATTGTTACAGTTATTGTGGCTGTAAACACTGGAGATATCATTATAGCGACTACGATTGGAATTGTTCTGGCGGGACTTACGGGTGTAGTTACAGGGCAGTTTGGATTTTTGCAGATTGATTCTGCGGAAAATGTAAATGCTTTGTTCTCTGTTTCAGGAGAAGGACTTGACAGAACAGTGGGAGGAATTATTTATACAGGGCTTTCGGGTATGTTGCAGGTGAGTATTCTGGCGCTCCTTTTATTTGGCTCTATTTCTATTATGAGACAGGGCGGAGGAGATGTAAGGCTTCTTAATGCGCTTGGAAAGGTGGCAAAGAGCGCGGCAGGGGCAGAACTTGTAATATCAGTTATGGTTATTATTCTCTCGGCTGTGATGGGACTAAATGCGCCTGCGATTCTGGCAGTGGGAGCGTCGTTTGCAAGGCCGCTGGCTGAAAAGTATAAGATTTCTCCATATCGTGCGGCAAATCTTCTGGATGCGCAGTCAAATACACTGGTGTATGCGCTTCCGTGGACTCCGGCGATTATCTTTACCATTGGATTTGCAGCACAGACGGAAGCTCCGCTTCGCGCCACAGAGGTTACGCCGTTTGTGATTTATGGGTATGTGTTGCTTGTGGTTATGGTAGTGTCGATATTTTTGGGAATAGGAAGAAAGGATGGGGAAGAGGAGAAAGGCTAAAAAGGGTTTATTTTTTGAAAATAAGAGGTTAAAACATAGAAAAATTATAATTATAGAAACAAAAGAAGGTTTGGTAAATTACAGATTGAAATAACAAAGGAATTAGTATAATTGGCTGAAAAATATTGTGTTAATCAGTTAAAGAATCAAGAATAAACATAACAGAAATCATAAATTGAAATAAAATAATGGGACGATTGCAAAACTTAGATAAAGTATAAAATATGGCGGCACTTATTTGCTTATTGATACTATATATTGTATAGAAGATTTGTTTTGCAACAGTCTCATTATTTCTTTCTATCAAACTCTTTTTTGTGTAGTGGCGACAAAATCTTCCGATTTATTTTATTTGACATTATTGAAGTTCTTTTTTTTGATATTACTGAAAAGAAAGTACTGAAGCAGAGCATTCAGATGATATCAGATATTTATCAGTCAAATTTTCTTGTAATTGATTTAGGGTATGATAATGTGGTTGACTTTTATGGAAGAACAAAAGAAATAGGAATAAAATATATTAAGAAAGAGGCTTGCTTTTTTAAATATAAGGGGTTAAAATATAAAAAACTGTTGTTCACAAACGAAAATAACATAGTAATTGAAACTTACAAGGAGGAAAATGGCGTTGCTTGGAAAGACACATATGATAATAGGAGTAGCATCATCGTTAGCAATTACTGTACCAAAGACCGCACCGGAATTTCTGCTTGCCGTCGGTCTTGGTGCCGCAGGTGCAGTTATCAGTGATATTGACGTTGAAACGTCAAACGTTCATCGAAACATGGGAAAAGTGCTGCTGCTTACAATAGTTGCTGCTGCAGTCATTTTTGGACTGGATATTTTTTTGAAAACAGAGATTATACATAAGATAACAGAGGACAGCCATATACATAGAATCATAGCAGGCTGCTTAATTTTTCTGGTAGTCTGCGTGTTTGGCAAGGAACAGCCTCACAGGTCTTTTATGCATTCATTTCTGGCGCTGGTTCTGCTTGATTTTGCCCTTGGCCTGGTTTGGAAAAAGCTGATATTGTATTTTACAATTGGATTTTTATCACATCTTATATTGGATGCTTTGAATAAAAAAAAGCTTCAGCTTTTATATCCTTTAAAGGGTGGTTTTTGTATGGGGCTTTTTTCTGCGAGTGGAGTGGCAAATCAGCTTTTTTATATAGCAGGGTGTATTGCCGCAGGTGCAGAGATGATTTTGTTTGTGTTGAGGATTCTATAATTATTTAGAAAATGATAAAGATTTTTTGAAAATTTACTTGTTACGGGAGAAATAAAATAAAAAATAAATATATGAATACCATGCTATGAGGTGATTTGATGATTGTGTTGCTGTATTTTTATATGGCAGCACAATCTTTTTTTGAATACAGAAGACTGTTTTTCAGGGCATTTCCTATAACATTTGTTTGTTCGATATAATGCAGCAGGCTTTGCGATTACAGGCTGGTCAGCACAGATAAATCCAAATAACATATTATAACATTGTTGGATATTTCAGAAAAATATTTATAAAGTTAATAAAATTATTTCAAAAGAAATAATTTTATGTAATTATATTCCCTTTTCTACCTATAAAGGGCATTATAAATATTAATTTAATCTTAAAATTAATTTTATAAATACATAATATAATGATTTTCCTGTGATTGTAGATTTATTGTATAAAACCGGTATTTATACAGGGGTATAAGCAAAGATTTTACAATTAAATGAATTTTAAAATATATATAACTATATTAATATATTTTTTGAGAGTGTGGAAATTTATTTGTCGAAAAAAAGAGATAAATGTCAGAAATAATTTTGAAAAATCAGTTGAAATCTATTAACTTCTTTTGTATAATTATTTTAGCAAATATTATCGCATATTGTAAAAAATTATAGTAAGTGGTAAAAATTTATTTGATTTTGGAAAAAATTTGAGAATCAGATAATAAAAAGCTGAAGTATGAACATGTTTCTATGAATCATGTTTAAACTTAATGAAACAAATTCTTACTCTACTGGCTTGTTCAGATTTTAAAGCAGGGGAAATAATCAACAAGGTTTTTGAATCCTGTGTAATTAATTGTAGATATGGTTTGTAGAAAAGAAATAATAATATAAAACAGCTTATTTATATGTGGTTTCATAAGATATAGATTGCTGTGTGAAAAACAAGAAAAGAAAATTTGTTGCGATTAAGTAACGGAAAGGAGGGTTTACTTATTATGAAAGAGAATAAGGAAAAAGACGTTACTATCATAAGTGATTTGGAAAAAAAGGAACTTGTAAAAAACAACGATAAGGATACCACAGAACAGTCATGGAAGAAAGAAATCTATGGATTTGAATGTGGAAACTGGACATGCAAGTGTTAAGAGCTGAGTTGATTTAATATAGTAGAGTAAGAGTTTGTTTATATTATTATATTAAAGAATAGAGAATTATTTATGAAATTGTCGAATTATAACTTTCCAGTAAAATTATCTGAGGATAAAACGGTTTTGTTTAATACAATTACAAATAAATATGCATTATTTGAACATCATACATATGACATATTAGATTCCGACTGTGAAGAATATTTTATATCTCATCCTGAAGCTGCAAAGGATTTACTGGAAAATGGTTTTTTAGTAAAAGAAAGTGTAAATGAGCTGTTAAAAGTAAAAAATGATTTTTTTGCCCGTGCGTATAATTCTAGTATATATTCAGTGACTATCATTCCGACTACATCCTGTAATTTAGCCTGTGAGTATTGTTTTGTGGATAAAAATACAAGGGTTATGTCCCTAGAAACATGTGAGGTCATAGAGGATTATTTAATAAATATAATAGAAAAACAGGCGAACTGCTTAAAATATTTTCAGGTAAAATGGTTTGGCGGCGAGCCGTTATTATGTCCGGAGGTGATTGAACATATCAGCGACAGGCTGATAAAAAAATGCGATGAAGAAGGGATTGTTTATCACGCGAAAATATTTACGAATCTTACAGTTATCACTTCCAAGATTCATAATATAATGAAAAAATCCAGAATTAGAGAGATTAATACAACACTTGACGGCTATGGAGAATATAATGACAGAAGACGCTGCTCCAAAAATGGAAAAAAATATTTTGATATAATTATAAAAAATATTCTGAATTTAAAAAATGATTTTTGTATTAATATACAGGTTAATATTGATAAGTCAAATCAACAGGAGATACCGGAACTGTTAAATTATTTAATGGAAACAAAGATTTTGGAAAAAAACAGGGTGACTGTCGGATTTAATCTGGTTAATGATAATGATAATATTACAGACAAAGAACAGTTATATAAGTATTCTCAAAAAGAAAGTATGGATTTAATCGATGAATATCAGACAATATTAGGAGAATATGCTGAATATTCAATGCCGGCATCGACATTAAACTGTTTTGCAATGGCCAAAAATTCAGTGGTTATTGATGCAGCAGGAAAATTATACAAGTGCTATAAAAGCGAAAAGGATAATATTTCATTTGGGACAGTTTTTGACAAACAATATGAATTACAGGACACGCAGTATCAAACCCTGTTGTGTAATCCGTTTCACAGAAAAGAATGTTTGAAATGCAATGTTTTTCCTCTCTGCTATGGCGGCTGTTATAATGAGAATAAACACACATTGATATGCAGCTATAAATATATTTTGGAAAGAAAGATAAAAAGATATTTTTCCCAATATTGTGAATGAGAGGTTACAAGAGAAATATGATAAAAATTGCTGTTATAGATTCGGGACTGGACTCTGAACATTCATTTTTGGGAAACGGTTTAAAAGAATTTTATGATGTGAATGAGGGAGGAGTTGAGAGACAAAACATTCCGGTAGATTCTAACGGGCATGGAACAGCCTGTACATATATAATTCATCGCTGTATACAGGAATATGAGCTGTATATATACAAAGTTTTTGATGAAAATCTGGTGACAAATACAGAATATCTGATTCAGGCACTGGAACACTGTAAAATATGCAGACCTGATATTATTAATTTAAGTCTGGGAACACTGAAAAATGACAGCAGACTTCAGCGCATATGTGAGGAATTAGATGATTCGGGCTGTATTTTAATCGCTGCTGCCAGTGAGGATTTATTTATAGAAACTTGGCCTGCAAATTACAAAAGTGTGATTAAGGTGACAGGAGATATTGAAAAAAAAGACATGCAATATGCAGAGGAAAAGGAGAATCAGCTGGAATTATTTTTATATTCCGGTCCTCAGCGGGTGGCATGGAAGGATGGAAAATATAATATTGCGTACGGAAACAGTTTTGCATGTGCAAGGGCAACCGGAGAAATCGCAGGAATTATAAAGAGAATCCAGTCTAAAAACAAACAGATGATACTGGAATATATAAAAGAAAATTGTGAGAGAAGGGTGAAAGCTGAAAATTTTTCAGGCAGAAAAATAGATTACTCAGAATTAAAAAAAGCTGCAATTTATCCTTTTAATAAAGAAATGCACAGTATATTCAGATTCAGGGACTATTTACCATTTGAAATAGAAAAAGTAATAGACCTGCCATTTTTAGGTAATGTCAATAAAGATGCAGGTCAGGTAATCGGGGAAAAAGACAGCGGAATCATAATTGAATCAAATTTTAACACAGCGATAAATGACACCATAGATACGGTGATTCTGGGCGATTTAAGCGAATTATCCAGAGTATATAAAAAAGATTTGGTAAAAAAATATTCAGAGGCTGCTTTTGAAAAAGGAAAAAATGTTATTTCTATTGAGCTGTTGAAGGAAGATACATACAGAGAGCTTAAAAAAATTTCTGAAAAATATCATTGTATGTTTCAATGTCTGAATGATTTTATTCAAAAACAGACAACAGATATAAAATATGGAATGGGAACGGATAAACCGGTTGTCTCTGTTTTTGGTACAGGTCCCAAAGCCGGCAAATTTACTGTTCAGCTACAATTAAAGTATGCATTGGAAAAGGTAGGATATCGCGTTTCGAATATATCGACAGAACCGCATGGCTTTCTGTTTGGATTAAATACCATTCCTCTGGGAAATTATAATCTGCTGGAATATATTCCTGTTGATAAGCAGATAGATGCGATAAAAGCTCTGCTTATGCAGGTTACGCAAACAGAGAAGCCCGATATTATCTTTACAGGAGGGCAGTCTGGAGTCGTTCCGTTTAGCAGTGAGATTAATGTTGATTTTAATGTTTTGTCTTCTATTATTACAATTTTGGCCTCCAAGCCCGATATGGTTATTCTCTGTATTCGTCCGGAAGATGATGTTTCCTATATTATGAGAACAATTCAGGCGATTGAGTCCTTTGGGTATGGCAGGGTTGCCGTATGTGCAATGACATCTCTGTCAAGAGATGTGAAAAAAAAGAAAGGGATTTCTTATGAAATAAAAAAATATTATAAAGGCCTAGAAATATCGGACAGGCTTCAATATTTTGAGCAAAAGCTTGGCATTCCTGTTGTCAATATATTACAGGAAGCAGATGTGGTGAAATGTATAAGAATTATTCAGGAGAAATTTTCCTGAATCAAGTGATGGAGGGAATTGTAATTGACTGATTCAATTAACATTATTATACCTGACAGCATTACTTCAAATAATATATACAGCTTTTCAGAGGTGATATATATGACTGGATATTTAAAAAAGAATGGAGTAATGTCAAATCTTCATATTGCGGATACAAATTATTTGAAAGTAAACAGCCCCGTTTTATCTGGTGGAAAAAATATACTGGTTCTTATGTGGGACGGTGAGGAATTAATCAGGTGGTTAGACGCTTATGGTAAATATATTGCTGCTGATATGACGATTTTGTTTGGATTGACAGCGCAGATATATGGAAAGTTTTTAAAGGCGGATTATAAATATATCACAGGTTCTGTGATGTCATACAGCTATTTGGCGCTTCTCAATATGATTTATGACAAAAACGCGGCGGAATATCAAAAGCCGGATATCAGTGAACTGGAATATCCGGAAATATCATTGGAGCTGCTTAAATCAATTCCCATGATACCCGTTATTTCAAGTCGTGGATGTATGAATAATTGTAATTTTTGCGCAGTGTCTTCCATAGGAAGACTTCATCATGAAGGTTATCAATCCAGAAAATGGGAGTCTGTTTATAAGGAAATTCTGGCGTATACGCAGGCCGGTTACAGTCGGTTTTATTTTGTTGACAGTTGTTTTGTATCTCTTGATTCTAAGAACAGAGAGAATATTGTTCGGTTATGTAAAAAAATTATAAGCGATGGTCTGAAGATTTCTTTTTATATGGAAACCAGAGTAGATACTGTTGATATCGAGCTTTTCAGACTTCTTAAAATGGCAGGATTGAGACGGGTATTGCTTGGGGTAGAAAATATCAGCAGTCAGGTGCTGAAATATTATAATAAAAAGATTGATAAGAATAAAGTTCTTAATGCCATTACCATATTAAAAGATTTGGAGATTAATATGGATTTAACAATGATTCTGTTTGACCCGATGACTACAATTGATTATTTAAAAGAGAATATTACTTTTATATCAGAGTACGATTTAGTCAGATATATAGGTTTGAAAGGTGTATTCCGGCGCCTGATTATTATTCCCGACAATACATTGCCTTATGACTGTTCTACATTGGAGTTTGATAAAAAAGCAGGAATTCCCGACTGGATGAGTAAAACAGTCTGTTATCATATCAAAGATACAAAGGTAGAGCTGTTTGAGCAGTTTGTAAAGGTAAAAGCAGAGGAATGGATAGAATATCAGGATTCTGTTGTCAGACAAATCAACAATATCAGACAGAAAAAAGAGACACGGCAGGAGCTGGATAATTTATTTTTACAAATAGTAAGAGAACTGTTATCAGAAATGAATGTAATACAGTCAAAACAGGAGCTTGACGAAAAATTTGAATGGATAAAGAAAGAGAGGATAAAGGTATGGAGCGACAGGAAGTAGTCAACAAAATAAAAGAAATTCTGCTGCTTTTGGTGGATATGGAAGATAATGTGGAACTGGGTGAAGATGATATTCTCAATGACGGAGAGTGGGGAATTGATTCACTGATTATGGTTCAAATCATTGTAGAGATAGAGCGGGCATTTGATATTAAAATCGAAGATGAGTATTTGAGCATGGATTTTTTATCTACCATTGGTTCGATTGCCGATTTTGTAATGGAGGAAAAGTCAAAGGATGCCTGAATTAGATAAAGCCCTGACAGAAGTCAAAAAAGGCGAGGTATCTTTTTA
>CAJTOU010000007.1:63929-85655 GCA_910577835.1 uncultured Lachnospiraceae bacterium | reverse complement strand
TCCAAATCCTGAGGAGCTGGCTGCAATAGCAGTATCTTCCGCGGAAAGCTTTAAGGCGCTGGTAGGAGTAGAGCCAAAAGTGGCCATGTTATCTCATTCGACAAAAGGAAGCGCAAAGCATGCAGATATTGACAAAGTGGCAGAGGCAACCAGACTCGCAAAGGAAATGGCTCCGGAATTAAATATCGACGGAGAGCTTCAGGCGGATGCTGCCATTGTTTCATCAGTAGGTGCTTCAAAGGCTCCTGACAGCAAGGTTGCAGGACAGGCAAATGTACTTATTTTCCCAGACCTTGATGCAGGAAATATTGGTTATAAATTGGTTCAGAGACTTGCAAAAGCAGAGGCTTACGGCCCAATGTGTCAGGGAATTGCAAAGCCTGTAAATGATTTGTCAAGAGGCTGTTCTGCAAAAGATATCGTTGGTGTTGTAGCCATTACAGCAGTGCAAGCACAGATGAGTGAATAAATATAATACAATAATAATTAATAATTTAAGGAGAAAATTTTTATGAAAATCTTGGTTCTGAACTGTGGTAGTTCATCTTTAAAATATCAGTTAATTGATATGGAAAATGAAGAAGTTCTGGCAAAGGGACTTTGTGAGAGAATTGGACAGGACGGTGCTGTTCTGACACATAAGCCGGAGGGCAAGGATAAATATGTAAAGGAAACCGCTATGCCGGACCATCAGGTAGCCGTACAGCTTGTATTAGATGCGCTGATGGATGCAGAGCACGGAGTTATTACAGATTCAAAGGAAATCGGTGCGGTAGGACACAGAGTACTTCATGCCGGACAGAAGTACAGCCAGTCTATTGTGGTAGACGAGAAGGTAAAGGCAGTTATCAGAGAATGTTTCCCTCTTGGACCTCTTCACAATCCGGCGAATCTTATCGGTATTGAAGCCTGCGAAAAGGCACTTCCGGGTACTCCGAATGTAGCGGTATTTGATACTGCATTTCACCAGACAATGCCGCCAAAGGCTTATATGTACGCTGTTCCTTATAACTGGTATGAGGACTATGATATAAGAAGATATGGTTTTCATGGCACAAGCCATGCGTTTGTTTCTGCAAGGGCCATTGAGTTTGCCGGATTAGACCCTGAAAATTCCAAGGTAATCGTATGCCATTTGGGAAATGGTTCTTCGATATCAGCCGTTTTAAACGGAAAATGTATTGATACCAGCATGGGACTTACTCCGCTTGAAGGACTTCCTATGGGCACTAGAAGCGGTGATATCGACCCTGCGATTGTACAGTTTGTTGCAAACAAAGAAGGTAAAACAGTAGATGAAATGCTGAATATTTTAAATAAAAAGTCCGGTATGCTCGCAGTCAGCGGCAGGTCCAGCGATTTCAGAGACTTAAATGACGGCATGGATAACGGCGATGAGAGATGTAAGCTGGCACTTGAAATTTTCTGTTATAAGGTGGCAAAATACATCGGAAGCTATATTGCAGCTCTGCATGGAGTAGACGCGATTGCGTTTACAGCAGGTGTTGGAGAAAATGACAATGTAGTTAGAAAAATGGTAATGGAATATTTTGATTATATGGGAATCAAGCTCGACGAGGAAGAGAATAATAAAAGAGGAGATGACAGATATATCTCAACTTCAGATTCCTCTGTTAAGGTACTGGTGATTCCGACCAATGAAGAATTAAGGATTGCAAGAGAAACACAGGAGCTTGTATAAACAGGAAAAATAAAAAAATAGTTGACAAGCGATATCTATATGTGTATAATTGTCAGCGTGCGATTGGAAAAGAAGTAATGCTAAGAAGTAGTTATACTAAGAGGTAGTTATGCTGATTGACTTATCGGAACTTTTATCCCATGAGGATAAGGTTTTAAATCTTTCCATAGATTTGGAAATGGAGCATTTTGAAACAAGGCTTTTTGATTATTCTGTTGCGGATAAGAAGCCTGTACAGTTTCAAATATCGGGAACAGGCAGTAAAAAGGTTGAAATTTTAGCTGATATCGAGCTTGCTCTCATGATTCCATGTGACAGATGTCTGGAGGATGTAAAAACTCAAATTAAGATTCATACTTCGCGGGAAGTAGATTTAAGCGAAACAGAAGAGGAAAAAAGGGAAGCATTGGAAGATGTCGATTATATTGACAGAACAATGTTTAATGCAGAAAAGTTTGTTTATGGTGAGATTTTGATGAATATACCTATGAAGGTTCTGTGTAGAAAAGACTGCAAAGGAATTTGTAATAGATGTGGCACAAATCTCAACTATAAGGATTGCGGCTGCGATACCACAGAACTGGACCCGCAGATGGCGAAAGCCCTGGAGGTCTTTAACAGCTTTAAGGAGGATTGAAATTATGTCTATTTGTCCAAAGAATAAATCATCAAGAGCCAGAAGAGACAAGAGAAGAGCAAACTGGAAGATGTCTGTTCCAAATCTTGTAAAATGCAGCAAGTGCGGTGCATTAATGATGCCTCACAGAGTATGCAAGGCTTGTGGTTCCTATAACAAAAAAGAGATTATTGCTCAGGACTAATTTGTATTTTATACAGTCAGCCTAAGATTGATTGTATAGATACGTAATTAACTGTAAGTTAATTATATTATTTAGTATAAAAATAAGGCTTTGTGCATCACAGGCCTTATTTTTATTTTGCCAGTTATAATAGGATTTCAGACAGAAAAATAGCTATGGAAACATAAAAAATTTTATTGATTTGTTTCCATTTTTTTAGTATGATATATGGATAGCTAAATTTTCCAAAGTCAATATATTTCATATTTGTATAAAGAGGAACTGCCAGAAAGCAGCGCAGTCTCGCTCCGAATACAATGAGTGGATTGGGACAAAAGTATTTGAAAACCTATTTCGGGAAGAAAGGAAGAAAGAACATGTCTGAAAAAGTAATTGTTGCAGTAGATGCCATGGGTGGTGACAATGCACCAGAAGAAATTGTAAAAGGTGCCGTTGAATCCTTGCAGAAAAATTCAAAGATTTATATCAAGCTTGTAGGAAAGGAATCTTCTGTTCAGGCGGAGCTTGCAAAATATAATTATGACAAGGAAAGAATAGAAGTAATAAATACCTCAGAAATAATTGAAACCGGAGAACCGCCGGTAGAAGCTATTCGAAAGAAGAAGGATTCCTCTCTGGTAGTTGCAATGCGGCTGGTAAAGGAAGGCAAGGCCGATGCAGTCGTTTCAGCCGGAAGTTCAGGGGCGATTCTTGTAGGTGGACAGACCATAGTAGGAAGAATCAAAGGAATAGAAAGAGCACCGCTCGCACCATTGATTCCCACAGCAAAGGGTCAGTCACTTCTTATTGATGCAGGCGCAAATATGGATGCAAAGGCTTCCTATCTCTTTCAGTTTGCGAAAATGGGTTCTATCTATATGGAAAATGTAGTAGGTATCAGAAATCCCAAAGTTGCGCTTGTAAATGTAGGCGCAGAGGAAGAAAAAGGAAATGCGCTTGTAAAAGAAACTTATCCTCTGTTAAAGGCATGCAAAGATATTAATTTTACCGGCAGCATTGAGGCGAGAGATATTCCAAAGGGTGATGCAGACGTAATTGTATGTGATGCATTTGTTGGAAACGCTATTTTAAAATTGTATGAAGGGCTTGGAGAGGTATTTCTTGCCAAAGTCAAGGAAGGTCTTATGACCAGTCTGAGAAGTAAAATCGGCGCACTTTTGATTAAACCGGCATTAAAACGGACTATGAAATCGTTTATGTCCAATGAATATGGCGGCGCTCCGCTTCTGGGATTAAATGGTCTTGTGGTAAAGACACATGGCAATTCAAAGTCTGGAGATGTCTGCAAGTCTATTCAGCAGTGTCTTGCTTTTCGCGAGCAGAAGATAAACGATAAAATCAGAGAAAAGATAAAGAATGAAGCATAAAAGAATGTAACAGAAAATATGACAGAATAGAAAATATGATAAAAATAAATCATAGTGGAAAGTAATGGAATGGAAAGTAAAATAGAAGAACTGGAAGAAATCATCGGATATAAGTTTAAGGATAAATCTCTTTTGGAGCTGGCATTGACACACAGCTCCTATTCCAATGACCAGAAAAAAGGAAAGATGCATAATAATGAAAGACTGGAATTTTTAGGTGATGCAGTATTAGAGCTTACCAGCAGCGAGGTTTTGTTTCATGAATACAGGGAAAAAACGGAGGGAGAGCTGACCAGACTTCGGGCAAGTCTTGTATGTGAACCTACACTTGCTGACTGCGCAAGAGAGATTCATCTGGGAGATTACCTTCTGCTAAGTCATGGAGAGGACAGAACCGGAGGCAGAAACAGAGATTCTGTTATTTCGGATGCCTTTGAGGCATTAATTGGTGCTATATATCTCGACGGCGGATATAACTCTTCAAAAACATTTATAAAAAAATATGTGCTGAATGATATTGAAAACAAGCAGTTGTTTTTTGACAGTAAGACGATTTTGCAGGAGCTTCTTCAAAAGGACTATAAAGAACGGGTAGAGTATGTATTGACCAGAGAATATGGCCCTGACCATGATAAACATTTTGCGGTGGATGCGGTTTTCAGGCACAGAGTAATCGGCTCCGGTGAGGGAACAACAAAAAAGCGTGCAGAACAGCAGGCCGCTTATGAAGCGATTTTAAAAATCAGAAAGTAAAGGTTATGTATTTAAAAAGTATCGAAGTGCAGGGGTTTAAATCTTTTGCCAATAAAATAAAGTTTGAATTTCATAACGGAATCACGGGAATTGTCGGACCAAACGGAAGCGGAAAAAGCAATGTGGCAGATGCGGTAAGGTGGGTTCTTGGAGAACAGAGAATCAAGCAGCTCAGGGGCGGCAGAATGGAAGATGTTATCTTTGCAGGAACAGAAAACAGAAAACCTCTGGGATACGCTCATGTGGCAATTACACT
The DNA here is from genome assembly GCA_910577835.1 of uncultured Lachnospiraceae bacterium. GTDB lineage: Bacteria > Bacillota > Clostridia > Lachnospirales > Lachnospiraceae > CAG-303. The sequence continues at coordinate 80,756 of CAJTOU010000007.1, read as the reverse complement.
GGATAATACAGACCATAAACTTTCCGTAGAGTACAGTGAAGTCACAGTTTCAAGAAGGCTTTTTCGTTCCGGTGAAAGTGAATACCGGATTAACGGCGCTGTCTGCCGTCTGAAGGATATCCATGAATTGTTTTATGATACCGGTATTGGTAAAGAGGGTTATTCGATTATCGGGCAGGGGCAGATAGACAAAATATTAAGTGGAAAACCAGAGGAGAGAAGAGAGCTTTTTGACGAGGCAGCAGGCATTGTAAAGTTTAAGCGGAGAAAAGCGGAGACAATCAAAAAGCTGGAAAATGAAAAACAGAATCTTGTGCGTGTCACAGATATTTTAAGTGAGCTCGAAAAACAGGTAAAGCCATTGGAGCGCCAGTCAGAAAAGGCACGGGAGTATTTAAAGCTTCGGGAACAGTTAAAGATTTGTGAAATTCATCAGTTTTTGCTGGAAGTCGGAGAGATAAACAAACAGCTTGAGGAAATAAAAAAGAATACTGATATTACTCAGTCCGAACTGGAGACAGGCAATCAGAAGATGCAGGAAATCCGGAAAACCTATGAAAAGCTGGAGACATATATTGAGCAAATCAATCATATGCTGGATGAGAAAAAGAATGAGCTGAGTCAGCTGAAACTGAACAGAGAAAAATCCGAGGGAGAGATTCGAGTCCTGTCAGAACAGATTCATTCCTTTCAGATAAATGAAACACATAACAAAAACAGAATACAGGCATTGGAACAGGAACTTCTGGAGCATCAGAGAAAAAAAGAAGAGATGTTTTCGCAGAAGGAGGAGCTGGAGCTTTCCAAAAATCAGGCGCTGCAAAATCAGGCAGAGGCAGACCGGATGCGTCAGACTGTGGAGCAGCATATCAAAGAGCTGACAGAGCAGATAGAAGAGCTGAAGGAAGACATTATCCGGCTTTTAAATGAAAAGTCAAATGTCAAGGCAAAGATTCAGCGCTATGATACCATGCTTGAGCAAATCAATATAAAAAAGGCCGAGATAAATCAGAGGATGCTGAAATATCAAAGTGATGCCGATGCACAGGAAAAAATTATCTCAAAGCTTCAGGAAGAGCTGGAGACGATTCAAAAAGAAATACAGGCAAACGAAGAGCAGAAAAAAAGCCTTGAAGGCAGCTTAAAACATCTGAATGAGGAAGTATCAGAAAATAAAAAGAACTACAATGAATCCATGTCTCTGTTTCACAGACAAAATTCCAGTCTGGAGGCATTAAAAAACCTGACAGAGCGCTATGAAGGCTATGGAAACAGCATTAAGCGGATTATGGAATTAAAGGAGAAGGAGAAAGGAATTATCGGAGTAGTTGCTGATATTATTAAAACCGAGAAAAAATATGAGACAGCAATCGAGACAGCGCTTGGCGGAAATATACAAAATGTTGTTACAGATACTGAAGCTACTGCAAAGCGGGCAATTGAGCATTTAAAGAAAAATAAATATGGAAGGGCGACCTTTCTTCCATTAAACAGTATTGCCAATCGGACAGGCTTTCAAAATGACAGGGTGTTTTCAGAAAAAGGGGTGATTGGTCTTGCCTGTGATTTGATTACCATACAAAAAGAATATGAAAATATCGGAAAATATCTGCTTGGGAGAATTGTTGTTGCAGATACGATTGACAATGCTCTTGCACTTGCCAAAAAGTTTCAGTATTCATTAAGAATTGTCACTCTGGAAGGAGAATTATTAAATGTCGGCGGTTCCCTGTCAGGAGGTGCATTTAAAAACAGCAGTAATCTTCTGGGAAGGCGGAGAGAAATAGAGGAGCTTTCACAAAGTGTTGACAATTTGAAACAACAATCGGGAGATTTGTCTGCAAAAATCAGCAGTCAGGAAGAACAGATTACAGAAAAGCGCGCAGAATTGAGCAGAGTTAATACAGTACTGAATGAGCAGTCTCTGTTGCAAAATACCATAAAAATGAATCTGGATAAGGCAGATGAGAAAAAACGGGAACTGGCAGGCAGCTATGAAGATTTTACACATGAGAGCAGCGAGCTTCGCGAACAGATGACTGATATTAAAAATAATCATGCGACATTGAATGAGGAGCTGGACCACTGGGAGTCCAAAAATACACAGATTGAAGCGGAGATTTTGAGGTTAAATACAGAACTTGCCAAAGAGCGTGAGAAGGAGGCTCTGGAACTGAAAAGCAATGAGGAACTGAGGCTGAAGGCTTCTGGTATCACACAGCAGATTGGGTTTTTAGAGGAAAATCTGGAGAGAATGGCTGCGGAAAGCGAGAAACTGAACAGAGAAAAGCAGGAACTTATACAAGCGCAGACAGAATCAGAGAAAGCTTCCATAGAGAAAAAGGCGGAGATAGCATCTATCAGGCAGTTGATTGAAACCGAGGAGAAAAAGAGCAGAGAGCTTGAAGCGGAAATCCTGAAAATGACGCAGGAAAAGGAAAATCAGTCAAAGGAGCACAAAGAGTTTTTTGCAAAGAGAGAGGAATTGTCTGCACATATTACAGCGCTTGACAGAGAGCTTTACCGCTTAAATGCAAGTAAAGAAAAGCTGGAAGAAAATAAAGAAAAGCAGATGAATTATATGTGGGAAGAGTATGAAGTCACTTACGGCAGCGCAAAAGAGCTGCAAAAGGAAGAAAAATATCAGAGTTTATCCGCAGTCAAAAAAGAGACGGCAGCAGTAAAGCAGGATATAAGGAATCTTGGCTCTGTCAATGTAAATGCGATTGAGGAGTACAAAGAGGTATCTGAAAGATATAGCTTTTTAAAGACACAGCATGATGATTTGACAACAGCGGCTCAAAATCTGGAAGATATTATACAGGAACTGGATATCGGAATGAGGAACCAGTTTCAGGAAAAATTTGCTGATATCCGCAGAGAATTTGACAAAGTGTTTAAGATACTGTTCGGTGGAGGTAAAGGAAGCATAGAACTTAGTGAGGCAGAAGATATTCTGGAGGCGGAGATAAGCATTATTTCTCAGCCGCCGGGAAAAAAGCTGCAAAATATGATGCAGCTCTCCGGTGGAGAAAAGGCTCTGACAGCAATTTCTCTTCTCTTTGCCATTCAAAATCTGAAGCCGTCGCCATTTTGCCTTTTAGATGAGATAGAAGCGGCGCTGGATGATTCTAATGTAGTAAGATATGCGAAATATTTACATAAGCTTACAGACCATACGCAGTTTATTGTGATTACACACAGGCGGGGCACAATGAATGCGGCGGACAGACTGTATGGAATCACCATGCAGGAAAAAGGTATATCTACTTTGGTTTCTGTTAATCTTATTGAGGAAGAGCTGGAGCAGACAAAAAAAGAAGAATAGGAAGGTAATACTCGATGGGCGAAGAAAAAAAAGGTTTTTTCAGCAGGCTTGTAAAAGGGCTGACCAAGACAAGAGATAATATCGTATCAGGAATTGACAATATTTTCAGTGGCTTTTCCAGTATTGATGATGATTTTTATGAGGAAATTGAAGAAACGCTGATTATGGGCGATTTGGGAATCAGTACAACAGAAAAAATTATTGAGGACTTAAGAGCGAAGGTAAAGGAACATAAGATTAAAGACCCGTCGGAATGTAAAAAGCTGCTGATAGAGAGTATTAAGGAGCAGATGGATATCGGTGAAAACGCTTATGATTTTGAAAATCAGAAATCCATTGTTTTGGTAATCGGTGTAAACGGCGTGGGAAAAACAACTTCTGTTGGTAAATTGTCCGGACAGTTGAAAGCAAAGGGGAAAAAGGTTCTTATGGCGGCCGCTGATACCTTTCGCGCGGCGGCGATTGAGCAGCTTACAGAGTGGTCAAACAGAGCAGGAGTGGAAATTATCGCTCAGAAGGAGGGCTCTGACCCTGCTGCCGTGATTTTTGACGCTATTCAGGCGGCAAAGGCAAGAAATATAGATGTGCTTATCTGTGATACGGCAGGGCGTCTCCACAATAAGAAAAATCTGATGGAAGAGCTGAAGAAGATTAATAGGATTATTGAAAAAGAATACAGCGGAGCCTATCGGGAAAATCTGGTGGTATTAGACGGAACTACCGGACAGAATGCGCTTGCACAGGCGAAACAGTTTATGGAAGTCGCAGATATTACAGGGATTATTCTTACAAAGCTTGACGGCACCGCAAAGGGCGGAATCGCAATTGCGATTCAGTCAGAACTTGGAATCCCTGTGAAATATATTGGAGTAGGAGAGCATATTGATGATTTGCAGAAATTCAATGCGGAAGAATTTGTAAATGCGTTGTTTCATGTCACCAATCCGGAGGATTGAGGACTAATGTTACAAATACGGAGGACTGATAACCCAGCATTAAGAACTTTTAATTATAGAAAGAAGGACAAATACAATGATGACGGAGCTTACATTAGAAAAATTTGAAGAAGCAGCAGAAATAGTAAAGAAAGTAACACTGCCTACAAATCTTATTTACAGTGACTTTTTCAGCAGACAAAGTCAAAACCGCGTATATTTAAAGCCGGAGAACCTGCAGACCACGGGAGCCTATAAGGTAAGAGGCGCATATTATAAGACAAGTCAGCTTTCCGAAGAAGAAAGAGAAAAAGGATTAATCACGGCTTCTGCCGGAAATCATGCACAGGGTGTTGCAAATGCCGCGAAGCTTTACGGGGTAAAGGCAACTATCGTTATGCCTGTTGGAACACCTCTTATTAAAATAAACCGGACAAAAAGTTATGGAGCGGAAGTAGTGCTGTATGGAGATGTATATGACGATGCCTGCACAAAGGCGCTGGAGCTTGCAAAAGAACATGGTTATACCTTTATTCACCCGTTTGATGACCTTGAAGTGGCAACAGGACAGGGTTCTGTGGCAATGGAAATTATAAAGGAGCTGCCTACCGTGGATTATATTCTTGTTCCAATCGGAGGAGGCGGACTTGCAGCGGGAGTAAGCACACTGGCAAAACTTATTAATCCACATATCAAGGTTATCGGTGTAGAACCGGCGGATGCGGCATGTATGAAAGCTTCTTTCGATGCAGGAGAGATTGTAACTCTTCCAAGTGCAAATACCATAGCAGACGGCACTGCCGTAAAGACACCGGGTTCCATGATTTTCCCGTATATTCAGAAAAGCATTGATGAAATCATTACTGTTCCAGATAACGAATTAATCGGAGTATTTCTTGATATGGTGGAAAATCACAAGCTGGTATGCGAGGGTTCTGGCCTTCTGACAGTAGCTGCCTTAAAGCATCTGAACTGTAAAGATAAAAAAGTTGTTTCCATTATCAGCGGAGGAAATATGGATATTATCACTATGTCCTCTATTTTGCAGCACGGATTGATTCAGAGAGGAAGAATCTTCACTGTATCTGTACTTCTTCCAGATAAACCGGGTCAGCTTGAAAAGGTTGCAGGAACAGTTGCTGATGCCAAAGGAAATGTGGTAAAGCTTGAGCACAATCAGTTTGTAAGTACAAACAGAAATCTGGAAGTGGAGCTGAGACTTACCATAGAAAGCTTTGGAGAGGAACACAAGCAGCAGATTGTAGACAGACTTATGGAGGGTGGCTTTAAGCCGAAGGTTACAAAAAGGACAAGTCTGTAAATCAGTTGATAGCGGAAGGAAATAAAATTATGGGAAAAGACAGCAGATACCATCTGACAGCGGTTCTATTTTTTATCTTTGCTGCCTGTGTACATGTTATGGGATATTTTACAAATTATTTTTATGTCATAGGGTGGCTTTTGTGGCTTCCAGCACTTATTCTGTCTGTGATTGCGGTTATTCGGATAGTAAAGGATAAATATATTATTAACCGGCATATCAATAAAAAGAAAATCTATGTAAGTACGCAGTTTATTGTTCTTGCTGTGTCTTTTGTGTATGTAATTTTTAATATTGTATATAATTGTTATATCCTTCGAAATGGCGGCGGAGAATATAGAGATGGAATATACTGGCTGATTAATCTGGGCGAGAGAATCAAAGAAATTTCAGCAGAGGAATATGGAAAGCTTTTGCTGGCGGAATACAGAATGTTTACCGGACATATTTTATTTTTATATGCGCTTATTATTATGTTCTTTAAGGGAAGACTTATGGAAAATGAAGCAGATATAAAAAAATAAAACCTTTATCAAAAAATGAACTTTTTGTGTATTAGTTGAGATTATCTGTAATTTATGATAAAATGAGTTGTAGGCAGGAATGAAAAAATGAAGATTAGAATTGGAGCATGGCAATGAAGAATGAAAAATATACGCTGGAAGGCTATTTGTTTGAAGATGAAGAGAGTTTAAAGGAAGCAAAAACCGAATTGGAGGGTGTGGAATATCTGAAAAAACGAACTAATTATTCAAAACCTAAAAACGTATTAAACATTTATAATACAGTAATTGAAAAAAAGCTTTTTAAAACTCCGATTGGTTATGAATTTTTAAAAGAACTTCAGGGATACTTATATAACAATGACAAAATTGATAATGAACAAATAGAGGCGATTCCTGTTCATGCTCCAAAGTCCAGACACAGAAAAATAAAATTTAATCTTCCAAAGATAAAAAAAAGCATTGATAAAACTTCTCCTTACCGGACAAAATATATTAATATGATAGTACTGAATATTATCTTTCTTATTTTTCTGATTCTGTTTATTGTGATTTCAAATAACAGCAAAAATCTGAATATTATTAATTATAGAACAAGAATCAATGCAGAATATACAGAAAAAGAGGATAATCTTGCAAGATGGGATGAGGAGCTCAAGGAGAGAGAAAAACAGCTTGAAAATCTGGAAAATGGCGGACAGTAATAAGATGAGGTGAGCATATGGCAGAGTTAAAGGTGCTTGTTGTAGATGATGAAGCAAGAATGAGAAAACTGGTAAAGGATTTTCTTGTAAAAAAGGATTATAAGGTAATTGAAGCGGGAGACGGGGAAGAGGCAGTGGAATTGTTTTTTAAAAATAAAGATATCGCTCTTGTGATTCTTGATGTTATGATGCCAAAAATGAATGGCTGGGAAGTCTGTCGTGAAATAAGAAAATACTCCAAAGTGCCGATTATTATGCTGACGGCAAAAACCTCCGAGGACGATGAGCTGACAGGTTTTGAGTGCGGGGCAGATGAATATATTTCAAAGCCTTTCAGTCCGAAAATTCTTGTAGCCAGAGCAGATGCCATATTGAGACGGACTGCCAAGAGTGATGAAAACGGAATTATGAGAGCAGGTTCAATAGAACTGAACAAAGTAGCTCATATTATCAAAGTAAATGACAGGGAAGTAGAACTCAGCTTTAAGGAATTTGAGCTGCTGGTTTATTTTATGGAAAATGAAAGTATTGCTCTTTCCAGAGAGCAGATTTTAAATAATGTCTGGAATTATGATTATTTCGGAGATGCCAGAACAATTGATACACATGTAAAAAAGCTGAGGGCAAAGCTTGGCAAGGAAGCAGATTATATCAAGACAATCTGGGGCATGGGATATAAATTTGAAATTGAAAGCTGAAGCTGGGGCTGTGCGCACTTTGTTCGTGCGGCAGCTCCATTTTTTGATTATAGAGGATAGATAAGATTATGAGGATAAAATTATGAGGATAAGATTATGAGGATAAGTTTATGAGGATAAGATTGACACATTCTATTCGAACAAGGCTTGTGATTATACTGGTGGGTTTTACTGCGTTTTCTGTTATGACATCATGGTTTATCAACAGAACCTTTATGGAGTCTTATTATGTGGAAGATAAGACAAAGGATTTGCTGAAGGCATATGATGATATTAATGAGCTTTTGGCTGACAGTGAAGAAAATGCCATTTCACAGAAGCTTCAGATGGCGCAGAAACTTGCATCCAGATTTGAAACACAGGGAATTTCTGCATTAGTGGTAGATTCGGACCTTATGGTGACATTTGGTTCAGGATTTGGAATTACAAATGAAATGCTGATGGCCAGATTAAAGGATATTTTATTTAATAATAACAAGCCGGATAATAATTTTATTAAAAATACTGAAAGCTATGTGATTCAGAAAATGCATGACGAAGATGGAAGCAGGGACTATCTGGAAATGTGTGGACAAATTGAGAGTACAAACGATTTCTTTATTATGAGAAGTTCGCTGGAAAGCATTACAGATACCGTAATTATGGCGACTAATTTTTATCTGCGGGTGGGACTGGTGATTATTGTTGCCAGCAGTATTGCCATGATGATTTTCTCCATTCGTTTTACCAAGCCAATTTTAAAGTTGGAGGAAATCTCAAAAAAAATGTGCAAGCTCGATTTTAACGTGAAATATGATGTTAAGGGACACGATGAAATCGCGGTTTTGGGACAGAACATGAATAATCTTTCGGAGATTCTGGAAAAAACGATTTCAGAATTGAAAAGTGCGAATATAAAGCTGGAAACAGATATACAGAAAAAGACTGAGATAGATGAAATGAGAAAGGATTTTCTGTCAAATGTTTCTCATGAGCTGAAAACACCAATTGCACTGATACAGGGATATGCGGAGGGCTTAAAGGAAAGTGTGAACGATGATGATGAGAGCAGAGATTTTTATTGTGATGTTATTATTGATGAATCTGCAAAGATGAATAAAATGGTAAAAAAACTGCTTACTTTAAATCAGATTGAGTTTGGAAACAATTATGTAGAGATGGAACGGTTTGATTTAATTGCTGTTATTGACCAGGTATTGAATCAGTCTAATATTCTTTTGCAGGAAAAGGGAGCGGAAGTGTTTTTTGACAACCAGAAGCAGCTTTTTGTATGGGCAGATGAATTTCAGATAGAGGAGGTAATTACAAATTATGTAAGCAATGCCATTCATCATCTGGATTTCGAGAAGAAAATCACGATTGAGCTTGAAGAAAAAGAATATATCGTCAGAGTAAATGTATTTAACACAGGAAGACAGATTCCTGAAATGGAGCTGAATAAGGTATGGATAAAATTTTATAAGGTTGACAAGGCCAGAACAAGGGAATATGGTGGAAGCGGCATTGGTCTTTCCATTGTAAAAGCGATTATGGATTCCATGAATATGAAGTGTGGAGTGGAAAACCGGCAGAACGGAGTAAATTTCTGGTTTGAAGTTGAAAAAGACAAAAATTAATGTTGAAGTATTGCTGAAATAATGATAAAATAGTCTTAAATATTTTGAAAAAAGGAAAAGTAAGGTGTGCATATGAAAAAGAAATATTTTAAGAAATATCTGTGTCTTGGGCTGGCTGTAATAACAGCGTTTTGTCTGGCAGGTTGTAAAAATTCGAATCTTCTGGATTTATCAGAAGATGACAGGGATTTATATGCGGAATACGCAGCGAATCTTCTTCTTAAACATGACAAGAATTATATTGACAGAATGCGTTATGTAGAACCTGTGGAGGAAACCACAACAGAGCAGACTTCACGCGAGCCGGTTACAGAAAAGCCTGTAAATCCGGGAAATCCAGAAGGTTCGACAGGAACACAGGTCTCTGATACAAAAAGCATGAATGAAATCTTTGGAATAAGCGGACTGGATATTCAGCCAAACGGCTATGAGGTGACAAATGCCTATCCGTCAAACGGCAGCGAGCTTGGAATGAGCATGCAGGCGATAAAGGGTTATAAGCTTCTGATTTATAAATTTAATGTCGTAAATACTGCAGGACAGGATGTGACATTGAATATGATGGAGCCGGCTGCCTCATACAGAGGAATTATCAATGATTCTGTCAAAGTAAATGTACAGGTTACAGCTCTTCTTAATGCATTTAATACATATAATGGAATCATTCCGGCAGGAAGTACACAGGAACTTGTTCTTATCTCGCAGATAAATGAGAATGATGCAAAGAATATTAGTTCAGTAAAACTGAATATCACATATAATGACAGACAGGGAACTGTTGTCATAAATTAAGGAGGCAGAAATTTATGGAAACAAATATTTTATTGGAGAACGGAACAAATGAGCTGGAAGTGCTGGAGTTTACCATCGGTAATAACCACTATGGCATCAATGTGGCAAAAGTTCGTGAAATTATTCCTTATCAGGAAGTAACACCAGTTCCAAATACTCATCCGAGTATCGAAGGTATTTTTATGCCGAGAGATAAAATTATTACAGTAATCAGCCTTCAAAATGAGCTGAATCTGGGAATAAAAGAATCAAAAAAAAGTGATATGATGATTATTACAAATTTCAACAAGCTGGATATCGCATTTCATGTTCAGTCTGTCATGGGAATACACAGAATTTCATGGGCTGATATTATAAAGCCGGAAGCAACCTTAAATACAAGTGAAACAAGTGTTGCCACAGGAATTATAAAGCTTGATAACAAGCTGATTATTATACTGGATTTTGAGAAAATAGTGACAGATATCAGTCCGGAAACAGGTTTGAAGGTATCTGATATTAAAATGCTTGGTGACAGACAGAGATGTGATGACCCGATTCTTATGGCAGAGGATTCTCCACTTTTAAGTCAGTTAATTCATGATTCTCTGGTAACGGCAGGATATACAAATATTATACAGACAACAAATGGAGATGAAGCGTGGAAGAAGCTTATGAGTTATAAGGCACAGGGCAATATAGAGAACAAGGTGAGATGTATTATTACAGATATTGAGATGCCGATTATGGATGGCCACAGGCTTACCAAACTTGTCAAATCAGATGAGAAGCTGCAACAGATACCTATCATTATCTTTTCTTCTCTTGTAAATGACGAGATGCGTGCAAAAGGTAAGGCACTTGGAGCTGATTATCAGCTTTCAAAACCGGAAATCGGAAGTCTTGTTCAGGTAATAGATAAATTACTGGGAAGAATTTCCTGAAAGACATAGGTATACATGAAAGTGTATACCTGTTGTATTCAAACAAAATTTACCGGAGGCTGTAAGCTTGGATATGTTAGAGACAATCAGGGAAAAAATCAGCGAAGCGGATATGGTTTTGCTGGGAATCGGGGAAGAGCTGCAGATAAATACAGAAGATATTTTGAAAAAAAGTTCTGTTTATCAGGCTTTTGCAGATGAAATAGAAACATTTAAAGAGGAAGAACGTAATTTTTTAAAAAACAGCTTGTATGTTTTCGAAGCCGAAAAGAGAAGTCAGGGACTATTTATGGAAAAGCTTGAGATTTATAACAGGCTGCACAGGCTGATTGGAGATAAAAATTATTTTGCGGTCACTGTCTGCAAGGATGATGTAATTTATTTTTCCGATTTTGACAGCGAACGGATAGTAAGTCCCTGTGGAACAAGAAGACAGATAAAGTGTCAAAACGGCTGTCAGAGGGAGTTTTTTGAAACAGAGGAGATTTTTAAAAGACTGAATCACAGACTTTTACAGATATACGAGAATGGTGGGGCATGCAGCGAAATCAGACAGGAAATCCCAAAATGCAGAGAATGTGGAGCTTATATGGAGATGAATTTTGCAGGCACGACAGACTATTCGGAAAAAAGCTATGAGAAGAGCTGGAAGCGATATATGCTGTGGCTTCAGGGAACTTTAAACAGGAAGATATGTATTTTGGAGCTGGGAGCTGGATTTGCATATCCCACAGTTATTCGATGGCCTTTTGAAAAGGTGGCTATGCTGAATCAGAAAGCCTGCTTTGTGAGAGTCAATAAAAAATTACCACAGATTGCAAAAGAAATTAAAGAAAAGTCGTTTTCTGTGAAAATGGACAGCAATGATTTTATTACAGAGATATAGAATAGAAAAGATTTATTTTATAATGGAGGATAACAATGCCAAAGCAGGATAATACAACAGAAGAGGATTACCTTGACGATTTATTGAATTCTGTTTTAAGCAATGCCGATGAGGGTGAGCTTAAGGATGATTTTTTCGGACAGTCCGATGCGTTTGATGATGAGTTAAAGGGACTGGCAGGCTCAGATGAGGATTTCTTTCAGTCAATTGAAAAGGACTGGATAGATGGCGAAACAGAACCTGTAAAAGAGGAGGCGACACCGGAGAAAATTGCCAAGGAAACCTTTGAGAAATATAAGGACCCTGTAACAGAGGAATATCGGGATGTACCAATAGATGCAGTACATGAATATCCAAGTGCGCCTGCAGAAACAGCAGATTCTGTTGTACCGGAAAATGAACAGCCAGAACAGGAGCCGGATGAAATATCGTCAGAGCCTGTAAATGATACAGCAGAGGAATCCAATGTATCAGAAGAGAGTGTTTCTGAGGATGATATGAAAGGTCTGATGGACATTCTGGGTGTAGAAGAACAGAACGAAAATGAAGCAGAGAATCAGGAAATCGCAGATTTGGAAAAATCAAATACAAAGAGAAAAAAGAAAAGAAAAGACAAAAAGGAAAAAGGAAAAAATAAAAAAGAAAGTCCAGAGGATACAACGCTCGATGTTGCTCTGGATTTAATGGAAAAAAGTCAGATAGAGGCAAAAGAGGGTGCTCAGGAAGAAGCAGAACAGACACTTCCTTTGGAGACAGAAACAGAAGCAGCACAGGAGCTGCAAAGTACAGAAGAAGCACCGCCGACAGAAGAGACGCAGAATATAGATTCATTGATTACAGATTTGGGTCTGGGTGACGGGCTTGGAGTTTCTGAGACAGCAGCCGATGCGAAGACAGAGGAAAAAGCTGAAAAAGAGAAGAAAAAGAAAGAAAAGAAACCAAAGAAAGAGAAAAAACCGAAAAAGGATAAAAAGGCAAAGAAAGCTAAAAAGCCAAAAAAGGAAAAGAAGCCGAAGAAGGAAAAGCAACCAAAGGAGCCGGATGAAATTTTAGCAATTCCAAAGCCATTTTTATTGTTTTTGCTGTCCATAGGAGCATTTATTGTGCTGGCAATTACATTCGGAGGGAATTATTACAGCTATCAGTCAAGTGTAGACAGAGCGACTTCCTATTATATAGACCAGAAATACGGCAAGGCATATCATGAATTGTATGGTCTGGATATGAAAAAAGGAGATAAATATTTCTTTGGTCAGGTAGAAACTGTCGGATATGTTTATAGAAATTATGAAGCATATCAAAAGCTTGCAGAGCTTGGAAATTATCAAGATGGTCTGGATTCCTTGTTAAACGGTGTAAAAATGTTTGATAAGTATAAGGATATCGGAAGAGAGGAATATAACTGCTATGACGATATGAATACCGTTTTGGGATGGATTGCGGAAGAATTGCAGAATACATACGGAATTACAGAAAGCGATGCAAGAGAAATAAATCTTCTTGGAAGAGGCAGACAATATTCGCTAAAGGTTGCAGAAATAGCTTCCGGAGTACAGATACAGGAAGGAGCGCAGACAGATGATAGCAATAGTTGATTATGATGCAGGTAATCTGAAAAGCGTGGAGAAGGCTTTTGCCTATATTGGAGAAAAGGCTGTTATATCAAGAGACAGAGAAGAAATACTTGCTGCTGACAGGGTGGTTCTTCCGGGAGTAGGAAGCTTTGGCGATGCCATGAAAAAGCTTGAAAAGTTTCATTTAATCAATGTAATCCATGATGTCATTAATCAGGGGATTCCATTTTTAGGTATTTGTCTCGGATTGCAGCTTTTGTTTCAGAGAAGTGACGAATCTCCGGAAATAGACGGCCTTGGCATATTACAGGGAGAGGTTTTAAGGATTCCACAGACACCGGAACTTAAAATTCCCAATATTGCATGGAATTCACTGGATTTTTGCGGTGATGGGAAGCTTTTTCGGGGACTTGAGGCTCATCCTTTCGTTTATTTTGTACATTCTTATTATGTCAAAGCAGCAGAGCCGTTAGTTGTAAAGGCAACGATTGAATATGGTACAAAGCTTCATGTGGCGGTGGAGAAAGAGAATGTGTTTGCATGTCAGTTTCATCCTGAAAAAAGTGGTGAAACAGGTCTGCAGATTTTAAGAAACTTTGCAGCTTTATAGAAAGGAAGAGCTTATGCATACAAAAAGAATTATTCCCTGTCTGGATGTCAATAACAACAGGGTGGTAAAGGGTATTAATTTTGTAAATTTAAAAGATGCAGGCGACCCTGTGGAAGTGGCAAAGGCATATGATGCTGCGGGTGCGGATGAGCTTGTTTTTCTGGATATTACCGCATCGAGTGATGCGAGAAAAACCGTAGTGGATATGGTGAGAAAGGTAGCCGAGCAGGTTTTTATTCCCTTTACCGTCGGCGGTGGGATAAGAACCGTTGAAGATTTCAGGGAAATTTTAAGAGAAGGGGCAGATAAGGTTTCTGTTAATTCTGCAGCCATTAATTATCCTGAACTGATATCAGACGCGGCGGATAAATTTGGAAGTCAGTGCGTAGTAGTTGCTATTGATGCAAAAAGACGTCCGGACGGGGGCTGGAATATTTATAAAAATGGCGGACGGATTGATACTGGAATCGATGCTGTGGAATGGGCAGTTCGTGTGAATAAGCTTGGAGCTGGAGAGATTTTGCTTACCAGCATGGATTGCGACGGCACAAAGGAAGGCTATGATATTGAGCTTACAAGAACAATTGCAGAGCATGTTTCCATACCGGTGATTGCATCCGGAGGTGCGGGAACACCGGAGCACTTTTATAAAGCTCTTACTGAAGGAAAGGCAGATGCAGCTCTGGCGGCTTCACTGTTTCACTATAAAGAACTTGAGATTAATGATGTAAAAAAATATTTAAAGGATAAAGGAGTGTCAATAAGATTATGTCAGAAATAACAAATGACTGGCTGCCTGCATTGCAGGAAGAATTTAAAAAGCCATACTATGCGGAACTGTATAAAAAGGTTCAGGAGGAATATAAGGAAACACAAATCTTTCCTCCGGCAGATGATATTTTTAATGCGTTTCACTTTACCCCTCTGTCAGAGGTAAAAGTGGTGATTATCGGTCAGGACCCATATCATAATGTAGGTCAGGCGCATGGTTTATGCTTTTCCGTAAAGCCTGATGTGGATATTCCACCTTCACTGGTAAATATTTACAAGGAGCTCAAGGAAGATTTGGGCTGCTATATTCCAGATAACGGGTATCTCGAAAAATGGGCAAAGCAGGGAGTTCTTATGCTGAATTCCGTATTGACGGTAAGAGCACATCAGGCAAATTCTCATCAGGGAATGGGTTGGGAGAAATTTACAGATGCTGTGATTCGAGCTGTGAATGAGCAGGACAGACCGATTGTTTATATGTTGTGGGGACGTCCGGCACAGAATAAGGCAAAATCGGTAAATAATCCAAAGCATTTGCTTTTGAAGGCGCCTCATCCAAGTCCATTATCCGCTCACAGAGGATTTTTCGGATGCAAGCATTTCAGTCAGGCCAATGAGTATTTGAAGAAGAATGGTCTTGAGCCGATTGACTGGCAGATAGAAAACAGAAAGCAATAAATGATACAGCGAATGAAAGATTGATTGTTTGTAAAAAAGTCAGGTTTTTATTAAGACCTGACTTTTTTACACTTATTCAGACTTTTTTGTATTAATTTTTTTGGAAAAAATGGTAAAATAGAAATAGTTTCAGACAGGATTTTATCATTTTGTTTAGAAATGAATCTATTATGTAAAGGAGAAAGTTTATGAAAAAAAGGAAAATGATGTCTGCTGCCGCGCTTATGATGGCCGGAACGTTGACCTTACAGTCTGTACAATGGCCAGTATTCAAGGTTTTTGCAGATGATGCAGAAAATGCCGATGGAACACTGGCTTATTTTGTGGATTGTGGTGACTATGATGTTACAACGGTGTCCGAGGGAGATTCTCTGGGGATTTATAACAGTGTTACGGAGCAGGTATATGGCGAGGACCCAAAAACTGGTAAAACATGGGGAATAAAAGATACAATCTCAGAACCCTTGGAAAATGGGACAGCTAACAATGCAGCTATTGTAAATGCTCCATATACTGACTGGACATGGCCATTTGAAAGCAATACTGGTGATGGGGTAGACAAAACTCTTTCAAACAGGTATACAAAAAATCAGTTTGAAAAAGGTGTTGCAAGAAATCTTCATTATGCCTTTGAAGTTCCAAATGGAGAATATACAGTTGTTCTTTATTTTTCGGACCCATGGAATTGTTCAAACAATCCAAAAGTCGCTGTTGAGGGAGAAACTGTGATAGAAGCCGCAGTTGTAGGTATGGAAGAAACAACAAAGGTAACAGTATCAGATAATGAATTGAACTTGGATATCACATCCGACAACTTGTGTATAAATCTTGCATATATTAAAATATATGCAGGAAATAAACCTGATTCTGGTGATAAGCCTGGAACAGGAGATAATCCTTCAGATACAGAATATATCAAAAATATCTCTGATTATGATTTGTGGAATGTAGCTGTTACAGACAGTTATCTTACCAATGCAGAGGAAAAAGATATCAAATATTTGTTAAACCTTGATGCCGACAGACTGCTTGCAGGTTTTCGGGAAACCGCGGGTCTGGATATGAAAGGCAAAACAAGATATGGCGGCGGATGGGAAGACGCCTTAATCGGCGGCCATACAATGGGTCATTATCTTACAGCGATGGCGCAGGCGGTAGCGGAGCTTCCGGATAATGATACAAGAAAAGCACAGGTAGAAGAAAAATTAAATTATATTATCACTGAGCTGGAAAAATGCCAGAATCAGACAGGAACAGGTTTCATCTTTGGTGCAAGAATTCTGGATGAAAATAATATTGAGCTGCAGTTTGATAATGTGGAAAAAGGGCTTGCGGATATTACCCGTGAGGCATGGGTTCCATGGTATACCATGCATAAGGTTCTTGCGGGACTGATTGATACATATAAATACACAGGAAATGAAACAGCTCTGTCCGTGGCGAAAAAGCTTGGTGACTGGGTATATGCGAGAGTTTTAAAATGGGATA
>CAJTOU010000007.1:0-63919 GCA_910577835.1 uncultured Lachnospiraceae bacterium | reverse complement strand
CTGTGTATTTATATGTATCAATCAGTCCCGCAAGAGTTTTAAAATGGGATACAGCGACACAGAATAAGGTTCTTGCCATTGAATACGGCGGAATGAATGACTGTCTGTATGAGTTATATGCAGTTACAGGTGAGGATAAATATGCCGAGGCAGCTCACAAATTCGATGAGGAAAGTCTGTTTAAGCTGGTAGCGTCGGATTCACCGAATGCATTAAATAACAAGCATGCAAATACCACTATTCCAAAGTTTTTAGGGGCATTAAACAGATATGTGACTACAAATGGAAAAACTGTAAATGGCGAGACAGTCAATGCAGAAGATTATCTTGCATATGCAGAAAAATTTTTTGATATGGTAGTTGACAAGCACAGTTATATTACCGGTGACAACAGTGAATGGGAGCATTTTGGAGCAGACTATATATTGGATGCCGAAAGAACGAACTGTAACTGTGAAACCTGTAACGCCTACAATATGATGAAGCTCGCAAAGGGCTTATATATGGTGACAGGCAAGGCAAAGTATCTGGATTTTTATGAAAGAGCCTTTTATAATACAATTCTTTCTTCACAGAATCCAGAAACAGGTATGACTACTTATTTCCAGCCTATGGCCAGCGGATATTTCAAAGTGTATGGGACAGCGGAAGGAAACTTCTGGTGCTGTACTGGAAGTGGCATGGAAAACTTTACCAAGCTTGGGAATGCGATTTATTATCATACAGATGATATGGTAATTGTAAACCAGTATTTAAGCTCTGTGCTGACAGATGCAGATAAAAATATAAAGCTTACACAAACAGCCAATATTCCGGCAGAAAATGTTGCAGAATTTACAATAAACAGCATAGACGGAGCAGCAAACGTTTCTTCAAAGCTTGCTTTAAGGCTTCCGGAATGGCTTGCGGGAAATGCAGAGATAACTGTAAATAATGTAAAGGTAAATCCAGCGATAGAATCCGGTTATGCGATTCTTGAGAGCTTAAAGAATAACGACAGGATTGCGATTACACTTCCTATGGAAATCAAAGCATATAATCTGCCGGATAATGAAGCAGAATATGCATTTAAGTATGGTCCTATTGTATTAAGTGCCAAGCTTGGAACCTCCAATATGACTACAAGTACAACCGGAGTAAATGTAACAATTCCATCTGCCAAGCTGATTGAAGATAAATATATCACAGACAAATCAGAAACAATATCTGTAATTAACGGTACTGTGGCAGAATTTATGACAAATATCAATGATAATCTTGTAAAAACAGAAGGAAAGCTCGAATGGACTCTGGAAAATACAGATGCAAATTTGACATTTGTTCCACATTACAGCCAGCATACAGAAAGATATGGAATTTATTTTAACTATGTCAGCAATACAGGTGCAATTAATGCATCCAAGTATATTGCAACCAAGGCGCAGGACAGATTTAATAATGCGCTGCTTGATACTGTACAGCCGGGGTATGGACAATATGAAAACGATGAGCTTCATGATATGAAGAATAACGGTTCTACTGGTGTTACAGATGACGGAACATACAGATTTGCGCAGGCAGGCGGCTCTTTTGCCTATACCATGAAGGCTGCAAAGGGAGAGGATAATTATATTCAGGCTTCCTTTAGAAAAGCGGACAATGGAAAGAGTATTAAGATTTCTGTCGGCGGCAGCGAGGTATATAACACAGTTTTAAATTACAGCGGCGAAGAGGACGAATATACAGTCAGAATCAAGGTTCCATCAAATGTGATTGCAGCGGCAGCTTACTCAAAAACAGTGACAGATGGGACTTATGATGTAGTAGATGTGAAAATTGAAAGTGCAGATGATAAAGATTCCGCAAGAGTCTGCTCTTATCTTTACATAACAAAGGCATACAGCAGTGATGCCAGTCTTTCTCTGGAGGCTTCCAAAGGTATTGTTACAAAAGACGGAAATACATTTACAGTTAATGTGGGAAAAGATGTTTCGGAGACCGACCTGACAACAAACCTTGCAAGCGAATATGGATATATCAGAATCAATGGTACAGTTGTCAGAGAAACAGTTCCTTATACTGTGGATTTAGGCAGAAATAATTTTGTAACACTGAATATCACTGTATTTGCAGAGGACCATGAAACAAGTGCAGATTATATGGTCAATATTATAAAAGAGACAGACCTTGCAGACAGAAAAGATGTAGATAAGAATCTTGCATATTTTGTAAACTGTGGAGACTATGATATCACCACCCTGTCAGAAGGAGATTTATTCGGTCTTTATAACGGTGTAACAGACCAGGCATATGGAATGGACCCTGTGACCGGTTATACATGGGGAATTGCAGATACTGTATCAAATCCTCTAGTGAATGGAAAAGTGGAAAATAACGCGGCAATGACAAACGCGGCGTTTACTGACTGGACATGGCCGTTTGAAACAGATGCATCTGTAACAGACGCAAGTGCAAAAACAGCAACAAACAGATATACAAAGAATCAGTTTGAAAGCGGTGTTGCAAGAAATCTGAACTATTCTTTTGGGCTTCCAAATGGAGAATATACAGTAGAACTTTATTTTACTGACCCGTGGAATTGTTCAAAGAATCCGATTGTTTCGGCAGAAGGACAGAAGCTTTTAGAGAATGTAGCCGTAAATCAGGCAGTTACTACAAACGTGACAGTGGCAGATAATATTCTTGATTTGAATATTACAGCGCCGGAGGCCACATTATGTATTAATCTTGCATATATTAAGATTTATATGCCGGAAGCAGAAGTTCCACAGGAGCCGACAACAGAAGAACCGGCAACAAAGGAGCCTGTCACAGACGGTCAGCAGAATCCGCCGGTGCAGGTGACAACAGAGAACGAGACAACAACCGGAGAGGATAAAACAGTCAAGAATCCGATAAAAACAGGAGACAGCAGTAAGACAGGTACATATACTATTTTATTGTGTTTATCATTTGCTGTAATGGCGGCTGTGATTTTTGGTAAAAAGAAAAGGGAAGTAAAGTAAGAAACTGTAAATAATAAATTATATAATAAACAAGGGCTGATTGATAAAAGGCATTGCCATATTCTGAATGAAAAACAGGAGCGGCAGTGCTTTTTTACAGGAAAATTCAGAACGGCGGCTTGATTTTACATAAAGTTTCTTTTATAATTTTTTAAAAATGGCAAGGAGGAAATTATGATTTATCTGAATGAGGAAATAAATGCAATACAGATACAGAATATCCGTTTAATGATGAAACAGGTTCAACAGATGACACAGACTGAAAAATCAGAAAAAGCGAATATAGATACAATTATCCGCCTGTTAAAAAAGATTTTGGAATCTGCCAGACAGGAAAAAGAAGGATATCTCTATTTTGATACATTATATTATCTTATTTGTGTAAGCCGCCGCCAGTCTATAAAAGAATCTCTCAAATATGCCAGACGTTTCTTATGGGCGGCACAAAAATATATGGAAGAGGCAGTCATTCGGTATCCCACAAAGGCAATGAAAGATTTGAATATGTATTTTTTTGTAGCTGTATTTCATATTTATAAAGAATCCTGTGAAATTACAGATAAGCAAATGGAAGAATTTATGAGGCAGTTTTATCAGACAGTAGAGAAATATGGAAATAAGGCAAATTATTATCACTCTCAAATGCGTCTTTATAGCTTGTATCGAAAGAAAGAGGAGTTCTTGCAGGCGGCAAAAAATTTAAAAAAACAGAATGATTATGAGGGATGTATTCATTGCATGAATATTCCGTTTTTTATTATTTATGTTGCATGTAATGATTTTTATGGTGCCAAGCAGCATATAGAAAAATTAATGCAGATGAAAAATCTCTGCCGTGCACAGGAGGCATTGGGATGTGGCAGAAAGGGGTGGATGTACAGGCGGATTTTAGACTATTGTATTCAGTGGGGAAATGGAGAGCTTTATTGGAAATGTATGGAAAAATATCTGGAATATTACGCAGAAGACAGCGGGGGAGAGATACATACTCTGGATTTTTTTCATCATGCCGTTGGAAATTCTTTTTTTATGATAGACCATGCATTAGAAACAGCCAGACAGGATATACAGGATGAGATTGAGTGGAAAAATACAATGGTCGGTTCTATTCATGATTATCTGTGCTGGTGGTGTTATTTTATATTGTTGGACAGGTGTGGAGTTCATACAGTGAAAACAGAAGTTTTTTCAGACCTTGAAATAGAGAAAAACAGTGAGATATCTTGTCTTTTTCTGGCTGAGTATTTTGAAAAGAAGGCAGATTTTTTAGGAAAGAAATTTGAAATATCCAGAAAAGAATTTGATTATATGTTTGTAAAGCAGGCATATCGCATATGTGCCAGAATATAACTTTGGTATTTTTTAACAGAATAGGTTAGTTTACAGCATATCTGTCTATTGTGTGAAAGAAAAAATTTTTTTATAATATTTCTTATCAATACTGTATTATTGCAGGAGGAAATGGAATGAAGAATATATTATTTCAGGGAGTTCCAAAGAAAATAGATATAGGTACCAGCGAATATCGGCATATTCTGTCTCAGGTGACAGATATTTCAAATCAGGAAGGAATCAGGCTGGAGATAGAGCTTTTAGAGCAGGAATTGTCAGAAATAGAAGTGACACTTTATCCTCTGCATATTGGAAGACCGGAATTTTTTCCATGTGTTTTTGGAGTTGTGGCAGTAGCGGGAAAAGGAAAGCATTTTGTGGATATTCCCTTTGAGCAGTTTGAATTTTGGCAGATGACAAGAGCATTTTTAAATTATCTGGACAGTATTTCCGTCAGACTTGTTCGCGGAGGTGCGATTATATTAAAAAGTATTGAGAGTGATACTATGGGGGATTTTACAGTTTGTACAGATGAGACTTCTAAAGCAGGAGATACAGAAGAATGGGTGAAGTATTCTCTTTTTTTGTATAATAAAGTTGACAGAGAAAGGGTGATAAATATTCATCAAAGTAAATATGGCAGGGAATGTTTACCTGTGGAATATGAGCATTATATAACTTTGTCTGCTTATGAAAAGAAAGAATACATAATAAAAGTAAAAATAACAGAGGATATTCCGGCGGGAGGACTGGAAAAAAGCTCTTTTCTTTTTGTGCCGGATGGAGACGGAACTCAGGTGAAACAGATACTGCTTCAGACAGCGAAAAAAAGAGCACATCCCTATCTTTTTCTGACAGAGAATCAGTGGCAGAAAAGAAAGACGGCACTTTTGACAGATAAGGAGTTATATAGGGCATTTTACAAGGAATATGTGGAAACGGCAGAAAAATGGGAGGTTCCGGCTGTATCAGAGCAGGAGGACCATGTATATCCCGCCTATTCTCAAAATGAACTTTTCAAGACAGCAGTAGCATGGAAAATCACAGAAAAGGAGACTTATCTGCAAAAGGTAATAAAGTATTTTGACGGACTGACAGAGAAAGAAAAGGGTTATCTGAATACTAAGAAATCTTATTTTGAATTTATTGAAAGCAGAGAGGAATATGCAAGAGGAGATTTCAAGGTATGTCGTGCACAGAGTGCAGGTTGGGTACAGGAGGCAGAATTTTTTAATAAAGTGGCAATAAGCTATGATTTGATTTATCCTTTTTTTACAGTCCGGCAGCACCGGAATATAGAAGAATGTTTTAAAAATTATATGAAATTTTCTTCGTGGAGACTGACAGACGGAGACGGCAATAATTTTCAGATAGCGGAATGTGGTGCCGGACTGCTGTGCGCCATGGCTCTTCAAAATCAGGAAATGATTGACCGTTTTTTGTATCAATATAACGGTTTTATGGAGTTGCTCTCATCAGTTCTTTTAGATGACGGCATGTATTTTGAGGAGGCGACAGGATATGTAAAGCTTGCAGGAGAACTGTTTTTTGATATTGCCAATGCAGCGGAGAATTATGGAATTTCTTTAAAAGATTTGAAAGTTCCGGCATCTTATGACCGGAATATTCTTCACTCTCCTTGGTCTATGCGCGAGAAATGGGCAGAGGATAAGAAGCCTTTTCTTGGAATGAGCTTTGAGCGGTTTGAGAAGTTTTCCAGGACCACCAGAACAATAAAGGATTATTTTGACTGTACGGCAAAACTTTTGACAGATAAAGGGGTTATGTTTTCTGTAAATGACAGCAATGAGCAGAGTTTTACAGAATTGTATAAAAAAGCATATTATCTCTACAAAGAGCCCTTATATAAACAAATAGCAGAATTATCGCCTGTTTTGGAGACTCTTCTGGTTCCGGAGGAAGAAGAGGAATATATACTGGGACAGAATTCGCTGCTTCTTTCAGGAGCAGGATTTGGAATTTTAAGGGATAAAACGGCGCAAGCTGTATTGAAATTTGGAGGACATGGGGGATATCACGGACATTATGACAGATTAAGCCTTGCTTCCTTTTTAAAGGATAATCAGACATTTCATAATAATGAATATACATGGTACGGATATCAATCTTTTTTATTTAAAATGTGGGTGCAGACTTCGGTCGCACATAATATGACTGTGGTAGACGGAAGAATGCAAAAACCTTCTCCATGTGAATGTATTTATTTTGCAGCGCATAATAAGATTTGTCAGTCTGAAAGTTTAAAAGCAGGAAATTTACAGGAAAAGTTTTTTCAGAAGAGTCATGAATTCAGTGCTGTATGCGCACAGACTACCACTGTATGGATAGACCCTCCATATGGTGGACAGACCCCATATCCTCTGAGCTTTCCTGATGAAAAGTGCGAAAAAGAGGGAAGGTTTATTTTGAAACCGGAGAAAGTCAGAAAGCAGGGAGAAATCGGTGAATATTCAGAACCGGTTTTTCAGAGAAGACTGCTGATTCTTTTTCATGGATATTGTATTGTCTGGGACTATTTAGAGGGGCAGGAAATACATCGGTATGACTGTCTGTATCATCCGGTGGGAACGTTTGAAAATGAGGGAAAAATTATGTTTTCCAAAAAAGACCGCTTTCTTGACGACCCTTTTGGCTCAGGGCAGTTTATTCAAAACTGTTATACAGCAGAGGCGAGGGATGTAATATGCCTGTATTTTCATAAAGGCATATCATGCAGTGGGCCTGTGGAAACGATGCCGGAAAGTGCAGTCTGGAAAGCATGGCCTTTGAATGGCAGTGTGACTTTGGGAAGATATCCGCAAAGAGAAGATAGCTTTACAAAAGAGAACAGGAAGGATTCACAAGAATATCTGAACAAACCGGAGAAAAAAACAGTCAGTTTTACAACAGAAGCAAAAACAGCAGAATTTATCACAATTCTGGAAGCAGGAAAGCAGACGGGAGGAATTAAAGCTGTAAGTTGTAAGGATTTTCAGTCGATTGTAATAACGGAAACTACAAAAGAAAGCTGGGAAATTTTTGTCATGGGAATGAACAGGAAAGATGCTCAGATATCCGTAAAAATCAATAAGGTATCAGAAGAACAGCAGTAAAAGAAGTTTCAAAAGAAGCTTTGCAAAATAGAAAGGAGAATTTATAGAATGGAAAAAATTTATAACCCGATTTTACGGGGATTTCATCCTGACCCGTCTATTATCCGTGTCGAAGATGATTATTATATTGCCACATCTACCTTTGAGTGGTGGCCGGGAGTGCGTCTTCATCATTCGAAAGACCTGATTCACTGGGAGCTGATAGAATATCCATTAAACAGAATATCTCAGCTTGACCTGCGGGGAGTGGGACCGTCTCAGGGAATATGGGCACCCTGCCTGACTTATGATAAGGGTATGTTTTATCTGGTTTATACAATTGTAAGGTCATTTTACTGTAATATGTATGATACAGAGAATTATCTTGTAACAGCAAAAAATATTCATGGTCCATGGTCAGAACCGACAGCGCTGAATAACTTTGGTTTTGACACCTCTCTTTTTCATGATGATAACGGAAAAAAATATATGGTCAGCATGGTGACAGACCACAGGGTGCCGAAAAAGTACGCAGGACGTCTGGTTCTTCAGGAGTTTGATGCAGCGCAGAAAAAAATGGTCGGACCGGTAAGGGATATTTACTGTGCAGACGGCATTTTTCTGGAGGGGCCTCATATCTTCAAGCGTCATGGTTTTTATTATCTGTTCAGCGCGGATACTGGAACAGGCGAAGGTCATGGACAGACAATTCAGAGGTCTGAAAATGTGTGGGGACCATATGAAATGTACCGGCCCTTTGATGAGAAAAGACAGGAAGGAGAGGCATATTCAATTCTAACTTCCCGTCACCATGAAGATATTCTGCTGCAAAAGGCAGGCCATTGTGATTTGGTTGAAACGCAGGACGGGGAATGGTATGCCGTACATCTGTGCGGCAGAGCGTCCGAAGAACGAAATCCGACAAATGTGGAACGGTTTGCCGGTGACAGAAGATATATGCTTGGCAGAGAAACCGCTATTCAGAAAATGCGCTGGACAGACGATGACTGGCTTGTTATGGCGGAAGGTGGAAATACACCGAAAGAGATAGCAGAACCGCCAAAATTTGTGAGAAAGAATAGCATATCGGAAAAGAATAATGTATTGATTCGGGATAATTTTGATACATCAAAACTTCATCTGGATTATCAGTCATTGAGGATTCCCATGAGTGAACGTTACTTGTCGCTGACGGAACGTTCGGGGTGGCTTCGAATGTATGGAAGAAGCGGGCTGGCTTCAAAATTTTCTCAGACATTGATTGCGCGGAGAATGACGGAATACTGTATAAACGCAAAAACATGTCTGGATTTTGAACCGGAGGTTTTCAAGCAGATGGCAGGGCTGATTTTAATGTATGATACAGATAATTATTTATATCTGCATATTTCCAGTGATGAAGATTTGGGAAAATGTATTACATTGTTAAAAGCGGAAAATAAAAAGTATGAATATCTGACGGATTACATACCGCTTGAAACTGGCAGAGACATAATTCTTGGTTTAACTGTAAGAAATGTAAATGCACAATTTTTCTACGGATACCGTGATGCCTGCGAAAAAGATGAAGAACTGTTGCAAAAAATAGGACCATGTATCAATGCAAGCTTTCTGTCAGATGAGGCATGCAAAGAAGGATGGTTTACTGGTACTATGGTGGGAATCTGCTGTCAGGATTTAACCGGTTTTGGAAAATATGCCGATTTTGACTGGTTTGAGGTACAGGCAAAGAATAAGAAAGAAGAATGAAAAGAGGAAGTGATTTTATGAATAAAGTAATAACTTATCCCATTCCAGAGGGAGCGGTACTGCAAAATGATTTTCATGTAAAAGTACGTGCGGTTGGAACAGAGGAGTGGCAGGATATAGGATGCTATCAGGTAAAGGTAGATATGCGCGAAGTGCGTAAAGCTTCTATGGCATACTTTGACTTTACAGGAGAAGTGGAAGTGGAAATTACACGTTCCGGTTGGTATTCGATTTATCAGGTAGATGTAAGGCCAAAATCATTACAGACAGATGTTTCGTTTGATGCCAAGACTGTCCGCCTGAAATTAAACCGCCCTGTAAAGTTATCCATAGAAATCAACAAAGACAGATATCATAATCTGCATTTATTCACGAGGGAAATTTTGGCACCTCCAAATCCTGACAATGAAAATACACTATATCTGCCCGGCGATTTACAGAGAGTGTCGATTCACAGAACGGAAGAGCTGATTTATCAGGTGGAAAAAATGCCTGCGGGAAGAATGATTTATTTTGGAGCAGGAATTCATTATCTCGAAGAATGTACCATGCATATTCCTTCAGATACAACTGTATATCTGGCAGGAGGTGCCGTTATCGTAGGAACCTTTATTGTCAGCCATGCTGAAAATATAAGAATTTATGGAAGAGGATGTTTGTATCTGGCAAGGTTTGAACGGTTCAGCGGGTTAAATGGGATTCGTATGAGTCATGCTTCCAATATTAAGTTTCAGGGAATCCATCTTATCAACCCTCCGCATTACAGCGTTTATCTTGGAGGATGTAAAGATATTTTAATTGAGGATATTACTTCTTTTTCCTGTGAAGGGTGGTCTGACGGCGTGGATATGATGAGCAGCAGCAATGTTACAGTAAAGAACTGTTTTCTCAGAACATCCGACGATTGTATTGCGATATATGGAAGGCGCTGGGACTACAATGGAGACAGCAGAAATATACTGGTTACAAACTGCACTCTTTGGGCAGATGTTGCTCATGCTGTCGGGATTGGTTCGCATGGCGATTATGAGCATAATGGCAATATTATAGAACAGATTCGTGTTGAAAATATAGATATACTGGAACATAATGAGCATCAAATAGAATATCTCGGCTGTCTGGCGATTAATGTAGGCGATAAAAATACAGTAAAAAATGTTTCCTATGAAGATATTCGAATAGAACATATCGAACATGGTAAACTTATAGATATCCAGATAAAGTTCAATCCTTATTACAACCCGGCTCCGGGGAAAAGAATTGAGAGAATATCCCTGAAAAAAATCTTTTATATGGGCAGCGGGGAGGAAACTTCTCAAATCAAGGGATATGACGAGGAACGCAAGGTTGTGGATGTAGTGATTGAGGATGTGTATATCAGAGGAAAGAAGGCAAAAAGTCTGGAAGAGGCAAATATAGAAGTAGGACCATTTACGGAGGAAATTATATTTCGATAATGCAAGATAACTGTCATATAATGGAGGTAAAAAATGTTTCATATTCTTGTTGTAGACGATGATAAAAATACCAGAAGGCTGCTAAAGGCGGTTTTGGAAGCCGAGCATTTTACGGTTTCTACTGCGGATAATGGAAAGACTGCGCTGGAGGTTCTGGATAAAGAGTATA
The DNA here is from genome assembly GCA_910577835.1 of uncultured Lachnospiraceae bacterium. Classification (GTDB taxonomy): domain Bacteria; phylum Bacillota; class Clostridia; order Lachnospirales; family Lachnospiraceae; genus CAG-303. The sequence goes on along the minus strand of CAJTOU010000007.1, from coordinate 53,115 downwards.
TTGATTTGGCAGTGCTGGATATTATGATGCCGGAAATGGATGGCTATGAATTTACAAAAACTCTCAGAGAATGTAAAAACAATCTGCCAATTCTTATGATTTCTGCCAAACAGTTTCCGGCGGACAAGCATAAGGGATTTCTTGTAGGAACCGATGATTATATGACAAAGCCGATTGATGAAGAAGAGATGATTTTGCGTATTAAAGCGCTTTTAAGGCGTGCGCAGATTGTTGCGGAAAGAAAAATTGAAATCGGAAGCGTTACATTGGACTATGATTCTCTTACAGTAACAAAAAATGGAGAATCGCAGGAATTGCCGCAGAAGGAGTTTATGCTTTTATATAAGCTGCTGTCTTATCCGGGTAAAATTTTTACACGTATTCAGTTAATGGATGAGATTTGGGGAACGGATACAGACACAGGATGGGAGACGGTTACAGTGCATATCGGGCGGCTTCGCAAACGGTTTGACGGCGGGGATGAATTTCAAATTGAATCGGTACGGGGATTGGGTTATAAGGCGGTAAAAAAAGTATGAAAAATATCAGCAAACGTTTTACATTAACTTTTCTCTTTTCTGTGGCAAGCTTTTGTCTCCAGTTTGTTGCAATGATAGCGGCTGGAACGGCAGTATATTTTATGGTTCAGATAGGAATTCTGTCCGAACCCGAAGATTCATCTCAAAGTTTTGTGGTTCCTCTGTTATTTATGACATTTATCAGTCTGATTATTGGTTCTGTTGGCTCCATATTTGTCAGCAGAATATCATTGAAGCCGATTTATCAGTTAATTGAAAAAATAAACCGGCTGGCAGCAGGAGATTTTAAAGCCCGTCTGCAATTTGAAAAACCTCTTTTACAAAAACCGGCTTTTGATAATGTTGCAGAAAGTTTTAATAAAATGGCAGAGGAACTGGAGAATACAGAAATGCTTCGGAGTGATTTTATCAATAATTTTTCTCATGAATTTAAAACGCCGATTGTTTCCATTGCCGGATTTGCCAAGCTTCTGAAAAAAGGAAATCTGACAGAGGAACAGAAAGAGGAGTGTCTGGAAATTATCGAAGAAGAATCGCTTCGTCTGGCAGCTATGGCTACAAATGTGTTGAATCTGACACGGGTGGAAAATCAGACCATTTTAACGGAAGTCGCTTCGTTTAATCTTTCTGAGCAGTTACGCTCTTGTATTTTGCTGCTTATAGATAAATGGGAAAAAAAGAATCTTGATTTTAAACTGGATTTTAAGGAATATATGATATCTGCAAATGAAGAGCTGCTGAAACAGGTATGGATTAATCTGATAGATAACGCAATTAAATTTTCACCGCAAGGCGGCAGAATTGAATTACATATTCAAACGAATAACGATATAATAGCAGTTTCTATTTTAAATTCGGGCGAGGATATAAGTATTGAGGAGCAGAAAAAAATTTTTAATAAATTTTATCAGGCAGACAGTTCTCATTCTATGGAAGGAAACGGGATTGGTCTGGCTGTTGCCAGACGGGTGACAGAGCTTCACAATGGCAGAATAACCGTACAAAGCGAAAAAGGGATTACAATGTTTACAGTAGAGCTTCCAGCAGAGCCTTTATAACAAGATAAAATAAGAAATGAAAATAAGAAAATATTCAAAAACTGTTTACCTGAATTTCAAGGCAGACAGTTTTTGCTGTTCTTGTGTTTAGTTTCAGTTTAGATTCATTGGTTATAGTTATGCTGTAAATAGGTAATTGCGAAACTCACCGATTAGAATTTGTGAACCTTGCATAATAAAATGTTTATATTACTCATATTCAAGCAAAGTCTTTGTGTAATATATCCAAAGTCAGGTGAGGAGAGAAACAAAATGAGGCGATAAAAAAGCTATTATTTATGCGGTTTTTAGAGTTTCGCAATTACCTATTATGCTGTAAATCAGGAAAGGAGAAATCGAAATGCTGAAACTTTTAAAAAATTTTAGAAAAAAAGAATGGATTTTTGCAGGAATTTCCCTTGCACTTATTATTCTGCAGGTCTGGATGGATTTGACCATGCCGGATTATATGTCTGAAATCACAACGCTGGTACAGACACCGGGCAGTGAAATGACCGATATCCTTATTGCAGGCGGAAAAATGCTGTTGTTTGCATTGGGCAGCCTTTCTGCATCAGTTGTAACTGCTGTCTGTGCCTCGAAAATAGCTTCTGAATTTGCTGCGATACTGCGCAGCAGGCTGTTTCGTAAAGTTCAGTCCTTCTCTATGGAGGAAATCGGCCGCTTTTCTGCTGCCAGTCTGATTACCCGTTCCACAAATGATATTACGCAGGTTCAGATGTTGATTGTTATGGGGCTTCAAATGCTTATAAAGGCTCCAATTATGGCGGTCTGGGCAATTTGTAAAATTTCCGGCAAGGAATGGGAGTGGACATTAGCCACCGGTGTTGCCGTTGTGGTTCTGCTTTCGATTGTTGGTATCTGCGTTATGCTGGCAATGCCTAAATTCAAAAAACTGCAAATGCTGACGGATGATATAAACCGTGTTACCCGTGAGAACTTAAATGGTTTAAGAGTTGTCCGTGCTTATAATGCGGAAGGATATCAGGAAGAAAAATTTGAAACTGCAAATAAAAATCTGACAGGTACACAGCTTTTTGCCATGCGCACAATGTCTTTTATGATGCCGTCTATTCAGCTTATTATGAGTGGACTTTCTCTGGCGATATACTGGATTGGCGCCATATTGATTAATGAGGCTCAGATAACAGATAAGATTTCACTTTTTTCAGAAATGATGGTATTTTCACAATATGCGATTCAGGTGGTTATGTCTTTTATGATGCTGGTCATGATTTTTATGATTCTGCCCCGTGCTTCTGTTTCTGCAAAGCGTATCAATGAAGTGATGGATACAGAGCTTACGATTCATAATGGCACAAGAGTTGACGGAGAAAAAGGAAAAACAGGAGAAATTGAGTTTCGTAATGTTTCCTTCCGTTATCCGGATGCCGGAGAATATGCGATACAAAATATTTCGTTTACTGCAAAAAAGGGAGAAACAATTGCATTTATCGGAGCTACGGGCTGTGGTAAAAGTACTGTCATTAACTTAATCCCTCGTTTTTATGACACCACGGAAGGGGAAGTTCTGGTAGATGGAGTGAATGTGCGGGAATACGACCAGCACGCGCTGCGTAATAAAATTGGATATGTATCTCAAAAGGCAGTTTTATTTTCAGGCTCGATTCGTTCAAATATAGCCTATGGAGATAATGGAAAAGAAATACCTGAAACAAAGGAAATCGCTCTGGCAGCAGCCACAGCACAGGCGGATGATTTTGTGGAAAAAACAGAAGATACTTATGACGGATATGTAGCACAAGGAGGCGCCAATTTTTCCGGAGGTCAGAAACAAAGGCTTTCCATCGCCCGTGCCATTGCAAGAAAGCCTGAGATTTTCATTTTTGATGATTCTTTTTCGGCATTGGATTATAAGACTGACCGCAGGCTTAGGGAGGCTTTGAACAGAGAATGCAAAGCTGCAACAAGGCTGATTGTCGCACAGCGAATCGGAACAATCCGTGATGCTGATAAAATTATTGTTCTGGATGAAGGAAAGATAGCCGGTATAGGCAGACACAATGAACTCATACAGAATTGTGAGGTCTATAAACAGATTGCATTCTCACAGTTATCAAAGGAGGAACTTGCGTAATGGAAAAAAAGAATATAAAATTTGATAATAACAGAAATGCGAAGACCTATGGGCCAGTCGGCGAAATGGGTGATGAAAAAAAAGGTACTACCAGAGGAAGTATAGAAATATGGAAGAAACTGTTCAGATATTGCCACAGATATATTGCCGTGATTATTGCTGCCATAATATGCGCCTCTGTTGGAACTGTATTGATGCTGATAGGACCAGATAAGCTGTCGGAAATGACAGATACTATTACAAATGGAATTATGCCGGGTTCTCAGGGTATTGATATGGATAAAATTCTTGAAATTGCTCTGATTTTGGTTGCTTTTTATGCATTAAGCTATATTTTTTCTGCAATTCAGGGCTTTGCTATGGCAACGGTTACACAGCGTGTTTCCAAAGAAATGCGTTCAGATATTTCAACAAAAATCAACCGTCTTCCCATGTGGTTTTACAATAAAACAACCACAGGAGATGTACTTTCCCGCGTAACAAATGATGTGGATACGATAGGACAGTCTTTAAACCACAGCATCGGGAGTCTTATATCCAGCATAATTCTGTTTATTGGCAGCCTTATTATGATGTTAAAAACAGATGGTATTATGACTGTGACAGCAGTTGTTTCAAGTTTGTTTGGGTTTATACCGATGTTTGCAATAATGGGTCGAAGCCAGAAATATTTTACCAGACAGCAGAAGCACCTTGGAGCTATCAACGGGCATATAGAAGAAATTTATGCCGGACACACTGTTGTAAAGGCATATAATGGTGAGGCGGAAGCGGAAAAAGCATTTGATGAAATGAATAATAAACTGCGTGAAAGCGGATTTCGTGCACAGTGCCTTTCTGGTCTTATGATGCCGATTATGAACTTTATAGGAAACTTTGGATACGTTGCGGTCTGTGTTGTCGGCGGAGCCATGACAATGGATGAAAGAATCAGTTTTGGTGTAATTGTTGCCTTTATGATGTATGTTCGATATTTTACACAGCCCCTTTCTCAGATTGCACAGGCAATGCAGTCCCTTCAGTCGGCCGCTGCCGCAGGCAGCCGTGTGTTTGAATTTCTTGAAGCAGAGGAAATGGAGGATGAAAGCGGCAAGAAAATCAAGCTGGAAAATGTAGATGGTTATGTGGAGTTTGAGCATGTAAAATTTGGGTATGAAAATTCTGATAGGGTGATTATTCATGATTTTTCTGCAACTGCGAAGCCGGGACAGAAAATAGCCATTGTAGGGCCTACCGGTGCCGGAAAAACCACGCTAGTCAATCTGCTGATGCGTTTTCATGAGATACAGGAAGGAGAAATCCGTATTGAAGGCATACCAATCAGGGAGCTTTCCCGAGAAGAGGTTCATGCGCAGTTCTGTATGGTATTGCAGGACACATGGCTGTTTGAGGGAACTGTGCGCGAAAATTTGGCTTACTGTACCGAAAATGTGACAGATGAAAAAATGGAAGCTGCATGCAAAGCAGTAGGGCTTGACCATTTTATTCATACGCTTCCAAATGGCTACGATACGGTATTGGATGACCAGATTAGTCTGTCGCAGGGGCAGAAGCAGCAGCTTACAATTGCCCGTGCAATGATTGCCGATAAACCTATGCTGATTCTGGATGAGGCTACCAGTTCTGTTGATACCCGTACCGAAATTCAGATACAGAATGCAATGGATGAATTGATGAAAAATCGTACTTCATTTGTGATTGCCCACAGACTGTCCACCATTCGAAATTCAGATATGATTCTGGTTATGAAGGATGGAGATGTGATAGAGAGTGGTTCGCATAATGAACTGATGAAGCAGAATGGTTTTTATGCAGATTTATATAACAGTCAGTTTGAGCAGTCGGCATAGTGTGTTCAATACAGTTAAAACTGAATGAATACCGATGACAGAGAACAGGAGGATGGATAGATGAAATTTCAATATATTGCAATGGAACGCGAATATGGCAGCGGCGGGAGAGAAATAGCCCGCAGACTTTCGGAAATAACGGGCATTCCCTGTTATGGAAGGGAAATTATAGAAGCAGTTTCCAAAGAACAGAATATTTCAGTCAGCCAGATTGACCATTATGAGGAAAGTGTAACAAACAGTTTTTTGTATACAATATTTGCGCTTGGAAAGGCGTTATCCGGTGATTCGGATATGCTGACAAAAGAAGGGCATATTTTTGTTGCTGAACAGAAGGTTATCCGGCAGATGGCAGAGAAAGGGCCGGCAGTTTTTGTAGGGCACTGTGCGGCAGAAGCGCTTAAAACGAAACAGGGATTGCTTCGGGTATTTATCCGCTGCGGCATGGAAGAGAAAAGGAAGAGAATTACTGAGGAATATAAAATACCGGAAAATAAGGTTGAAAGCACGATTCATAAATTTGACCATAAAAGAGCGAATTATTATTATGCAAATACTGCGAAAAAATGGGCTGATTTCAATAATTATGACTTGATTCTTGACAGTGGAACACTGGGAGTAGATGGATGTATTTCTGCCTTGAAGGGATTTTTGCAGTAAAGTTTCCGATTGCATAAAATTTTTACAACACTATTTTGATTGTCCTGAAAGAATATTGAAATAAAAACAGCGGATTACAAAAATGTCAAATTTGTAATCCGCTTATTAATGTTTTTATATCTCTTATTGTGTTATGTTATTTGCTGTTGCAGCTCTATGAAAACTGAATTTCACATCCTTCTTTTACAAATACTGGAATTTTGTCAAGTGGTGCAGAAACTTCATGGTATGCCCCGCCTGTATAAATCGTTCCGGTATAGGCATCTTTCCAATTTACGCCTTTTGGCAGATATATTTTTCGGCTTCTTACATTCGCCTCCATAACAGGCGCTACAAGCAAATCATGTCCAAGCAGATATTCTTCCTGATTTTCCCAGCAGTTTGAGTCTTCTGGAAAATCATAAAACAAAGCCTTTATTACAGGTGTTCCCTTCTTATGAGCCTCCATCATTGCAGCCCCGATATAATCTTTCAGTGATTCTCGAATCTGGATATATTTTATCATCATTTCTTCAACTTCCTTCGGATAACTCCATACTTCATTATCAGCACCGGAAGCACACATTCCGCCACCGCTGCTGCCAAGAGGCTTTTTATCATGCGGGTCTCTGTCACCATGAAGCCGCATGACCGGAAGAAATGAGCCAAACTGGAACCAGCGCATAATCAGTTCATGAAACTTCGGGTCATGAATATTTCCGCCGTGAAAGCCTCCAATATCCGCAGTCCACCACGGTATACCAGACATTCCCATATGAATACCAGCCATAAACTGGTTTTTAAGCTGTGTAAAAGTAGACGGAACATCTCCTGACCACACAAGCGCTCCATATCTGGCGGCTCCTGCCCATGCGCAGCGAATCAGATTTATCGGATTTTTTACCCCGTCCTTTTTCTCACCTTCGAAAAAAGCTCTTGCATACTGCACAGGATACTCATTTGCGCATTCAAGGGCAGGACCGTCATAATAACGGTAAATATCAAAATCTGCTTTCGTATATTCCGGTTCGGCTTCATCAAGCCAGAACAGCTCCACCCCGTTATCGCGGTAATTTTTCTTACAGATATTCCAGATATATTCTCTTGCCTCCGGATTTGTAATATCTATAAACTGTTCCATGCCAAAGCAGTCCATGGTAACGGCAAGTCCTCTGTCGCACCGTACAAGCAAATCTCTGTCCGCCATTTCTCTGTAATGTATAGACTGTCTGTCCACAGTAGGCCATACCGAAACCATCAGTTTCATTCCCATTTTTTCTAATTCCTCGGCCATCTCTTTTGGATTTGGCCAGTAATTCCTGTCATAACACCAGTCTCCCTGCTGTGGCCAGTGAAAAAAGTCTACCACCATTACCTTTACCGGAATTTTACGCCTGTAATATTCTCTTGCCACAGTTAAAAGCTCTTCCTGTGTCTGATATCTCAATTTACACTGCCAGAAGCCAAGCGCATATTCAGGCATAATCGGCGGAAGTCCTGTTACCTGCATATAATTTTCAAGAATTTCCGAAGGAGTATCACCAGCAGTTATCCAGTATTGGATTTCACGGCAGCTTTCGGCATCCCATTCTGTCATGTTATTTCCAAAGGTCGCGCGCCCCACAGCTGGATTGTTCCATAAAAATCCATAGCCTGAACTGGAAAGCTGGAAGGGAACACTTGCCTGCGTATTTTTCTGAGCAAGCTCAAAAGAACATCCCTTTAGATTCAGATAGGACTGCTGATACTGTCCCATACCGAAGATTTTTTCATTATCATCAGCCTCAAATCTGACCGTTGTATGATAGCTGTCACCTCCCACAGATTTATAGCTTCTGGCTGCTGCCCGGACCATCACAATCTGGTCTAAATCCTCCCAGTTTTCGGTACCATAATCCCATGAACGATAATATTCCTTTAACAATAACTTATCTTCATTATTATAAAAAGAAATTTTTCCAAATTCTGTAATAACAGCGGTAATTTTGCCATTTGAAATAGAAGCCTTTTTTTCGTTGATTTTAATTGTGCCGGTAGTTTCACAGGTAATATCAAGTGCCCAGTCTTTGCCGGAGAAAGAGTGGTTCTGCGTGGCGCGCAGCCGGAGTCCGTTTCCCCACGGGGTAATTTCTACAATTTCCTGACGTCTTTTAAATATCAGAGAATTATTTGATTTGCTGAAAAAATTCATATATAATCTCCTTTCATTTGCTTAAAAGAATTTTATCATACACGAAAAGAAATGGCTACAAATTCTTTCGTGAGAATAGGCAATTTGTCTAACAAATTTGTCAGAGAGAAAATTTTATGCTATAATGTCATCAAACGAAGCAAAGCACAATTTGGTGACTTGTGATATATCAATATGATTTATTAAGGAGAACATATGGAAATCAAATATTATGATATTGGTTTAAATCTGTTTTGCAAGCAGTTTCCAGATTCGGAAAAAATTATCCGTGAGGCGGCACAGACTGGTGTAGCATGTATTCTGACAGGAACAGACCAGAAAGAAAATAAGAAAATTAATGATTTTGTAAAAAAGCATGAGGTATACGGAACAGCGGGTATCCACCCGCATAATGCAGATTCTGCAAAGCAGGAGGATTTTGCATTTATTGAAAAAATTGTGAAGGAGAATCAGAGAATAGTTGCTGTCGGGGAATGTGGTCTTGATTATGACAGAATGTTTTCTGTCAAGGAAAACCAGATAAGATGTCTGGAGAAGCATATTGTTCTTGCAGAAAAGCTTGATAAACCGCTGTTTCTTCATGAACGCAGCGCATCGGAGGATTTTGTGCGCAGGTTTAAAAGGCATCCGGAGATTTGCAAAAAATCAGTAGTCCACTGCTTTACCGGAGATAAGCGGACACTGGACAAATATCTTTCCATGGGATTTTCGATTGGTATTACCGGCTGGATTTGTGATGACCGGCGGGCAAAGGAGCTGAGGGAGGCAGTGAAGATAATTCCACTTAACCGGATTTTGATAGAAACAGATGCGCCATATTTGACGCCGAGAAATGTGTCAGGACTGGGAAGAACCAATGTACCGCAGAATATTGTATATGTGGCAAAAGAGCTGGCAAAGTATATGAAGGTTTCAGAAGAAGCACTGACAGAAAATGCAAAGAAAAATACGGAAAGGATTTTTCAGATACAGCATTAGAAAATAAAAAAATAGTAACATATATAAAAATCATAATTATAGAAAGGAATAAATAATGGAAAAAACAATTAAAGTAACAGGTAAAGGAACAGTTTTTGTTAAACCGGATTTGATTCGATTATCTATGAGACTTGAAGGTGTATGTGAAAAATATGAAGAAGCACTGCGGCAGTCATCAGAACAGACAGAGCAGTTAAAGCTCTGTTTTGAAAAAGCGGGATTTTTAAAAGAGGATTTAAAAACTCTGTCGTTTCATATAAATACAGAATATGAAAATTATCGTGACAAAAAGAATGAGTGGAAAAAGAAGTTTGCAGGCTATAAATTTATCCATGAAATGAAAATAGAATTTGAAGCAGACAATCAGCTTTTGGGAAAAGTATTATATGCCATGTCACACTGTCAGGCAAAACCGGAGTTTCAGATTACATATACAATAAAAAATGCAGAAGAAGCTAAAAATCTGCTGTTAAAAAGAGCAGTGGAGGATTCAAAGAAAAAATCTGAAATATTGGCAGAGGCCGCAGGAATTCATCTTGGAAATATTATTTATATAGATTATTCATGGGAGGAAATTCATTTTGAATCAAATCCGATAAACCGGATGGTAATGCAAGAAGACTGTGGTGCAAGTTATGATATAAATATTGAGCCAGATAATATTAAAGTAAGCGATACAGTTACCTTGATATGGGAAATTGAATAAAGAAAAATGATATATTAAAATCAGATACAATAGTATATTACTTAAATACTATGTATCTGATTTTAATAAAGTATTTCAGTTTTCTTCTGAATCTGAAAAAGATATTTTATTTTTTTCCCACTTTATTATTTCATTTATCATCTGACAGAGAATATCAATTATAAATATTAATATCCCTGCAGGTATCATCAGCAGACAAACTACAATACCATTAATTCCCCCAAAAATATACAATATAATTTTTCTGAAACGAATCTTTCTCATAACATTCTCCCTGCTTCTTTAGCAAGCAACAGTCTATGCCATATCATCCCTCAGTGCATCGATAATATTTTCCTTTTTTATCTTTCTTACTGTATACAGTGTTGTAATAAAAATCACAAAAAATACCCCACACAGACTGATACCAATGCTGCCCCATGGAAATATATAATGAAGTCCAGCAGTTTCCTCTATTGTGCCGCCGGCCATTCCAAAATAAATCAGCCATGAAAAAATTGCAGAAATAGGAAGCCCAAATAAAAGAGTACGCAGTCCATAAAAAATACATTCAAAGCTCATCATTTTATTAAAATCGCGGTCTGACATTCCAACCGACCGAATCATTGCCAGTTCGCGCCTGCGAAGCTTGATATTTGTAGAAATTGTATTAAATACATTAGCAACCGCAATTAATGAAATCATAACGATAAAAACTATGGTGAACAGCTTGACAATAAATAAAATATTTCTGTTCTGGTCAAATATTTCATAAAGATTATAAAGGGTATAGACAGAGGTAACGCCTGTTTTTTCTATTATCTTTTGCATCTGTGCCGCTGATTCTCTGGGACTTACAGATTGAAATATAAGCTCAAGATTTACAGGTTCATAAATCATATCAAAATTCTCAAGCATTGTAAAAGGAGCAATCACTGTTAAAGTATTGAGATTTTCTCCAAATGACAAAACAGACAAAATATCATCTGGTAGGCTGTCAGAAGGTATGGCACAGTTTATGTTTATTTCTTCACCAGAGCCAAAGAGAAGCATAATCTGAGTCGATTCCTTTGTAAATATACTAGAAGGATTCATTTTACTTTGAACTGTAAGAATCATATTTAAATCTTCATTGTTATTATTTCCTGTTATGTTAATATCCCGTTCATTGTTAATATCCCGTTTATTGTTAATATCCCCTTCACTGCTATTATTTCCTGTTGTAATATCCAGTTTCTTTATAAGTTCCTGATAAACATTATCCTCAATAAACCTCATATTAACAGGCATTTCTGCAGTTTTATCATCCATTTCCATTCCTGTTATCTGCCGGTAGCTGTCTGAAAAATTTTCAGTATTTATCACACAGGAAGAACTGACAACTGCCTGACAAAAGCTTTTATAAATTCCGTCTGCTGATTTCAGAGTATCATAAAACGGCGCAGCTTCATTTTTCCCTATATCCTGTGCAGTAAAACGAATATCATACTCACTGTCCATCACAGACTGTTCCGCTGTCTGCTTCAGATATGTTCCAAATGCGTTTGCCGACACAAACAGTACAACACTTAATGTCAGAGATAATACAATACTGCGGTAACGCCTTTTGTTGCGCTTGAAATTTTTCAGTGCAAGCATTCCCTCTATCCCGTAAATATGCTTTGTAAAGTTTGATGTTTTGACAGCCCTGGCTTCAAGTTTAATTTCACCTGTCTGACGAATACATTCCATAATGGGAACAGCAGCAGCCTTCTTTGCAGGAATATAGGCTGAAATTAAAATCGTTATCATGCTGATAAGCACCGTGGCAGCAATGACAGGGACAGATATCTTTAATGTAAGTTCTACGTTGTCATACAAAATGTTTGCAAAATTTTCCGAAACAAGCGAAAGTACAAACTGAATACTCGGAAGACCTGTTAAAATACCAATAGGAATACCGATTGCACCTATACAGAGTCCTTCAAACAGAACAGAATTTTTAAGCTGTTTTTCAGTAGCTCCTATTGACATCAGAATTCCAAACTGATGTGTGCGTTCATTTAATGAAATATGAAACGAATTATAAATCATAAATACTGAACCAAGCATAATAAGAAAAACTAGAATGCCTCCGACAGAATACAGCAGCGTATTAAAAATCTTATCATCTGAAAGTCCCATAAAACGCAGAACTTCACTGTTTAAAACCATATCACAGTCATTTGGCAGGACTTTTTTATAGGAGTGAAGACCATACGGATTTTTTAATGTTGCAAATCCGGTGAGGCTGTCTGATAAACTGGTATTTTCTGATTTTGTAATCAGAGTGTATCCGGGAGCAGAGCGTTCTTCAAATACAGGTCTCTGACAGATGCCAACAACTGTGTAGGTTTTTTGGGAGACAGAGGTCAGGGTTTCTTTTTCCATGAGGAAAGTATCATGCTGATTCAACTTTTTATCTTCTGTCTGACGGGTTCCGACTGCAAGGGTAAGAATGTCTCCGATTGAGATTTTTACACCGCCATTTGTCATGACATGTGCAGGCACAAGCACTTCGCTGTTGTTCTGCGGAAGTCTGCCGGAAATAAGCTGAACTGGTAAACTGTCAAATGTTTCGTCATTAAATCCGGCAAGAAATAAATATGGTTTATATTCATTTGTTCCGCCGTCAAGCAAAGAATAACCAATATTTTCATAAAAAATCATTTTTTCTGTCTGTTTGCTGTCTATCTGTTCCTCTATAAAAGAAGAAGAAACATCTGGAAAGGAAATATGCCAGTCACCATATTTTGCAACTGCGCCGTTTATCATATAGTTTTGCAGGGAAACAGCAAAGGTGAAAACCGCCGTAATCAATGCGGAGGAGAGAATAACACCAACAATGGTTACAAATGTACGGCTTTTACTTTTTATCAATCCCTGCAGAGAAACCTTATGAAATATATTTATCTTCATGAGTGTGTCACCTGCCTTTCATCCCGAATCACATTTCCATCAGAAATAGTAATAATCCTGTCAGCCTGCAAGGCAATATTTTCATCATGTGTAACAATAATTAAGGTCTGTTGATAAATTTCATGGCTTTCCTTTAAGAGTCGGATAATTTCCTGACCATTACGGCTGTCCAAAGCGCCTGTCGGTTCATCTGCGAGCATAACCGACGGAGCGTTCATAAGTGCGCGCCCGATAGCAACACGCTGCTGCTGTCCGCCCGAAAGTTGATTGGGCAGATGTGTTTTGCGATTTTGCAGTCCCAAAAGCTCCAGCAAATCATTTAACCGTTCTTTATTCACCTTTCTTCTGTCCATTAAAATAGGCAGAGTGATGTTTTCTACTACATTCAGCGTAGGAATAAGATTGTGAAACTGGTAAATCAGCCCGACCTGTCGTCTGCGGAAAATAGCAAGCTTTTCATTATTCTGTGCATAAATATCCTGTCCTTCCAGAAATATTTTTCCGCTTGTCGGCATATCTACTCCGGCGATAGCATGCAAAAGAGTAGACTTGCCTGAACCGGAAGAACCGATAATAGCGGTAAAATCTCCCTTTTCAATCGTAAGCGAAACATGATTCAGCGCTGTGACCTGATTTTCATCTCTGCCATAGACTTTATATAAGTCTTGAACCTCTAAAAATTCCATTTTATGAGCCTCCTTTATGGATGGAGTGCTGTAATGAGTATATTTTTGGGCAGCACTCCCATTATAATTTTTGCAGCGAATTTCCGATGCTGCCTATATCATAAGGCGTCAAGTTTACACTCAGATGACATTCAGATGACAGATTTGTCACTTGGAAAATTATTAAAAACATTTATTTTGGAAAACGGATAGAAAATACAGCTCCCTGTGCAGGGTGATTTTTTACAGAAATTGTTCCATTCTGGCGCATAATAATTGTTTTACAGAGCGCAAGACCGATTCCATATCCGACAGCCTCAGAGTTTTTTCCACGGTAAAACCGGTCAAACAAAAAAGGTAAATCCTCTTTTGGAATTCCGGCGCCGCTGTCATGAATGATAATTTCGGTAAATAAAGGGTTGTCCTCGCAGATAATTTCAATTTTGCCATTGTCGCCCGCACTTTCCATACAGTTTTTGAGAATATTTTGAAGTGCTTCTGATAACCAGCCCAAATCGCCATAAATCAGAACAGTATCAGGAATTTTTTTATAAAGTGTGATATTATGGAGTTCCATGGAAAGTAAAAGCGGACGGACAGCCGTTTTTATCAGAATGTCCGCATTTATTTCACTGCGCTGAAATACCACGACGCCTGCATCCAGACGGGAAAGCTTGAGCAAAGAAGCAAGCAGCCATTCCATCTGTGAAAACAGCTCCTTGATTTCCCGCAGCAGTTCTTTTTTCTCATTTGAACAATTAATGCAGGCCGTGTAATCAGCCGAAGACTGACTGTCGGCTGCATAATTTCTGTCAGAATTATTTTCCAGAAGCGATAAAATCAGATTGGCAGATGTAAGAGGAGTGCGGAGCTGATGAGCGATATCGGCAAGAGAATCCGCAAGATGCTTCTTTTCTTTTTTTAATGCAAGATTTTGTTCCCGAATTCGCATTGTCATTTTTGTAATTTCACTCTGTAAAATAGAAAGTTCGCCTTCTTCTGATTCTGCAATAAATAAATGGTCGGTATTATGGAGTACAAGGTCGATTTGTTCTGAAATCCTTGCTATGTTCTGATATCTGGCTCTGGTAAATATAAAAAACAAACTTCCAAAAGCAGCAGAAGAAATACTGCAAAGAATCCCCGCCCGCCAGTCTATGCTGAATCCTGATGTTATTGCAATAAAAGCCGTTATAAAAAATAAAATAACAAATCGTTTCAATTCCTTATTTCTCAGCATATGCATCTCCTAAACGATAGCCGGTTCCACGCACAGTTAAAATAATTTGTGGATTTGAGGAATCATCTTCAATTTTTTCCCTTAAACGTCTGATATAAACACTTAATGTATTGTCATTTACATACTCGCCTGCAGCATCCCACAACTCATCTAACAGTATATTTCTGGTAATCACACATTTTGGATTATTGACAAATATCAGAAGCAGACGATATTCAAGAGCTGAAAGGGGCAGTTCAGTGCCGTTTTTCTGTACAGTACCATTTACTGTATCGACACGGAGTCCTGACAGCTCAAAAACTGACGGAGAACTTCCGCTTTTGCGCAGTGCGGCCCTGATTCGTGCAATCAGCTCGCGCGGGCGGAAAGGTTTTGTGATATAATCATCTGCTCCCATATTCAGTCCGGTAACAACACTTGCCTCATCACCGGAGGCTGTCAGAAAAATCACGGGAATATTCAGTTTCTCTTTTATTTCAGTACAAAGCGTAAAGCCATTTCCATCAGGCAGAGAAATATCAATTAAAGCAAGGTCGAATTTATTGCTGTTTAATATAGCAAGCGCATCGTTTTTTGTCGCTGCATGTGAAACGGTAAAATCCTCTGAGCGGAGCAGAAGAACCAGATTTTTGGCGATTTTTCTGTCATCTTCAATTAAAAATATACGTTTCATTTATTTTTACTCTCCTTTGTTTTTAAGTATCTTTTATAGTAATTGTTATTATATTTTGTTTAATAAAGGAATACAAGAGGACATTTATTTTTTTAGACAAAAGATACTGAAACTGTCTATAAAGAATAAGTGAAATTTTTTAAAATGTTTGACATATTCGCATATGCTTGTTAGAATAACACTATGTGCATATTATTTTTTAAATTTGCTGAAACAAAAACAGCAGGCACAGTCATCATATGCAAAAGGACAGTAGAACATAAGGAGGAGGCTATGTATCATTGCCATATACAATTTTATTTGACAGGGTATCAGCACAGGGTATTTGAAATAATAAAGAAAATGTCCCCACTGGAGCATTTTTCACATGAGTTTTATGAAAGTAATAGACCAGAAGAAAAATTAACAGCCAAAGCGGATGTTATTCTGGCTGATTTACAGGATATGGATGAAGATGCATTAAGGGTATTGACATTAAATAAGAAAAAAGAGGCGGAGCTGATTCTGCTTTTGGACAGAAATCAGATGTCACTTCTGACAGACAGTTTATCAGAGATAAAGGATATCTGGATTATGCCAATGTCAGAGGAAGAAGTGAAATTTCGTTTTTTAAGGTGGCAGCAGAATTGTAAAATAGGCAGAGATTACTGGCAGACAAATCAGTACCTTGAGGCTACAATTAACCATGTTCCAAATCTTATCTGGTATAAAAATAAAGAAGGTATTCATGAAAAGGTAAATAACAGCTTCTGTAAAGTGGTCAATAAGACAAAAAAACAGATAGAAGGGCGTGGTCATGCTTATATCTGGGATGTGGAACAGGATGACCCTGCCTGTATCGAATCAGAGAGAGAGGTTATGAGCAAAAAGCAGACCTGTATATCTGAGGAAATTATAAAAACGGGAGATGGTATGAGAACCCTTACAACTTATAAATCGCCGTTATATGATATTGATGGAAGTGTAATGGGAACAGTAGGGGTAGCCATTGATATAACGCAAGAGCGTGCCTATGAGCAGGAAATTATCAAAAAAAATAAGACGCTGGAAACAATTTTTACTACGATAGATTGTGGAGTAATGCGTCATACATTAGATGGAAAACAGCTTCTCAGCATAAACAGAGCAGCATTGAAGATTTTGGGATTTGAATCTCCTGAAGAACTGATGGCAGAAGGGTTTAATCTAGTGGCAGCTTCTGTATTGGAAGAAGACAGAGAGATGCTTCAGGAAAAAATCAAGTCCCTGCAAAAAGAGGGAGACAATGTCAGTATAGAATATTCCGTACAGCATAGAAATGGGGAAATTCTGCATATTATGGGAAACGCCAAGCTTTTAATGGAAAATGGAGAGCTTATCTGTCAGCGTTTTCTTCTGGACTGTACGGAACAGAAGCTTCAGGAGAAAAAGAATAAAAGACATCAGATGGAGCTGATTCAGGCATTAAGTATTGATTATAATCTGGTTTGTTTTTTTGACCTTGATACAGGCATAGGAATTCCGATTCGAAATATAGAAGATACTGACAGTCCAATACATAATATGTTTAAGGACTATATATCATTAAAAGAAAGTATGGAGAGATATATACAGGAAATGGTATATGAAGAAGATAGAGAAATGCTTCGTCAGTTTTCTTCTTCAGATACATTGAAAAAGGAACTGACAGAAAAAAATCTGAATTATGTCAATTATCGTATTTATACAAACAATCAGATTACCTATTTTCAGATGAAGGTAGTACGTGCAGGAACATGGGATATTAATCATGGAGTGGTTTTGGGAATCCGCAGTGTGGATGGAGAAATCCGCAGTGAAATGGAGCAGAAAAGTCTGCTTGAAGGAGCACTTATGCAGGCAAATAAAGCAAATAAAGCAAAAAGTATCTTTCTTTCCAATATGTCACATGATATTCGTACTCCGATGAATGCAATTGTCGGATTTACAAATCTTGCAATTTCACATATTAATAACAAGGAACAGGTAGAGGAATATCTGAAAAAGATTATGACTTCTGGAAATCACCTGCTGAGTCTGATTAATGATGTTCTGGATATGAGCCATATTGAAAGCGGCAAGATACATCTGGAAGAGAAGCCTTGCAGTCTGCCGGATATTCTGCATGGTCTGCACAATATTTTACAGGCGGATATTCACGCAAAGCAGCTTGAACTTCAGATTGATACAGTAGATGTGTTTGATGAAGATATTTTCTGTGATAAGCTTCGGTTAAATCAGGTACTTTTAAATCTGTTAAGCAATTCTGTCAAGTATACAAGCGCCGGAGGCATTGTCAGTTTAAGAATTACAGAAAAGCCCGGTTCGTTGAAGGGTTATGCCACCTATGAATTCTGTATTCGGGATAATGGAATCGGTATGAGTGAAGAATTTGTAGAGCATATTTTTGAGCCGTTTGAGCGGGAGCAGAATTCAACTATCAGTGGTATACAGGGAACAGGGCTTGGCATGGCAATTACCAAAAATATTGTGGAAATGATGAATGGTACGATTCAGGTAAAAAGTAAGCTGAATGAGGGTACAGAGTTTCTTGTTACTTTTCCATTTCGTCTGTATCATGGTGCCAGAGAGCCGCAGGAAATACTGGAGCTGAAGAATTGCAGGGCACTTGTGGTAGATGATGATTTTAATACCTGTGACAGTGTATCCTATATGCTTGGACAACTGGGTATGCGCGCAGAATGGACATTGTCCGGCAAAGAAGCGGTGCTTCGTACTCATCAGGCAGTTATGCGCAAGGATGATTTTTATATTTATATTATTGACTGGCTGTTGCCGGATATGAATGGAGTAGAAGTAACCCGCAGAATCCGAAAAGAAATGGGTGAAAATGTACCAGTTATTATTTTGACTGCATATGACTGGTCAGATATTGAAACGGAGGCAAAAGAGGCCGGAGTTACAGCATTTTGCAGAAAACCGCTGTTTTTGTCAGAGCTTAGAAGCTGTCTGAATGCTGTGATTAATCCAGAGGATGAGAAGGAAGCAAAATCGGCAAACAGTATATCAAAATGTCGTACAGGTCGTATTCTTCTGGCAGAGGATGTTGAGATGAATCAGGAGATTGCTGCTGCTATTTTGGGGGATGCAGGATTTTCAACAGAGATTGCTGGAAATGGAGAAATTGCTGTAAATATGCTAAAAAAATCGAAACCGGGATATTATCAGCTTGTGCTTATGGATGTTCAGATGCCGGTGATGAATGGATATGAGGCAACTAAGGAAATCCGTAAGATTGAGAATAAAGAGCTTGCGTCTATACCGATTATAGCTATGACTGCAAATGCTTTTGAAGAGGATAAGCAGGAGGCTTTGAAATGCGGAATGAACGGGCATATTCCAAAGCCGATTGATATTGATAATTTGTTTGAGACGTTGGACGCAGTTATTAAATCTTAGCAGGGACTTTATTTGCTGGTTATCCAAAGTATTTTTTATATGATTAGAAAAAAATGACAAGTTTCAATAAAATGAGACTTGCCATTTTTTGTCGTTAACTATGTATTTATTCAGCTTTATGAAAAGTAAAAGAATATTGCCAGAAATATATTTCAAAAACCAGAATCTTATGATAAAATGTAGATAAATAAGAAAAAATAAAATACAAGAAGGGATTTGGCGGGTAAAATGGATTTATTAGAGATAAGAGACAGGATTGATTCAGTAGATGAAAAAATTGTAAAATTGTTTGAAGAAAGAATGAATCTTTGTAAAGATGTGGCAGAATTTAAAATAAAAAATCATAAACAGGTATTAGACCCGACACGTGAAAAGCAAAAAATAGAGAAAATTTTAAAACTTACGAAAGACGAGGCTTACAGGCAGAGTTCCGGCGAGCTGTTTCGACAGATAATGGCAATGAGCAGAAAAATGCAGTACAAAATGCTGGCGGAATACGGCATAATGAAGGATATAGAGTTCGAAGAAACAAAACAGATAAAAAGGGAGGGTGTAAAAATAGTTTATCAGGGTGTGGAAGGCGCCTATGCCCATGAAGCAGCTTTATGCTGTTTTGGAGAGGACGCAGATACATATCATGTTCCTTCATGGAGAGATGCCATGGAGGAAGTAAAATCCGGAAAGGCAGATTATGCGGTGCTTCCGATTGAAAATTCCACAGCGGGCTCTGTAACGCAGGTGTATGATTTGTTAATGGAATATGATAATTATATTGTCGGAGAATTGTTTCTGAAAGTAGAACATGCGCTGATAGGACTTTCCGGCGCAAAAATTTCAGATATTAAAAAGGTTTATTCGCATCCACAGGCGTTAATGCAAAGTGAGGGATATTTATACAGGCATAAGAGCTGGCAGCAAATCAGTGTGAGCAATACGGCGGTCAGCGCAAAGAAGGTTCTTGAGGATAAGGATATTACGCAGGCGGCGATTGCGAGCAGACATGCTGCAAAAATATACGGGCTGAATATATTGGAGCAGAGCATACAGGATAACGATTTGAATACGACAAGATTTGTAATTGTGGGAAGAGATAAGGTATATTTACATGGTGCAGATAAAATAAGCATTGCGTTTGAAATTGCTCATGAAAGCGGTTCTTTATATGAAATGCTTTCACATTTTATTTACAATAATCTTAATATGACAAAGATAGAGTCAAGACCAATTGAAGGGAGAAACTGGGAATATCGGTTTTTTCTGGATTTTACCGGAAAACTGGGGGATGCCGCAGTAAAAAATGCCCTGCGTGGAATTGATGAAGAGGCAATTAATTTTAAAATTTTGGGAAATTATACATGTATGATGCCAGATGAGAATAAAACTTCAAGATAATGAAATGTAATTTCTGCAAATAAAAATATTAAGTCATGATAGAGCAACCAAAGATTGTATAATCAGAAAAACTTTTGTTGAAGAAATGGCAGATGTTCTGATGTATTACAATGATGTTCTGCTTTGTTATAATATTTCCGAAGAGGAGTTAAAGGCCGCATATATTTCCAAATTTGAGAAGAATATGGAGCGATGGTAATAATGATATGAGAAAGGAGAAGTGATTTATGGCAGTAACCAGATTTGCAGCGATTAATATTGGCTCTTATGAGCTGATGTTAAAAATTTATGAGCTGACATCAAGAAAAAAAGTAAAAGTTTTAAATAATGTAAGATATGTAATGGAGCTTGGGCGTGAAACGTATACAGAACAGAAAATCAGTTTTGAAACCATGGAAAAAATGTGTGATGTTCTGGAGGGGTTTACAAAAATATTTGAAGAGTATCAGATTCATGATTATGAGGCATATGCGACCAGCGGAATTCGGGAAGCGGAAAATGCAGAAATTATACTGGACAGAATTAAGGTAAGAACCGGTCTGAATGTAAAAATTATAAGCAATTCGGAACAGAGGCTTCTCGCATATAAGGCACTGACTATGTATCCCGAGGAGTTTGAGGCATTCAGCAAAGGAAATACAGCGATTGTTGATGTAGGAGCAGGAAGTATTCAGATTTCCATATTAGATAAAAAAAATATTGCTTCTACTCAGAATATTAAAATCGGTTCCATGAGAATTCGGGAATTGTTATTAAATTTAAGTGAAAATATGGGCCATTTTGATATCCTGCTGGATGAATTGATTAATAACGATTTGCAGACCTTTAAGAGAATGTTTATTAAGGATAAGGCGATTGACAATATTATCGCAACTGGTGAGCAGATTACATTATTTACAAAAAATAAAGATACCGGTGAATTTAACCGACTGATGACTACTGAAGATTTTATGGGAAGGTATAAAATGTTGGGTTCCAAAAGTCATGCGGAAATCGCAAAAGAGCTTCAGGTTACAAGAGAACAGGCGACGATTTTAATTCCATGCGCCAGAATTTATGGAAGATTTATTGAAGTGG
The DNA here is from genome assembly GCA_910577835.1 of uncultured Lachnospiraceae bacterium. GTDB lineage: Bacteria > Bacillota > Clostridia > Lachnospirales > Lachnospiraceae > CAG-303. Next base: position 31,676 of record CAJTOU010000007.1, on the reverse strand, counting down.
TAGGTTCAAAGAAGCTCTGGGTTCCGGGAACGGATATCTGTGATGGAATTGCCATGGATTATGGCATAAGAAAGAAAAAGATTTCAGGTAAACATGACTTTAATGAAGATATTTTAAACGAAGTAAGAGGAATATCAAAGAGATATAAAGGCAATTCCTTGCATATACAGTTTATTAAGAATATCGCAGTGCGTATTTTTGATGAAACAAAGAGAATGCATGGCCTTTCAGGAAGGGAACGTCTGCTTTTGGAGCTGGCGGCAATGCTTCATGACTGTGGAAAGTATATCAGTATTCATGATGCGGCGGAATGTTCCTATCATATTATTATGGCAACGGAAATTATTGGACTGTCTCACAGGGAAAGAGAAATGCTTGCAGAAATTGTAAAATACAATACCGTAAAAATACCGGTAGGCATGAATCTTACAGTGATTAAACTGACAGCGATTCTTCGGGTGGCAAATGCGCTGGACAGAAGTCATAAACAGAAGATGTCAGACTGCCGGCTGGAATTGAAAGGCAGAGAGCTGATGATTCATACAAAAACAAAAGAAGATATTACACTGGAAAAAGGATTATTTGTGGATAAAGCAGAGTTTTTTGAAGAGGTTTATGGTATAAAACCGGTGATTAAACAGAAAAAGTTTATTCATTAATTTGGCATAGAACAGGAAAGGAGTATTTTATGAATGACAGATATACAAACAGAGAGTTAAGCTGGCTGGATTTTAATTATCGAATATTGTCAGAGGCAAGGGACAAGGCGAATCCTTTATTTGAACGCCTGAAATTTTTAAGCATTACCTCTTCTAATCTGGATGAATTTTTTATGGTAAGAGTTGCATCTTTAAAGGATATGGTTCATGCTGAATTTAATAAAAAAGATATAGCGGGAATGACACCGAAGGAGCAGATTTCAGCAATTCTTGATGAAACACATGAATTTGTAAATCTTCAATATTCCACCTATAACCGTTCTTTGATACCGGCATTAAAAAATGAAGGGTTTATTGTAATTGATAAGCATGAAGCATTGAGTGGAGAACAGAAAAAATATGTAGACCAGTATTTTGATGAAAATATTTATCCTGTATTAACACCAATGGCGGTAGATTCTTCAAGGCCGTTTCCGCTTATCCGTAACAAATCTCTGAACATTGCCGCTCTTCTGGAAGAAAAGGAAGAGCTGAGAGAGAAAGTGGAAAATCGGAAAAAGGAAAAAGAAAACAAGGAAAAAGAAAACAAGGAAAAAGATGGTAAAAGGGAAGAAAGCAAAAAGGAGAAAAAAACTGTGCTGGAGTTTGCGACTGTACAGGTTCCAGCAGTTTTGCCAAGAGTAGTAACAATACCTTCGGAAGAAGAGGGACAGACCACGGTTATTCTTCTGGAGGAGATTATCGAGCGCCATATCGATAAGCTGTTTATGAATTATAAGGTAGTATGCGCTCATCCGTACAGGGTAATGAGAAATGCAGACCTTACAATTGATGAGGACGATGCGGAGGATTTATTAAAGGAAATAGAAAAACAATTAAAAAAGCGTCAGTGGGGTGAAGCAATCCGGTTGGAAATAGAGGATAAGGTGGATAAAAGACTTCTTGGTATTTTAAAAGAGGAACTGGGTGTAAATGACCATGATATCTTTTTTATTAACGGACCTTTGGATTTTACCTTTTTTATGAAGCTCTATGGTATGGACGGATTTCAGAAGTTAAAGACAGCAAGATTTGTTCCTCAGATAAATCCGGCAATCAATCCGGAGGAAGATATTTTTACTCAGATAAGCAGAGGAGATATTTTGCTGCATCATCCATATCAGACCTTTGACCCCGTAGTAGATTTTGTAAAACAGGCAGCAAGAGACCCGAAGGTACTCGCAATTAAGCAGACGCTTTACAGAGTCAGTGGACATTCTCCGATTATTGCATCTCTGGCACAGGCGGCAGAAAATGGAAAACAGGTTTCTGTTCTGGTAGAATTAAAGGCAAGATTTGATGAGGAAAATAATATTAACTGGGCAAAAATGCTGGAAAAAGCAGGCTGTCATGTAATTTACGGCTTAAAGGGATTAAAAACCCACAGTAAAATTACACTGGTGGTACGCAGTGAGGAAGACGGAATCAAGCGGTATGTACATCTTGCAACTGGTAATTATAATGATTCTACGGCAAAACTGTATACTGATATGGGATTATTTACGTGCAAGCAGGCAGTTGGAGAAGATGCGACAGCAGTCTTTAACATGCTGTCCGGTTATTCCGAGCCGGCGGGCTGGAATAAACTTGCGCTTGCGCCGTTATGGCTCCGTGATAAATTTGAACATTTAATCAGAAGAGAAATTCATGCAGCGCAGGAAGGAAAAGAGGCTTTTATTGTGGCAAAAATGAATTCTCTGTGTGATAAGGAAATTATTGATTTATTATATGAGGCAAGCGCTGCGGGAGTAAAAATTGATTTGATAATTCGGGGAATCTGCTGTCTGAAGGCAGGAATGGCAGAGTTAAGTGAAAATATTTCTGTCCGCTCTATTGTGGGAAATTTTCTGGAGCACAGCAGAATCTTTTATTTCCATAACAGAGGATATGAGGAAATTTATATGGGAAGCGCAGACTGGATGCCGAGAAATCTGGATAAACGAGTAGAGATTTTGTTTCCGGTAGAGGATGAAAAATTAAAAGCCGAAGTGATTCATATTTTAAATATTCAGCTTGCAGATACCCTGAAGGCACATGTGATGAAATCAGACGGCAGTTATGAAAAGCCGGATAAGAGAGGGAAAACGGCGTTGTCTTCACAGGATTATTTTTGTAAGGAGGCGAAGGAGAGAGCGGCTGCTTTAAAAAATAATGAGATTCAGCACACATTTATTCCAATGGGTGAAAGGAATGGAGTTTCATGATTGATTTGAATGATAATAACAGAGAATTTATAGATTTACATGTACATTCCAATGCATCAGATGGAACCTTTACACCGGAGGAGATAGTGGAATATGCGGAAGAAAAGGGACTGTATGCCATTGCGCTGACGGACCATGATACGGTAGACGGAATTGAGAGGGCCATAGAAGCAGCCAAAGGAACACCACAAAGAAAAATCATGGTAAAGGTAATTCCGGGAATTGAGATTTCTGCAGAGTTTGAAAAGAGTTATGACCTTCATATTTTGGGTTTGAATGTTGACTATAAAAGCAATGGATTTTTAAGAATTGTAGAGGAATGCAGAAAAAGCAGAGATAACCGAAATCTGAAAATGATTGAAAAAATAAGAGAACTGGGACTGCCTCTTACTGAAGAAATCATGAAGGAGCGATTTAAAGGGGCATCTGTTACGAGGGCGCATTTTGCAAGGTATATGATGGATGAGGGATTTACGGAATCAGCAAAGGAAGCGTTTGAAAAATATCTAAACCCCGGAGCCTGCTGTTATGTGCCAAGAGAGAAGATAAGTCCTGAAAATGCGATTGAACTGATTCTTGAAGCAAAAGGACATCCGGTGCTTGCACATCCGATGCTGTATCATATGGAGGAGGAAAAGCTTGACAATACAATCTGTTGGCTGAAAGGACTGGGGCTTCAGGGGATAGAAGGATTGTATTCATTAAACACCATGGAAGATGACAGAAAGCTGGCGGTACTGGCAGAAAAATACGGGCTGTTTCTTACCGGAGGTTCAGATTTTCATGGAGGCAACAAGCCCGATATTGATTTAGGTATTGGAAAAGGGAATTTAAGGATGAAAAAGGAATTGCTGCAAAATATCTTGTAAAAAAGCAGCAAAAATATTTTATCAGGCGGCAGAGCTTTATGCTCTGCCATTTCTGATTTTACAGGAAATATAGAGTGAATAGGCTGCTTTGTTTGGGCAACAATATTTAGGACAGGTTTTGGGAAAATATAAATTGGAGGGAATTATGAAGGAAAAAGTATTCGGTATTTTGCAGCGGGTAGGAAGAAGCTTTATGCTTCCTATCGCGATTTTACCAGTAGCCGGACTGCTTCTGGGAATCGGAAGCTCTTTTACAAATGAAACCACTATTGCCACCTATGGACTGCAAAAGATTTTGGGCGATGGAACTCTGCTTCATGCATTATTAATGATTATGAATCGGGTTGGAAGTGCTGTGTTTGACAATCTTCCTTTGATTTTTGCAGTAGGTGTGGCTATTGGTATGGCAAAAAAGGAAAAGGAGGTATCTGCGCTTTCAGCAGTGATTGCTTATCTGGTAATGAATACGGCGATAAATGCCATGTTACAGGTAAATGGAAAGATTCTGGCGGATGGCAGTATTGCAGAAGATGTTCTGGAAGGAACAATTGCATCCTCCTGCGGAATACAAACCCTTCAAATGGGAGTATTCGGGGGAATTATTGTAGGACTTGGCGTGGCGGCACTGCACAATCGTTTTTACAAAATCGTTCTGCCCAATGCGCTGTCTTTCTTTGGAGGAACAAGATTTGTACCTATTATTTGTACAATTGTCTATATGTTTGCAGGTATTGTGCTGTATTTTGTATGGCCGGCGGTGCAGAATGGAATTTATGCACTGGGTGGTCTGGTGACAAGCAGCGGATATGTGGGAACTTTGATATTCGGATTAATTAAGCGTGCGTTAATCCCGTTTGGTCTTCACCATGTATTTTATATGCCATTCTGGCAGACAGCAGTGGGCGGTACCATGGAAATAGCAGGAAATACAATTCAGGGAGGGCAGAATATTTTCTTTGCCCAATTGGCAAATTCTGCGGATATTGCACATTTCAGCGCAGATGCTACCAGATATTTTTCAGGTGAATTTATTTTTATGATTTTTGGACTGCCGGGTGCGGCGCTTGCCATGTACCGGTGTGCGAAGCCGGAAAAGAAAAAGGCTGCCGGCGGACTTCTGTTATCTGCGGCACTTGCCTGTATGATGACTGGTATTACAGAGCCTTTGGAGTTTTCATTTTTGTTTGTAGCTCCGGCCCTTTTTATAGTACAGGTAATTTTGGCAGGAAGCGCATATATGATTGCACATATGCTTAATATTGCAGTAGGATTGACCTTTTCAGGCGGACTTTTGGACCTCTTTTTCTTTGGTATTTTACAGGGAAATAAAAAGACAAGCTGGCTTTTAATTATTCCGGTGGGTATTATTTATTTCCTGTTATACTATTTTATTTTCTTATTCCTGATTAAAAAGTTTAACTTTAAGACACCGGGAAGAGAAGATGAGAATGAAGAGACAAAGCTGTATATGAAAGCGGATGTAAATGCAAAGAGAGAAGCGGCAGCAGAACAGAAAAGCGGAGGTACGGAAAATGAAATCAGCAAAATAATTACGGCAGGACTTGGAGGCAAAAAAAATATCAGTGATGTGGACTGCTGTGCAACCAGACTTCGCTGTACAGTGTTAAATTCAGATTTGGTAAATGATTCTTTGCTTCGTTCCACAGGAGCTTCCGGTGTTGTTCATAAAGGAAAGGGTGTACAGATTATTTATGGTCCAAAGGTGACAGTAATCAAGTCAGATTTGGAGGATTATTTAGAGACTGCTCCCGATGAAGAAGTTATAAGCGCTGCTTCTGTTGAAAATGAAAAGACGGATAAGACGAAGGAATCAAGGAGCAGTGAAAAAATAGCAGCTTCTATCGTGATATCCAGTCCGGTGACTGGTATGGCGGCAGATTTGGCAGCCGCACCAGACGAAGCGTTTGCGGGAAAAATGATGGGAGACGGAGCGACAGTGACACCAAAGGAGCCGGTTGTATATGCTCCTGAGGATGGAGAAGTGTGCTTTGTGTTTGATACAAAGCATGCAATTGGATTTTTGACAGATACGGGAATCAGCCTGCTTCTGCATATTGGTATTGATACTGTAAAACTGGATGGCAGAGGATTTGAAGCTCTTGTTGAAAACGGGCAGAAAGTAAAAAAGGGAGAGCCTATGCTGAAGCTGGATATTGATTTTATTGAAAAAAATGCACCATCTCTAATATCTCCGATTTTATGTACGGAACTGGAAAGCAATCAGAAAATCCGGCTGCTTGCAGAAGGTAAAATTCAGGCTGGAGAACCGCTGTTTGCAGTGGATATTTATGAAGAATAAAAATGAATGGAGGATGAAATTGTGGATTCGGAAATCAGAACAGACCTTGCGCTGGAAGAGAAAGAACGTTTTGAAGGCACAGATGTGGAGGTAGAGGGAGTCTCTTTTGAAGAAAGACAAAGTCCTTCAGGAATTATAAAAATCACCATAGTAAAAATTCTGAACGAGACGGGAGCCGAAAATATGAGAAAGCCCGTGGGAAACTATATTACTCTGGAAAACTGCCGTATTGATGAATATGATGAGAGCTTTTATGATGAAATAACAGGAGAAATTTCCATACGGTTAAAAAATATTATTAAGGATTTAAAAAAACGCGGCAAAATAAAAGGAGAGAAAATTCTGGTGGTAGGACTTGGAAACAGGGAGGCTACGCCGGATGCGTTAGGACCTGTGGCAATGAATGATATTATTGTAAATAAATATATCTATGCCATAGCTCCGGGAGTAATGGCTCAGACAGGACTTGAAACCTCGGATTATATCAGAGGGATTGTAAAGGAGATAAAGGCGGGACTTATTATAGCGATAGATTCTCTTGCAGCCAGAAATACAGGACGTTTAAATACTACTGTTCAGATTACGGATACAGGAATTAATCCGGGGTCCGGAGTAGGAAATAACCGTCAGGCGATGAATGAGGAAACCATGGGTGTACCGGTAATTGCAATTGGAGTGCCGACAGTAGTGGATGCGGTTACGATTGTCAATGATGTGCTGGATAATCTGATTCAAATTCTGGAGCAGTCCACGAATATGAAAGGGTTATCAAAGGTGATGGAGGATTTTTCCGAGCATGAGAAAAGACAGCTTGTAAAAGAACTGATGGAAGATGAGGCAAAGGATTTGTATGTAACGCCAAAGGATATTGATGAAAATATACAAATTCTTGCAAGGATTATATCGGAGGGAATTAATGAAGCGGTGGCGCTTTCAGCCTAAAAGCAATTATTGAATTTCTGAACGAAAATACTTGTGAATTTCGGGACATGGTGATACAATACGAATGGAAAGAAAATACATTGTGTAACACACAGATTGGAGGATATTATGGCAGTATTAGTAACTGGCGGAGCCGGATATATCGGAAGTCATACCTGCGTGGAACTATTAGAGGCAGGCTATGATGTGGTGGTTGTGGACAATCTTTATAATTCCAGCCAAAAGGCAATTGAGAGAGTAAAGAAAATTACAGGAAAGGATTTGAAATTTTATGAGGTGGATATCCTTGACAGAGAAAAATTAAATGAAATTTTTGAGAGGGAAACTATTGATTCTGTCATTCATTTTGCCGGATATAAGGCGGTGGGGGAATCGGTGAGAAAACCGATAGAATATTATTATAACAATATGACTGGTACACTTGTTCTGTGCGATGTAATGAGAAGTCACGGCGTAAAAAATATTATTTTCAGCTCTTCAGCTACCGTATATGGAGACCCGGAAATAATACCGATTACAGAAGAATGTAAAAAAGGAAATCCTACAAATCCGTATGGACAGACAAAGTCCATGCTTGAGCAGGTGCTTATGGATATTCATATCTCGGACCCTGAGTGGAATGTAACACTTTTACGTTACTTTAATCCAATCGGTGCACATAAATCCGGATTAATCGGAGAGGACCCGAAAGGGATTCCAAATAACCTGCTTCCATATGTGGCGCAGGTGGCGATTGGAAAGTTAGAGTGTCTTGGCGTATTTGGAGATGATTATAATACTCCTGACGGAACAGGAGTGAGAGACTATATTCATGTGGTAGACCTTGCAAGAGGACATGTCAAAGCGATTGAGAAATTTAAGGATAATGAGGGCGTGCTGATTTATAATCTTGGAACAGGGCATGGATACAGTGTATTGGAAGTAGTTCATGCATTTGAGAAGGCATGCGGAAAGAAGATTAATTATGCAATAAAGCCGAGAAGAGAGGGTGATATCGCTACCTGTTACTGTGAGCCGAAAAAGGCGGCAGATGAGCTTGGCTGGAAGGCAGAGTATGGAATTGAGGAAATGTGTGAGGACCTTTGGAGATGGCAAAGTATGAATCCTGACGGATATGGAGAAAATTAAATGTTTTTTCTGAACAGAGCGGCTATTGTCCAATAAAGTACAGGGAAGGTTTTCACAAACTTATGCCATATAAGCACTTTGTTCTAAAATAATAGAAACAGAAATAAAATAATATATGGGCAGTTTACTGTCTGTATATTATTTTTTTATGGAGCGGCATGAAATTCATGCATAAAAATATGGGAAGCTTTGATAGAAAAACGAATAAGTTCAGATTTATTCTGTATATTCTTATGGCGGTATTGCTGGTAAGAATTATTATCTGGCTGGAGCCGGGACAGTTGAAAAAAATAATGTCATCGGCAGTTTCAAAAAAAGCTGAGGAATTTGTAGTTTATGTTATGCAAAATTCAAATGTAAAAGTGGCATATGCCATGGAAGATAACAGTGACGCTGTGGAAAAGCTGGCAAAATCTATCAATCATTCAAGCAGTGTATATAGTTATGTGGAAAATAATTATTCTGCACAGGACCTTGTAATTTATGACCCGAATACTTATCAGACAAATCCGGTTATGCTGGCGGAAAATGAAGAGCAGGAAGGAGAAAAAGAGGATGGTTCTGTGGAAGGAGGTCAGGAAACTGAAAATAATGGCGAAGAAACAGCAGAAACAACGGCTGAGCAGCCGACAGAAGGGAATGTTGAAGGAGAAGGGACAACGGCTGAACAGCAGACTGAGGCACCGCAGACACAGGAAATATTTTCACCGATGTTTTCAATGGAGCAACTAAAGGATTATAATTTTTTACGCTCAAATCTTTATATTGTACCGGAGAGAGCGAGTGTGCTGCCGACGGATTTGAATGCGGAAGAGCTGCTTTCTATGGATATGAGTATTGTAAAGGATGCGTCTGTTCCACAGATATTGATTTATCATACACATGGGAGTGAAGGGTTTACCAATTCGACGGAGGATATTAAAGGAACAGGGATTATTGCAGCGGGGTCAAGGCTGGCGGAAATATTGTCTTCTGTATACGGATATAATGTGATACATTGTACGGAGATTTTTGACAATGTAAATGGGGTTTTTGACCGGTCCAAGGCGTATGATTATTCAAGAGAGACGGTTCAGCAGATATTGACGGATAATCCGAGTATCCAGGTGACAATTGATTTACATAGGGATGGGGTAAATGAAAATACACATCTTGTGACGGATGTGAATGGGAAACCGACTTCAAAGATTATGTTTTTTAACGGGGTGAGCAGGAGCAGTGCGAAGGGGGATATCGGGTATTTGTATAACAGGTATAGGAGTGAAAATCTTTCGTTCAGTTTGCAGGCAAAGCTGGAGGCGCTGGGGAAGTATCCGGATTTTACGAGGAAGAATTATATTGATGCGTATCAGTATAATCTGGACCTTTTGCCGAGGGCGATGCTGATTGAGGCGGGGGCGCAGACAAATTCGCTGGAGGAAGAGTTGAATGCGATGGAGCCGCTGGCAGATATTCTGGATAGTGTGTTGTCGGGGAAGAGCAGGGAGCATTTGGGGCTTGTGCCGAATTGAAAAAATGGGGGATTAGGGTGGAGTGACACAGAAGAGGTGAATATGCTCTGCTTTCAGACCATATTCACCTCTTCTGCTGGTTATCGTTTTATGAGAAAATTAAAATACAAAAATTTTTGACTGATATTTTTAAAGTGTATTGCTATAATATTCAGAAAAATGAATTTTTGTTTAAAGGTGTTATGAAAAAAAGCTGATTTGATGGACAAGTGTAGTTTTATTTGGATAAGGGGTTAAATTAAGAGGTGATTTTTTTCTTGAGAAGGAAAGTAAAGTATGATAAAATGTGTTTTGTGGAAAAATAAGGAAGGACTAAGAAGAGAATTATGAATTATGCATCGATTAAAAGAATGGATGTTGCAAATGGTCCGGGAGTAAGGATGTCGTTGTTTGTGAGTGGGTGCACGCATTATTGTAAAAATTGTTTTAATCAGGAGGCATGGGATTTTGAGTATGGGGAACCTTTTACGGAGAAGGAGATAGAGAAGATTGTGGATTATGTGAGTGGGGATTATATTGCAGGACTGACGCTTTTGGGAGGGGAACCTTTGGAACCGGCGAATCAGAAAGGGCTGCTGCCGCTTCTTCGCAGAATGAGAGAGGTTTGTCCGAAGAAGTCTGTATGGTGTTATACGGGGTATGATTTTGAGAAAGATATTTTGGGAAGAATGATGAATGAAATAGAGGAGATGAGGGAATTCCTTTCTTATATTGATGTATTGGTAGATGGGGAATATATTGAAGAGCTGCACAAGTTTTCGTTGAGATTTAAGGGGTCTTCAAATCAGAGAATTATTATGGTGCGGGAATCTTTGAGAGAAAAGGAAGTGGTTCTTTGGGATGGAGTACGGCAAAAGTGAAATACAGTATGTAGTATTGAATAAAATTAGGGAATATGATAATAGAATAAAGTAAACAGGAAAGATAATGAATAAGAAAGATTGCAAACAGGAGAGATATGGTGACAGAGAGAGTAAATATTAAAAAGTTAAATGAAAAGGCGATTCTTCCTACTTATGGGAGTAAATCGGCAGCGGGGGCGGATTTATATGCATGTATGGAGAGGGCTGTGACAATTCAGGCGGGGGAAACGGAATTTATTAAGACAGGGATTGCGATGGAGGTACCGGAAGGATTTGCAGGGCTTATTTATGCAAGAAGTGGACTGGCTTGTAAAAAGGGACTGGCTCCGGCAAATAAGGTGGGAGTGATTGATGCGGATTATAGAGGGGAAATTATGGTTGCGCTGCATAATCATTCAAAGGAGTCTGTGACAGTAGAACATGGGGAGCGGATTGCGCAGATGGTGATTACTCCATATCTTCGGGCAGATTTTTTGGAAGTGGACGAGCTTTCAGATACAGTAAGGGGAGAGGGAGGATTTGGGTCTACGGGGAGAAAGTAGAGGGCTGATGGTTGATTTGGCGAAAAGATATCAGATTACTTTGAATGGCAACAGTAGATTTGGAAGGTATGATGTTATGTTTGAGCCATATAAGAAGGAAGATTCTGGAATAATGCCGGAATTTAAGGTGTATAATCTCAAAAAGGAAAAAAATCTGAAAGAAACTGTAAAGGCGGAGTTCAAGCAGATTGAGGATAAGAAATATGCGGTTATTTTAGCCAAGAAGGGCTTTGGCTTGGATAAAATACGCCGATATGGATTTGCGTTTGAGGGAAGACAGGTTTTGACTGGGTAAAAAGATATGCTGAAATAAATATCTGGCACATTTGTGGTTTATCCAATATTAGCATTTTGTAAAGATTTGAAATGTAATACTTTTTCAAAACAATATAGTACAGGCGTTATATATTGAAACACAAACAGAAAATCTATTAGTATCAAACCGAAACAGGAAGATTTTGATATTGCAAAAAAAGAATAGAAAAGTGCAGGAAGATAAAAATATAAATAAGTATAACTGATTAGAAAGAGGTATATCAGATTATGAAAAAGAAAAAGTATTTGTATTGTGTGGTATTAATATTTGCCGCAGCAAAATACAAAACTCTTACCTGCAATGATTTTATTGCATGCAGTACAGCGCAGGCTGTAAATTCGGAAGTTGTAAATTCAGAAACTATAAATTTACAGGCTGTTGTGGAAGAAAATTCCATGATTTATGTTAAATTAAGCAGTGAGGCTGTTATAGAAGAAGCAGACGTTGAAGTGAATGAAGCTGTTACAGAAAAAGCAGATGTTGAAGCAAGTGAAGCTGTTACAGAAAAAGCAGATGTTGAAGTGAGCGAAACTGTTACAGAGCAAGCAGATATGGTGGTGGAAAATCCAGAGCCAGATTATGCAGATTATGATACTCCTTCTGATAATTCTTTTAAGAGTTATATGGATTATCGAACAATTACAGATACAACATCAATGCAGTATGAATTACAAAAACAGGCGAACACAGACGGATATGGGATGCGTATGGTGGATGATAGGTATTGTGTTGCAGTCGGTTCTTATTACAGTACAACAGTTGGACAGGCAGTAGATATCATTATGCAGAGTGGAAATATAATTCATTGTATTGTAGCGGATTTAAAGCAGGATATTCATACTGATTCTACAAACAGACAGAATCCGAACGGTTCTATTGTTGAATTTCTTGTAGATACAGATGTGCTTCACGGGCGGATACAAAAAACTGGGGATATTTCTTATTTTGATACTGTATGGCAGGTGAATCTTTTTTCAGGAGAAATTGACACTATCAGAGTTTATGAGTAAAGATGGATATGCACAAATAGCGGTATTTCAAAGATACATGTATTAGAACAATTGATAAAAAATTTTTAAATGGTACAAGTTGAAGTTGACAATTTTTTGATTTCGTAGTAGAATATAAAAAATTTTAAGGAGGAATAAAAAATGCAAAACTTACATTGCACAGTAGATTATATATATTTGTATTACAGACGTATTTGTCTGTGACTGTAACAATCCAAAAGGATGCACAGCCACAGCAGATAGGTCTGATATGTCTGTGCATAATTCGGTGAATGTAGTTTTTTGTATTTTATATATTCTTTTAAATAGTCACATTTGCAAAGTGCATCAGACATATCATTAAACAATCAATATAAGCGTTGGTTGAATGATTTGTTTGATGCTTTTTTTGCGTCTTTGAATAGCCGAAAGGAGGTTTTTAAAATAAATATAATTGAAAAATAATACAGATAAGAAAGAATTTATAGAAATAGCAAAGGAGATTAGAATTATTATGGTACGGTTTGCAGAGGAAAAGGATTTAAACAGAGTAAATGAGTTGAGAAAGCAGGTAAATCAGATACATGTGGATGCCCGTCCTGATGTTTTTAAAGCAGGATTTTGTAAAGAGTTGCAGGATTTTGCACGTGTATTATTGACAGGAGAGAACAGCGATATATTAGTTGCAGAACGCGAAGGCATTATATGCGGAATAGCATGTGTGGATTATGTCAGAAAACCTGAAACGCCATACGGAGTAGCCAGAGGCTTTTATCATGTACAGGAGATTGCTGTGGATAAAAGTTTTAGAAGACAGGGAGTTGCGAAGGAATTGTTTGAATTTATGAAAGAGGATGCAAAAAAGAAAATGCTGGACAAAATAGAATTAGATGTGTGGTCATTTAATGAATCTGCGATAGAGTTTTATGAGTCTGTTGGGTTTCATGAAACTAGAAAATGGATGGAATATCATATTAAAAAAGGCGATTAGTGTGAAAAATTGGGCGGATTTTGTGATTATACGTCATAAAAATATTGAGTGGTATGGGATATGAAATGAAGGGCATAGATGTATATTATGATATAAAAGAAGCAGTCAAAGGAAAAGATATTATATGTACAGATTCGTTACCTGCAAAGCTGTTAAATGATTTTAAAGAATGTCGAGTAACAAAAGAACTAATGAAACTGGCGAATCAAGAAGCGTTGTTAAATCCATGTCTTCCTTTTTATCGAGGGGAAGAAGTGTCAGAAGATGTAATGGAATCTGAATATTTTGTTGGATATGAATTTAAAAAGCACTTGCTAACAGTTCAGCAGGCTGTTATGATATGGTGTATGAGAGATGAATAACAGAAAATCTGACAAGGATAACTGTTTGGAATGATGTATTTTTATAAAAAGTTGGAGATAAAACAATGGATTCAAAAGTTTTAAAAATCGCGGAGATATTATCAAATAACTGTTCGGAGATATTGGCGGAATTGTCGAGCTGTGTTGAAAATACAGAACAATATTACAAGGAACATCAGACAAAATACGAAATATTTAAAAATCTTGGCGGAACTGTGACAGAGAAGGATTATGATTGTATACAATGGATTGTTTTAATAGAAAGTCTTGTGGAACAAACAATAGCTGCGGCGTTTGACTGGAAATGTGAATTTGAGGATTTTTCATATTTTGTAAAAGGAGCACCTGATAAGAAAAAGTATAAACTTCCTTTTCGTAAAGCATGGTTTCAAGAAGATGACTCAATAGAAGAATGGTGTGTAATATTAAATGATAAATGGAAATCAAAAGGAGCTTGTCTCACACAGCTTGAGATGGAGAATGATTCTTATATTCTTTTACCACTTTTATTTGCTGATTATGAGCAGGTAAAGCAGCTTGCATGTGATATAGGGCAGAATATTTATCTGGCAGGTACACAAAAAGATGAAAATGCGCCTCATATTTTAAATGATTTTTTTCAAAGACATCCATGGAAAACGCAGGATATATGTGAACTGACAGATTTTTGTATGGAATGTCCTTTATATAACAAGGAAAATAATACAGCGTTTTTATGTATGCGAAATAAAAATAACTGTTTTCAGATTATTATAAAGCCACAGGAATTGTCTGTAAAACAGATTATGTCTGTAAGCAAATATTTTCGGATAAATGCGATGCTGATAAAAAAAAGACTTTCAGCGGGACAGGAAATTTATGTAAAAAGTTTTTTGTATGATACAATGATAACAATAAAGCAGTTGGAAGAAAATCAGATTGCTTATGAAATACTGCCATATATTCCAAAATATTCTAAATTCTTTGAATGTCCTCAAATGCCTCTGGGGCCAAATGCTGTTATTAAGGATTACAATGATTACAAGTATTTTAAATTTGATGAAGAACGAAAAAAAGAGTGGGAAATATAATATGATTTTGTGTTATGTACATATTAATTTTGTAAAAAGATAATAGAAACAGAAAAATGGAATCTGTATATAAATAATATAACCAACACTTAAGTTGCTTGCGTTAATTGCCCAAATGAGAGAAGGAAGAAAAACGAGGTTATTTTACAGTTTTTCTTCCTTCTATTACTGTTTCTCTAATTTTTATACATGCATCACTCTTGATTTAATTTCTTTTGTCTTTCCGACATTCCAGAAATTTTCTCCAAGATAACCGCAGGTCCGTCTTGTGACATTCATTTTTGCCTGGTCTTTATTATGGCACTGAGGACATTCCCATTCAAAATTATCATTAATCAAAATCTCCCCGTCATACCCGCATACCTGACAAAAATCAGATTTTGTATTAAATTCTGCATACTGAATATTATTATAAATAAACCTTACAATTTCCTCCAAAGCCTCCAGATTATGTCTCATATTCGGAATTTCCACATAGGAAATAGCGCCGCCATTGGAAATCTTCTGAAACTGACTTTCAAAAGTAAATTTATCAAATGCATCAATTTTTTCACGTACATCCACATGATAGGAATTTGTATAATATCCCTTATCTGTAATATCAGGAATATCCCCAAATCTTTCCTTATCAATTCTTGCAAAGCGATAGCACAGACTTTCAGCCGGTGTGCCGTACAGTCCGAAGGCAAGGCCGGTATTTGTCTTCCATGTATCAGTGGCATTGCGAAGCCTATTCATTACCTTTAAGGCAAATGCTGTTCCTTTTGAATCTGTATGGCTGACTCCTGTCATAAGCTTTGTTACTTCATACAAACCAATATACCCTAGCGAAATAGTAGAATATCCGTCATGCAGAAGCCGGTCAATCTTTTCGCCTTTTTTCAGCCGGGCAATGGCTCCATATTGCCAGTGAATCGGACTGACATCAGAAATAACACCCTCCAGAGCATGATGTCTGCACATCAGCGCTTCAAAACATAAAGAGAGACGTTCTTCCAGCAGAGGCCAGAAAGCTTCTTCATCACCTTCGGCCAGAATCCCAATCTGTGGAAGGTTCAGGCTTACCACGCCCTGATTAAACCGGCCTTCCCATTTATAATGCCCATCCGGCTCCTTCCATGGGCTTAAAAAGCTTCTGCATCCCATACAAGAAAATACATTGCCTTCATAATTTTCCCTCATTTTCTTTGCGGAAATGTAGTCAGGATACATTCTTTTTGCGGAACACTGCACGGCAAGTCTGGTGATATCATCGTATTTTCCGCCATTTAAACAGTTGTTTTCATCCAGTACATAAACAAGCTTTGGAAACGCAGGAGTTACATAAATTCCCTTTTCATTTTTTATTCCCTCCAGACGTTGAATTAAAATTTCTTTAATAATCATCGCGACTTCTTCTTCATATTCGTAGCCGTCTTCAATGTACATAAACAGAGTAACAAACGGTGACTGTCCATTTGTGGTCATTAAAGTGTTAATCTGATACTGCATGGTCTGAACACCGTCTTTCAGTTCATTTTTCACTCTGTCCTCCACAAGATTATTTATTATTTCAGAAGAAGCTGTTTGTCCAAGCATTTTGGTATAATGCTCTCTGTATTTTTCAGCGCTTATGCGCAGGTATTTGCCAAGGTGGGAAATATTGACAGATTGACCACCATACTGATTGGATGCAACGGCAGCGATAATCTGTGTCATAACTGTACATGCCACTTTGAAACTTTTTGGAGTTTCAATCAGCTTGTTATTCATAACAGTACCATTATCAAGCATATCTCCAATATTGACAAGGCAGCAGTTAAAAATCGGCTGAATAAAATAGTCCATATCATGAAAATGGATAACGCCTTCTTCATGTGCTTTGACGATTTTTGGCGGAAGAAGGATTCTTTTTGTAATATCCTTGCTTACCTCGCCCGCCATATAATCACGCTGCGTAGAAGCCAGAGCGGCATTTTTATTGGAGTTTTCTTCCTTTAATTCCTTGTTGCTGTTTTTAATCAGGCTCATAATGGAATCGTCTGTTGTGTTGGATTTTCTGACAAGTTCTCTGGTATAGCGGTACTTAATGTAGGCTTTTGCGAGATTATATTTTCTTGCCTCCATTAATTTCTGTTCAATATAATCCTGAATGGTTTCAACCGGAAGAGTTTCATCTCCTCTGGCTTCGATAGAAGCAATAATGTTATAAATCTGGTCGTCATTGACACGGTCGTCATTGTCCACACTTTCATTTGCTTTTTGAATGGCAATAAAAATTTTATTGCGTTCATAGTCGGTGTGACGACCATCTCGTTTGATAACTACTTTCATTTTTCTCACCTCATAAAGTTTTTATATTATAGTCTTTTCATATATTTTTAATTTATGCCTGCTGACAGGCACTTCTGTATTATAGCATCCAGGATATGGTTTGTCCAGTACTATATACAAAATATTGTAGTTGTATACATGTATACCACAATATATTGTGGTTTTGGCGTTTTTACGTATTTCCCGTTTATTCTAAAAAACAAGTTTTACTATATACATTTTTAAGGGTATATTCCAAAAATAAATTTTGTATCCTACATTTTTTTGTATATTTTTCAGAACAAATATTTTTTTATTTTTTTGGCGCAGTCCTGCCCGATGTAAATCTTTTGTACTTTGCCGACAATTTGCCAACAATTATAAAAGAAGCAATTGACAGCATACAAAGGTAAATGTTATAGTATCAAATGAGATTTTTATTGCCGTCAGGCAGAATGAGAGGAAAGAAATGTCTAAAATTAGTCAGGATAAAATTAGAAATTTTTGTATAGTAGCACATATTGACCACGGCAAGTCTACACTTGCAGACAGAATTATAGAAAAAACAGGTCTGCTTACCAGCAGGGAAATGCAGGAGCAGGTTCTTGACAATATGGAGCTGGAAAGAGAGCGTGGAATTACCATAAAGGCACAGGCTGTCCGTATTGTATATACAGCCAGAGATGGAGAGGAATACATTTTTAATTTAATTGATACGCCGGGACATGTAGATTTTAATTATGAAGTTTCGAGAAGTCTTGCAGCGTGTGACGGCGCTATTTTGATTGTGGATGCCGCACAGGGAGTTGAGGCGCAGACGCTTGCAAATGTCTATCTTGCGCTTGACCATGACCTTGATGTAATACCGGTGATTAATAAAATCGACCTTCCAAGCGCTGACCCTGACAGGGTAGTGGAGGAAATAGAGGATGTGATTGGTATTGAAGCGCAGGATGCGCCAAGAATTTCAGCAAAAACAGGACAGAATATTGAAGATGTATTAGAGGCGGTGGTTCACAGAATTCCTGCGCCAAAGGGAGAGGCAAATGCGCCATTACAGGCATTAATTTTCGACAGTTTATATGATTCGTATAAGGGTGTTATTATCTTTTGCAGAGTGAAAAATGGTACGGTAAAAGCAGGAACAAATATCAGAATGATGGCTACCGGCGCTGTTCAGCAGGTAGTAGAAGTAGGATATTTTGGAGCTGGGCAGTTTATTCCATGCGAAGAATTAAGCGCCGGTATGGTAGGTTATATTACTGCAAGCATTAAAAACGTAAGAGATACCATGGTAGGTGATACGATTACAGATAATGACAGGCCATGCGTTGAGCCGCTTCCGGGATATAAAAAGGTGAATCCAATGGTATATTGCGGCATGTATCCGGCAGATGGTGCCAAATATCCGGACCTTCGGGATGCGCTTGAAAAGCTTCAGTTAAACGATGCTTCTCTCTCCTATGAGGCAGAAACTTCAGTTGCTTTGGGATTTGGTTTCCGCTGCGGATTTTTAGGACTACTTCATCTGGAAATTATACAGGAGAGATTGGAAAGGGAGTATAATCTTGACCTTGTTACAACAGCGCCGGGCGTAGTTTATAAGGTATATAAAACAGATGGTGATGTAGTGGAGATAACCAATCCTTCGAATCTGCCGGACGCTTCGTTAATTGATTATATGGAAGAACCAGTGGTAGAAGCGGAGATTATGGTAACAACCGAATTTATCGGCTCTATTATGGAATTATGCCAAGAGCGCAGGGGAAAGTATCTTTCCATGGATTATATTGAAGGGACAAGGGCATTGTTAAAATATATTCTTCCGTTAAATGAGATTATTTATGATTTTTTTGATGCATTAAAATCCCGTTCCAGAGGATATGCTTCTTTTGACTATGAATTAAAGGGTTATGAGCGTTCTGAGCTTGTAAAACTGGATATTCTGATTAATAAAGAAGAGGTAGATGCACTTTCCTTTATTGTTCACAAAGATACGGCTTATGAGCGTGGAAGAAAGATGTGTGAGAAGTTAAAAGAGGAAATTCCAAGACATTTGTTTGAAATTCCGATTCAGGCGGCGATTGGAAGCAAGGTAATTGCGAGAGAAACTGTAAAGGCAATGCGGAAAGATGTGCTTGCAAAATGTTATGGCGGAGATATTACCCGAAAGAGAAAGCTTTTGGAGAAGCAGAAGGAAGGAAAAAAGAGGATGCGCCAGATTGGAAATGTGGAAATTCCACAGAAGGCGTTTATGAGTGTATTGAAGCTTGACGAGGATAAATGACAGGAACAAAAGGGAAAGTATGTTAACTACCCACCACACGACTGTCAGCTTGCAGCCGGTACGAAATGCCGGGGTTCATGTTGAACAGGATTATGTAAAATATGGTGCCATTACAATATTAGCAGCCTCTTGTTCGAATATTTTTAATTTTATAAATACTCACAAATTTTAGTACAAGTTCTTCTATGCATCCCATCCACTGGGGACAGTTAATTTTATCAATAATCATAGAAACATTATTTTCCATATGGATAAAATTATTTGATTGTGGGATATTTTTATCATTAATTATATCATTTGTTTTGTTTTTGAGTATGTATCTAGGATGTTTAATTGTTATGAAAGAGGATTTTGTGATAGAAGTGTTAAAAAAAGTTTTGCATAAACTTGGAATAAATTTATTTGAAAAGAAAAAAGAGTTATTTTAATTGTTTATTTTATAAGGAAATTAAAATGTCTATTAATAAAAGAATAGAGGTATTAGATATTATAAGAGGAGTCTCCATATGGATGGTGATACTCGTTCACTCACAGCAAAAATTTTCAGACTTAAGTGATTTTTTTGATATTCTTAAATTTGGGCAAATGGGATGTCAAATATTTATCGTCCTTTCAGGATTTGCTTCTATGATGTCATATAGAAGCAAGACACCGAAGGAGTTTTATTTGAAAAGATATAAATCAATAGCGCCGGGATATTATGGTTTGATTTTATTGACATTTATTATAGATATGATTGTTTTGGATGTATTTCATTCAAACAAAAGACTTGCTTCAAATAGAAGTCCTGCTGCTGTAATATGTAATATTTTTCTTTTGCATGGGCTTTTCCCGTTCTGCAATAATAATGTTGTTCCAGGAGGCTGGTATGTAGGGACTATTGTTATATTTTATATCGTAACACCTGTTGTTTTTACATGGATGGAAACGAGCAAAAGAATAAGGTATATTCCGTGGATAGTACAAAGCAGCGTGGTTTGTCTGATATTTATTTTTTATCATATTTCAAAGATAGATTCTATTTTAAATAACAATTCATTGTCTGTATAATGGGGTTAAAACCCTCGCCTTAAGGCGAAACCTTTAGGTCAACCCTATAACTTCAAGTTTAAAATAAAGAAAAGTAGAGATACTAAAACTTGAGGTGAATAGAATGGAAAATTACAGAAAATCGTCCCATTGCACATATGATATTAAATATCATTTAGTATGGATAACAAAATACCGAAAACCGGTGATAACTGGACAGATAGCCATTCGGACAAGGGAACTTATCCGAATCATCTGTCAAAGTAATGAAGTGGAAATACTTGCAGGTCATGTAGGAAGTGACCATATACATCTGCTGGTATCAGTACCACCGCATCTGTCAGCAAGCAAGCTGGTACAATATATCAAAGGAAATACATCAAGAAAACTACAGATGGAATATAAGGAACTGAACAAACAGTTCTGGGGACAGCATTTGTGGGCAAGGGGATATTTTGTGGCAAGTACTGGAAATGTAACGGATGAAATAATTAAAGCCTACATTCAAAATCAAGACCTACAAGAGAAAAGCAACTCTGATAACTTTGAAATAGGATAAGAAGTAAATGGAAAAAGATAACATTTAGGGCGAACACTTTAGGCTGCTTTAGCAGCAAACTGAACCTATCGGCTTTAGCCGGTAGTGGTTCAGTTATATATTTTAATTTTATTAATCAAATAGGAGTTTTTCTTTTGGGCGCGAAACTTTATTTTGAGTATGAAAAGGGTATACAACGAAACAAATTTGATTTGGTAATAGCAGTAATGGAAATGTTGTTTGCAGTTGTTCTTTTTTATTCAAATTGGAAATATACCTTTATAATTATTCCATATATTGTTGGGTTATCTGCGTATCATTTCATTCGATTTGCACTTTCAGCAGAAAAGAAAGCTTTTGTTAATAATAAAAAAACATGCTTAAATATATTAAAGAATTATGGAAGGTGTTCATACTATATTTATCTTGTTCATTTCTTTTTTGCGTGGATTTTTGTGGAAATTATACAAAAGGGTATAAAAATTGCGAGGGGAGGGGTAAATTTAAATAGTAATCTATTATATTTTATTCTTATTATTCCAATTTTTACCTTGAGTTATTTTAGTGCAATTATGTATGAAAAAATCTGTAATAAAATTATTGACAGGATATCCAAATTAAAAAATATTTGATTTTGGAAATAAGAGGATTATGTATTAACAGAATTGGAGTTATTAATTTTAAGAAAAATGGTGAATAAAAAGAGGCAATCGAATATCGATGTTTTACGGGTAATATCTATGCTGATGGTAGTACTGCTGCATGCATTGGGCATGGAGGAATATTGAACGTTTATGAAGTATAGGAGGTAATAGGGTATTATTTTTTTGGTTTCTGCTTGCACTTAGCAGAGTATCAGTAAATTGTTTTGTATTGATTACAGGATACCTTATGATAGAGAGTAAATTCCGGTTTTCCCGCATTGCAAATTTAATTATTCAAGCGGAATTTTATTCTATTTTCTGTAATTTTATTGTGAAATTTGTTTTTTATAGGTCGCTGGAAGTAAAAGGCTTAAATAACTGTACTGTTTGGCGCATTGTTTAAATTAAAAGATAAATTGACAGAAGATAGATATCTTTTTTAACAAAAGCCTTATGTATTTGTATATAACATTATAGAAAAAGGACTGTTGTGTTAGGAAATCTAAATAAAATTTTTCCTAATATAATAGTCCTTTTTTAATATGAACGGGTATTTGTAAAAGGATAGAATAAAAATGTATTGAGATAAAGATATTGAAGAAAAATAAAAATATGTTAAACTATTTATTGAAAATCAGAAAAACGTAAAGAACAAAAATTCAGAAGATTGAACCAAGAAAGGATACAAATCAATGAAGAAAACAGAAGAACAATGTCTTGGTATCTATATTCATATTCCATTCTGCCTAAAAAAATGCAGTTATTGTGATTTTCTTTCTTTCTCAGCAGAAAAAGCTGAACAAGAGAACTATATTTTTGCATTACTTAAAGAAATCATGAAATGGGGAGAGTATTACGGAAAAAAAGGCAAGGATTATCAAATTATAACGATTTATTTTGGCGGGGGTACGCCGTCTGTTTTAGAACCAGCATATATAGAAAAAATCTTTTCTACTTTAGAAAAAAATTATACCATAAAGTCTGATGCTGAAATCACAATAGAATGTAATCCAAAAACAGCAGATTATGATAAATTCTGTTCTTACCTGAAAGCAGGAATCAACAGATTGAGCATGGGCCTTCAATCTGTACATAATGAAGAGTTAAAACAAATCGGAAGAATTCATACATGGGAGGATTTTTTACAGACATATCATGCTGCTGAAAGTGCCGGTTTCTCCAATATTAATCTGGATATTATATCGGCTCTGCCGGACCAGACTTACGACAGCTATCATAAAACTCTCGAGCAGGTTGTTCATTTAAATCCAAAGCATATTTCTTCTTATAGTCTGATAATAGAGGAAGGAACTCCATTTTTTGATATGTACAGTCAAGGACTTTTACATCTGCCGGACGAGGATTTGGAAAGACAGATGTATTATCATACAAATAAGTTTCTTGAACAAAATGGCTATCACAGATATGAAATCTCTAACTATGCAAAAGCTGGATATGAGTCAAAACACAATTCTTCTTACTGGAAGAGAAAGAATTATCTTGGTTTTGGACTGGGAGCTTCCTCACTTGTTGATAATATCCGTTTTCAGAATGTAAATGATTTTAAACAGTATATTCAAAGATATTTTCAGAATAATGAAAATTATAGTAATAATATAGAAGAAATCCTTCCATATTATAAAGAAGTACAAATACTTTCCAAGAGAGAACAAATGGAGGAATTTATGTTTCTGGGATTGAGACTGACAGAGGGTATTTCTAAAAGTGAATTTGAAAAACTTTATAAAAGAAATTTTGATAAAGTATATGGGAAGGTTTGCAGCAGGCTGGCAGGTATGGGACTTGTTTATTGTGAAGAAGACAATGTTCGGTTGACAAACAGAGGAATTGATGTGAGCAATCAGGTTATGGCGGAATTTTTACTGGAGAACAAAGTGTCTGAGACATTATAAATTTGTAGTGTCTTTTCCGCACTTTGTGTATTTAGAGGTTTTTTCTCGAATGGCTGAATGTTGTACAGGAATTATTTGAAAATATTTACAAAAGAAAATAAAAAAACTCTTGACATATTCAAAGTTAAGTGCTATTTTATTGTTAGGCCAAATGTTAGCACTCCACTAAAACGAGTGCTAACAACAGAAAAGGAAGTGAAGTAATGGAATTAGATGAGAGAAAAATGAAAATACTTCAGGCAATCGTAAAAAATTATCTGGAAACAGGCGAGCCGGTAGGGTCGCGGACAATATCAAAATATACTGATTTAAATTTGAGTTCCGCAACGATTCGAAATGAGATGGCAGACCTTGAGGAACAGGGATATATTTTACAGCCTCATACATCAGCAGGACGTATTCCTTCAGATAAGGGATACAGAGTATATGTAGATGAGATGATGAGGGAAAGAGAAACATTGCTTGATGACAGGGAAAAAGAGCTGGAGGATATGAAAGACTTCCTTGTAGAAAAGGTAGACAGGGTAGAAACACTGCTTCAGAATATGGCCAAAGTATTAGCAAATAATACAAATTACGCTACCATGATTTCAACTCCACACTTTCATCGCAATAAATTAAAGTTTATTCA
Source organism: uncultured Lachnospiraceae bacterium (assembly GCA_910577835.1). GTDB lineage: Bacteria > Bacillota > Clostridia > Lachnospirales > Lachnospiraceae > CAG-303. The sequence continues at coordinate 7,537 of CAJTOU010000007.1, read as the reverse complement.
GCTTTCCTCTGTGGAGGATAATCAAATCTTATGTGTTATGGTTTTAGAGGGCAACATTATCAAAAACAAAATATTAAAGGTAAATGAAACACTTGATAATGAAACAATCCTGAAGCTGAATATATTATTGAACAGCACCTTAAACGGACTTACACTTGAGCAGATTAATCTTGGAGTGATATCAAGAATGACCGGTCAGGCAGGTGAGCAGAGTGAGCTGGTAAGAAATGTGCTCGACGCTGTGGCGGAAGCGTTTCATGCGGAAAAGGATATGGAGATTTATACCAGCGGAGCAACCAATATTTTGAAATATCCGGAGCTCAGCGACAGCGAAAAGGCAAGCAGATTGATAGGAACGCTGGAAGAAAAAAGGCTTCTGACAAACCTGATTGCAGATACAGGTTCAGAGGAGGACAGCAGAGGTATCCAGATTTATATTGGAAATGAAACACCGGTTCAATCTATGAAGGATTGCAGTGTGGTGACAGCGACTTATGAGCTTGACGATGGTCTGACAGGAACGATTGGAGTTATAGGCCCAAAGAGAATGGATTATGAAAAGGTAGTTGAAACATTAAAAACTGTAAAAGGACAGTTAGACGATGCTTATAAGAAAATAACATAGAAAGGATTATACAGAAAGGTGGTAAAAAATGGCTGACAAGGCAAAGGATATCATGGAAGCCGCGGGAGATGCGGTTCAGGAAGCAAAAGAAGCTGTGAAAGATACAGAAGAAAGAGCAGAAAATGCTTCGTCAAAAGAGGAAGACAAGGCGGAGGAATCAAAGGAAGCGAAAGCAGAAGAGGAATCAGAAGGAAAAGAGGGCGATTCCGAAACAGAAGAAGATGCTGAATCAGACGAAAAGAAAAAGGAAGGCTCCAAGCTTTTCAAAAAGAAGAAGGATAAAAAGGATGAAAAGATAGAAGAACTGAATGACAAATATACAAGACTATTTGCAGAGTTTGATAATTTCAGAAAACGTTCCGAAAAAGAGAAAAAAGCAATGTTTGAAGTAGGAGCAAAATCTGTAATAGAAAAAATTCTTCCAATTATAGACAGTTTTGAAAGAGGTCTGGCAACCATACCAGAAGAAGAAAAAACCGGTTTTGCGGAGGGTATGGATAAGGTATATAAGCAGCTTATCACTTCGCTGGAGGAAGCCGGAGTAAAACAGATAGAGGCTGTCGGACAGGAATTTGACCCGAATCTTCACAATGCAGTTATGCATATAGAGGATGAAAGCTTAGGCGAAAATATAATCGCTGAAGAGCTGCAAAAGGGTTATATATATAGAGAAACAGTTGTAAGACACTCTATGGTTAAAGTAGCAAATTAATATTTTTTATATTTTATAGGAGGCTTTATTATGAGCAAAATTATTGGTATTGACTTAGGTACAACAAATTCATGTGTAGCTGTTATGGAAGGTGGTCAGCCTACCGTAATCGCAAATACAGAGGGTGTCAGAACAACCCCTTCAATTGTGGCATTTACAAAGAACGGAGAAAGACTGGTAGGAGACCCTGCAAAGCGTCAGGCAGTAACAAATGCAGATAAGACTATTTCTTCGATTAAGAGACATATGGGTTCTGATTATAAGGTAGCAATTGATGATAAAAAATATTCTCCACAGCAGATTTCAGCCATGATTTTACAGAAATTAAAGTCAGATGCGGAAGGATATCTCGGCGAAAAGGTAACAGAGGCAGTTATTACCGTACCGGCTTATTTTAACGATGCACAGAGACAGGCGACTAAGGATGCAGGTAAAATTGCAGGCTTAAATGTAGAGAGAATTATTAATGAGCCAACAGCGGCAGCGCTGGCTTACGGTCTTGATAATGAAAATGAGCAGAAGGTTATGGTATATGACCTTGGTGGTGGTACATTTGATGTATCCATTATTGAAATTGGTGATGGAATTATTCAGGTTCTTTCTACTTCAGGTGATAACAGACTTGGTGGTGATGATTTTGACCAGAGAATCACACAGTATATGATTGACGAATTTAAGAAGGCAGAAGGAATTGATTTGTCAACAGACAAGATGGCACTTCAGAGATTAAAGGAAGCAGCAGAAAAGGCAAAGAAGGAACTTTCTTCTGCAACTACTACAAATATTAACCTTCCGTTTATTACAGCAACTCAGGAAGGACCAAAGCATTTTGATATGAATCTGACAAGGGCAAAGTTTGATGAGCTGACTCACGACCTTGTGGAGAGAACCGCTGTACCTGTTCAGAATGCACTTCAGGATGCAGGACTGACTGCAAGTGAGTTATCAAAGGTATTGCTGGTAGGAGGTTCTACACGTATTCCGGCGGTTCAGGAAAAAGTAAAACAGTTGACCGGACATGAGCCTTCCAAGAGCCTGAATCCAGATGAATGTGTGGCAATCGGTGCTTCTGTTCAGGGTGGTAAGCTGGCAGGCGACGCCGGTGCAGGTGATATTCTTCTTGTGGATGTTACTCCTCTTACTCTGTCAATTGAGACACAGGGAGGTATTGCAACAAACATGATTGAGAGAAATACCACAATTCCTGCAAAGCATACAGAGACATTCTCAACAGCCGAGGATAATCAGAGTGCTGTGGATATCAGAGTCGTACAGGGTGAAAGAAAGTTTGCAAGAGACAACAAGCTTCTGGGTGAGTTCAGACTTGACGGAATTGCTCCGGCTCCAAGAGGAATTCCTAAAATAGAAGTAACATTTGATATCGATGTAAATGGTATTGTAAATGTATCTGCAAAGGACCAGGGAACAGGTAAGGAACAGCATATTACCATTACTTCCGGTTCAAATATGTCAGAAGAGGATATCGAAAAGGCTGTAAAGGAAGCGGCTGAATTTGAGGCGCAGGATAAGAAGCGCAAGGAAGCGATAGATGCAAGGAATGAGGCGGATTCCAGAGCGTTCCAGGTAGAAAAGACATTAAAAGATGTAGGCGATAAACTGGACCCATCAGAAAAAGCTGCTGTGGAAGCTGACCTTCAGTCTTTGAAAGATGTTCTTGCAAAATCTACACCTGAGACAATGACGGATGCAGATGTAGATGAAATCAAGGCAGCACAGGAAAAAATGATGGCGGGCGCTGAGAAATTATTCACAAAGATGTATGAGCAGGCACAGGCAGCAGGCGCTGCAGGAGCAGGTCCTGATATGGGGCAGGCAGGTCCTGATATGAACGCAGGTCCGGCAGACGACAATGTGGTAGATGGAGACTACAAAGAGGTATAAAAATAGGTACTGAAACAGATATTGTTGTACAGAAGATTTTAGGCAGTTCGGGGAATAGAGGTTTTATAACCTCTATTCCTTAAACGGTTTCTGATATTATTTTACAAGATACAGGACAAAGTGTGGAAAACAATGGAAAAACTGTTGTTACAGGCACTTTAATTTGAAAATCCAAGAAATGGAAGCGAGGATATTATGGCTGATAAAAGAGATTACTACGAGATTTTAGGCGTAGATAAAAACGCAGATGAGGCTGCGATAAAAAAGGCATATCGGGCATTGGCAAAGAAGTATCATCCTGATATGAATCCCGGTGATAAGGACGCAGAGGCAAAGTTTAAGGAGGCTTCGGAGGCTTATGCTGTATTAAGCGATGCGGAAAAGAGACGGCAGTATGACCAGTATGGTCATGCAGCATTTGGCGGCGGTGGAGCAGGCGGCGGCTTTGACTTTAATTTCAGCGGAGATATGAGCGATATCTTTGGGGATATCTTTGGAGATTTCTTTGGCGGCGGAAGAAGCAGAAGAAGTTCAAATGGTCCTATGAAGGGCGCTAATTTAAGAACCTCTGTCAGAATTAAATTTGAAGAGGCTGTATTTGGCTGCGAAAAGGAAATCGAGATTACCTTAAAAGATGAATGTCCAAAGTGCCATGGAACAGGGGCAAAGGAAGGCACTCAGCCTGTTACCTGCAGCAAGTGCGGTGGAAAAGGTCAGGTAATGTATACTCAACAGTCGCTTTTCGGTGCTATGAGAAGTGTTCAGACATGTCCTGACTGTCATGGAACAGGTAAAATTGTAAAGGATAAATGTCCTGACTGTGCAGGCAGTGGTTATATCAGCGGCAGAAAAAAGATACAGGTAACGATTCCTGCCGGTATTGATGATGGTCAGAGTATTCGTATTGCAGGAAAAGGTGAACCGGGAGCAAACGGAGGTCAAAGAGGCGATTTACTGGTAGAAGTAAATGTAATGAGACATCCGATTTTCCAGAGGCAGGATTATAACCTTTATTCTACTGCACCGATTTCATTTGTGCAGGCAGCGCTTGGAGGCGATGTCAGAATCAGCACAATAGACGGTGATGTACTGTTTCCGATTAAGGCCGGAACACAGACAGATACCAAAATCAGATTAAAGGGAAAAGGAGTTCCATCGCTCAGAAATAAAAATTTAAGGGGTGACCAGTATGTAACACTGGTAGTTCAGGTTCCGGAGAAATTGAGTGCTGCCCAGAAGGAAGCGTTGCTGGCATTTGACAAGACGATGAACGGAGAAGTTTTCTTGAAAGAAGAGCAGGGGGAAGGTGAAAATACAGAGGAGAACGGAAAGAAGAAAGGGAAGAAAAAGAAGTTTACAGAACAGTTAAAGGATATGTTTTAGTAAAGATTAAGCTGTCGCATTTAAGTATATGGGATATGGTATTTGTTGATATTAGAATCTGCTGATGTTGAAATTTACAGTATGTCATGGTACTTTTCCTGATGCGGCAGCTTTTATATTTTTGCAATATTAGCTGTATGAACATATTTTGGTATTGACATATAGAAAATTTAATATATAATAAGATTAAGTCCTATTATTAATTAAGGAGATTCAGATGAAGAAACAGCGTAATTCAAGACAAAGAAAACTGATTTTGGATATTGTTGCATCAAGACACGACCATCCGACTGCCGACCAGATTTATCTGGATGTCAGAACACAGGATAGTCAAATAAGCCGTGGTACAGTATATCGAAATCTTGGAATCTTGTCGGAAAACGGTGAGATTGCAAATGTAAAGGTTCCAGCAGCAGACCGATATGATTCCCGCCTAGACAGGCATTATCATATGTTTTGTACAGGCTGTAAAAGAGTGTTTGATGTTCCGCTGGAATATCAGGAACAGTATGATGAACAGGTAGAAAAAGAAACCGGTTTTAAAATTAGCAGACACCGCCTTTTTTTTGAGGGGCTTTGTCAGGAATGCAGTCTGAAGCAGAATAATTAAGAAGTAATGCAATTAACACTTGTATTGATTGTGGAATATTGCAATCAATACTCCTGTTTATTGCTTAATAAAAAATAACAGGAGGTAATTTATGGCTATTTACAAATGCAGTGTCTGTGGTGCAATTTATGATGAGGAAAAAGAAGGCAGGACAATTTCAGAACTCTCTGAATGTCCCATCTGCCATCAGCCGGTTTCCAGATTTGAGCTGATTCCAGAAGACAATACCAAATCTGATGTTGAAAATACGGAAAAAACTTATTCTGGCGCACTGGATTATGACAGCATGACCGCAAGGCATGACAAATCGAGCCGATATATGTCGGAAATCCATGAAATGGCGGTAACAGGAAAATATATCAGTGCCGCAATGAGTACAGAAATGCCGTTGCCAAAATGGGAGGATATCCTTCTTCTTGGTGCACAGCTTAATCCGCCACCGCTTGATGACAATGAGCCTGTAAATACAACTACTGTAATCGGCAGACATGCCAGAAAGCCAATGGTAATTGACAGTCCGGTATATATTTCACATATGTCCTTCGGAGCTTTGTCAAGAGAGGCAAAAATTGCGCTTGCAAAAGGTTCTGCAATGGCAAAAACAGCGATGTGCAGCGGCGAGGGAGGTATTCTGCCGGAAGAAAAACAAGCATCATATAAATACATATTTGAGTATATTCCAAATAAGTATAGTGTAACAGATGAGAATCTGAAATCTGCCGATGCAATTGAAATCAAAATCGGTCAGGGCACAAAGCCGGGGATGGGTGGTCATCTGCCGGGAGAAAAGGTAACGGCGGAGATTGCCGCAATCCGTGGGAAAAAGCAGGGAGAGGATATCCAGAGTCCAAGCAGGTTTCCAGAGCTGAACAGCAAAGAGGATTTAAGGGATATGGTAAATATGCTGCGTGACAGGTCTGAAGGTAGACCGATTGGAATAAAAATCGCAGCCGGAAATATTGAGCGGGATTTAGAGTACTGTGTATTTGCGGAACCTGATTTTATTACCATTGACGGAAGAGGTGGTGCAACGGCTTCCAGTCCTCTGCTCTTAAGGGAAGCAACATCTGTTCCTACTATTTATGCGCTGTCAAGGGCAAGAAGGTATCTTGATTCTGTGCATTCGGATATTTCACTTGTAATAACCGGAGGACTTCGTGTATCTGCAGATTTTGCAAAGGCTTTGGCAATGGGAGCAGATGCGGTAGCTGTCGCAAGCGCAGCGTTGATTGCGGCGGCATGCCAGCAGTACCGTATCTGTGGCAGCGGAAACTGTCCTGTCGGTGTGGCTACTCAGGATTCAGAGCTTAGAAAACGCTTAAATATCGATGCGTCAGCTCAGAGAGTGGCGAATTTTTTGAATGCTTCTTTAAAAGAGCTGAAAATGTTTGGAAGGATTACAGGAAATCATTCCATTCATGATTTGTCGATTGACAATTTAATAACAACAAATAAGGATATTGCGGAATATACTGCTATCAGACATGCCGGACAGTCAGGTATATGCGATAATACTGCTGCCGTCAGGCAGAATAATGCAGTATTTGATACTGCCAAAAAAAATAAGGAGGAAGAACAGATGAGTCAGTATAAATGTAAATTATGTAAGAAGGTATTTGAAGCAAAAGAGGGTGAAGCAGCGGTATGTCCAGTCTGCGGTGCATCTGGAGAAAGTCTCGAAGCGATAAAAGTTCAGCCGGAAAATAAATATGCAGGAACACAGACAGAAAAGAATCTTCAGGCTGCTTTTTCCGGTGAATCCGGTGCAAGAAATAAATATACCTATTTTGCTTCTGTGGCAAAGAAAGAGGGCTTTGAACAGATAGCCGCTATTTTCTTAAAGACTGCTGAAAACGAGCGCGAGCATGCAAAGATGTGGCTTAAGGAATTAAAGGGCATTGGAGATACAGCTACTAATCTTGCCGCTGCTGCCAATGGTGAAAATTTTGAGTGGACAGATATGTATGAGGGATTTGCAAAAACAGCAGAAGAAGAGGGATTCCCTGAGCTGGCAGCAAAATTCCGCATGGTTGGCGCGATTGAAAAACATCATGAAGAGCGTTATCGTGCATTGCTGAAAAATGTGGAAACAGCCGCAGTATTTGCAAAGAGTGAGGTAAAGGTATGGGAGTGCCGTAACTGTGGTCATATTGTGGTTGGAACAAATGCGCCTGAAGTATGTCCGGTATGTGCGCATCCTCAGAGTTATTTTGAAATCAGTGAGGAAAATTATTAAGAACAGGATGCATGAATTGAAATAATGGCTACCGCAATCCCACTGGCTTTAGACGGTGGGTTAAGGTAG
>CAJTOU010000006.1:62409-92032 GCA_910577835.1 uncultured Lachnospiraceae bacterium | reverse complement strand
AAAGCGGGTGATGGGAATCGAACCCACGTATCTAGCTTGGAAGGCTAGTGTTCTACCATTGAACTACACCCGCATAATATAATTTACAAGTCGGGGTGACAGGATTCGAACCTGCGACCTCTTGATCCCAAATCAAGCGCTCTAGCCAAGCTGAGCCACACCCCGGTGTACTCTGTACTGCAATTCGTATTTTCTTTTCTCTTGCAGCGACAAGATACATTATAAATCAGGTCCCACTTTTTGTCAACACTTTTTTTCATTTATTTTCAATTTTTTTCTTCTACAAAAAATTATTCCATAAAAATGCCGAAATCACGTGATTCTTTTCCAAAATTTATTCCCTGTTTGTAAACACTCAGGCTTTTTCTGCCGTCTCCCAAAATCTCCTTTATCCCCTTATCCTTTTACGCCTGTTCCTGCATCAGCTCTGCGACGGTAAAATGAGCCTCCCCGTCTCTATCAATCTCCATAAACGCATAGCTTGGCCGTCTGCCTGACTGTCTTGGAATCGTAATGCTTCCCGGATTAACCAGAGTAACATTATCTATCTTCTTAATCAGCGGCACATGTGTATGTCCAAACATCACAATATCTGCCCCCTTTTTCTTTGCTGACGCTGCCAGCATATCCAGACCATATCCAACGGAATACCTGTGGCCATGTGTAACCATAATATGATATTTTCCAATATCCAGAAAAATTTCCTTCTCCAGCAAAGTGCCCAAATCATTATTTCCCGCTACCATATATACAGGACAGTTTACTGCTATTTTTACAGGTTCCTCATCCTTCTGTATATCTCCACAGTGAATCAGCATATCTATTGGTCCCACCTTTTTCAGAACCTCATTCAAATACCATAAAAACCCATGTGTATCACTAATTATTAAAATTTTCATAGCCTAATTTTTCCTTCATTAACTGCAATGCCTTTCCTCTATGACTAATCTCATTTTTTAATTCAGGTTCCATCTCTCCCGTAGTCATACCATACTCTGGCACATACAATAGTGGGTCATAGCCAAAGCCATTCGTTCCTTTCTCCTCAAATCCAATCAGTCCTTCCACAGTGCCTCTTGCTGTAATCACTCTCCCATCGGGAAATGCTGCCGCAATTACACATACAAATCTTGCACTTCTCTCCTGTCCCACAGCATCCTTTAAATTATCCAAAATCGCCTGATTTTTAATACTATATGGTGTTTCCTCACCAAGATACCTTGCAGATAATACTCCCGGCGCCTTATCCATATAGTCTACTTCCAGCCCCGAATCATCAGCAAGAACCATTTCCCCTGTAAGCTCACAGATTGTCTTTGCTTTAATTATCGCATTTTCCTCAAATGTCTTTCCATCCTCCTTTATATCTACACTAATTCTGGCATCTTTTAAAGACAACAGCTCAATATCAAGGTCCTTCATAATCATGCGAATTTCCTTCATTTTTCCTTCATTTGTAGTTGCAAATATAATCTTTTTTTTGCTGCACATATCTTTTTCCTCTTAAAATTTTCCTCTTAAAATTTTCCTCTTAAAATTTTTCTTCTTACATAGTTTTCCTTTTCTTATTTATCCTTTTGAAATATTAATATCAGCCGTTTTCCTATTTTCTTGTATAGCATTTCAGGCAGATATTACATGAATAAGACTGTTCCGTATTTACCCATTCCTTTCCATCTGCGCTTACATATCCCTCTCCATCTGTAATATCCACGGTTTTTGTAAAATGGTCGCTTACATATTCCACCGCAACCGGTTTTTTCGCACCCGGAGTATTAATTTTAACCATTACCGCAAACTTCTGTCCCGCGTCTACCTTTACTATTTCATCAAAATCAATCGTATAATAACCCTCATTGGCCAAAACACCCTCTGCTGTCTTAATCAAATCGCCGTTTAAGGAGCTGGAATCTGAAAAATTAGTACAGATATATACCTCATATTCGGTATTTACACCTGTCGCATAAAAACCTGCTGCGCTGATAAAGCCTGATTCTCCAGCAGTATATGCATTGGCAAAATATGCCTCCTCCTTTTCATATCCCAGTCTTCCTACCCATCCACACAAATCCGACTGATAAATTCTGGCATAATTATCCACATCCTCTACTCTTGTGTATACAATATTATGCATGCCTATATTAGAATCATAGTAAGAAACATAAAATATACCATTTTCTCCAAAATCTGTTCCCCAGCTGTTTTGACAGATAAAAGCTCCGTCACTCTCAATATCTGCATTAAAATACTCTTTTGGATAGTTGTCATCCCAACCGATAATCACAATATCATGATTTGGCTTTTCTCCACCTAAATAACAGTAAGAATTAGTTTTCTCATTATAATATTTACTATAATCATAAGAATTCAACATTGTAGTATACAGTGAACTCTGAACGCCTCCATATTTATATACCATTTCCTTAATTTTCTGCAAATCCTTTGACTCAAGCATTTGAACCTCCTGCACATGCTTTACCGGCTTTAAATCAGGATTTGTCATCCCATCTCCATAAGGGTCATCTGCCTCCAGCACTGGTCCCTGCCATGCCAGAAGATATGCGGTAGACATTGTACTTGAACCGCCCTCATATTGATTCAGATTAAATGAATTATTCAGAGACATATGGTCCGCTGAAAAAACAAGTCTTTCTTCCGGCATAAGCGACGTTTCTAATGCAGTGAGCGCCGCAGTTGCCCAACATGTCCCAAGGCTGCCCTGACTCCTCACCTCAGTATTTTTTCCTTTGTCTACATAACTGTATCGATAAGGAAGAATCGTATTTTCAGGGTTGTCATTAATTACAGTCGCAATATTTTTATTAATATCCCAACTGCACATATAGCCCATACCCCGAACTGCCGCATCTATTGGAACATACAACATGTCATCTTTATAGGTCAGTGGTGTTGTCAATACATATTTGGCGCCGTTTACAGTGATTTCATTGCTGTCCGGTTTCAACTCTATTTCCACATTTGCCTTTTCAATGACCAGCCGTTTATCTTCTTCATAAAAATTTACAGCACAGTTAAACAATCCCCTGTATTCTGTGTAGGGAATCATAAGAGTCATGGATGTATCCATATAAATTCCATGCTTCTTTGCATTAATCTCCACACCGTCTACATAGAGAGAAAAACCATTGTTATTTACACTGTATGATATTGTACTTTTCCATTCATCTGCAATGTTTTCCATGGCATAGCCCTGAACGATATATTCTGTTTTTGTAATTCCCTGAAAAACAATATATCCTCCTATGCACAAAAAAACGGTGATAAACAGATAACTAACCCTGCTCTTCATTATTTTCCTCCGACTCTGTAAAAAAATAATTAAAAGTATTTTGCTCTTTACTGCTGCTTTGTACGCTTTGGCGGTTTCTTTCCCATAAACTGATAATAATAAGTTTTTATCATTCCATTATAAATTTTTCTGTTTTTATCTGCCTTTTGTCCCATATATTTCTCTGTCTCTTCACAGGCAGTAATAATATATGCTGACCAGTCGTCAAGCTTTCTGAATCTTTCCCCAAGTGCACCATACAAATCCGGCAGAGCTGATTTTTCCTCCAGCCGTTCCCCATACGGCGGATTTGTAATCAGAAACCCATATTTCTTGTTATGACTCAGCTCTCTGACATCTCTCTGCTGAAAATGAATCAGCTTATCCACACCTACAAGCGCTGCATTTCCTCTTGCAATTTTAATAACATCACTGTCTATGTCATATCCCTGAATGTCTGTATCTATATTTGTATCAGCCAGTTCATCGGCCTCTTCCACAGCTTCATACCATATCTTTTTAGGAATCACATTGTCCCATTCCTGAGCAGGAAACTCCCTGTTTACTCCGGGTGCAATATTTGCCGCTATCATAGCTGCCTCTATAAGAAAGGTTCCGCTGCCACAGAAAGGGTCAATAAGAATTCTGTCCTTTTTCCATGGAGTCAGCATAATTAAAGCTGCTGCCAGCGTCTCCGATATTGGCGCCTTTGAGGCCAGTTTTCGATATCCTCTTTTGTGAAGTGACTCTCCGGAAGTATCAATTCCTACAATCACCTCATCTTTAAATAAAAAAACTCTGACAGGATAGCTTGCACCGGTTTCCTCAAACCATGATATGTCATATCTGCTTTTTAATCTTTCCACCATCGCTTTCTTTACGATTCTTTGAATATCGGATGGACTGAATAATTTGCTCTTTACTGAAGATGCCTTTGTCACCCAAAATTTTCCGTCTGCCGGAATAAACTCTTCCCATTCAAGTGCTTTAATTCCCTCAAACAATTCCTCATAGGTCGTTGCATGAAAACGCCCTGCCTGAATCATAATACGCTCTGGTGTTCTCAGAAAAATATTTGCTCTGCAAATCGCATCGGCATCCCCCTCAAAGGTCACTCTTCCATCTTCCACAGATGTAATTTCATATCCCAAATCTATAATTTCTTTTTTTAAAACGCTTTCTACTCCAAAATGACATGGAGCCATTAACTGATATCTTTTCATAAATTCTCCATTTGGATATTTCTCAATTTGAATATTTCTTCTTTTGAATATCTCTTTCTTTAAATAATTTTTCCTTCAGATAGCATTTATTTATATATTGTTCTGCTTACTAAATTGTAATTCCTTCTATATGATTTTGTCAATCCATATTTCGATTAAAATTACATAAAATCATATAAACCAACACTTCCTATGTAACCAGCCAAAGGCTGATTGCTTTGATTACTCAACAGCCATTTACGCTAAAATATCTGCATAAATTCTTATCTCATAAAAGCCTCCTATGACATTTTTCACATCATATCCCTTTGATGCCAGAATTCTGGCTATCCGAATACTCTCTCCGCCCCTGTCACAATACAAAATCACATTTTTCTTTGTAATTTTTTCAAGATGCTCAGAAAAAATATCTTCAGAAGCTATATGAACCGAATTTACAACATGAGCCTGCTTATATTCAGCCAAGTCCCTCAAATCAATAATCTCATATTTTCTATCATATATATATTGTCTCAATTCTTTTGCAGAAATATTTTCTATATACATACTATCCCTCTTTTTTAATTGCTCATACTTTTAATATATGCTGTGGCTGCTTTTCTGCTACAAGGCAATTCCCAATGAAAGAAAAAGTGCCTACGGGCACCATAAGTTTGTAAGAACCTCTCTGTACTTTGTTAACAGTAACTGCTTTGCAAGAGCTTCATCATACAAAAGGAAAAGCGATTTTTATGAAATAAAAGTAATACCTCGCGGGGGAGCCACGAGGTATTGAGGGGAGTATAAATAATTAATAAGGGGTTATAACATAAAAAGAAACATTTGAAGGGTTATTTCTTTTTACAAATCTAATTCTAATACAGATTGTCGAAAAATGCAAGCGTTTTTTTGAATATTTTTAAAATTTTTTTTCATACTAAGTATGTAACTAAAAACAAAAAGCATTTCAGTTTAAAAAACTGCAGTTTAGGAGGCTATTATGGCAAAGAATTCAACAAACAACTCTACAAGCAACTCTACAAACAACAGCTACAAGAACAGCTACAACAGCACCTCAAAAAACTCTACAAGCAATTCAACAAGCAACTCTACTCAGAATTCTGCTGATAACTCTACTCAGAACAACACACAGAACAACAGCAAGAATTCTTCCAAGAACTCTTCTAAGAATTCTTCTCAGGATTGCAGAGACTGCAGATAGTTTCTTATTGAAAACATGCAGCCAATGCCTGCCATGTAACCGGACAAAGACTGCCTGATATACAGCCAGCCAAAATCTGATTACATGACGGCCTGAACGGAGCTGCTCGTTATCATCAATGAGCAGCTTCCTACATATTGTGAGCTATTTATTAATCAGATAAAAGGTGCATGCATCCTTATCCGAGCCGTCTGTCAGCTTCATAATACTCGTATTAATCATAGTAATATACATTCCCGGCTCTGCAACACTCTCAAAGGAAACTCCATCACCAGAAAGTCCCTTTACTGTTTTAAAGGTCTGGGCATCTGTCAGATTGCCATGCGCATTTTGAGAAAGCTTTACCAGCTTATTCAGTCCTGTAATATACAATCCCGGTTTATTATAGGAAACAATAGATACATAATTTTCATTTTCTGTATCGGTTTTTCCTGCAACCAGTACCCACAAACCATCTGCTTCATCATCACTGAGTTCAGGTCCCACATCAAGACTCAGGTATGGATAGGCGCCATCATCAGAAGAGTTGTTAAATGCCCTGTGACTGATAACCTGTCCTGATTTGCTTTTTATTATAGTCGTTGTTCCAAAAGGTCCCGCTGCTGTCTCAGGAATATAGTGAATCTCTCCATTTTCATCAATAGAAAACTCTTCCACACAGGCCACTCTTCGAAATCCGCTTCCCTTTTCCAGAGAACCATTGTGATAAATAAAGTAAGTCTTTCCCTGAAAATCAATGACTGACATATGATTTGTATTTGACGTAGCTGACGGCTCCATAATAATACCGCCAAACTTCCATTCTCCATTTATCAAATCATCGGTTGTTGCATATGCCATCTGCTCTCTCCATCCATAGGCATAAAACAAATAATAATCCCCGTAATAGTTTCCGTTTTCGTCCTGTCTGCGGTAAAACCATGGTGCCTCTGTATAACTTTCAGGAGGTGTCTTCTCTAAAATATCCTTTCCAAACGTGATTGCTCCGTCACCATCTAAATCCTTTACAGAAATCATATCCTCGTTCAGCTCGCAGATATAATACTTTCCGTTTCCCCATCCCAGATATCTGTGCTCCTCTCCGCTCTCATCTGTCTCCACCCATGCCGTAGGGTCAATATCATTCCAGCCGGAAGATTCATTTGTTGTAACAGTTCCCTTTACCAGAGGATGTCCAATATCCTGAAATGGTCCTGTCGGACTGTCGGAAACAGCTACCCCAATCGACTGCTTTCCCTCTGAAGTACTGTCCCATGAGCAGAAATAAAAGTAATACATATCTTTTCCTTCGGCTGTACTGTAATGCTTGACCGTCTGAGCTGCCCATGCAGAATTGTTATCCGCCCATGTAATATCCTTACAGGATAAAATAACTCCTTCATAAGTCCACTCCTTCATATCACGGCTAGAATAACACTGCCATTCCGGAATTACATAAGACTCATTTGAAGCTGTATCATGTCCAGTATACAGATATACCATATCGCCGTCTACCATAGCGGCAGGGTCCCCGCCATAACGCAGACTTCCATCTTTGCCAAAGCCCGTAATCGGATTATGATACTCGCTTTTCTCCACAGTAACTGGCTCTGTCATTACTTTCCCTTTTTCTTCTTTCCCACTGTTTGAATCTGACTTGCCGCAGCCATACATACAGACAGCTCCCGTCACTGCTAGTGCTCCCAAAAGTATTTGTTTCTTCATAATTTCCTCACAATCTGAATACAATAATATGTATCCCTGATTTATTATGCAGTCAGCGCAATCAGGCTTTGTTGATTACATGACATGCAACTGCATATTTCACTGTTTTCTTATTGTATCAATTATCGGAATACTTTTCAAGCTCTGACAGTATTATCTTCCATTTTTCTTTTAATTTTTCCAAAGAATATCCCGCGTTTGCCGGACTTGTAGACGGAAGCTTCTCAATATCTCTTCTGGTATTTGAATACACATATTTCATATATAGTTCATGGGCTTTGTTACCGTTTGCATAAATTTTTCTTATGTTCGCCTTTTTCAAAAGCTCGGTAAAATCATTTGGAACTACGTCACGTATGGATGCATCTCCGGAGCCTGTAATACTGCAACTTTGAATTACATCCCATATTGCGATATGATGTCTCAAAAGAAAATCCTTCTTTTCCTCTGTTGTCACAGGCTGCTCTGTTTTGGTCAGCACCGCCAGAAGCTTCCAGAATCTGTTCATGGGATGTCCGTAGTAAAAATGATTTTCCCTTGATTTTACAGAAGGAAACGTGCCCAAAATCAAAATTCTGGACTTATCATTATATACAGGCTGAAATGTATGACTGATATTGATATATTCCTCCATGATTTACCTCCTTTCTGTAAAATACAAAAAACTTCTGAAAGTAAATACTCTCAGAAGTTTCACCAGCGTGCGTGAGAAGATTCGAACTCCCGACACCTTGGTCCGTAGCCAAGTGCTCTATCCAGCTGAGCTACACACACGTTTACTGTATCACAACACTAGTATTGTACACTTTTTATTCTGCTTTGTCAAGAGTAAATTTTTTATTTTAAAATAATCTCTATAAAATTCCATGTGATTATTCTGTTATCACATCTTCTGCTATTTCATTAATCCCATCACAATTCGTTTTCTTTCCTTCACACTCCACCTGATATGTACCCTTGGAAAATACAATGGCATTGACTGCCTGTATGCCATCATCACCCACTTTTCCTGTAATACTGGCATTTTCAATATACACATACCCTTTTCCTGTCTCAGTATCATTATCCGACTTTATTCCGTCTTTTCCTGCAGTAATATGAATATCACCTGTCAAAACGGCCACGCTGTCATTCCCCTTCAGCCCATTTTTCACCGCTGTAACATTGACTGTCCCACTGATAATTTCCAAATCATTTTTACTTCCTATCCCATTATTATAATTCCCATTCACTGTCAGTGTTCCAGTTCCATTTACTGCCAAATCATCTTTACTGAAAACGCACGCATTCTGCTCCTCGTTTCCATTTGCCCCATCTGTAAATACATTCACGCTTCCATCTGCCAGCGTCAGCACTGTCTTATCCGCTGATTTTACACACAATGGCGCACCGTTTGTACAGGTCACATCCACTCCATTAAGTACAAGCTGTATCTTATCTGTCTTTGCTGCCTCGACAAGAATCTGCCCGTCTGTCAGCTTCCCTGATATCACATAAGTACCCTCTTTTGAAACTGTAACCACATTTCCATCCGCTCTGGCTCCCTCTCCCTCCACAGCGATATCATTATCCTTTAAACGAATAACCGTTGCCGAAGAATCATACTGTGAGTTTACCTCAAATTTTGAAAACTTCACTGTAATTCCATCTGCAATTGTTACGTCTTTCGCTTCTATTTGTTTTGCCAAATCCTCGGTGTCTGTTTTGTCATTCGTTTTTGTATCAGAAGTTTTCTCATTTTCCTCTGTATCCTCGCTTCCTTCTGCATTTGTGTCTCTGTCTGTATTTGTTTTTGACACCTCTGTTTTTTTATCACATCCAAACAAACCCATACACAAAACCATGCCGAAAACAATAAATAATTTCTTTTTCATAAAAATACCTCCAAATTATTTTATTTTCAGACAGTATACCAGATTTCAACTACAAAAACAAAGGATTCGCGCGTTTTTTCATCTAACTTTCAGAAACTTCACAAAACTGTCAAATTACTGTCCTGCGATTAGCTGCACTTTGGCATACGGCTGTCCCGTTTCATCATTCATGGAAACTGTTATATCTGTTTTTCCGCTATATACCACTGGAACAATCACATCTCCATACTTCGCCGACTTTTTATATTCCACGCGAATCCGGTTGATTCTATGTCCGTTGATTTTCTCATCTTCTGATACATACTCCATGGCAAACTGAACATACCACCTGTTATTTACATGACCATTTGTATCAATATGATATCTCCTGACAGGAATTTTCTCTCTCATTTCTCCTTCCCCCTCCGTTTTTATCTTCCGGTCCAGATACTCCATATCAATCCGTTCCTCCTGCCCGTAAGCCTTCACGTCTCTCTCCGTTACCTTTTCAGGTCTTCCTGTCTCCGTATTCAAAAGCACCCAGAGAGAATTTGCATTGACAAGAGGTTTATCTTCCATTGTCCGAATAACAAAATTCCGGTATCCATATACCCCCTTGGCATCATAAGCCCACGTGCCGATTTTAATATCCTGACAGACCAGAATATCCCGAAGAATATCAATCTGCCAGGAATTTAACACCCATGCCCTGTGAATCTCATTTAAAAAATCCACTCCAACTCCAAGACTTTCCGACTGAAAAAAACTGCAGTCCTGCATATAATTTACAATCGAAGGAATATTCAGCCGCAGCTCTTTATTTACTTCACTATAACGCACCTTATTCTGAAATGAATACATCATTCAAACTCCTTGTCTTTACCTGCTGTTTCTAAACTGCTTCGGCGTCATGTCAAATACCTTTTTAAATGAACGGCTGAAATGCTCAACATTATCATAGCCCAGTGTCCTTGAAACATTTTCAATCGTCATGCTGGTATTTTTCAACAGTGTTTTCGCCTTTTTCATTCGAATTCCCTTTACAATATCTCCAAAGGTCTTTCCTGATTTTTCTTTAATATACTTGGACATATATGGTTTTGACAGATGAAAATGCTCTGATAAATCATCCAGAGTAACAGAAGTATAATTTTCCTGAATAAAATTCAATATTTCATTCATTCTGTCATCCATACTGCTGTCTTTAATCTCTTCAAGCTGATTTAC
Organism: uncultured Lachnospiraceae bacterium; assembly: GCA_910577835.1. GTDB lineage: Bacteria > Bacillota > Clostridia > Lachnospirales > Lachnospiraceae > CAG-303. The sequence continues at coordinate 81,535 of CAJTOU010000006.1, read as the reverse complement.
CGCTACTGCAAGTGCATGAATCGACGCACGGATAATATCCTCATCAATACCAACACCCCAGTATTTTTTACCCGAACACGAAATTCCCACATAGGCAACTGCTTTTGAAGAAGAGCCTTTTGTCTGGGAATGTTCTTCATAACTGGATAATTCATAGCTGATACCAAAGAACTGCTTAATCGCATTGCTTACCGCATCCAGTCTTCCGTTTCCATTTGCCTTTACCCTTGTGACCTGATTGTTATAATTCAGGGCCGCTTCTGCCACGATTCCGTCTGTCTGTTTAAAATGACATTCCACAATCTGAAAAATCGGCGTATTATAGATATATTTATCTTCAAAAATCTGATAAATATCCTCCGGACTAAGCTCTTTATGCTCCTTGTCGGATACTCCTTTTATCATATAACCTACTGATTCCCTCATAGCTGTTGGAAGCGTAATTCCATATTTTTCCTTTAACACATAGCTCACGCCGCCCTTTCCTGACTGGCTGTTAATTCGGATTACATCTTTATCATAAGTTCTTCCCACATCTTTCGGGTCAATTGGAAGATATGGAACAGTCCATTTTTCGCTATTGTTATCCTCTCTATACTTCATCCCCTTTGCAATGGCATCCTGATGAGAACCTGAAAACGCCGTAAATACCAGCTCTCCGGCATATGGCTGCCTTGGAGATACTGTCATTCTGGTCAGTCTTTCATATTTTTCACAGATTTGCGGCATATTTCCAAAATCCAGCTTTGGGTCAACCCCATGTGAGAACATATTCATTGCCAGAGTAATTATATCCACATTGCCTGTTCTTTCTCCATTTCCAAACAATGTGCCCTCGATTCTGTCTGCACCTGCCAGTACTCCAAACTCTGCGGCTGCAACTCCACATCCTCTGTCATTGTGCGGATGTATGCTTAACACAACATTCTCGCGATATTTCAGATGATTATTTATATATTCCACCTGAGAGGCAAATACATGTGACATCGCATTTTCCACAGTTGCCGGAATATTGATAATTGCCTTTTTCTTCTTTGACGGCTTCCATACATCAAGTACTGCATTGCAGACCTCCAGAGCATAATCCACCTCTGTTCCTGAAAAGCTCTCAGGACTGTACTCAAAGGTAAAGTTCCCTTCGGTTTCCTCTGCCAGTTCTTTTAATAATTTTGCTCCGTCTACTGCAATTTGCTTGATTTCTTCTTTGCTTTTGCAAAAAACCTGTTCTCTCTGTGCCACAGATGTAGAATTATACAGATGAATTACCGCATGTGGAGCTCCCTTGACTGCCTCAAAGGTCTTTCTGATAATATGCTCTCTTGCCTGTGTCAATACTTGAACAGTTACATCATCCGGTATCATATCCTTTTCTATCAAAGCACGCATAAAATTATATTCGGTCTCTGAAGCTGCCGGAAATCCGACTTCTATTTCCTTAAAACCGATATCCACCAGCATTTGGAAAAATTCAAGCTTTTCCTCCAGACTCATCGGCTCGATTAACGCTTGATTGCCGTCGCGCAAATCCACGCTGCACCATGCCGGCGGTTCCTCAATATATTCCTTTTTCACCCAGTCAAAACTTACCTTGGGCGGCATAAAATATGCTCTTTCATACTTTTCAAAATTCTTCATTGTTAAATCTCCTTTTTCAATATTATGCAGAAATGATACAGCCAGCTTTTATGATATACAAACATTGACTATATTGATTGCCCGACAAAAGACAAAGGCTCCTGCCCAGATTTTTCTGTGACAAAGAACTTTGTCTTTTTCTCATTGCCACACTATTGATATCTCTATATTAACATAAATCAATTTTATATATATTGGTTAATATATGCATATGATAACATCTTTATGTCTTTCACGCAATGAATATTTTTAATCATTTTTATTGATAATTTTTAATTTGACGAGAAACAGAATCAAATTCCTCTACAATTTCTTTCTCCGGCTCCTTTGTAACAAGGCTGACAACTGTAATAAACAGCGCAGATATCAGAAAAGCCGGCAGCAGCTCATAAATATCCCATATGCCGCCCAGAGGTCTGACTAAAAACTTCCATATAAATACCATTACACCTCCGCTTATCATTCCCGCCAGAGCTCCATACTTATTGCAGCGCTTCCAGAAAAGCGCCGCCAGCATAATCGGACCGAAAGCAGCACCAAACCCTGCCCATGCAAAGGATACTATTCCAAATACAGAACTGTTCTGGTCGCGGGCAATTATTACTGCAATGACAGCAATAACTACCAGTGTAATTCTTGCTATTATCATGGAAGCCTTTTCACTTAAATCCTTTACAAAAACTTCCTTTACAATATTTTGAGATACACTTGAAGATGCCGCCAGAAGCTGCGAATCTGCGGTTGACATGGTAGCTGCCAGAATTCCTGCAAGTATAACACCTGCAATCAAAGCCGCCAGCACTCCATGCTCGCTGATAAGCGATGCGATATTGATAATAATTCTCTCGGAATCATCCAGTTTTCCAAGCACTCCCTGCTTTATCATTGCATTTCCTACAACTCCGATAAAAATAGATACACCCATTGAAATCACTACCCATACAGTTGCAATTCTCCTTGAAAGCTTCAGCTTGGATGCGTCCTGAATCGCCATAAATCTTAAAAGAATATGCGGCATACCAAAATATCCCAGTCCCCACGCAAACGCCGAGGCTATCGACAGCGCGGCATACGGCGATGCTGCTCCTGCTTCCGCATTATATGTATTTGTCAGGGAAAAATATCCCGTCATAGACTTTGCATTATCCATTACAACATCCATGCCGCCTACACTTGTAACCCCGAAAATAATAACCACAAAAATCGCAATTGTCATAACCACACTCTGCATAAAATCCGACGTACTTGCGGCAAGAAAGCCTCCAAGCGCCGTATATAAAATAATAACAAAAGCGCTGACAATCATGGCAGTTCCATAATTTATCTCAAATAAAGAATTAAATAATTTTCCGCAGGCAGCAAACCCTGAAGCTGTATAAGGAACAAAAAATATTACAATAACCACTGCTGCAATTACGGAAAGGATACGCTTGTCATCCCGAAAACGATTGGAAAAGAATGCCGGAATCGTAGCGGCATTTCCTGCTGTATGACTGTAAATTCTCAGTCTTTTGGCCACAATCAGCCAGTTAAAATATGTACCGACGGCAAGACCGATAGCGGTCCATGCCGGCTCTGCGACTCCCGAAACCAGCGCCAGTCCCGGCAGTCCCATTAACAGCCAGCTGCTCATATCCGATGCCTCTGCACTCATCGCAGTGACAAATGGTCCTAACTTTCTTCCTCCCAGATAAAAGTCATCTGTATCCTTATTCTGTTTGGAAAATTTAATTCCAATTCCTATCGTTATCAGTAAATAAACAACAATCGCTATCAGCATACATATTGTTGATGCACTCATTTGTTTTTTCCTCTCTTTTCTTTTAAATTTTATATAAAGAACAAAGTGCCTGCTGCACCATTGCAAAAACTCTGTCGCACTTTGTTCAAAATAAAAAATCCGGTGCCCTTCGAGATTTGTTACATCTTTGTAAACACCGGATTTCGAATTTACGAATTTACAAACTATTTCATTGCCTCAACAGCAGCTTTCTCAATTTCAAGACCTGCGGTATATCTCTTAAGATATTCATCAAAGCCCTCTACATCTGTTGGATTTGGCTGCATTTCTATGCCTGTCTCTCCATGGAATACCTTATCTACAAGGAAATCGTCAAGAGTTTCCCCTGATTCTTTATTTACCATGTAGGAAGCAAGCAGAGCGATTCCCCATGCACCGCCTTCTCCGGCTGTCTCCATAACTGAAACAGGTGTATTTAACGCTGCTGCAAGAATCCCCTGACCAACGCCCTTTGTCTTAAACAGACCGCCGTGTCCGTATATCTTGTCTGCCTTGACATTTTCCTGCTTAAAGAGAATATCCAGACCTGTCTTTAAAACGCTTAAAGATGCAAACAGATTTACTCTCATAAAGTTTGCAAGATTAAACTTGCTGTCCGGCGTACGTACAAATAATGGACGTCCCTCGTTAAATCCGGTGATATGCTCACCCGAAAAATAATTGTAAGCCAGAAGACCGCCACATTCCGGGTCCCCTTCTAAAGCTTTGTTATATAAAGTGCCAAACAGCTTGTTCATATCCACTTCCATGCCGAAGGCTTCTGCAAATTCTTTGAATAATCCAACCCATGCATTCAAATCCGAAGTACAGTTGTTACAATGTGCCATAGCCACCGGATATCCGGTAGGAGTTGTTACAAGGTCAATCTCATCATATGCCTTTGACAAATCCTTCTCAAGCACTACCATTCCAAATACCGAAGTACCTGCGGAAACATTTCCCGTACGCACCTTTACGCTGTTTGTAGCCACCATTCCTGTGCCTGCGTCTCCCTCCGGAGGGCATACAGGTACACCGGCCTGAAGCTTTCCGGATACATCTAAAAGCTTTGCGCCTTCTTCTGTCAATGTACCAGCGTTTTCACCTGCAACCAGTACCTTTGGCAGAATATCTCTGAGCTTCCATGCAAAATTCTTATCCGCTGTCAGCTTGTCAAACTGTTCTACCATTGTCTGGTTATAATCCTTCGTATTCATATCAATCGGGAACATTCCTGATGCCTCACCGATACCAAGCACCTTTTCTCCTGTCAGCTTCCAGTGAATATAGCCTGCCAGTGTAGTCTGGAATTTGATTTCTGACACATGCTTCTCACCGTTTAAAATTGCCTGATACAAATGCGCAATACTCCATCTCTGTGGAATATGGAAATTAAACAGCTTTGTCAGCTCTTCTGAAGCCTGACCTGTAATGGTATTTCTCCATGTACGGAACGGAACCAGAAGCTCATCCTTTTCGTTAAACGCCATATATCCATGCATCATGGCACTGAAACCCAATCCTCCGAGCTTTTCCACCTTAACGCCGTACTGGTTCTTTACATCTTCTGTCATCTGCGTATATGCATCCTGAAGGCCGGACCAGATAGCATCCAGACTGTATGTCCAGATATTATCCTCCAGCTGATTTTCCCACTCATGGCTTCCCGATGCAATCGGGGCGTTATCCTCGCCAACCAGTACCGCCTTGATTCTTGTGGAACCAAATTCGATACCGAGTATCGCTTTACCGCCTGTAATTGTACTTTTTACATCACTCATTTAAAATAATCCTCCTGAATATAATTTTGTCATAAAACACATTTTTGTGTTATAATTACCTTGTTATAATTACCTTGTTATAATTACCTTGTTATAATTACCTTGTTAAATTACCTTGTTTTCTCTAAAACATTTCTGCCATAGAATACATTATATAATAAAATACATCTGTTCGCAAGCTATTTTATATTTTCATAAGCATGTTCTTTGATTGCTTTTTTGTAATTTTCCTGCGCCCGCCGGATAAATTCTTCATCATTTTCTTTTTGAAATTTCCACCGACTCATACCATTTGGCAAAAGCACATTTTTCCGGAATCCAGCTCACCTTTAAAGCTGTTTCCTTTTGTGACTGCTTCCACAATATTTGTTACCCATATGCCTTTCTGTATCTCTACGTTTTTAATTTTTTGTGTGCTTTCTGTATAATTTTTCAGATTACGTGCATACAGATAAATCAAAAACAAATTAACAGTCGTACAGATAATAATAACAAGCATGATTAACATGGTCACAGTGTTGCTTTTTTAGATACTCCCTCTGATAGTAGTATCTCTTTCATCTTTTTTCTTTTTTCTATTTTCTGTTTTTCATTTGACCACCCTTCCAAATTGATTTTCTAATAAACAAATTATATACTGAAACAGCAGGATTGGCAATACAGGAGCGGAAGATTTTGTAAAAAATTGAAAGAATTATAATTCCAAAAAGTACAACAAATATTCTAAAACTTGTTTTTTAAAGGTACCAGAAAATAAAAATTATGCATAACATTTAACTATTATGCATAATCAGAATTTCTATCATTGAATTTTATCCAAACTCTCTTTCGATAATATCTTATTAATATTAAAATAAAACAGTGTCATCGCCATTCCTGCAGAAACAAAATCTGATACAGGCTCTGCAAGATATACTCCGTTTACCCCCATAAACACAGGTAGTATAATCGCCAGTGGCACAAGCAGTATCACTTTTCGAAGCATTGCGATAAACAGTGAAATCTTTGCCTGCCCAAGCGCCAGAAAAGTCGGCTGAATCGCCATCTGCACGCCAAAGAGCAGCATCCCACACATAAACAGCGGCATTTTCTCACTGACCAGTGAAATAACATTCATATCCCCCGTAAACATCTTTGCAAAAATTGCCGGAAATATCATAACCAAAAGCGTGCTTATAAATGAAAATCCCCCGCATATTCCTATCATCTTCCGATATGTCTGTCTTACCCTCTCAAAATTTCCCGCACCGAAATTATAGCTGATAATCGGCTGAACCCCCTGCGTAAAACCTCCTAACGGCGCAGACATAAGCTGCATAACACTCTGCATAATTGTAAGAGAACCAACATACAAATCCCCTCCATATTTTTGCAGTCCCCGATTCATCACAATTGAAATCAGACTTTCTGTCGCCCGCATAACAAAAGGTGAAATTCCCAGAGCACATATATTTTTTATAATCTTTATATCCAGTCTCAAGTATTTCAAACGGATTCTGAGAACCGCCTTTTTCCCTGTCAGAAACTTTATTACCCACACTGCGGAAACTGTCTGCGAAAGAATTGTCGCTATCGCTGCCCCCTGTACTCCCATATGAAAGACAAAGATAAACAAAGGGTCCAGCACAATATTTAAAACTGCTCCGATTAATACTGACAGCATGGCGGTTCTGGAATCTCCCTGAGCAATAATATATGTATTCAACCCAAGTGCCAGCTCTACGCTGAAAGTTCCCAAAAGATACCATGATAAATATACCGATGCATAACCAATCGTATCCGTGCTTGCACCAAACGCATACAGAAGAGGCTTCTGCCAGATATAAAATACAAGCATAAGCAAGACAGAAAACACAAGCAGCAAAGAAGTTCCATTTCCCAAAATCTTCTCCGCATGCTCCTTATCTCCTTTTCCATACCAGATAGAGGAAAGAGGTGCTCCGCCCATACCTACAAACGCAGAAAAAGCCGATATCAATGTGATAACCGGCAGCGCAATTCCCACGCCCGTAAGCGCCGAAGCACCTACACCGTGGATATGTCCTATATAAATACGGTCTACTATGTTATATAAAATATTAATTAACTGAGCGACAATTGTAGGAATTGCCATGGAAAAAATCAGTCTGTTCAAATTTCCTGATGCCAGCTCTTCATTGCTGTGATTTTGTTTTGATTTTTCACTCACTCCAGATATCTCCTTCCGTTTAAATTTTCCACCTCACATACAGTCAGAATCCCCTCACTTACAGTAAATCTTATATCAAATCCGGCATACTCTACTCCGTAAATTCTCTCTGAACTGGTATGATATGCCGGTCTGGGGTCCTGAGACAATATTCCAATAATTCCTTCTCTTTTTTCTTCCGGAATCATGCAAAGCCACTGAGAAGGAAATATCACCTCAAGCTTATAATCTGCTGTCTGTTCTGCAAAACCATTTCCGGCATCCGGATGAGAATCTACATAAGGCAGATATGGCTTAATATCATAAACCGGCGTTTCATTCATCATATCAATTCCGGACACGTAAAGCACCGGTCCCAATTCTTTGTGATATTCAATACTGTCAAGCTTTACAGATGAAAGTCCGATTCGATTCGGCCGAAAAGGCGAGCGGGTGGCAAATACCCCCATCTTGGCTTTGCCGCCAAGCCTCGGAGGTTTTACAGTTGGAGACCAGTATTCTTCCCTTTCAGAAAATACAGGAACCTCAGAAAACTTCCAGAGCACCCATATATAAGAAAAATTCTCAAGTCCCTTAAAAGCCTGTGTCACACGATACTCCTCTTCAAAAACAATTCTTCCCTTCAGTTCAGGCACAAGACTGCTCTGTCTCGGAATCCCAAATTTTGCGGGTAAATCTGTATAAATATGAGCAATAATGTTCATTTGTCTTTCTCCATTTCCTGTGATAAACCTGTTTTACTTATTATACAGGAAGCCGGACAGTAAAAGTACTTCCCTGTCCTAACTGACTTTCAATCTCCAGCCTTCCATTGTGATACTCAATAATTTTCTGGCACAGCGACAATCCAAGCCCTGTGCCGTGCAGCTTTTTTGAAGTATTCTGTTTCACTGTATAAAATGGTTCTACAATATGTGCTATCTCTTCCTGCGGGATTCCTGTTCCGTAATCAATAATCTGTATTTTTACCTCTTCTTTATCCTCATATTCCATATGAACCAGAATCTTTCCATTTTGTTTTGAAGCATTTCTCGCATTATCAATCAGATTATAAAACAGAGATTTCAGCAAATCTTTCTCTCCATTTAATCTGCATTCACAAAGCTTTTGTTCAAGCAAAATCCCTTCCTTTTCACAAATCACCTGTTCCGCTGTCAGGACCTCATAAATTATCTGTTTTAAAGAAAGTTCGTTTTTTTCCAGATTTGTTCCCTCAAACTGTACTAACTGCGAAAGCTTTTCCGACATATGTTTTAAATGTACTGCTTCTTCATGGATATATCCCGAATATTTCCTGCGCTCTTCATCTGTAATATCCGGTTTGACAGAAAGAATTTCTGCAAATGTCAAAATTGCTGTCAAAGGAGTTTTCATTTCATGCGCTATATCTCCTATAAAAACTTTCTGATTTTCTGTGATTTTCTCCTTTGTAAATTCATATTCCTCTTCCTCTTTTTCCTGCCAGATTGCCTTCATCATCCGCAGATTTCTTATTAAAATTACCATAAGAACAGCTGTTAAAGCTAATGCTGTCAGACAAATTATCCGCCACATCTCCATACTGTTTCCTCCTTGCTTTTTATCTTGTTGTATTTTTATCAGACAATAAATAAAGCAACCTTCGGTTTATTGCAGCGATTATTTCACTTCCTCCAGTTCAAGTCCCTCGTTATTTTCCAGACACATCCGTACATTCCATTCATTCTGGAACAGCAGAAGTGGATTATCCCGCATATCCTTTGCCTTCTTTATTTCACTTGAACGCCTCAGATTGTCAAGATTAAAACCATTATCCCGCACCCATCGCATCTGAGAATATGGAAGAGGCTCTAAACGTACCTCGCAGTTATATTCATTTTCCATTCGAAATTTCAGAACATCAAACTGCAACACACCTACTACTCCTACAATAATTTCAGACAAATCAAGATTATAATCCTTAAATATCTGAATCGCACCTTCCTGCGCAATCTGAGTAATTCCCGCTACAAACTGCTTTCTTTTCATGGTATCTGCCTGAACTACACGGCAGAAATGCTCCGGCGCAAAGGTAGGAATCCCTTCATACTGAAATTTCTTTCCCGGCTCACAAATAGTATCGCCAATCGAAAAGGTTCCTGGGTCAAAAATTCCAATTACATCTCCGGCATATGCCTCATCAATCACGCTTCTTGACTGCGCCATTACCTGCTGTGGCTGCAAAAGCTTCTGCTTGCGCTTTCCCTGCACATGATAAACTTCCATGCCCGCTTCAAATTTGCCGGAACAAATTCTCATAAAAGCAATTCTGTCTCTATGCGCTTTGTTCATATTTGCCTGAATTTTAAAAATAAAACCGGAAAACGGTCCGGTCACAGGGTCAATCACACCCTCATTTGAAACTCTTGGAAGCGGCGAAGAGGTCATTTTCAGAAAATGATGCAAAAAAGTTTCTATTCCAAAATTAGTCAGTGCAGAACCAAAAAATACCGGTGAAACCTCGCCTTTCGCCACCAGCTCGCTATCCAGCTCTTCTCCTGCTACATCAAGAATTTCCACCTCTTCTGTGAGCTGCTGATACAGTTCTTCTCCTGCCTCTTCCTTAAGCTTCGCATCATCAATCGACAAATCTGTTTCCTCCGCCTCACTGGAACCCCCGGTAGAAACAGCCTTAAACACAGCTACCTGCTTTGTCTCTCTGTCATATACCCCTTTGAATCTCTTCCCTGAACCAATCGGCCAGTTTACCGGACATGTCTTTATGCCAAGAACATTTTCAATCTCTTCTAACAGCTCAAATGTATCCTTTGCTTCCCTGTCCATTTTATTGATAAAGGTAAAAATAGGAATATGCCTCATAGCACAGACCTTGAATAATTTAATTGTCTGTGCTTCCACTCCCTTGGACCCATCAATAACCATTACGGCTGAATCTGCCGCCATAAGAGTTCTGTAAGTATCCTCCGAGAAATCCTGATGCCCCGGAGTATCAAGAATATTAATGCAATACCCGTCAAAATGAAACTGTAAAATAGAAGAAGTAACGGAAATTCCTCTTTCCTTTTCAATTTCCATCCAGTCTGATACCGCATGCTTGGCACTTGCCTTTCCTTTTACAGAACCCGCCGTATTAATAGCTCCTCCATATAATAAAAACTTCTCTGTAAGAGTAGTTTTCCCAGCATCCGGATGGGAGATAATGGCAAAGGTACGACGTTTTTCTATTTCCTGTTGTATTGATGACATGATAATTTCTTCCTCATTTCTTATTTGCTTATAAATATATCTTCTTTCTTAACTAAGAATATACCCGATTTTTAGGCGGGTATATTCTTTTCTGTACTATCATAGCACAAATTCCTTATTTTTCCAAACAATTTCACAACATTTTTCCAACAAACCTTTAAAACTACAATTCAATCCCAAATCCTGTATAAACATCACATAAAATAATAGAATTGGAGTGCGAACGATATCCAAAAGAAAAACATCTTCCCACCTTCAACATCATATATCACTCCTCTTTACCTTACCACTTCCACCATATTTTTCACATACTCATATACATACTTTCCCGCTTCTTCCCCATATTTTTCTATAATCTTCACAATCGCACTCCCCACAATCACTCCATCTGCTATTTTACTGTACTTCTCTGCCTGCTCTGCCGTACTTATCCCAAACCCAATCGCAACCGGCGTATCTGTCACCTCACGAATCACCTTTACAATTGCGTCAATATCCGTAGTAATTTCACTCCGAACCCCTGTTACTCCCATAGAAGACACTACATAAATATACCCCTCTGCCTCTTTTGCTATCATCTGTATTCTATCTGCACTAGTCGGCGCAATAAGAGAAATAATATCCACTCCATACTTTTTCGCAACCGGCAGCAGTTCTTCTTTTTCCTCAAATGGCATATCCGGTATAATCAGCCCGTCAACTCCACATTCCCGACATTTCCTGCAAAACATATCAAACCCATATTTATAAATCGGATTCAGATAGGTTAAAAACACAAGCGGTACACTCACCTTTTTACTTACTCTTGCTACCATTTCAAATATCATATCCGTAGTACATCCACCCGGTGCTGACAAGGCCCTTACATTTGCCGCCTGAATCACCGGTCCTTCCGCAATCGGGTCTGAAAACGGAATCCCGATTTCTATCAGGCCAGCTCCTGCATTTGCCATTTCCACAATAAACTCCTCAGTCTTGTCAAGGGAAGGGTCCCCTGCTGTTAAAAATCCAATAAAACTTTTTTTATTTTCCAAAGCCTCTCTAATTCTACTCATGTAAATCCACTCCTCTGTATCTTGCAATTGCTGCCACATCTTTATCTCCTCTTCCAGACAGACAGCATATAATAATTTCATCTTTTTTCATCTTCGGCGCTATCTTCATTACATGCGCCACCGCATGAGAGCTTTCAATCGCTGCTATAATACCCTCGGTCTTTGCAATATATTCAAACGCATTGACAGCCTCTTCATCTGTAATTGGTACATATTCTGCTCTTTTTGTATCCTTTAAATATGCGTGCTCTGGTCCTACTCCCGGATAATCAAGTCCCGCAGAAATCGAATATACCGGCGCTATCTGTCCATATTTATCCTGACAAAAATATGATTTCATTCCATGAAAAACCCCTTCTGTACCAACTGCCATGGTCGCAGCCGTTTTATTTGTATCAACACCCAGTCCTGCCGCCTCGCAGCCGATTAATCTTACAGATTCATCCTTTATAAATTCATAAAACATTCCCATGGAATTACTGCCTCCACCGACACATGCCATTACCACATCAGGAAGCTTCCCCTCTTTTTCCAAAATCTGCGCCCTTGCCTCACGGCTGATTACACTCTGAAAATCCCTTACAATCATTGGGAATGGGTGAGGTCCCATAACAGAACCCAGCACATATAATGTATCATCCACTCTTTTTGTCCACTCTCTCATACAGTCATTGACTGCATCCTTTAAAGTCATTGTTCCCGTTTCCACAGCATTTACCTTTGCACCCAAAAGCTCCATGCGATAAACATTCAATGCCTGACGGACAGTATCTTCTTTTCCCATAAAGATTTCACATTCAAGTCCCAAAAGTGCTGCTGCCGTAGCTGTGGCAACACCATGCTGTCCGGCTCCTGTCTCTGCGATAATTCTTGTCTTGCCCATTTTTTTTGCCAGAAGCGCCTGACCTAACACATTGTTGATTTTATGAGAACCGGTGTGATTCAAATCCTCTCTCTTAAAATATATCTTTGCGCCACCCAAATCCTTTGTCATTTTTTTTGCATAATACAATAGTGAAGGCCTTCCCGCATATTCTCTCAATAAGAAATTCAATTCATCATTAAATTCCTTATCCTGTTTATAAAATTCATATGCCTTTTCCAGCTTTATAATCTCATTCATAAGAGTTTCCGGTACATACTGCCCTCCATGAATTCCATATCTTCCTTTTGACATCTTTTATTAAGTCCTTTCTAAACTTTGTTTTTTATTGTTTTCTGTTACTTTTCAACGCAGCCATATTCTGACTGTTATAATTATAACTTTATTTTTAACCCATTTATAATATTAAAACTGTGTCTCTCGCACTGATTTTATAATATTCATAATTTTATCTCTGTCCTTAAACCCTTCTGTCTCTACCGCACTGCTTATATCTATAGAATAAGGATGCAGCAAAGTAATGGCTTTTTTTACATTTTCACAATGAATTCCTCCCGCAAGAAAAAACGGTTTTTTTACAGAATCTATCAGCTTCCACTCAAAGGTTTCCCCTGTTCCTCCATAAGCCTCTGGTGAAAACTTATCAAACAGCAGATAATCTGCGCTGGAATTTTCTGCGGATTTTATATCTTGTGCTGTCTGAACTCTCACTGCTTGAATAATTTTTCCACGTTTCATAAGACTTCTCAATTTCCGAATATATTCTGTATTCTCCTCTCCATGAAGCTGTACCATATCAATAATCCCCTCATTGACAAGCCGTGCTGCCTGTTCGGCAGCTTCATTGACAAATACTCCCACTGCCTGAATATCCGGATTCAGCCTTTTTTTCAGCCTTTTCGCTATCTCTGCATCAATCTGTCTTTTGCTTCTGGCAAATACAAAACCAATGTATTCCGGCCGGCCTTCATTTACATATTCAATATCTTCGAAACGTCTTATACCACATATCTTTATTTTTGTATTCATTGTTATCCTTTTCCTGAGAGCTGATTAAGCGCCGCTTTTTTATCCGGACTTCTCATAAGTGTTTCCCCTATCAACACTGCATCCGTTCCGTTTTCTTTTAATATTGCAATATCATCCGAAGTACGGATTCCACTTTCCGAAACAAACAGAATATTCTTTGGAACCAGTTTTCTCAAATTAATACTGTTTTGAATATCCACAGTAAATGTTTTTAAATCTCTGTTATTTACTCCCACAATTTTTGCTCCAGCCTGCAAAGCCCGATGGATTTCCTGTTCGTCATGTGCTTCTGTTAGTGCAGACAGACCAATTTTTTCTGCAGTTTTTATATAGCTTTCAAGCTGCTTATCTGACAATAATGCACAGATAAGCAAAATTGCCGAGGCTCCTATTGTTTTTGATTCATAAATCTGATATTCGTCAATTGTAAAATCCTTTCTAAGCAATGGAAGAGAAACTTTTTTACTAATTTCCTTCAGATATTCGTCTCTTCCAAGAAAATATTCCGGCTCTGTTAATACAGAGATAGCCGCTGCCCCTGCCTCCTCATATTCCTGCGCAATTTTTAAATATGGAAATTCCTCTGCTATCACACCCTTTGAAGGAGAGGCTTTTTTTACTTCGCATATAAAACTGATTCCTTCTTTTGAAAGATTTTTTTGAAATAAAAAATCAAATTCTCCTTTTTCTTTTTTTTCTTTCTCTGCAATTTTTTCCGCCATATCTTTTATTTCTTTTAAGGGTACTTTCTTTTTTCTACTTTCAATATCAATTCTTCTTTTTTCTGCAATTTCTTCTAATATATTCATTTTTTTAATTTTTTGCTCCTGATTCTTGTTGACTTTTTATTTTCTTCCTGATTTTTCTTTCACTCCTGATTTGTTTTTCTTTTTCTGTTTTACGTTTCATACAATTTACTGATTGCTAAGCTCAATAAATCTTTCAAGCTGTTTCATCGCCCGACCATCTTCAAGAGCCTGTTTTGCAAGCTCTATTCCCTGTTTTACGGAGCAGTTTTCTTTTGCAATATGAATTGCTGCCCCTGCATTTATTATAACCGCATCTGTTTTTGGTCCTTTTTCACCGGATAAAATCTTCTTTGCAATTTCAGCATTTTCCTGCGGCGTACCTCCTGTCAGAGCTTCTTTTTTACATCTTTCAAAGCCAAACTGCTCTGGTGTAAACACATAAGATTCAAATTTACCATTTTTCACCTCACATACAGCAGTTGGTGCACTCATGGAAATTTCATCTATGCTGTCCTGACCATATACCACCATTGCAGACTTTACTCCCAGATTGGAAAGCACCCTTGCAAGAGGTTCTACCAAATCCTCACTAAATACCCCCAGAAGCTGCATACTTGCCCCTGCCGGATTTGCAAGCGGCCCGAGAATATTAAAAAGTGTCCGGATTCCGATTTCCTTTCTCACACCACCCACAAATCTCATCGCTGTATGATATTTCTGCGCAAACAGAAAACACATATTGATGTCATGCAAAAGCTGTGCACTTCTGGCAGGGGCAAGGTCGATTCTTACGCCCAGCGCCTCCAGACAATCTGCTGTACCACATTTGCTTGATGCCGCGCGATTTCCATGCTTTGCAACCGGAATCCCCAGTGAAGAGACCACCAGTGAAGCAAGTGTGGAAATATTAAAGGTATTTGAACCGTCGCCTCCTGTACCGACGATTTCCAGTACATCCATATCATTTAAAAACTTTTCACTGTGCTCTCTCATTACCCTTGCAGCAGCAGTAATTTCATCAATTGTTTCACCCTTCATACTCATGGCGGTCAGAAAAGCCGCCTTCTGTGCATCGGTTGCTTCCCCTCCCATAATCTCATTCATAACTCCTGTCATCAGTTCTTTGTCTATATTTTCTCTTTTTACTGCCCTTTTAATTGCTTCCTGAATCATATCAAATATTCTCCTTCATAAAATTTTTTAAAATATGCTTTCCCTGCGGGGTCAAAATAGACTCGGGATGAAACTGCAGCCCATATACCGGATAGGTTTTATGCTCCACTGCCATAATTTCTCCATCTTCTGTTTTTGCCGTTACCTTTAATATTTCCGGTATTGTGTCCTTTTTTGCAGCAAGTGAATGATATCTTGCCACCTTTATTTTATTTTCAAGTCCTTCAAACAGGCGACTGTATTGATCAAGACAAATCTCCGACTGTTTTCCATGCATAAGCTTTGAGGCATAAGTTATCACTGCACCGTAAACCTCACAAATAGCCTGATGTCCCAGACATACACCAAGAATCGGGATTTTTTCTCCCAGCTTTCTTATAACTTCTTCACAAATCCCTGCATTTTCAGGCTTTCCAGGCCCTGGAGACAATATAATATGACTTGGATGCAGCTTTTCTATTTCTTCTGTTGTCCATTCATCATTTCTGATTACTCTGATGTCCGGATTAATTTCTCCAATCATCTGATAAAGATTATAAGAAAAGCTATCGTAATTATCAATTAACAATATCATCTACATTTCCTCCTCTCCTGCCTTTAAGGCATTTATCACTGCCTTTGCCTTGTTGATACATTCCTGATATTCCTTTTTGGGAACACTGTCCGCCACAATACCTGCACCGGAACGGACAAATACTTTTCCGTTTTTCTTAAAAGCAATTCTTATCGCGATACAGGTATCCAGATTTCCGGTAAAATCAATATAACCTATCGCACCACCATAAATTCCCCGTTTATTGTTTTCCAGTTCATTAATAATCTGCATTGCCCTGATTTTTGGTGCTCCTGACAAGGTTCCTGCCGGAAGTACAGCATCTACTGCATCCAGTGCACATTTGTCATCTCTCAGTTCTCCCCGTACAGTCGAGCCAATATGCATAACATGAGAATATTTTTCTACAGACATATACTTTTCTACCTGTACAGTTCCAAACCGGCTGATTTTCCCCAAATCATTTCTTCCCAAATCAACCAGCATATTGTGTTCTGCCAGCTCCTTTTCATCGGAAAGCAGCTCCCGTTCAAGAGCTTCGTCTTCTTTTTTATCTGTGCCTCTTGGCCTTGTACCCGCCAGAGGAAATGTATGACATATGCCGTTTTCCAGTTTTACCAGTGTTTCGGGCGAAGCTCCCGCCACCTCAATATCGTCAGAGCTGAAATAAAACATATATGGTGATGGATTTGTGGTACGCAGATTCCGGTAAGCATTTAGGAGGCTTCCCTCAAAATCTGCTTCCATCCGGTTGGATAATACTACCTGAAAAATATCTCCCTCATAAATATACTGCTTTGCCTTCTCCACCATTTGACAATATTCTTCTTCTTCAAACAAATTTCGAAACTCTGAAGTGATTTTTCCTGGCAGTACTGCCGGCGGTTCTCCTGTTCTAATAAATGCAATAATTCTGTCAATTTCTTCTACTGCCCGTTCATACTCTTTTTTCATATGTTCTGTTCTCGCATTTACAATAACAATGATTTTCTGTCGAAAATTGTCAAAAGCTATTACTTTGTCAAACAGCATCAAATCTACATCTCGAAAGCCCTCTTCATCTTCTGCGTCAAGGCATAAATTTGGCTCACTGTATTTTACATAATCATAAGAAAAATATCCTACCAGTCCGCCGGTAAATGAAGGCAGGCCTTCTATTCTGGGGCTGGTATACTCAGAGAGTATTTTTTTTATTTCCTTGTCAGGATGCCGTGTTTCTTTGACTGTTTCACTTTCGGTTTTGTTTTTTATTTTTAAAATTCCATTTGTACACGTAATTTCCATAATCGGGTCAAAACCAAGAAAGGTATATCTTCCCCATTTTTCCTGATTTTCCACACTTTCAAGCATATAGCAATGAGAACTTGTATTTTTTAAAATACGAAGTACCTGCATCGGTGTTTTGATATCTGACATAATCTCTTTGCTGATGGGTATAATATGAAATCCCTTTGATATTTTTTCTGCTTCTTCTAAAGATATCATTGTTTTCCTCCTTTTTCTTCTGCTGTATATGCCGGCAAAATCTTTCAAATGATTTATTTATGGACACAAAAAAACGTCCTTGACAAAAGCTGTCGCTATTGTCAAGGACGGTAAAATATACATAATGATTTACCGCGGTGCCACCTTGATTCGTGGAATCCACACTCTCAGCAGAATACTAACATATTCCCGGCAGCTCACGCGTGCCTTACGTCATGGAATACTCAGATGTTTCAATCCTTTGACCATGCCCTCAGCGGTCCATTTGATAAACTGCATCTCTATGGGTTCTCAGCCTTCCCCACTCTCTGTAAGCGCATTTTTTACCGTTATCTCCGCTTCAACGGTTTTTGATTTATAAAATTGGATAGTTTTTCTAAAACTGTTTTTAATTATACTCAAAAAATGGCGTATGTCAAGAGTTATTTTTTATTTATATTTATCAAAATACAGATTTTCATACAAAAAGTACGCTCTTTTCTTACATCTCATCCATCAGCGGCCCCACAAGCGCCTCCACTGATTTTTCATCCGGCAACATAATCACATGACCGACATCTTCCTTCTTATTCCCATCCTCATAAACAATTGAATACGATGCATCCACACAGACTGCCTTGCTGAAATTTTTCTCCATCCTGTCTGTCACTTCATCCAACAGCCTGTCAATACATTCAAACTTCATCCACACCGGCTTTACAAACAGCCTCATTCCCGTATACTGCCCCACTGCCTTCAAATACGCAGCACTTGTAATATTCGCAAACTCTTCCAGCACAGACAGCTTATCGGCTTCGTCCATCTCTTCCGCCTTTACGCTCCCACTTTCACAGGTAATTTCTATTACCTCATTGACAAATTCCTCATCTAAAAGAAACAGCATGGAGCCCTCCATGGACCTCTGGAAGTCCATTAAAATCCCTGCCTTTCTTTTCTTATTCATCGTTTCTTTTTTCATAATCTCCTTCGCTGGAACAATTGAGGGTACGCCTACATTCATCCTTAACCCAATCATATTTCCGACAGTCACACTCGCCATGCCGATTCCCACATTTCCCAGTTCATACAGTATCTCATGAACATCAGAATCAATATAACCTTCTTCATCATATATTTTCATAACGATTCACCAGACCTTTCAACCTTCTTCCAAAACTCTGAACACCTCTTTTAATAACTCCTTTTCTCCAAAGGGTTTTGTGACAAACGCCTTTGCTCCCGCATTCAACGCATCCTGTATAATCAAATCCTGCCCAATCGCAGAGGTCATGATAATCTTTGCCTTCGGCTTTTCTTTTAACATATTTTCAAGCAGCGTCAAATCCGAATTGTCCGGCAGGGTAATATCCAAAAGCACAAGGTCAAAATCATGATTTTTAAACACCTCCATCGCTTCCGCAGCGTTTACCGCCTCTGTCACATTGTCAAAGCCTCCATTGCCAAGTACCTTTTTTGCAACCTTTCTGGCAAATTTTGCATCATCAACCAGTAAAATACGTTCGTCCATTTTTCCTTCATTTCCTTTCTTTTTCACACTTTATTTTCACAATATCAATTCAGATTCTTTTCATATTCCTCTACGGCTGTCTC
>CAJTOU010000006.1:7638-62357 GCA_910577835.1 uncultured Lachnospiraceae bacterium | reverse complement strand
ATAATAAAATCCCTGCGCAATTCTGCATCCGATATCCAAAAGAAACCGCACCTGCTCTTTATTTTCCACACCCTCTACTACAATAAACAGCCCCAAATCATTCGCCATTTCCACCACATGCTTGATAATCAGATTTGCTCTTTCGTTATCCGAGCCTGCTGACAAAAATTTCAAATCAATCTTCAAAATATCCACCGGTATTTCCTTTAAGGTATTTAATGAAGAATATCCACTTCCGAAATCATCCATCAATACCTTAAAATGCTTTGTCTGGAGCTTTGCCGCCAGCATTTTCATATAAGAATTATCCGCAGAAAATGCACTTTCTGTCAGCTCAAAAGAAATATATTCTCTTGGTACCTGATATTCATTTACATAATCTTCAATGTCCTGTATCAGCTTTGTATTATACAAATTTACTCTGGAAAGATTCACAGACACCGGATAGACTACCGTTCCTTCGTCCATCCATTTTCGGATAATCTTGCAGGTATGCTTAATCATGTATTTATCCAGCTCCATAATAAATCCGTTCTTTTCAAAAATCGGAATAAAATCAGCCGGAGATATCATACCCCGCTTCGGATGGAGCCAGCGGACCAAAGCTTCAGAGCCAATGATTTTTCCGGTTCCCATTTCTACCTTTGGCTGTAAAAACACGTGAAACTGTTCTTCTCTGAGAGCAGTATACATATCGGACAAAATCATGGACTCCGCTTCCTCCTGCTGCCTGATATTCTCATCATAAAACGCCGTATGTACAAGATAATTCCCCTTTATTGTTGCCTGAGCCGCTGCCGCCCTGTCTATCAGATTGCTGACCGGAACCTTCTGCTTTCTGTCTTCTTCTGTTACCTGATATCTTCCAAACGCCAGTGTCACCTCATAATTTTTTGGATATGCGGAAACTGCCCTGCAAAGAGACTCTATAAACTCATCTACGGAATACTTTTTCACCGGAATACACATGGCAAAAATATCCGATGCAATTCTGCAGTATGCCACCTCATCTTCCTCGTCAAGACGCTCCTGTATCTTTACAGCAATAAATTTCAGCAGATTATTTCCTTCTTCGATTCCAAACATTCCACTAATCACACGAAAACGGTCAATATCCATACGAACGATTTCATAATCCTCATCTGCATTATCAATCAAAAGCTGCGCCTGTTCCAGAAATGCCGTAATATTGGGAAGATGCGTCAATATATCCTTTTCCGTATAAAACTTTAAATTCTGCTCTGTCTCTGCTTTTTCGTCCATATTTGTAAATAAAACCGCCACCTTATCCGGCATTTTATTTTCATCCAGAAAAACAATTCTGGTCAGCCGGAACCATGCATATTTGTGATTATCTGTAAATATACGCACCATAGCGCTTTTTCTTTTATTGGAACAATTTTCCACATCCACTTTTTCTGCATCTGTTTTTGTAAAATCGAGCAGTGATTTTGCAGTTGGTATATCTGGGCGGTACACCATATTGTCAATCTTTTTATCTATAATTGCCTGTTTATCCCATTCCACTCTTATATATTTTTCCTTTACAGGGTCAATATACAACTCTTCTGTCTGAAAGCTGTATTCCACAACAAATGTTTCCAGTTCTTCCAGTATCATTGTTTTCTTTCTTAATTCATCTTCGATTCTCCTTATCTTTTCCTCTGACATTTCATAATACCTCCTTATTTCTTGCCCGCTTTCTGTCTCTTTTTATCCAGATACATTTTCTGGTCCGCCTCGTCTCTCCAAGTGCTTACAGATTTTCGTTTTCCTTTTTCATCACATAAATAACTGCTGCCATACGCAATAGATAACACGTGCTTTTCGGGATGAAGCTGATTATATTTTACAATTTCGTCTTCCAGCTTCTTCTGTATAACAGCCTCATCATATTCAGGATTAAAAATAATGACACAAAACTCATCTCCACCTACTCTGTAACAGTCTCCAAATTCTGAATATGCCCTCTCAATACAATATGCAGCGGCTGTAATCAGTTCATCACCATCGTTATGTCCAAAATTATCATTTACCGCCTTCAGTCCATTTAAATCAGCAAAAATCATCAGTGCATTTTTGCACTGTCTGCGGTTTTCTTCCATACTCTGTATCATTACATCATACGCTCTGCGGTTTTTCAGACCGGTCAGTTTGTCCTCCTCCGCCATTCTCCTGTATGCCTCTATCTCTGTGCGATATTTCATACTCTCTACCATCTCTTTTCCAAGACTGTATAAAAGAATTAAAACAAACAAAAGAATTCCTATCTGAAACATATTCTGATATGCGTTAAATTTAAAAATATAACAGATAATGGTAATAACTCCAACGATTCCCTCTGTAATAAATGCCCGTATACACACGGCAAGGTCTTTATCTGCAGATTTTTTATATTCATGTACAGATAAAATTACACTAATCAAAACTCCCACTACAAAAATAAAATGTGTGACCGGAAGCATTTCAAAAAACTCAAAGGTTTTGCTGTAAACCAATATTGACTGGACAATAATATTTAAATAACACAAATAAAGAAAGACGGTGAAAAACTTATATCTGTTCATCTCCCCTGTCATTTTCAGATAATGAATCATTGGAACCAGTATCAGCATAAACAGATAAAAATTTGTATAGACAACCCCTCTGCCATAATTTGCCAGAAGCTGCATAAAAGAAGAATCCGTCAGACACCACAGCCCGCATATCACAAGAAAAAACGAAGCATAAACAAGCTTTTTTCCATCCAGATGAAACTTATACATAATCATTGCAAGTCCCATGCTTAAAATTCCAAGCACTATCATGGAATATGTCATAAATAAAGAAACGATATTTTCCAAAAATAAAGAGGACATTATTTCTGTCCATCCTCCAACCATTACCTCATGAACTGTATAGCTGCCGTTTTTTGTATTTTGAAATACCATGCTAAGGCCCGTTTTATGTATATCCTTTGTAAGCTCGGTAAAACAGATAATATTGTCAAGAACTGTATCATTGCGCTTTAAATCTCTGTCATTAAACCGATAGAGCTCTTTGTCACCGGCACAGATTCTGATATCATGCTGTACGCCTGTTGTTTTTAAATATTTGCCACTGCTTTCCTCTGTCAGGCTGTCATTGTATAATGTCAGACTGTTTGTTTCATGATATTCTATTTCCACAGGCAATGTGACAGAAATCCTTTCCCCATTTTCTATGTAATACCAGCCCTTATTCAGATTTCGGACTTTATTGTCCTCCATATTCTGCTGTTCTACTCCTTTAAAGATTAAAAGGGCGGCACATACACAGGAAATTACAGACAAAATTATGTAAATTTTGTTCTTAAATATGCTTTTTCCCATATTCAAATTCTCCTATGCTGTATCCAAAGATATTTTTCTTTCCGTTTCCTAGAGCGTGTCTGAAAATTGCTTTCTGGCAGATGTGCGTCACAATTTGTGGTATCTTTTGGCCAAATGAAGGGCGCATAGCGGGCTATGTAACCTGAATTTGGCCAAAAGATACTGCAAAGTGGGGCGTGCAGATGGCGGGAATGAATTTTTAGACACGCTCTAAATGCTGTCTATTATTTTATCACATTATAATATGGAAAACAAGAGCAAAAAAGCAGGGGAATTTCCAAATTTTGAAAATTCTCCTGCAAATATTATGTTCTATCCCACATGTCTCTCAAACCTGTGAAATCCCAGTATCTCCTCTATCCTTCTCTGTGCATCCTCTGGAATTTTAAATCCGCTGGCTGCAAGATTGCTCTGAAGCTGCTGCGGTTTGCTTGCTCCAGTAATTACACTGCAAACAACCTCTTTTCTCAAAATCCATGCAAGCGCCAGCACAGACATGCTTACTCCCAGTTCCTTTGCTATCTCTGCCAGCTTCTCCACCTTATCGAGGTTTTCATCTGTCAGAAGATTATTTATCTGCTTATCTGCCTGATGAGTTGCTCTTGAGCCTGCCGGATATGGCTGGCCCTTCTTATATTTACCTGTAAGAAGCCCCTGCGCAAGCGGTGAAAACGGAGTGATACCCATACCATATTTCTCACAGACGCCCATAATTTCATGTTCAATATAACGGTCCATCATATGATACTGCGGCTGAACCACTGTCATCGGGTAAAGATTATATTTCTCAATAATTCTCTGCGCCTCAGTAAGTCTTGTAGCGCTCCATTCCTCACTGACGCCATAGTAAAGAATTTTTCCCTGTGATACAAGGTCGCTCAATGCTCTTAATGTCTCCTCCATTGGAGTAGTTGTGTCAAATCTGTGGCAGAAATACATATCAATATAGTCCAGCTTCATATTGGAAAGCGTTCTGTCTATATTTTCAAAAATATGTTTTCTGGAAAGCCCCCACTCATTTACACCGCGTCCCATTGGGAAAAATACCTTGCTTGATACTACATAGCTGCCTCTTGGATAATCCTTTAAGATTCTTCCAAGGAACTTCTCTGCCTCGCCGCCACTGTACCCGTCTGCACAGTCAAAGAAATTCACTCCGGCATCATATGCCTGACGAATCGTCTGTTCTGCAAGCTGTGCCTTTTCTCCTCCCTGCAAATCTGTCATCCAGCTTCCTACTGCGATTTCACTTACTTTTAAACCTGATTTTCCTACACTGCGATATTTCATATTTTTATTTCCTTTCCATAAATTTATATGTTTTCTTCTATTTACAAATCTTAACACTTCAAGTATACTTGAACGCAAGAGGAAAATAAAATAATTTCATGTAAAACAAAAAGAAAGGACTGCCATGCAAACATATTCAATCAAAGAAATTTCAAAATGTTTTCACCTCTCTGCTTCTGCTCTTCGATATTATGAGGAAATCGGTCTGTTGAAAAATGTACAGCGTACTCCGAACCACCAAAGAATCTACACCGACGAACATATTAGCCGGCTTAACAGTATCGCCTGTTTTAAAAATACGGGACTTCCTATTTCGAAAATGCTGGATTTTTTCCACTATGAAGAAAATATCACTGAACATATTGATGATATTATCTCCCTTGTATCAGAACACGAATCCCATATTCAGGAAGAAATCCACAAAATGCAGACGGACCTTCTGCATATTCAGCAAAAGGTCCGTTTTTATCATGGCATCAAAGATGCTATTAATTCCGGTAAAGAATGGCCCTGCTGGGGCGATTATTCCCGTGAATCATGAAGCAGGCTCATCTTCATTTCATAATATTCCGGACTCATATCCAGATAGTGTCTGTGAGGATTTTCAAATCTCTGTTCCTCCTCCCAGATTTCACTGCCAAGCTGCTCCTTTACTCTCTTCTTTATTTCATCAAGGCTGTCCAGCTTCGTTACCAGCTTCCCGCCCTGAATCACAGGATACTGAAGCTTCACGGCCCTGCATCCTGTAAAATATCTGTTTTTCCATGGCTTCTCCGGGTCTACATAGCGATATGGCACGGACATATCCGGTTCCTCATCTGCTCTTGTAATCAAATCTGCCACTGCATGTCCACTTTCATCATAAATACGATACACATCCTTCAGACCCGGATTTGTAATTTTCTCAATATTTTCTGATATCTTAATTCTGGGTACAAACACCCCGTTTTCCATAACTGCTGCTATCTTATATACCGCACCGAACACAGGGTCCGACTTTGCCGTAATCAGACGCTCACCTACGCCAAAGCTGTCTACCTGTCCCCCCTGGTCCATAATAGAAGTAATCGTTCTTTCGTCCAGACTGTTTGACACAATAATCTTGCAGTCCTGCAATTCCGCCTTATCCAGCATTTTTCTGATTTTTTTAGAAAGATACGCCAAATCCCCGCTGTCTATTCGAATCCCCTTAAGTCTCTTTCCCATTGGCTCCAGTACTTCTTTCGCCACACGAATCGCATTTGGAATTCCGGACTTAATCACGTCATAAGTATCTACAAGAAGCACAGTCCCATCAGGATAATTCTCTGCATAATGCTTAAACGCTTCAAACTCATCTTTATAATACATTACCCAACTATGCGCCATAGTCCCGCTGACCGGAATATGAAACATCTGTCCTGCAAGCACTGTCGCTGTTCCGACCGCTCCGCCGATATAAGCAGCTCTTGCGCCATATACAGCAGCATCGTTATTATGTGCGCGTCTTGCCCCAAAATCAGATACCGCTCTTCCATTAGCCGCCTTTACAATACGCCTTGTCTTTGTAGCAATTAAGGACTGATGATTGATTTGCGCCAGAATGGCTGTCTCTACCAGCTGCGCATCAATTAATGGCGCTACAATGGTCATAATCGGCTCATTCGGATACATTACTGTACCTTCCTTAAATGCATATACATCTCCCTTAAACTCAAAATCCTTTAAATAATTTAAAAAATCTTCGGTAAATATATGAAGAGATTGCAAATATGCAATATCCTCCTCTCCAAAGTGAAGATTTTCGATATACTCCACAATCTGTTCAAGACCTGCAAAAATCGCAAATCCACCATCATCGGGATTTCTTCTGTAAAATACATCAAAGGCAACCTTCACATCCTTGTCCTGGTCGTTAAAATAGCCGTTTGCCATAGTCAGTTCATATAAGTCCATCATCATGGTCAGATTCCGCGCTTCATTCTGCTTCATAATTTCTATCTCCTTTGTTTCTGTCCTGTATTCTGCTTGAATTTTTATAGGCAAGACCTATCATATCAAATATTGAGAGAAACCTCAAGCAAATTTTCGGATTATCTTTTCATATCTTGACAAATAGGGATAAGTCTTGAATTTTAACATATTAATAATTTAACAGTTCTGTAAACCGGATTCAGGCTATACAAACAGACACCAAAATACACCAAATTTATCAACCAGAGAAAACATACATGGACTATAATCACATGGTCCAACAGGTACACAAACAGTTGCCCCGTCTTTTAACACTTCATAAGCATTTTTGACATGTTCTTCGCCGCCTTCTCCAAAATGAAAACAAAACTGCATGGTATTTCCAATAACAACATTATCTATAAGCTCGGATACAGCTAATATTTGCCCATAAGCGTTTAACTCAGAGTGCATATATCCTCCATTCTCATCCGGATATAAAGCAAGAATTTTAGCATTAAATGCCTTCTGATAAATATTGACTGCTTCGACGCTTCCTTTTACATATATTTGCATCATTGACCGTAACATACTATATGCACCTCCTTAACTCTGATTTATATATCTGATTTTAAAATGGCGGCCTTTTATTTACAATCTATTATTTGTAAGTAATTTCCCATAAATGCACAATTTCGAAAAGGAAGTAAAATTATAAGTACCGCAAATACCTTTATATAAATAAAAGCAATGCTTACATGATTCCTTTTATCAGCTCATCTCCCTCTGGCCACGCCTTGCTTAGGCAAACCAGCCTGCCTTCCCTATCTATAAAACAATGCCTGCTCTCTCCTGTGCATCTCACTTCTCCACTCTCTTTATCACAAATCACATACTCCAGACTTATTCGAATCCCGTTATAAGCCTTTACCTTCATTTGAATCTGAACTACCTCCGCATATCTTGTCATACTCCTGTACTTCGCGCTTACTTCCAGCACCGGACTTAAGATTCCTATATTTTCCATTGTGTTGTAGCCCGCCCCTATTTTTTCAAATATACCAGTTCTTGCCTCCTCAAACCACCGTATATAATTGGAATGATGTACAATTCCCATCTGGTCTGTCTCATAATACTGTACCTTATGTTCATATTGCAACTTATCTTTTAGCTCTTCCATGTTATCTTTCTTCTTCCCTTTCATGAAACCACTTTCGTATTTTACTCTTTGCTGTTCCTGTTTTTACAATATCCAGCCATTCCGGATTCGGTCCGCTTTGTTTTTTATCCATCACGATTTCCACCATATCTCCGTTATTCAAAATCGTTTCTATCGGACATTCTCTTCCGTTTATCACACACTTTACCGCACAATTCCCAATCTCACTGTGAATTGAATATGCAAAATCTATCGCTGTCGCATCCTTTGGAAGCGCCTTTGCATCCCCTTTCGGTGAAAAACAGTAGATTGTTTCCGAAAACAGATTAAAATCCTGCTTAATCAAATCAATAAACTCGTCATTATCCGAAATATCCCTCTGCCATTCCATAATCTGCATAAGCCACTCTGCCTTTTCCTTCTGGCTGTTGGATAATGTCTGCACATTTTCTCCGGGTATGCCGTATTTCCAGCGCGCAAGAATACCATAGAAAGCCACCTCGCTCATCTCCCGTGTCTTAATATGTACCTCAAATAACCGTCCGCCCGGTGCAAGCAAGGTAGTATGAAGGGACTGATACATGTTGGCCTTTGGAAGTGCAATAAAATCCTTTACTTTTCCGGGCACCGGTTTATATAAATCATGAAGTACGCCAAGCGCAATATAACAGTCTCTAACAGAATCTACAATAATTTTGATTGCATAAATATCATAAATTTCATCGAGTGTCTTTTCCTGATTTACCATTTTTCGATAAATACTGAATAAATGCTTTAATGCAAACTGTACATCTGCATGAATACCCGCCTCATTCAGCCCTGCCTTTGTCTGCCGGATAATCCGTCCCACAAATTTCTTTCTGTCATGTGCCGTTTCCGTTATTTTTTGCTGTATACTGCGATAAGCTTCGGGATAAATATATTCCATCGACAAATCCTGTAAATCTGTCTGTACCACAGCAATTCCAAGCCTTTTTGCAATCGGACAATATATATCCAGAGTTTCCCTTGAGATTTCTATTTGCTTTTCCGGCTTTTGATATTGCAGGGTGCGCATATTGTGAAGCCTGTCGGCAAGCTTAATCAAAATCACCCGAATATCATTCGACATGGCCATAATCAGCTTGCGAAAGCTTTCCAGCTTCAGTTCCTCCTTGCTAAGTCCCGCCTCTGATATTTCAACGCTGAAATTGGTCAGTTTTGTTACCCCGTCTACCAGAAACGCTACTTCATGTCCAAATTCTCTCTCCAAATCCTCTCTTGTAAGCTCGGTATCCTCCACCACATCATGCAGAAGTGCCGCCATAATCGTTTCTTTATCAAGCTTTAACTCTGCCAGTATAATCGCCACATGAAGAGGGTGTATAAAAAAAGGCTCACCCGATTTTCTATATTGTTCCTTGTGAGCCTCCTTTGCCACTTCATAAGCCTGATTTATCATGGTAAAATCAGAAGAAGGATGATAGCTTTTCATGATTTTTATTAATTTACTGTAAAGCCGTGTCAATTCATTTTTATCTCTCATAGGTATATCTCCATTTGTCTGAAATTATGCGAATCTGATTTTAATATTCCTCTACTCTTTAACCACCCGTGTAATGTTTCTAATGGTATCACAAAAATTATTATTTGTAAATCATTCTGTTTAAAAAACAGACATCAAAAGATGCCTGTCTTTCTTTTTATTCGGAAACTACATTTTCCTCTTTAATTGTACCATTTACAAAATCCATCGCATTTTGCAGAGTGGTTCCACTAATGGCCGCAAGTGCCTCTTCTGTCAAAAATCCCTGATGAGATGTCACAAGAACATTCGGAAACGAGAGAAGCCTTGCCACTACTGAATGCTCCAGAATATCATCTTCCCTGTTTTCAAATACGTTATTTGTTTCTTCCTCATACACATCCAATGCCACACCGAAAAACTTCTTCGCACGGATTCCCTGAATCAAATCCTGTGTATTTACAAGCCCTCCTCTTGAGGTATTGACCAATACTACATTATCCTTCATTTTATTGATAGATTCTGAATTAATCATATGATAATTTTCCTCAGTTAAAGGACAGTGCAGCGAGATTAAATCACTCTCTGCCAGCAATTGCTCAAACTCCTTATATTCCACGAAATCCAACGATTTATTTGGATATTTGTCATATGCGATTACCTTCATGCCCATGCCCTTGCAGATTCTGCACATGGCAGCGCCTATTTTTCCCGTTCCAACAATACCTGCCGTTTTATTATAAAAATTCACACCGGTAAGTCCTGCCAGACTGAAATTATTTTCACGCACCTTAATATAGCTCTTATGAAGATGTCTGTTGACAGCAAGCGCCAGTCCCATCGCAAATTCTGCCACCGCCTCCGGTGAATAGCCCGGTACTCTTAAAATAGTAATATTTCTTTCCTTTGCCTTTTTTAAATCAATATTGTTAAAACCCGCGCAGCGCATAAGAAGTAGTGTAATTCCTTCATCTGCCAGTACATTTATCACTTCTGTTCCTAAATCAGAGCTTACAAATCCGCAGACCGCATCATATCCTCTGGCAAGTGTCGCCGTAGTGGGATTTAAATCCGTTTCCAGATATTCAATGGAAATCTCCGGATATTTCAGCGCCTCCTTGCGAAAAGACTCAATATCATATTTCTTTGCGTCATAAAATAAAATCTTCATGTTATTTTCCTCCTGATTGATTTATAATTTTTTTCTGATTTTCAATAAGCAAATCCATTTTTTTATGCATATCTCTGATAATAAACTCAGTTTTTAAGTTAACCCGATAATCGTTTTCCGCCCTTATTCTGTCTTTTTCCTCCTGCCTGTTCTGGCTCATCATAATAAGCGGCGCCTGCACGGCGGCGACACAGGAAAGGACAAGATTTAACAGAATAAAAGGATATGGGTCAAATGCTTTCGTTTTTAAAAATATTATATTAATTCCCATCCATAAGAGGAGACATACTGTAAATGCAATAATAAAAGTCCAGCTTCCGGCAAATCTGGCTATTTTATCTGCGGCTTTCTGTCCAAATGACGCCTGCTCGTCGGTATCTGTGTCGTCTAAAACATCTCTGTCTAAAAGACGATGGATTAATTCCTCATCATCCAGCTCATTTTCCACATCTTTTAAAATGGCATCCATAAGCTGCTTTTTTGAAAGTATTCTTTTTTCCATATTTTATACTGCACCTGCCGCTTATATCCTTTCTATATTTTTCAGCCCTGTACACTTCTGCATTGGTTTATTTTAATATTTTCAGCAATACTGCTCTGTTATTTTATAAATATATTGCAATAATACAATCGTTACCATAAAAATAAAAATTATACATATAAACACCAGAATCTGAATAGGTATAAAAAATATATCATTCTTATAGAATATAGATTATCATACTCCATGTTATGCCGGGCTGTCAAGGAAAAATATGGAATCTCGGAAAAGAATTTCACGCAAAATATTGTACCTGTGCTCAAGGACAGCAAAAAATATACAGTACTATATCAATCGCAGAAACAATAATATACAGCATAGAAAATATAAGGTCCTATGTACAATGATTCATATTGTCATAGGACCTGTATGCTTACATTAATTTTAACAAATCTTCCAATAATAAAGAGATATAATTTTTATCAAGTTCATATAATTCATCAATTGATTTTAACAAACTGTTACACGAATTTTCATTGTTAGCCTTCATTGTTGATTTAATATATTTTAACATTGCCTTATTCGAAAGTATACATAACTCATTAAAATTTTTCAAATGCATATCAATATTGTATAAATCATATTTCTGACCAATTATTTTTATTCGTTCCAACATAACTCTTTTATGATTATAGAACACATAGAATGACTGCAGAGCAAAATCGTTAGTGATATGCTCCTCTTTTAATTCATTTACATATAGTTTTAAAATATCATAACACTGTATCCCCCAATGATGTGAAGCTTTCAAACACTCATTCATAACTCTGCCCCTTGTATACCAATTTGTAGTTGGCACTCCATTTAAATAATCTGATAATGAATCTGTAATCCGCGATAAATTTAATGATAGAATATAGTCCATCTCTTCCGGTGTATACATGCTGAATCTCAGCCTCATTAAATCCGTTTCTCTTTTTATAAGCTGTGCACTGTTTAAAAAGGCATAATTTTCATTAAATAATTCAACTTTATATGTATCAAGGGCATTTATCAACTCTTCAAACGTACAAGTTTTCTTCTCAAAATATCCTTTTTGAAAATGGTCTGCAATATAAAACAAGGCTTCTTTTTTATTATATCCAAATATAATCATATCATGCTGATTATCATCGCCATTTAGATAAGCTGCAATTTTTCTCATATTAACAAACAAACGTACATAATAATTATCATCTATCGCACTGATAACAAAATCAATTATACTATCCCAGTTATGATAGATAAACGAGTAATCAATTTCATTATATGACAAAAAAGGATTGTTATCTATTGCAAAATCATAATAGTCAATCGCATGATTTCCCTCTACCTCAAAAATCTGAATAAAACTGTTAAACATCCATTCATATATGTTATTGTCTGTAAATAAAATACCTGTGGCTTCACTGGTTGCCGGATAACAATTTGTGATAGGGATAACAAACGGTAAAATTTTATTATCACCATTTTTTTCAATCTCTGCATTGCATATATCTTCGTTTTTACTCTCCATAACTCTTTCTCCTTTTATCTGCAAAATAGTTTTATTATTCTCTTACTCTGTATAATATTGTGCCTGAGCATTCCATAATTTTTTATAAATGCCATAAGTATCTTCTATTAATGCCTTATGGTTTCCCGTTTGTACTAATTCTCCCCTGTCTAAAACAAAAATACAATCACAAAATCTGCAAGAAGACAATCTGTGGGAAATATATACGGCTGTTTTTCCACTGGAAATCTTGTCAAAATTTAAATACAATTCATACTCAGAAACGGGGTCTAGTGCCGCTGTTGGTTCATCCAATAAAATAAATGGCGTATCTTGATAAAGAGCCCTTGCGATTGCTATTTTCTGTGCTTCACCTCCGGATATTTCAATTCCATTTATATCAAAATCTTTATATAAAGATGTCTCCAATCCTTCTGGCAGTCTTTCCAATCTTTCTTCAAACCCCGCTAATTTTAAACATTGTTTTGCCCTCTCTTTATCCCTTTCATTTGATAATGCAATATTGTCAAAAAGCGAAAAAGAAAATAACTTAAAATCCTGAAATACCGCTGAAAATAACTGGATATACTCATCATACTTATAATTTTTGATATTTATGCCATTTAATCGAATTTCACCTTCTGTCGGGTCATATAAACGGCATAAAAGTTTTACCAAAGTCGATTTTCCACTTCCATTTACTCCTACAACAGCAATTCGTTCTCCCTCTTTTAATTTAAAAGAAATATGTCTCAAGGCATATGTATTACTTTCCGGATACGAGAACGACACATCACAAAATTCAATCTCATATTTTGTACCTGCTATTCTATCTAACGCAAGTGTTCCATCATGCATTTTAGAAGGATAATAATAAAACTGCATATATTGCTCCAAAAACGGTGTATTGAATCTCAAGGTTCCAATACATTGAAAAAAATTCATAATAGAATCAATCATATTTTTCATAAATCCAATATATTTTATAATGCTTCCTACTTCAAAAACACCCTTTAAAGCATAAATACATACAAATAAATAGGTAAAAATCTCTGTTGCATATCTTGTTATTACAGGTGCAGTTTCATATTTAAAAACCTTTTTAAAAAATCGGGAAAACACATCAAAATGAATATCAATCAAATATTTTTTCTTTATTGGCATAATGAATCTGTCCTGTCTATAAAGCCTGACATCTTTTCCCTTATTATAGCAATCCAGAGCTTCGTCTATACGATTTTCATCTGCAAGCATAACCGCATTATCCTGCGCCAATATTCCTTCTGTTTTTTGATACCAAAAAGTAACAATTACATTTATTCCAACAAGGAATATTAATATTAATATCCAAAAAAATCCTTCTTTTCCAAACCCTGATTTTAGAAAAACATGCATCATTTCAAAAAAGAAAAAAGCAGCAACAATAATACTGGTTATACTTCTGGTAAAAGTACAAAGTCCATCTGCAAAAGCTCCTGTTCCTCTCGCATCCATTCTCGCAGCCTCTATAATATTCCTTCTTAATTGCTGTACTTTTGGATTCTCTATATCACAATAATCCATTAATTGTATTTTTTCTACCAGATATCGCTTTTCTTCCTCCATATATAACTCATTTTTATGTTGAAACCATCTTCCCAAGAAAATATTTGCCACTGCAATAATAAAATTTCCTACAATTGTAACAAGTACAAGCGCGAAAATGTGTCTGCCTTCTCCTTTTGAAAGCCTGTTAATAATTTCAGCAGATAAATAAATATTAAAATATGGTGAAATTCCGCTAAAAACATTCGAAAGAACTAATGCATAAATATATCCTGGACTTAACTTTTCAAACATTTTCATTGCCTGACAATTTATTTTCCATGCCTTCATACAATACTCCCTTCTTTATAATAGCGGCTTTGTATTTCATATAGATGTGCATACTTACCCTGTTTCTCCAATAACTCTTTATGTGTTCCCTGTTCTGATATCCTGCCATGTTCCAGCAAAAAAATACGGTCACAAAAGCTGGTAGATGCCAGACGGTGGGAAATATATATACTTGTCTTTCCATTAATTAAGCTATTATATTCCTCATATAATTTACTTTCAGCTATTGGGTCAAGCGCCGATGTAGGTTCATCCAATATTACAATCGGAGCATTTTTATAAAGCGCTCTTGCCAACATAAGCTTTTGCTGCTCTCCACCAGATAAATCAATAGAATTCTCATATACCCCTTTCACTAATCTGGTATACATACCATTTTCCAAA
The DNA here is from genome assembly GCA_910577835.1 of uncultured Lachnospiraceae bacterium. GTDB lineage: Bacteria > Bacillota > Clostridia > Lachnospirales > Lachnospiraceae > CAG-303. The sequence goes on along the minus strand of CAJTOU010000006.1, from coordinate 47,677 downwards.
GATAATATTTTTTCTTCCAATCCGGCTTGTTTTAGTACATCTTTTACTCTTTCATCGTTAATTTCATCAGACGGCCTAGATGCTACAAATTCTCTAATGGAGACTGGAAATAAATAAATATCCTGAAAAACAACTGTAAATAACGTATAATAATCCTCTATATTAAATTCAGTTGTAGGAATACCATTTATAAGAATCCGTCCTTTTTCAGGAAAATACAAACCGCATATCAATTTTATTAATGTACTTTTTCCCGCTCCATTTTCTCCGACAATCGCAAGCTTCTCTCCTTTTTTTATCTTAAAACATACATCGTCAAAAAGATATTCTTCCGAACCCTCATATTTATAAAATACATGGTCAAATTCAATTTCCAGAGGCATCTCTTCTGATTTTGGTAAATCACGTCCAATACCATGGTTATATTTGTCTTTTATATCAAAATAATCTCTATAATATCCAATCGCAATTCCCTGCTCAATAAGTCCATTTATTCCATAAATAATATTATTCAACCATTCCGAAAAACCTGCAATTGTTGAAAAATAAAATACAAACTCCCCAATGGTTATATTATTCTGAAACAGCATCTCACACAATACTCCATAAGCCAGTCCGTTTTGTATAAGAAAAAGTACTGCATGAATAAAGCTTCCAAATGCTCCTCGAAAAGTAAGTCTTTTTGTCCATTGATATCGTTCTTTTACTAACCTTTCATATTGATGATTCATCCATTCAGACATATGATATATGCGAATATCCTTTGCATATTCGAATTTTCTTGAAAAAGATGCAATATAATCTTTTTTTCTGTCTAACGGAATCCACTTTTCCCTGTTTTTATCTGTATACCAGACACGATATCTTCCAAACAAATATGTAATCACAGCCGATATCCCTAAAAATATTAAAATAACTGGAGATATTATAAAAATAATACTGCCATATGTAGCCACACCCAAAATATTAATACTGAAATCAAGTAATGATTCCCATATACTTTCAGGAGAACCAATGGTATAGGCATCTCCTATTGCCCTTGAATATTTCTCCATTTTTTTTGGATGGTCTATATTGGAATAATCCATTCGCAAAAATTTTTCAACAATTTTCAACTGATAAATATTGCAGATAAGATATCTTCTGCTATTACGCTTTGATTTACAAAAACGCCTCCATGTATCTGCAACAAATAATAACACAAAATAAGAAATAATAATCCCAAGCATCTGTGCTATCGTTTTCTTCTGTTCTACTGCATCTATAATAAGCTTTGGAAAATAAATTCCCATTAACGGCACTATTACATCCAAGGGAATGGCTGGAAAAAACCAAAAATAAAATATTTTATCCCATTTCCATATATTTTTTAGTGCATACCATATATTTGATAATATTTTATACCTCTTTTTATTCATAATCTTCTCCTGTTTATGAAAAATATTGGATGATATTATCTCTTAAAACTGTTATATCACTTATTTCACCCAGCTTATATGCTTTAATATTAAAGGCTGTTTCAATCTCTAATGATAATGTTTCATACTCCTCATCAGAAATTTTAGTTCTGGCATCAAACATCCCCCTCCAGTCATCGCTTTCCTTCATTGGAAATACAACAATTCCTATTACCTTACTGTCTGTCAGTCCCTCAATATATTTGATTGTATTTTTGATATATCTTATATCATCTTTGGGATTTACACACAAAATCACGGCATCAGGCTGTGTTCCCAGTAAAAAGCTGTTTTGTTTTGTATGATAAGACGAAGTATTTAGAAAGTTATAAGGAATTGTATTTGCCTGAGAACCCACCATAATAATATCACTTTTATTACACAGTTTATACATTATCTCATTTAATAACATTACAGATTCATGCTCATTTATATAGATTGCCGAATTATATCCCATAGGATAAACATAGTCCATTCCAAAAAGTAACGCCTGCGGCTCGGTCCCAATTGTTCCCACATGATAGTCTAAATCTTCCAGAAGTTTTTTTAATGTAATTTGAAGAGTAAATTTGCCCTGTTTGGATGCTGTTCCAAATACTCCGATTACAGGCTTTGTTATTCCATATAACTTTCCAAAAGTATTTTGAGGCACATCATTGCTATATACGGCAGGCCAAAAAACTTTACATTCTTTTTCCATAAAAAGTTCTTTGCAATATTCCAAGGAATCATAAGAATAGATATTAATATTATTTTGTATACAAGATAAAACCATCTCTTTTCGTATATCCCTTTTTAATATTCTGTTTACTTCTTCCAAATGTCCCAAAATCATCCAGTCTATACTATCATAGTCTATATTTCCAATATCCTTTATGACAAAATTATTTTTCTCATCTGACAAATTTAAAATTCTGTTTGTTTTGGTTCCTGTTCTTCCTAACTGCCTGACATCATAAACAGAATCAATGTTAAACTTCAAATAATCTGAAAATCGAATAAGAGAATGCATCTCTTTGTTAAATGGAAAAATTGCCGCTGATTTTACTGAAAGTTCACAATTTACACCACTATTCTTATTTTCAAAATGATTGTTTATAAATATTTTATCCGAATGTTTTCTAAATTCTGACAAAATTTCATCTACTGTTAAATTTTTCTTTATAGAAAGCAATAAATTTGCTGCATAAGCTGTCACATATGCACATGCAAAGCTGCTTCCTCCTAAAACTATTGTTTTACCATCCTTCCATTTTACTCTTTGGATTCCGCCTTTTGCTCTTATATTTACCAAATCCCCTTCAACATATTCAAAATCAAAGGCTCCCTTACATTGATAATTTGCATCCACTCCAATTACATTTTTAAATGCCGCTGGAAAAGAACAGCAGCCATCATTATCAAAAGCTGAAATAATAATAATTCCTTTCTTTTGTAGCTCTACGCATATTTCTTCAAGCTCTTTTTCATGATTACAATATTTTATTCCACAGCTCAGATTAATGATTTTACAGTTTACATTATCTCTTATATACTTTAATGATTCAAACAAACCTTCTTCTGATACTTCACCATTTTCATCAAAGAGTTTGATATTTAAAATTTCAGAATCAGGAGAAAACTTACGAATAATCGAAAAAACTGCTGTCCCATGTCCCATCTCATCCTGAAAGTTTTCATCAACTTCTACGATTCCATCCCTCACTGATATTCTCAAACCCTTTTCAGGTTTTTCGGATTTTTCTTTATCAAAATATACTCCGCTGTCAATAATAACAATATCAGATGTTATCATATAAATCCTCCTTATATGGCAAATCACGCAACTATCATTTACGCTGATTGCTGCATAAGATAAAGTGAATCAACATGCTGACGTAATACTACCATTATTACATTATATTATTTCTGCCCTCATGTTGATTCACTTAAAATCATTTCACTATTTTCTCTTTATTTTAGTAGCATGAACCAGTGCCTGAATTATTACATGAACCCTTGCCACTATTGCTGCAGCTTCCTGTACCTGAATTAGAACAAGTTCCTGAGCCAGTATTTCTAATCTCATTCACATATAATGAAGCAACTCCATAAACCTGCTTCATAGGCTTGCTTAATACTTTCTTCATTTTAAAACCTCCTTAAAATAAAGTTTTACCTAAATAACACTTTAATAATATATATAGTCATATATATAATCCCTATTGATTATATGTAATAATGGTAGTATCGAATTTTATTGCTCCAGACTATCTTTATAGATTTCTATTTTATTGGCCAGAGCTACGGAAGATAATAAAAGGTCATAATCCAAAAAATCATCGCTTAATTCTATTTGCAGTTTATCTTCAATTCTTACAATAAAATCCATAAATTGTATTGAATCACTGATATAATCCCTGATATCAAAATCCTGTTCTTGGTCCAATACAAAAAATCCCATATCCTCTAAAATATTAATTAATATCTCATTCATAATGATTCCTTTCATTTCTTATATTGTCTCAAACTTCATTTTCTTATCTAAAAACACTAAATAATTCCCCAAGTTTTCTTTATAATCTCTCATTGTACATTTATTTTCAAATGCAGAAACATTTTCTCTTAATGGACAACTCACATTATAACAGCATGGTAAATAAAAACATTCTTTACACTCCGGATTTTTCAGCTTATCTTTAATATACCATCTGTTATTTAAATCTGTATCTATCTCCATCTCTCCATTTGGAAGTATCTTTCCCAAACAGTTTTCACTTTTTTCAAAATGAATGGTACACCGATATAAAGTCAAGTCAGAGCCTATGGTAAAGGAATTTTTATAGGCAGCATAACATACTAAATTCATGGGTTCAAATGCAGATATTGCATCTGCAAAATTAACAAGATTATTATTATAGATGCCTTTCTCTTTTAACTTGTCATAGATATTTTTTCCCTTTACCAATTTATCTTCAATATCCTTGATTTGCTCACCTCCATAGTTATCTGTAATGGCAAATCTAATATTAAATCTTTCATCTTTTCCAAACAAATCGTCGTAATACTTCACAAACTCATCTAATCTGTCCAAAATATTTTTTGTAACATTTACCCGAACTGTTATGTTTGCGAATTTATACTTGTTCTTTGGTAAATCTCTTATGCTGATTAGATTTTTCATTATTCTATCAAAAGTACCACTTCCATCACCTTTGACACGCTGAGAATCATGTTGTTCCTTTAGACCATCTACTGTAATCTGATATGCAGTTACTCTAAATTGATATAGTTTCTCAAAAATATCTGCATCAAGAAGATATGCATTTGTTGTTATATTTGATGAATAATGGATTTTTCTGAGATTACACATCTTCTGCACATTGCTCATAATATATTCTACCACATCCATTGCAAGAAGCGGCTCGCCCCCAAACCATGATATATGCAGGCGGTTTGAGTGTGCAATACATTTCTGAATATATTTTAATAATGCTTTCTGGTCCTCCTTACTCATTTTACCTTTTTCAAAGGTTTCATAACAATATTTACATCTGAAATTACATTGTTCCGTAGGCATAATAGTGAGAGAATATCCATCACCCATCACAGTGTTATAATACATTGATTTCACTCTAAATTCTTCATCTATTTTTTCATCTATCAGATAGCCTTTCTCGTATAAATAACTGATAAACTTATCCTCTCTATTTAACAAAATATTTTTCCTATTTATAATTTCATTAAATCTGTCGATATTTTTGTTATTTATCTTACAAAAGCTGTCTGTTCCCTTGAAAAAATTACACATAAGATAATCGCCCTGTTCATCTTTATAAAAAAAATTGTATTTTGATGGTTTTAATAATATATCCATATTTTCTCCTTTTTGCTTATTTTATTGATATCTTGCAAAATATCCCATAATCAGCAATGCTGAAGCCAGTATTTGAGCACTAAAGGATAACATTACACAGATATCAGCTCCAATCAATTTGAAAATAATTGTCAAAAAAATGATAATACTGCTGTAAATTTTTGCTCTCTGCTCGCATCTTTTTATCTGTTCCTGTCCCAGAGAATGATTCGGATTATCACACGGCGCTAATGTCCAAATACATAATTCAGAGAGAAATAATCCTATGATTAATACTGTCCATCCTATACAAATATTATGGGATAACATAAGTATGAACTGTATCATTGCACATGACACAATATAACAGGAGTACCATGTTTTCATATGAATACCTCCGCAATATGTGCGCAACGGAAAGAAAAATACAAGAAAAATACAACATTCTATTAGTTTTTCGTTGATAATAGCTAACAAAAAAAGTGTGAGTAAATTTACACAATATAACAAAATGCCTTCTATTGCATACCGATAAAAATCTCTGTCTTTTGACTCTACTACCTTTTTGGCTACTAATAGGTCCGCTAATCTTTCAGCAACCTTATACATAATAATTATATGCCTTTCTTATTATCCTCTTTTCTTTGTGGTGACTGATTTTCATTTAACATTTCTCCACGCTTACATGCCTTTGGCTGATATAAAACAAGTGGACAAACATGGTCGTTCATCTTATCTCCTATTGCCCCGATTCCATCCTTTAATAATATTTCTATAAATTTTTTCATTAATAACGCCTCCAAAAACTTTTATAAAATTATTTTTACTTATTTTGTATTTTATCATAATAAAATATCTTTTTCGCAACTTGTAAAAAAACGTGCGAATTTTGTAAAAATTCGTTGTTTTTAATATTATTAATGAATAAAATTTAAAACAAAAAATAAAGATTTCATTCTTAATATTAATATAATATAAAAAATGAAATCTTTATTTTTTAATATTTAATCTATTTTTATTTTAGCTCTCTTTTATCAAATTCATACAGTAAAACATCTACAATAAACATTCCATACTCTGTTCGCCATTCAATCACACCATTATATTTCTCTATGATTTCTTTTGCGTTTCTCATACCAATTCCATGTACTTTTTTATCAGTCTTTGTCGTTTTTGGCAAAGAATCATCCACAGAGCTGCCTGACTGTCCATTTTCGCCCTCATATGTATTTTTTACAAGAATTACAATATTGGACATTTTATATTGTATTTTTAATGTAATTTCAGGTTTTTTCTTATTAATTAATTTCTCACATGCTTCAATTGCATTATCCAAAAGATTTCCTAAAATAATAACCATATCCAGACTGTCATATTTCATATTAGGAGGTATGTATAACTCTGTTACCATATCAATCCCTTTAGATAAAGCATATCCTTTTTTTATATCTATTATGGAATCTATCATAAGATTTTCTGAATCTGTATTATGAAATATCATATCATAAGTTATACCAATACTTTTCAAATATTTTTCTATTTCATACATACATTCTTCTGGTTTTTTCTTTCCTTTTCCATCTTCACAAAGTTTCTGTATGACGCCCAGATGATTGTTTATATCATGTTGAAAATGCCAAATATCTTTTCTTGTCTTCTGAATATCCTGATACCTCTCCTGATATATGGCAATCTGTTTTTGATAAATCATTGTCTCCATCTCTATTCTGCTCTTTTCCAAAGACACAGAATAAAAATAGTAGCTTAAGAAATTTAAGCAAATTAAAATAATCAAAACTATTACCTGACTCATTGAAAAGCTATCATAATTTATCATATTTATAGTAAGAACAAGCACTGCTGCAAAACATCCGCCAGAGACAAATAAAATTCCCAGCCAATTTTTTATTGAAGTTTCACTATTTATCTGATACCTCCAGTAGTAACTAATAATATGAAAAAATATAAAGGCAAGCATTTGTGTCAGAATCAATATTAAACTAGAAATTTTTATATCATTAGAAATTAAATTTAAATCACATATTCCAGATATAATTACTATATTAATAAGAAGTATCTCTAAAACCATAATTACAACACTAAAACCCAGAGTAATAAATAGTTTCTTTTTCCATGAACCATCACCCATCCAAAACGCTATTATTTCTAATAATAAAAGATATACCAGTCCATTTATGCCTGCGGAATCTGCCATTTTAATAATTATTCTGTCCACTACTTCCATCAAAATCCAGCAAACAGGCATCCAAAATATAGAATGTCTTAGTCCAAGTATTTCTTTCAAATACATGGTAAACACAAGCATTTGCAGTATACTTACCACACTCTGCATCAAAATATTTTCCATTTTCATACCCTTCTTTATAATCCTACGATAATTTCCACATTTCCATACACCATTTTCGAACTGGCACTCGATATTTTTGACTAATATTAAACACATATTTTTTATTATCAGCCTCTAAAACTACACTATAATAATTTATTTCCTTTATATATCTTGTATTAATAATTATTGACTGATTAATGCGCAAAAAATTATTGCTCAATTGGTTCAGTTTTTGTTCTACTTCTTCCATCTTGCCATAAAATACTCCCATATTATCTGATTTTATAATAAAAATCTTTCTTTTTTCACTGGTAATATAATAAATTTCTTTTAGATATATCCGGTAAAAACGACCGTTATAGTTATATTCAAACACTGGCATACTCTCACTCTGTTTCAGTGCCATATAAAAAGTATGCTCCACATCCTTCTTTTTCAGTGGCTTTTTGATAAATCCACATGGCTGTACATCAAAAACATCATATACATATTGATAATGCCCTGTAATAAAAATAATGATTGTTGCTGGATACTTTTTCTTCAATTTTTCTGCTATATGAATTCCATTATATAATCCAATTTCTATATCCAAAAATACAATATCATAAGGATACATTTCCTCAATTTCATATAAAAAATCTTTTGCATCATGAAAAAGGTAAATATCCATTCTACTGTCCAATTCTTTCTGAATATCACAAAGATAATCTTTCACCTCTTCTGTTATTTCTTTTTCATCATCACAAATAGCAATACGCATCATTTGTCCCCCATTTCATACTTATTTAGAGCTATTCTATCAAATATATTATATCAAATTTTTCTATATTTTCAAATATTACTTTAAATTAATTTGTAAAAATATATAAATTTAATGATTTGATAAGTAAAACATTTAAATGTATTTCATATACACTGCAAATGCTGCCGGAATCGGATATCTTTCTTTTGCCTCCTTCACATCTACATACAGCATACCGCTTTTATCCTCCTCTAGCTCATCCACCCACACTTCATACCCTGTCATATGCCATTCCACATGTGAAAAAATATGTTTTGCTTTCTCTAATTTCTGAATCCTAATTGGTGACAATCCCTGTTCCTTTATCCATAGAACTGCTTCCTCCTCAGATAAAGTCCCTTCTGTATTTGGAAATTCATACATTCCTGCCAGAAGTCCTTTATTTTCTCTTTTGTGCAATATAATATTTCTCTGCTGTTTTATAATAAAAATCGTTTTATTTTCTGCTTTTCTTGCTTTTTTTACCGTTTTTACCGGAATTTCTTTAATTTTATCGTCAAGTCTTGCTCTGCAAAATTTACTCCACGGACATTCTTTGCATAACGGCTCTCCATTTGGTACACATACTGTTGCGCCAAGCTCCATTAACGCCTGATTAAATTCGCCTGCCCGATTTTTTGGAATAATCTTTGTCACTAATTTTTCTATCTCTGTCTTTACAGACTGTTTTGTAATATCCGAAGTATCTGCGCTTACCCTTGTTATTACCCTCAATACATTCCCATCCACTGCCGGAACCGGTATCTGATAAGCAATCGAAGCTATTGCTCCCGCAGTATAGCTCCCGACTCCCTTTAAGTTTAAAAGTGCCTCATAATCTGCCGGAAGGCTGCCTTTATATTCTTTCATAACTGTTTTTGCCGCTGTCTGCATATTTCTTACCCGATTATAATATCCAAGGCCCTCCCATAATTTTAACAACCGTTCCTCTTCACATTCAGCCAAGTCTTTAATATCCGGTAGCACTTTTATAAAGCGTTCAAAATAAGGCATTACTGCATTTACTCTTGTCTGTTGCAGCATGATTTCAGACACCCATACCCTATAAGGTGTGGGCGTTTCCCTCCAAGGCAGAACCCTTGCATGTTTTTTAAACCATTTTAGTAATGGCTCTGTAATTATATCAAAATTAAAATCTGTCAACATATTTATCTCCATATTATTTTCTATATATTTTTAAACATACAGAAAATTTGTAAAATATTTTTTGTAAATCTGCTTTTGGATATATTTTATTTATCATATATTCTATTTCATCATATATTCTCTTTTAACAATATTTCACTTTATCATATATTCTACAAACTCTTTTATCAATATATTATCTGCTTCAAATTCTCTGTTCTCTGTATAACTTTTTACAGCCGCATCTATTACAGGCGCATAGACAGACGGAAGTTTTTTTAATCCCCATATGCCTCCCTGCTCCTTTGAAAGAATTAAATCCTCATTTTCATATGCACAAACGCGACAGAGATTTAAAATATAATATATTGGATTATCAAAAATTTCATATTGCGCCTCCTTAATATCATATTTTATACTGTCAAGATAATCTGCCTTTGGTACATCTCCAAACACTGCGTCAATACCTTTTCCACAAAGTGCATATCCAACCTTTTTTGTCACTGTAAAATGAGCTGCTAAATCCTTATCTGTTCCATTCATTTGAATACAATACTGTTCCAGATTACTTTTACATCTTTCCAGATAATCATTAGAAAAATGCAGTTCAAATGGAGTTGGATAAACAAATTTTTGACAATATTTTTCAAGAACTACACTCATTTCCAGACCTTTTGGTGGAGCTAAGGGTTCTAACTCCAACAATATTTGTATCAACTGCATTTTTTCTTTTAAGGAAGGCACTCGTTGTGTTACTGCCAGAAAGTCAATATCGCTTTTATCCCAGCGAAAACACTGAAACGCAAGAGAACCATGAATATATATTCCAACAAGATTGTTTTTTAATATTTTATTATATTTCTCTGATATTCTATTTAATATTTCTTCAACTTTCATTTTTTATAATTCCATTTTCTCATATATAAATAAAAAGGGTATCGAATAGTCGTTTTATATTCATACCCTTTTCATATTAAAACTATTATTTTCACTTTATAAAATGCAGCTAAATCTATGAATATTCTACTATGGCATCACAAATTGTAAATGTATCAATAATCGTCTTTCCATCGCTTTCATATACAAATACTTTTTGTTCATCTGATAAATTATTCATATATTCAAGCGCTTCCTCCAGATTACTTGGTTTATGACTGTCTAAATCCTCAGCTCGAACATAGCCAATAATTCCGTTATCTCCTATTGTTTCAATTAAATCCGGTTTAATTCCAAATTGTTGTAAAAAATATTCAGAACCATATACTTCATTATTATCATTCACATGATAAATATCACTTAAACTTACAGAAGAGCCTGAAGCTAACACATTAGGTGTTCTATTCGTTATATATGGGATATATCCATTACCATTAAATAATTGTATCTCTCCTTGTGCCCAATAATAAGAACCGCTTATTGCAGAGTCGCCTGCTATAATCCCCATACCGGAGTATGGTTTATCATTATACTGCCATTTTGAGCGTTTCAGCACTGAACCGGAATGTGTATATATCACTATTCTTCCACCCATATATCCAGTTGGAACATTTGTATCTGTATGAATCTCTGTATGTGCCCATACATCATCAGATGTGGCATGTATCGTAGCTCGAAACCTATACGTATATCCCTTTACTGTTTTATAGGAATAGTCTCCTTCTGCTACATTCATTGCAAAAGAATGAATATTCAAACATAAAATGCTTATTATAACTATAATACTAAAAAATTTTTTTTTCTTCAAAATTACCCTCCCTATTATTCCAAAAAATCTGATTTCAATTTTGTATCACAAATTTCCCTATAACAGTTTCTCCGTCCTGAAGATACATATTAACTGTAATATCTCCCTCGCCGGCTCTTCTCTTCATATATTCCACAGCATCCTCCGGCATATGAACATTATTATGTCCATCCAGCTCGTCTATCTCTGACAGACGTATATATCCTGTCACTCCATTTTCACCTTCCGCCAACTGTAAATCTGGTTGAATCACATTTTCATCCCAAATCCAATAACTGGCAGGTCCATAAGTTTCACCCTTTTCATTTACCGGATATCCATTCTGAATAATCTCTGTCGCAGAAGGAATAATTAATTCCACTTTTGTTTCCTCTGAAACATCCTCTGCCCATAGATAATTCAAACCTGTTGTTCCCGCAAGACAAAGTATAATTATCAGTAAATTTATACCTATAACAAATAACCCGCTTCTTTTTCTTTTTTTTGCCTCAAAACAATTATCTATCCTGTCTTTCAATTTTTCTTTAGAACTTCTAAACGCTGTAATTCCCTCCTGCCTTATCGGCGCAATTTTTAATATACAGGAGCAGTATTTCTTCACATTGAAATGACACATATTTCTGGTAACATTTTCATCGCATACATATTCCATATCCTCATAGGCATGTTTTTTAATATAATACACCAAAGGATGAAACCACAAAACAACCTGTACAAATTCAATAAATTGTTTACACAATAAATCATATGCCCTGCAGTGATATAATTCATGCCGAAACACAGTTCTCCATTCAAAATATGACAATTCCATATTTTCAGGAATATAAACAGTCGGTAAAAATATTCCTGAAGTAACCGGAGATTCAATCTGTTCACAGTATTTTATCTGCACAGGTCTGCGAATATTTAAATCCTTTTGTGTCATTGAAAAAGCAGAAAGAATATCGTTATTTTTCACTTCTTTTGAAAATAACTGCAAGCTGCGATTTACTTTTCTTTTTATTAGGATATGAAAAGATTCAAAGACTAACATTCCGCCTGCCCATATCCACAAAATATCTGTCGAATATTTTTCTGAAAACCGGTAAAGTCCTGTCTTTAAAGATTCCATTTTATTAAGGCTGCGGGTAAAAAATTGATTTTCTGATATGCCTAAATTATGATTTTCATTTAATTTTGCTGTATGATTATCTCTGATTTCTACAACAAAACTTTGCTCTTCTTGAGATTTCAGATTGATAAAAATATTTCCTAAATGACAAACAGGAAAAAGTAGCATATACAGCAACAAAATCCACGATAGTTTTCTCCAATAATAACCATATTTAAAAATTACTTTTTTGGATATTATATGAATAAAAACGAGCAACAGCCCAGCTACAATTGTTACAATCAACATATCTCTCATAATCATCCTCATTTTTTGGCCTCCTTTCGTCAACTTCTGACCTATTGGTCATATACAAAAGCTCTCATTCTTTTTTTCTCTTATAATCTATATATCGTAACAGTTCCTCTTTATCCTTTTCATCTACCTCCTTTCCATCATACAAAGCACACACAAAATTTTTTAATGAACTATGAAACATCTGTTTTAAAATTCGTTTACTTTCTTTCTGCATATACTCTTCCTCAGTAATAAGCGGAGTATAGAAATTCTTTTTTCCTTTTTTTTCGACTTTTAAAAAGCCTCTTTTTTGAAGTCTGGAAAGATAAGTAAGAATAGAAGTTTCATCCAATCTTCTTCCTTTTTTTATTAATTTCTCTTCTACTTCACTGCGTGTCACTGTATCTCTATAACTCCAGATAATCATCATAATCTCAAGTTCCGAATTTGGCAATTCGTTCATAATAATTTACTCCTTTGACTTTATACTAAGTTTAGTATATATTTTAATTCTACATTTGTCAAGGATGATTTTTATTTTTACAATCTGGTCAAATTACCAAAAATTCAAATTTAAAACTATAATTTACTTTATAAACCGGCAGCTTTGTTCGATTGTCTATCACTGCATATACAAAAGGTCTGTTTAAAATAACTTCTATCTTTAAAATCCCTGTTTCGTTTACACCCGTCTGTGTCCACAGCTCCTGCCTGCATTCCTGCTTCATCTACATTTATATAACTACAAAGCGTCTGACATCCTTTACTGATTATTCGGACAACAGAAGCAAAACACTTATTTTTTACGCTGAAAAAATAAAAATATCTGTAAAACCAACACAGAAAAGAATTATAAAATAAAATAAAAATTATACTTGTATTCTTGCCATATCTTTTATATAATAATATTAAGCAAGTTTGATTGTGAATCATGCAGCCAGCACGTACGTTAATTTCCTGAATCATAAAAATAACGCCTGTGTTGATTGCTCAATAATTTATAAAAGGATGTGGTTTTATGAAGAAAAAGTATAACAGGGCTTCTCTCAGCGTGGAAGCTGCAAAATATGAGATTGGGAAAGGCATGGAGGATGGATTTCATCTGTGGTCCACTGTAATTACAAATGGCTGGATTTCAACGGAAGGTCTGGTAAAGATTACAAATGAAAACGGCGAAGTGGTATGTCCGTTTATTCAAAATCGCAGAGGCCTGATTTTTATTCGTGAAGGGGATTATATTATTTATGATGATGGTGGCGAACGTCACTGTTGTGGCAGTGATAAATTTCATAAGCGTTTTATTGAAGTTGAATAGCTGACAAAATCAAAAATTTTTTACATACAGCCAGCACTTGTATTAATTTCTTAAATCAGTCAGCTAATATTTGGCCTGGGTGCCCAATAAAATAAATCTGTATTAAACAGCCTGTCGTACTCTAAATACGGCGGGCTGTTTTTATATTCCAATAGTAACTTTTTTGTCTATAAACGTATTGTTTGTTTTTGTATGAAAATTTTGTTTTGAGAGATAATAAACTATATAATTTACTATATTTTATTTTACAGATTTTGCAGATGGTATTGTTTAGCACTTTACTGTGCTTGAAAAGGAGGATTATCATGCAAAAACTTTATACAGGATTTATAAATATTCTGCCGGGATTTCTTTTTGCTTTGATTATTGCATGGATTTCCAAATTTATAGAGGAACTTTTACCGATTCATCTGATTGGAGCCAGTGTAATCGCTTTGTTTATTGGAATGGGAATTAACGCATTTCTTCCTGAAAACAAAATATTGGGAGACGGATTGAAATTCACTTCAAAGAAAATATTAAAGCTTGCTATTATTCTGCTTGGAGCCTCTCTCAGTATATCCACGATTTTATCTGTTGGAAAGCTTTCTATTCTGGTTATGCTGTTTACTCTTTTTACCTGCTTCGGTGGAGGTTATTATATTGGAAGAATGCTTGGTATTAACTGGAAACTGTCAAATTTGATTTCCGCTGGTACAGGAATATGCGGTGGTTCTGCCATCGCTGCGATTGCTCCTGTAATTGATGCAAAAGATAAGGATATCGCTTATGCCATGTCTGCAACTTTTCTTTTTGATATGGCAATGATTATTATGTTTCCAATTTTCGGAGATTTGATGGGATTATCTGATATGGCTTATGGACTGTGGGCCGGCACCGCTGTTAATGATACTTCCAGCGTAGTTGCCGCCGGATATGCTTATTCAGAGCAGGCGGGAGATTTTGCCATGATGGTAAAACTTACCAGAACTTTATCCATTATTCCTACTGTATTGGTTTTTGCGTTTGTAAATATTCATGTGAAAAGACAAAAGGAAGCCGGAAATACAGATATAGCAAAAGAAACTGCCTCTATAAAATTCAGCTCTTTATTTCCATGGTTTATTATAGGCTTTGTTGTACTGGCAATTTTAAACAGCAGTGGTCTCATTCCAACAGCTCTTTCAGAAGCGTTAAAGGAATTAAGCAAATTTTTAATGATTGCCGCTCTTGCTGCAATTGGATTAAATACCAGCTTTAAAGATATGAAAAAAGCAGGTATTTCACCTATGATACATGGATTTATTATCTCTGCGCTGGTGGTAATCGTGGCGATTGCTGTGGAATATTTTATGGGAATTGTATAAAGACAGATTTCAGAACGATGCAACCAACGCTTGCGTTGATTGCCCAATAAAACCAAAAACAGCCAGATTGCTGATTTTTCAATCCACAATCTGACTGTTTTTTCTATATCTAGTTTTCTAACTCTGCCAGCGCTTTTTGTCTTACCTCTTCCAGCATCATATCCTTTACCTTCATCAGACGAATCTGTGTACTTCTCTCATTTTCATCCAGCTTCATCTTGATATATTTGATATTTTGCTGTGTCTGTGGAATTACCACATGCTCCAGTGCATTTACACGTCTTCTGGTCTTTTCAATTTCTGCCGCCATTAACTGGCATGCCTTTTCTGTCTCTGACAGCTTCAGCATATCAGGCAGAATATCATCTAACGATTTTACTGCATCGTCTAAATCATTGGAGGTAAATGCAAAACCATAAGAATAAATATCATTCGCATTTGCTGTTCTTGTTTTATATTCAAATACAGGAATCTCCACGCTCATAACATTTTTCTTATCACATTCCAAATATACTTCCTGTTTTGGAGCCATCAATGCGGTATGAAGTATCTGTTCAGACATTCCCGCCTTGGCAATTACGAAGTTTTTATTGGCATCCTTTATACCCTGTTCCACCTTTAAACGAAGCTCCATATTGACACGTACCAGATCAAGAAACTGTCTCATCAGCTCGTCGCGCTTGTCTTTTAAAAGCTTATGGCCTCTGACAGCGGTCTGCAGCTTCTTCTTTAATCTGGTCAGCTCCATTCTGGTAGGATTTACCTGTGTAGCTGCCATGATGATTCACCTCTTTTCTGATTTTATATTATTTTCCATAATACATTATTTCTTTGACATTCCCCATAGCTGAAGCTAAGGGGGTTATAACACATTTGATAAATAAAAATATTTCTATAAAATTATATTTACAGGATTATTTTCATAATACCATTTCTGTCTATTATTTTCCATAATACAAATCAAGATATTTATCATCAATACGTTTCAGCTCACTTCTAGGAAGTATGGATAACAGTTTCCAGCCAACTTCCAGTGTTTCCTCAATATCTCTGTTCGCAAAATATCCCTGAGATACATACTGCTGTTCAAACGCATCCGCAAACTTTGCATAAATTAAATCAATCTCTGATAATGCAGATTCACCAAGAATCGTCATTAATTCTTTTGCATCTTTTCCACGGGAATATGCAGCGAAAAGCTGATTCATTGTATTTGAGTGGTCAGCTCTTGTTTTTCCTTCACCAATACCCTTATCCTTCAGACGGGAAAGAGATGGAAGTACATCAATCGGAGGTGTTACGCCCTTACGATAAAGCTCTCTCGAAAGAATAATCTGTCCCTCTGTAATATATCCTGTCAAGTCAGGGATTGGATGCGTCTTATCATCTTCCGGCATCGAAAGAATCGGAATCATAGTAATACTTCCGTTTTTACCCTTCTGACGTCCTGCTCTTTCATACAGTGTTGCAAGGTCAGTATACATATAACCCGGATAACCACGACGTCCCGGAACCTCTTTACGCGCAGCAGAAACCTCTCTTAAGGCATCTGCGTAGTTTGTAATATCTGTCAATATAACAAGAACATGCATATCCTTTTCAAATGCAAGATATTCTGCTGCTGTCAAAGCCATACGCGGAGTAGCGATACGCTCTACCGCAGGGTCATTTGCAAGGTTTACAAACAATACAGTACGGTCAATTGCTCCTGTTTCCTTAAAGCTGTTGATAAAGAAGTTTGACTCCTCAAAGGTAATACCAATCGCAGCAAATACTACGGCGAACTGCTCATCTTTTCCACGCACCTTTGCCTGTCTTGCAATCTGTGCTGCAAGATTCGCATGAGGCAGACCGGAAGCAGAGAAAATCGGAAGCTTCTGTCCACGAACCAGCGTATTCAGTCCGTCTATCGCTGATACTCCTGTCTGAATAAACTCCTCTGGATAGCTTCTTGCCGCCGGATTCATCGCAACACCGTTGATATCCATTCTGGCATCCGGTAAAATTTCCGGACCTCCGTCAATCGGATGTCCCAGACCATCGAAGACACGCCCAAGCATATCCTCTGAAACTCCAAGCTCCATGCTCTTTCCAAGAAAACGAACCTTGCTGTTGGAAAGATTAATACCAGTAGAGCTTTCAAACAACTGAACCAGCGCATCGGAACCATTAATTTCCAAAACCTTACATCTTCTTATTTCACCGGAAGCAAGCTCAATTTCTCCCAATTCATCATAGGCAACGTTTTCCACTCCATGCACAAGCATAAGCGGTCCTGCCACCTCCTGAATGGTTCTATATTCCTTTGGCATTCCTTATTCCTCCCTTCCAAGCAGATTTGCGATTTCAATATGAAGCTCATTATTGATTTTTTCATATTCTGCATCAATATTTTCATCTAAGGTATATTTATAACGTCCGATACGCTCTCTTACTGCCATATTAATTAACTTCTGTGCGGAAGCACCCTGTTTTAAGGCTTCAAGAGACTTATCGTAAAATGCGATTACAAGCTCCATCATCAAAAACTGCTTCTTTAAAGAAGTATAAGTATCTACTTCATGGAAGGAATTCTGATGCAAAAAGTCCTCACGAATAGAGCGTGCTGCCTCCATTTTTAAACGGTCCTCTGCGGATAACGCATCCATACCGACCATCTTAACGATTTCGTCAAGCTCTGCCTCATCCTGCAAAAGTCCCATTAACCGCTGTCTGTCTGACATCCATTTATCTGATACATTTTCATCAAACCAGCTTCCCATATTATCTGTATACAATGAATAGCTCGTAAGCCAGTTAATTGCAGGGAAGTGACGCTTGTAAGCCAGTGCGGAATCCAGTCCCCAGAATACCTTTACAATACGAAGTGTTGCCTGAGATACCGGTTCTGAAATATCACCACCCGGAGGAGATACCGCTCCAATAACAGAAAGAGCACCCACTCTTCCATCCTTACCAAGAGAAACCACCTGTCCCGCACGTTCATAGAACTGCGCCAGACGACTGCCCAGATATGCCGGATAACCTTCTTCACCCGGCATTTCCTGAAGACGTCCTGACATTTCACGCAAAGCCTCTGCCCATCGGGAAGTAGAATCTGCCATAAGCGCAACAGAATATCCCATATCTCTGAAATACTCTGCAATGGTAATACCTGTATAAATAGAAGCCTCACGGGCTGCCACAGGCATATCAGAAGTATTTGCAATCAGAACTGTTCTTTCCATCAAAGACTGTCCTGTCTTCGGGTCCTTTAATTCTGGAAACTCATTTAAAACGTCTGTCATTTCATTTCCGCGCTCGCCGCATCCAATGTAAACAACGATGTCTGCCTCTGCCCATTTTGCAAGCTGATGCTGAATAACCGTCTTACCGCTTCCAAAAGGTCCCGGAACCGCTGCAACACCACCCTTTGCAATCGGGAAAAAGGTATCTACCACACGCTGTCCTGTAATCAGCGGCATATCGAGAGGAAGCTTTTCTTTATAAGGACGTCCTTTACGAACCGGCCATTTCTGCATCATGGTCAATTCTTTATCGCCATTCTCTGTTTTTACAACAGCAACTACCTCATCTACTGTAAATTCACCGGATTTAATTTCCTTAATGGTTCCCTGTACTCCATAAGGAACCATAATTTTCTGCTGTACTACAATTGTTTCCTGAACTGTACCAATTATATCACCCGGCTCCACAGCATCACCCGACTTTACAGTCGGTTCAAATTTCCACTTTTTATCTCTTTTTAATGACGGAACCTCTACTCCGCGCTTTAAGCTGTTTCCTGCTATCTTCATAATATCATCCAGAGGTCTCTGAATTCCATCATAAATGCTGGTAATCAGTCCCGGTCCCAGTTCAACGGAAAGCGGCATCTCTGTTGATTCCACAGGCTCACCCGGACAAAGACCGGAAGTTTCCTCATAAACCTGTACAGACGCCTGGTCTCCATGTATCTCTATAATCTCACCAATCAATCTCTGATTGCTGACACGAACCACGTCAAACATATTTGCGTCCCGCATACCTTCGGCAATAACCAAAGGTCCTGCTACTTTTTTAATCGTACCTTTACTCATTTGGATTAATCACACACCTTTCTAATTACCGCCAAACAGAATATCGGAGCCTACGGCCTGCTCTACGGTCTTCTTTACATTTTCCACGCCTGCGCCTGTATTGCCGGATACACCCGGAATCTGGATAATCGCAGGAAATACACGGGTGCTGTACTTCCTGATATCCTCCTGTATACAGTCTGCCAGCTTCTCTGTTATATAGATTACGGAATAATCATTTTCTGCAAGATTATGAAGCTGCTTTGCGGCACTTTCCGAATCAGATACTGGAAATGTATCCAGTCCCACAGTGGCAAAACCATAAATACTGTCATAATCGCCTAATACTGCAATCTTATACATACATTTCCCTTACCCTTTCCCGGATTGACTCATCAGAGAAACCGTTCTGCTTTCCTGATAAAATAATTCTCACCGTTTTTATCTCATTTTCTCTTGCAAGGACATATGCCACAAGTGGTCCTATTGAAAATGAATTATATTTTTGTGGTTTTATTGTGTTTATAATTCTGTTATCACACCAGCGCTCAAATGCAGAAGCGGACTCTCTCAATGCTTCTGCGCCTTCTGAGTACCCTGTTTCATCAAGATAACTGCAAATACTTTCCATACCATTTAAAGCGGCATGTGCTAATCTTTCTACACTGACACTCTGACATTCCGCCATTGCCTGCTTCATAAAATCCATAGACTTTGTCGTTCTCTGAGAACGAACTGCTATCTTTATATCTGCCACAGCAACGGTAGATTCTGCATAATCTCTTAAAATAACATTATCTGACTTTTTACCAGCCTGATAAATCGCTTCCAAAGCTGCTTTATCCACAATGATATCACATAACTGTCCATCCTTTGTCTGAACAAACGTTTCATAAGCCTCTCTTGCCGCAGTCTGCATAATATCCGGCAATGACTGGTAGTTCTTTTCGGAGATGTATTTCACCATAGTTTCTCCGTCAATACTGCAATCATCATAAAAAATATTTGCACCTGTTTTTCCCATTACTACCTGCTTAATGGCTGCCTTTAGATTATGGAAAAGGTTTGGGTAAGAAAGCACATCAAAGACTGACATATCAGAGGTCAGTTCGCGTATGGTTTCCCATGTTTTCTCACGTTCCTTTGTAAGAATCGCCTCTGCATCTGATGGTGTATCGCTGTCTCCCCATCCTTTTTCCTGCAGGAACTGAATACAGTTTTCATAGCTTTTACATGCAATCAACTGGTCAATTACCGCGTTGGAAAACAGAGATATCTCAAGGGAGCGTATTCGTGCAACAGCATATACATAATTATCTGCCATAACTTATATCCCTTTCCTTAAAATCTGCTTTTTAAATGTTTATAGAAATAAAATCTCATGCACCTTGTCTGCAAGGTATTCTCTTTCGGTATGGAACATTGTCTGAATCGAACAGTTTTCCTCCACACCACCATAAACAAGGATAAATCCTCCATCGATTGGTCTGCTTTCCTTTGAGAGCTTCAGCGAGCCGCCGTTTTCTTTTGCAACACTGCTAATCGTATCCTCAAAATCTGCCGGCATTCTATCTAAATCTTTTTTAGAGAAGTAAATCTCGCCGTCTTTCGCAAGACTATATTTCTTTAACATTTTTTCAAGCATCTGGAAATAAGTTTTATCATCTAATGCAAATATACTATTATAAGCCTTGGCAAGAATATCTGAAATAATTTCCTGTCTGGCATTTAAAATCATCTGACGCTTTTTTAACTGCGCGGAAGACTTTGCCCTGTCGCTTGCATTTTTCTTATCCTGTTCTGCTTTTGCAGCAATCTCGGATTCAAGTTTTTTACATTCTGCTTTGGCGCTGTCTACAATTTCAGAAGCCTCCGCATTGGCGGCATCCTTTTTCTCCGCTGCGGTTTTTCTTGCCTCATTTAGAATCTCTTCTACTATTTTGTCAATATTTGCCATTTATTTAAGCCTCTCCTTTCTATAAATTTCTTGTAAGATAAGCAGAAACTTAAACGTTAATAGATGTAACTGCTAAGATAGAGATAAGTAATGCAAGAATAGCGTATGTTTCAACCATTGCAGGGAAAAGCATGGACTTTGCAAACTGTTCCGGTTTCTTTGCTACGATTCCGATACTGGCAACCGCTGTTCTTCCCTGATGCATACCGGAAATCAGACCTACGATTCCAATCGGAAGGCATGCTGCGAAAATCAATAAACCTGTCTGAAGGCTGATTTCTGCTGCACCGCCACCGAGCAGACCTACCTTGGACAATACGATAAAGCCTACCAGCAGACCATAAATACCCTGTGTACCTGGAAGAAGCTGCAAAATCAATACTTTCGCAAATTTGCTTGGGTCCTCTGTCACTACTCCTGCGGCAGCCTGCCCTGCCACACCTACGCCGATTGCTGAACCGGCACCTGCAAATAATACTGCAACGGCTGCACCAAGAAGTGCATAAACAATTCCTAACTGATCTGTAAACATAAGTTAATGATCCTCCTTAATTCTTATATATTTTGTATTTTGTTGAAAAGGCTCGAACGGGCGTCCGCCGCCTTCATAAAACTTACCAAAAAATTCTACATATTGCAGACGGTTTGTATGAACATAGGCGCCTAACAGATTAATCGCAATATTTAAGGTATGCCCGATAATAAATACGATAATAAAGAAAATTGCACCTACAACTCCTCCGCCCATCATAGAACCCATCTGATTGACAACCTGCGCAATAACACCGGTAGCAAGCCCAAGTGCCAGAAGTCTTGAATAGGATAAAACATCTGACAGCCAGCCTGTAATATTGTATATATCATACAGACCAAGCGCGATACGCAGCGCAGGATTTTTATTTGCTCTTCCCGACATCAGTATAATTCCGATTAATCCCACCAGTGCGAGAACCTTTGCGAGAATATTTACAAAGCCCGGAAAATGGAACTGCTGTCCGGCAATTGAAGCGAATAATTCGCTTGGAATTAAAATCAGTACAAGACCAAACAATAAGGCAAACCAGAAGCCTACATCAAAAAGACAATCCAGATATTTGCCCTCTTTTATCAGCATATAGCCTTTGATTGCAAGTCCTGTAAACAGATGAATAAGACCAAACAGCAAAGAATAGAGCAGCAGCCTCATTGGGTCCTTTAATGGTTCAAACCATACAATCGGAAAGGCTACATCTTTGCCAAAAAATGTTTTTGCAACAACTGTCACAAGGTCTCCGAAAAATCCTCCAAACATCAGTCCCCAGAATAATGTGGACAATCCGCAGTAGAAAAACATTCTGAGCGTTTTTCTAAGCCCCTGCTCCATTGTTTTAAATTTTAAAAGTACAAAGCCGCAGGCGAGGGCAAGTATCAGTCCATATGCTGCGTCTGAGAGCATAAGTCCAAACAGAAACACATAGAAAAAAGACATGATAAAAGTAGGGTCAATCTCTCCCTTTTTCGGCAGGCCAAATGATTCAACGACACTTTCTGTCGAAGCAGAAAATGTGTTATTTGCCAGCCGGACAGGCGCCTCTTCTGTGTCTGAGATTTCTTCCAGCTCAACCATGACATCAAAAGAATCTGTTAATTTACGAACAATCCTCTCTGAGTCCTTTTTCGGAACATAACCACTGATAAAAAATGTATTTTTAGACTGTGCCAGTCCTCCAAGTACACCATATTTTTCAGCGCGAATACGAAAATAATCAGAAATCAGTCTTAAATCCTCTCTGTTTACGGAAAGGTCTGCAAGACGCTCTTCTGCATTTTTTGTATCCTCCTCCAGCTCTTTAATTTTTCCTCTTAGAACCTCTATTCTCTCTGACGGTGTTTTCCTTGATAAAAACGAAGTACGCGCAAAACCGTTTGCTCTTAAAGCCTCCTCCACAGCGGGAGTATCTGTTTTCAGGCAGACGGCAACAAGACAGGTCTGATTTTTGGAAGCTGATATAATCGTAATATCTGCAAGAGCATTCCCAGCTTCAGCAAGCATTGCATAAACCGCCTCCAAATCATACTGTCCATCCATAGTTCCAATTAGAATATCTGTTTTTTTAGTTTCGAGGGTATTCATAGGAATATCCATTTCAGTCCATGATAAAAGACTGTCAATCTCAGTATTAATTTTAAGAATATTTGCGTGATTTTCAGCCATTTTTTTCTCAAGCTGAACGATTTCATTCGCAACTGACAGATAGAGATTTTTATCCTCCATGGCCTTGTCAAAGGTCTGTGAATCCACATATTCTCTGCCAGCAAGAGAGTCTAACATTCCTTTTTTCTCAGGAACATGTTTTTGCAGACACTCAAGCGCCTGGTCTACCTGTGCAGCAGTTTTCTCAAACTGAGATTTCTGTGCAGAAGTATCCATTTTTTCAAAGCCTTCCATGAGCTCTTCGTCAGAAACTACTTCGACAATGCCCAAGGCCTGAATTGTTTCCAAAATGCTCTTACGGTTCTTTTTGAGCGCACACAGATTTATCTTCTGCATTTGTAAAACTGCCATAGTTTTATCCCTCCTTTACTAATATTTTCAATCCACTTATAATAGTAAAACAAGACTATTTACATGAATTGCTTTCTGCTGATTTTATGATTTATGTTAAACCAGCAGTGAAACTACCAAATCAATTGCTTCCTTCTCCTTTTTTGAAGCATTTTGTTTCAAATCTGACAGTTCCGTTTCGGCATCTGCAAGAAATGCCTGTGTTTCCTTTTCAGCCTTGGCTTCTGCATCCTGCTGTGCAAATGACGCCTGTTCCTTTGACTTTTTGGAAACCTGCTGTTTCATATCAGAGGCCTTTTGTCTGGCGTCTTCAAGAATCTTTTTGCACTCGGCTTCTGCATCCTTAATAAGCTGCTCTGCCTGAGTTTCGGCATTTCTGATTTTTGACATGGTGTCCTGAAGCACATAATCACCTCCTTTTTTTCTAAAACAAAATATTATTATACAATTTTAACCTAAAAAGGTCAATGGCTTTATGGTCTAAATAAAGAAATTAATAAGACCAAGCACCACAATAATGACTCCACAGACACGAACAGCCATTTCTGATTTGATTTTGGAACCCTCGCGCTGCGTCATTTTCTGCGGAGTGATAATCGCAGGAACGGCTATAACAAGACATATAACGAGGAAAAGAATATCCAGCATAATGCTACCTCACTTTCTATGATTATGTATAAAAAGAATTATAGCATAATTTAAAAAGAAAAACAACTTTTTTCCATTATTCATCAAAGATTTAAAAGGGACTGAAACACATGGTGTACAGTCCCTTTCTGCTTTTTAAAAATATCTAAAAAAATGGCTGATTATACAAAAATAATATATTTTGGGCTGATTATTGGGAAATGGCATCCGGATTTGTCCGCTCTGTATCTTCTGACGACTCCTCTTCTGATGGTTTTGTAGTGGACTCCTCTGAAGGGTCCGTTGCTGTATTGTCCCAGGAGGATGACTCCTGTTCTTGTGGCCCTGAAGGATTACCGTTTAAGGATGATGGGTTTGATGGAGGCTGAACCGGAGAAGTTGATGGGATATTTCCTGAAAGAATCCCATTTCCTGTTTGATTATTTCCTGTTTGATTATTTCCTGCTTGATTGTTTCCTGTTTGATTGTTTTTATTTGTATTGACAGTTACCACCTTTGTGACTGTTTCTTTTTTAATCACTTTTGCTTCCCCGTCTTTATTGACTACTACCTGAGTATTATCTCCGACTTTATAGGTCACACTTCCATCAGACGCCGATTCCGTCTCGATTTCATCAGAAGAAAGGTCGATGGTTTCTTCCTCTACTAGAATGGAAAAGATTTTCCCATTGGTGTCTGTCTCAACTTCAGCATCTATTTCTTTTATAATTTCCTCAGTGATAATAGTGGTTTCCTGTGCATTGGAGTCACTGGCCTCTTTATAGTTCCATAAGCTCTTTTTTTTCCCTGAACGGTTTGATATAAGAACCGCGATAAACAGTATGCATATTAGCAATATCAGTATTGTTGCCTGAATTTTTTTATTCTGCAGTATGCTTTTGATTTTTTCCATAGTGATATCCTCTCTTTCTGCCAATCGTATTTTATCAGTAGTCTTTCATCCTGTATTCTTTACATAAATTTTTTCTGCTACTAATTTAACACTATTTTCCTATATTTGCAACTGCTTAATTTTCAGAATAGCAATATTTTATTTGGTTTTATGTCTTTGTTATCAGCTTCGGAAAATAATTTTTTCTGCTCCGGTACATGCCTTTAAATCCTTTTCTGTTTTTCTGTAAAACTCTCGATATTTTTTCGGACAGGTAATGAGAAGCTCTGGAATGATATCTTTCATTGACATCTGGTTTTCTGTTTTATATTTACGTACATTCATAATAACCGTCTTTACATGCTCTCCAAAACCAATACAGGTTTCATCTGTCTTTTCTGCTGACCATACAGTTTGATGCAGTGATTTTTTCTCTTCATACCTTGTATAAAAATTCTGGTAAATATAATCTGTAACATAGGGAGTATAAATGGCATACAATTTTAAAATCCCAAGCAAACTGTAATATAATGCAGTCTGACCTGAATATCTCTGTTCTATGCCATGCTTTTCCGGCTGATATAATCTTTCTTTTACTATTTCAATATAGTAATCACAAAAATCCTTCCAGAACAGCTCATCTGTTTCATGCCTTGCCTGACCGATTTCATAATTATCCAGCAGCTTTACTGCCTTTGTTGTAGTCTGACTTACTCTCTGTAAAATCCAGCGGTCAATCGGCAAAAGCTCTGATTCGTCATATTGACGGGTTTTCTTAAAATCTTCCAGCTGCAGTATTGTAAAGTTTGCAGCATTATAAAGCTTATTGATAAATTTTTTTGAAATCTTCAGTTGAGTTTCACTGAAAAAAGTATCTGTTCCCAGCTTGCCACTTGCTGCCCAGTAGCGTATGGCATCGGCTGAATGATTTTCTATCAATGCAAACGGAGAACCGCCAGCATTATTTTTTGACTTGCTTATTTTTTCTCCCGGCTTTGCAAGAACAAATCCACTAATCATAATATCTTTCCATGGAATCTGCCCTGTATGATACAGACTTTTTACAATGGAATAAAATGCCCATGTGCGAATAATTTCGTGTGCCTGACTTCTCATATTCATCGGCAGAATTTTATCTGAAATATCATCTGATTCTTCATAATGCGCATTGATAAGAGTTGTTACAGATGAAGTAGCCCATGTATCAAATACTGCCTGCTCTGGAATAAATTCATTACACCCGCATGAGCATGGCTGCAAAGGCTTATCTTCGAGAGGATTTACTGGAATCTGTTCTTCTTTGGCAAAAATAGGAGTTTTACAGTTTTTACAGTACCAAACCGGAAATGGAACTCCAAAATATCTTTGTCTAGAAATACACCAGTCCCATTTAAGATTTTCCACCCACAGTTTATAACGGTTTTTCATATGTGCAGGATACCAGTTAATTTCCTGTGCAGCCTGAAGAAAACGCTCTTTTTCAGATAATATATCTATATACCACTGTTTTGAAAGAATAAACTCAACTTCATTGCCACAGCGTTCATGTACCGCAACCATATGGCTGACTTCCTCCTGTTTAATAAGAAGTCCCTTTTCTTTCAGCAGTTCTGCTATGAATTCTCTTGCTTTTTTAATACTCATTTTACCAATATAGGGAATTTCTTCACAAATTGTTCCATTTTGCAGAATAATTTTTTTATATGAAAGATTGTGTTTTTGATACCAGTCAACATCTGTGGAATCACCAAAGGTCGCACACATTACGGCTCCTGTTCCTTTTTCCATGGAAACGGTTTCTTCTGCCAGAACAGGAATTTCAAAGTCATACAATGGCACTTTTGCTTTTTCTCCTATATATTGTTTATATCTGATATCATCGGGATGAACAAAAATACATACACATCCCGCAAGCAGTTCCGGTCTGGTGGTGGCAACTAAAAGGTTTCCCTTTGACGTCTGAAAATTCAGATAATGAAAAACAGTTTCTGATTCTTTTGTTTCCAGCTCTGCCTGCGCAATAGAGGTCTGGCATTTTGTACACCATAATACCGGAGATTCTTTACTGTAAGCCTTTTTCTTCTGTACCAGTTTAAGAAAAGATTTCTGGGAAATCTTCTGGGACAACTTAGAGATGGTTTGATACTGCAAATCCCAATCCACGCTGAAACCAAGGCGTTTCCACAGCTTTTTAAATTCTGCCTCATATTTTTGAATCGTATGTCTGCATTTTTCACAAAACTCACTGCGTGACAGCATATTTGCCCGTATCTTTTCTTCTTTTTCTACAAGACGCTCTGTTGGGAGACCGTTGTCGTCAAAGCCAAACGGATAAAACACATCATAGCCCTGCATCCGCTTAAATCTTGCAATCATTTCAGCCTGTGTGTAGGAAAAAACGTGGCCGATATGAAGCTTTCCGCTGACAGTCGGCGGTGGTGTGTCAATGGAGAAAACCTTTTTTTCTTCCCCGTTTTGGTATTTGTATATTTTGTTTTCTTCCCACATTTTTTCCAATTCCTGTTCTGCTTTGTGGAAATCGTATTTCTTATCCATAATGGATACCTCCTTATAAAATATAATTTTACAAAACAGACAAAAATCGCCCTGAGCATACGCTCAGGGCGAACTTACATGTCCGTGGTACCACCTGAATTCAGAAATATTTCTGCACTTAATACAATACGGGAATTACCTGTGTAATTCCGATATCGCTTCCCTGATAACGGTGGGAATTTCCGTTGGAGTCTACTGAGAGTTATCTGTTCAATCCAAAGCTCAAAGGCTACTTCCATGCGTCCTTCACGAAAATTTTCACCGGCCATTTTCTCTCTGTTCATCCGGATTCGCATGTACTCCTCCTCGTCAATGCTTTTTGTCTGTGTTTGTGATTAACATTATAGCATGAAAAGCAGGATTGTCAACGGGTTATTTTTATCTGTCGTCTTTATTTTATTGAATGAACAATTTTCTGCTCATTGCATTGTACAAATTTATATAATTCTATTGCGTCTTTTGCACATTTCAAATCCTTTTCTCCAAAAAACCATGCGACAAATAAAAGCTCTATGGACTCCATAACATATGGCACAGCTTGTATTTCTTCTAAAGATAACGCAAGCTTCCTTCGATATCCCATAAAGACATTGCCTAACAGTTCAAACCATTCTTCCTTTGTAATATCCATATACTCTTCTTCTGATAATAATCCAATACAAAAATAACACAAATCAAATATTCTGATATTTCTCTGACTCAAATCAAAATCTATATATCCTGAAAATCTGCCTTGAGCAAACAGGAAATTCCCAAAATGAACATCCCTGTGAATTAACTGAACGGGAAGTTTATCATATAAATTTTTCAAATTCAAAACTGTCTTATCAAAGTCTTTTTCATCAATATATTTCCAGCCGGTATCCTGAAAGAAGTTTCTAACCCAGCCATTCATTTCATTCAACAAACTGTTGTCCCAGAATTCATTTTGTATCTCACATTCCTTAAACGCAATATGCAGACGTGCAAGAATTTCACCCATCTTGGCAGCCAGTGCCAAGTTGTTTTTCAAACTGACAATATTGCTTCCCTGCATTTTTTCCAGCAGGATATAGTAATATTTGTCATCATGGATATAAGTGGTTTCTTTTTTTGAGAGAATGATTTTTCCTGTTGGGATTTCCATATTGTCTAAAATGGTAATGATTTTTATATTTCTTTCAAGCATATCTGGATTTTCATATACTTTTAAAATATATTCATTTCCAATCTGCCATGCAGTGTCATAAATTTGTGTAAATATTGGATTTGTAATATTCCAGTTTGTTATAATGTGTTTAATTCTATTTTTCATGATTTCATATCTCTTTCTTTGATTTATTAAAATTCTTCGAATACTGGATTCTGACAAATGATAAGTTTCAGAAAGCTGTTTATTATTTATACCCTGCAAAGAGTTTGTATAAATATGCGCATTTCTTTTTTGAAGTTCATAGGAATATTCAGAAGGGATTGAAGGTTCCTGTTTTTCTTTTATGGGAATATAGATATATTCACCCTGTACATATTTTTGTATAGATTCTATCAGTTCTGCGGGCAGTATGCTGTTTGCGTTTTTATATTTCAAATCGGCGGTTCCTCTTTTCTAAAGGTTTATTTAGATTATAACATATAATACAAAAAAGAAGTGTTTATTTTTTAGTCAGAATAAAATACAAACACTTCTCTTTTCATTTCTTTTTATAGTTACTTTTTGCTATCTGTTCCCTATCATTTATTTTTCTATAATAACCTCTTTCAACAAATTCAATAAATCCTTTATCTCGTAAAAACTGCAACTGTTGTCTGATTTTTGCTTCAATATTATGATTATTAAAATATTTCCTTTGCAGCTTTTCTGTAAACTGATATACATCAGCAAGACAAAACTCAACTGTGGGAATTGAATTAATACAATTTAATACGTCTAAAAGCCATCCTCTATTGTTAAGATTATTAGTTTGTAATTTTTTAATTTGATCATATTTGCTCAAAATATTATTTATATCACAAGCCTTCTGATTGTCTATTATTTTAATTTTTCCCTGATCAGGAATATTTGAAAAGAGAATATTACAGCCAATCCATCCTGCCCTTTGGGCCGTTGAAGAAAGCGGCTTCCTTTTTTCTATCGTATCAGCAACAAAGAAAAATTTAGGAATAACAAGCAGATTTGTAACTTGTAAATCAGAAGAATAATTTAAAAGAAATAAATTAGGATTATCAATACTTTTGATTCGTTCTATCATTGTTAAATATGCACCATCTGATATCTTTTTGCCCATTTTTCCTTTCTTGCTTTTTAATTCATAGACTTCTTTGCAATTATCACATTGAAAATCTGCGGCAGGCTTATTATTTTCAAGTTTTATAATATGCGAATTACCACAACAGGGGCAGAAAATATTATTTTCAACCCAATGTTCACTCATTACTCTTATTTTTTGAGAATTATTTTTATAATATTCAATGCCCGTTTTATCAAAATAAAAGTTCATTAACATTCCTCTTAAACTATATAATTTTAATTACAAAAAATCCCGAAAATCCAATAATTTTCGGGATTTGAATATGCTTCTTTCTTATCTCTTGCTAAACTGCGGCGCACGTCTCGCTGCCTTCAAACCATACTTCTTTCTTTCCTTCATTCTAGGATCTCTTGTCAAAAATCCTGCCTTCTTTAATGCCGGTCTGAAATCTGTATCCACTTCCAGCAATGCTCTTGAAATACCGTGTCTGATAGCGCCTGCCTGACCTGTATAGCCGCCGCCATGAACATTTACCAGCACGTCATATTTGCCATTTGACTCTGTAAGCACCAAAGGCTGACGAACAATCACCTTCAATGTCTCAAGTCCGAAATATTCATCAATGTCTCTTTTATTTATTGTAACCTTGCCTGTACCAGGTACCAGATATACCCTTGCAATGCTCTTTTTTCTTCTTCCTGTTCCGTAGAACCTGTCATTAGCCTTAGCCATTGTAACTTCCTCCTATCACCGATTAAACTGTTAATACTTCTGGTTTCTGAGCTGCATGCGGATGCTCGGCACCTGCGTACACATGCAGTTTTGTATACATCTGTCTTCCCAAAGGTCCCTTTGGAAGCATTCCCTTTACTGCAAGTTCCACTACCTTTTCCGGCTTCTTATCAAGCATTTCTCTCAGAGTTGTCTCCTTGAGACCGCCTACATAATCCGAATGATGGTAATATTTCTTCTGGTCCAGCTTTTTGCCTGTAACGGCAATCTTATCAGCATTTACAACAATTACAAAATCACCTGTATCAACATATGGTGTATATATAGGCTTATTCTTGCCTTTCAAAATCTTTGCTACCTCTGATGCAAGACGTCCTAATGTCTTATTCTCTGCATCTACAACATACCATTTTCTTTCAATTTTTTCTGGACTGGCCATAAAAGTCTTCATTGGTCTTCCGCTACTAAACACATATACAAACGTGTATATGCCAGATGATTTGGGTAAATCTCACGATTTCACCTTACTGTTTCTTCGTATATGCTTTTGTAGTTACAAGTAACATACTACTCACAAATTCTTATATACTCCACAGTCGTAAATTCCCGGTTATGTTATCAATCAAATTTGATAATTCAAACCACCGGTACATATCCACATTCACTTATCTGTGTGATTTTGTGGATTTCATCTAATTAGCTTTTCCTTTCCTAGATTTTTTATTTTGTCCCGATTTTTGGACTTAACCAATAGCCTGCTATAAAGCCAGCACAAGCTATACCTTGGATTTTAGGTACTTTTGGGTATATACCCACATTTGAACGCTTTTTTAGTTGCTTATAATATTTTCCTATAAAGATAAAACTGATTTATATAGCATTTATTATGAAATGCTCCCTCCGGGGCTAATGGCGGAAACATATTCACGCATAATTTTTGTGACGCAATCCGCCACAGCTTTATATTTTATATGATTTTTGGCAGCATGTCAATCTTTTTTATACATTTTCTGTATATATTTTTTCAGTCATACGCTATCCCTACCAGAGTTAATCCACATGCCGCCGCCTTCGGTCCGGCCACACTTCTGTCTCTTGCCTCAATAATTTCCTGCACATGTTCCGGCGGATAGATATTCAGCCCTACCTTTATCAATGTTCCTGCAATAATGCGTACCATATTATACAGAAACCCATTTCCGCAGATTATCATATGTATCATATCCCCCTCTTTTTCAATCTCCAGCTTATAAATTGTCCGCACAGTATTTTCCACCTGACTTCTGGAAGAACAGAAGCTTTTAAAATCATGCTCTCCCACAATATATTCCGCCCCCTTCTTCATTTTTTCCACATCCAAAGGCATATATACAAAATGTGAGTACAATCTTTCTGTTGGAACTGCAAATCTCCGATTTAATATTTTATATTCATAAGTTTTTCTGCTGTTGCAGTGACGTGGATGAAAATCTGCTGCCACCTCCCTTGACTCCTGAATACGGATATCCGCCGGCAGCCGCTGGTTCAGCGCAAAGGATATCTTCTCTGCAGGAATCCTTGTTTCTGTATCAAATACAGCCACATTTCCAAGTGCATGAACGCCGGAATCTGTTCTGCTTGCTCCTATAACAGCAATTTTTTCCCCTAAAAGCTCTGTAAGTCTTTCATTTATTATCTGCTCCACAGTTATCCCGTTTTCTTGAATCTGCCAGCCACAATAATTTGTCCCATCATAGGCTATTTTTAAAAAAACCCGTTTTAACATGACATATTTCCTTTCCTGTCAGCAAAAACCTTATAATGCATACTATATACTTCTTTTTCTAAAAAACGAACTTTACAATTATCATAATTATTGCGTATCCTGCCATTACAAGATATGCAATTTTATCACTCTTCTTATAAACGAGCGGCTTCATTTTTGTTCTTCCCTCTCCGCCCCGATAGCATCTTGCCTCCATTGCCAGCGCAAGGTCTGAAGAACGTTTTACAGAGGATACAATCAATGGAATAAAAATTGGAACCAGACCTTTTGCTTTTTTTATAAGACCGCCGCTCTCAAAATCTGCTCCTCTTGCCTTCTGGGCACGCATAATTTTATCCGTTTCTTCCGTCAGTACCGGAATAAATCTCAGTGCAATCGTAATCATCATAGCGATTTCATGAACTGGCACTTTTACTTTTACAAGAAATGCACATGCTTTTTCCATACCATCTGCAAGGTCTGTGGGAGTAGTGGTCAAAGTCAATATTGCCGACATAAGAATTAACAGAAAAATTCTGAGACAAATTTTTACAGCCATAAAAATCCCCTGCCATGAAATATGAATAATTCCAATGGAAAAAATCATATTTTCGCCTTTTGTAAAAAATACCGTAAAAAACACACTGAATAAAAGCAGAAATAAAACAGATTTCAGTCCTTTTATCATCTGCTTTGGCGGAATTTTTGTCATTTTTATAATTGCTGCCAGCACTGCTATATTAATGCCATATCCCACAGCAGAATTATTTAAAAAAAGAAAAAACATATAACATAAAACTGCCAAAAGCTTTACTCTGGCATCCAAATGGTGTATTTTTGATTCTGCCGGATAATATTGTCCCAGTGTAATATCCTTTAACATTCTTGTGCTCCCTTTAACCTTCGGCAGATTTCCTTCTCTGCCTCTCTTATATCCAAAACATCTGTATTTATGTCAAGCCCTGCTTTTTTTAAATCTTCCATAATATAAATAGCCTGTGGTGCAGCAAGTCCCATTTTTTCAAGCTCACTGTGTCTCCTGAATATATTAACTGGAATATCATCCATTATCTTTTCTCCACAATCCATGACAATGATACGCTCTGTATATTTTGCCACATCCTCCATACTGTGTGAAACCAGAATAATAGTTGTACTGCTGTTTTCATGCAGTCTTTTTAAAATTCCGAATATCTCGTCTCTGCCACGGGGGTCAAGGGCTGCTGCCGGCTCATCCAGTATAAGAACCTCCGGATTCATGGCAAGAACTCCCGCAATTGCCACTCTTCGCTTCTGACCGCCGCTTAATTCAAAAGGAGACAATTCATAATATTCCTCTCCTATTCCTGCCAGCGTCAACGCCTGTTTTGCAAGCTTTTCTGCCTCCTCCTTTGAAAATCCCAGATTCTTCGGACCAAAACATACATCCTGTAATACAGTTGCCTCAAAAAGCTGGTACTCCGGATATTGAAATACCAGCCCCACTTTTTTTCGAAGAGCAGGAAAACTGTTACTTTCCTCATAAATATTTTTGCCCTGAAACAGCAGTTCTCCAGAAGATGCTTTATTTAATCCGTTTAAATGCTGTATCAGTGTCGATTTTCCAGAACCGGTATGGCCGACAATTCCAAGAAACTCTCCTTTATAGATATCAAAAGAAATATTTTTTAATGCCTGCTTTCTGTATACCGAATCCGGTGAGTAAATATAACTGATATTTCTAAGAGAAAAAAGCACCTCTTTTTCTGTTGGATTTTCTATTGAAGAGACAAAATTTTTTTCATTTACTTCTGAATCACAAAAAACTTTACAGGGATTTAAAAAGCATTTTTTCAATTCCTCTGTAAATTCTTTTCTGTCAATAATTCCCTGAGACAGAGAAAACCCTCTGCGGTTCAGCAGATATGCAAGCTCTGTTACTGCCGGAAGCTCCATTCCTGCCTCTTTTATTTTCTCATACTGTGAAAAAACTTCCTGTGGTGTTCCGGAAAGTGTTATTTTTCCCTGATTCATTACAAATACTTTATCAGCATCGATAACCTCATCCATATGATGGGTAATCAAAATTACAGTTACGTGCTCTTTTTTATTTAATTCATGCAGAGTATCCAGTACCTCTCTCCTTCCGCCGGGGTCAAGCATGGAAGTGGGCTCGTCTAATACAATACAGTCCGGTTTCATCGCAAGAATACCGGCAATCGCCACACGCTGCTTCTGCCCGCCACTCAGACGCGACGGAGAATAATGTCTGTATTCTGCCATTCCTACCGCCTGTAATGCCTGTTCTACGCGCTTCCATATATCAGGTGTTGGCACTCCCAGATTTTCAGGTCCAAATCCTACATCCTCCTCAACAACAGAAGCCACCATTTGATTATCGGGATTCTGAAATACCATTCCGGCACTTTTGCGCACTTCCCATAAATTTTCTTTTTGTGAAGTATCCTTTCCATTTACCAGCAAAGTACCACGGGAAGGCAGAAGAATCGCATTGATATGTTTTGCCAGTGTAGATTTTCCCGAACCATTATGTCCCAGAACCGCTATAAAATCTCCTCTGTTTACATCCAGTGAAACTTCATCCACGGCATATTTTTCACTGATAATATTTCCCTCTTCATCTCTGTCTGTAAATTTATGAACCAGATTCTTTATCTCTATGATTTTTTTTATTTTCTGTGCCTGAAACATCATGTTCTATACCTGTCCGTCTTCATAAGCCTTTACCAGCATTTTTAAATCATTTATCTTTTCTCTTAAAATCTCTCCTGTATCGGTATCTGCTACTCTGACTCTTTCCTTCATTCTTTCTGTAATTTTTATTACCGGAGACACTTTATAATTGATATAGCTTCCCTGTCCGGCGAGAACTCTGTCCTTTGCAGAAATCATATGCTCTGCCAGCGCAATATGATGAGAACTGAAAATCAATGTATATCCGGCTATCCCCGTCTTGGTCCGATAGGCCTTTGAAATACCTCCGTCTATCACATAAAGCTTGCCGTTTGCCTTTACAGGACTTTCCCCGTCTTTCAGCTTTACCGGCACATGTCCGTTTATAATATGCGAGGTTTTTGGATTTAATCCAAACTCTTCAAATATCATATCACAGATTTTCTCCTGATTGCTTAACTGATAGTATGGATTATAAATTTCCTTTTTTGCCTTTTCATCTCCGATAAAATATCCCTCAAATGCGGACATCTTACTCTTTCCATATACAGAAGAATTTTTTCCACACCACAGATACCACATAAAGTCCACGGAATCCGGCTTTTTTGTATAATATGCCTGCTTTACCATTTCATTTGTATAATCAAGAAGCCTTTTCCCCTTATAGCGTCTGCCATCAAGCACTACTTCTGTAAAGCTTCCGTCTTCATTCATTGGAATGCAGCCGTGATATAAAAGATTTGAATTGCAGCAGGTATACATAGAGCCCTTATTATATAAAAACTCTACATGTCTGTTAAACAGCTCCGAATGTCGAAAGGAAGAAACCAGTGTATACAAAAGTTCCTGTTCACCCTCTGTCAGCTCCAGAGGATTTTTCGAATCCACAGTTGGAAACATGGTATCTTTCAGCTTATATTCCACGCCTTCAATCTCAATTGTTCCTTTGTCATAATTCAGCTTCTTCAGAAAATTTCTGTCATCCATATCATATTCCGGATGTCTTTCAATAATCTGGCCTTCTATTTTAAACTGAATCACCGCAATCGCCTTATGCATTTTTGCCGCAAGCTGAACATCTACATTATCGTAAACATTCTCATCTAAAAGCTTTGGCAAAAAACCCTTGCAGTCATCATTTTTATATACATTTGAGGCAAACATGGACAATGGGCGCAGATTAATACCATATCCATCCTCCAATACATCAAAATTGTTGTAGCTGACTGCGATTCGGACTACATTTGCGACCAGTGCTAGATTTCCGCAGGCAGCACCCATCCATGAAATATCATGATTTCCCCACTGAATATCCACATCCGGAAAATTCATAAGCTCATTCATAATAATATCCGCTCTTGGTCCTCTGTCAAATATATCGCCGATAATATGCAGCTTATCCACCGCCAAACGCTGCGCCAGCACGCAGAGATGCCCGATAAAATCCGCACCGGAATCCGACTCTATTACAGAATGAATAATTTCATCATAATATTTTTTCTTGTCTACTTCAGCTGTATCGACATTTAAAAGCTCTTCTATCGCATACCCATAATCTTCTGGAAGTTTCTTCCTTACCTTTGAGCGTGTATATTTGGAAGAAAGCTCTCTGCACAGCTTTATCAGACGGCAGATAAGGATTTTCTGTTCTTCCTTTCCAAAGCCTCTCGCCTGATAGGATTTGATATTTTCATCGGGAAAATAGATAAAATGGGCAAATCTTTCTTGTCCCTCCCCTGTCATGGAATCAGAAAAGTATTCTCTTATTTTGTCCATAATAGTCCCCGATGCACTGCGCAGAAGATTCAAAAAAGCTTCGTATTCTCCATGTATATCGCTGAAAAAATATTCCGTTCCCTTTGGCAGCCCCATAATCGCCGTCAAATTAATAATTTCGCTTTTGGCAGCGGCAGCACTTGGATATTTCTCGGCTAAAAGCTTCAGATATTTTTTATCTATATTCTTGGATTGTTCCATTTTAATCCTCCATCTGCAACATAATTTTTCTCTATTATATATTATGTCTTCATAGATTGCAAATCATATTTCATACCGCTTATATAAGGATAGATTGATGAAAAGGGGGCAGTTTTATCCATCGAACTTATAGTAATATATTTTTTTCTAAAAAATATGGAGTAATTTTCTATAAAAAAAGAAAAAGTCAGACAGTTTTTGTCTGTCCGGCTTTTTCTTTTTCTCTTATACTAATTCAAGCACTACTTCCATCGCCGCATCACCTTTTCTTGGACCGATTTTGATAATACGTGTATATCCGCCATTTCTGTCAGCATACTTTGGTGCGATTTCTGTAAACAGCTTATTCGGCAAATCAACTGTTTTTGTATTTTTCTTTCTTCCGGCAGCCTTCTGTGGAACTTCCTTTACAGAATAAAGAACTTTAAGCATCTGTCTTCTTGCATGAAGTCTGGAAGGCAAATCCTTTTTAATCTTCTTTTCCACAGTTTCATACTGTGTTACCTTCTTGCCGTCAACAACTTCCTTTACTCTTTTGCCTTCTGCATCCTTCTTTGGAACCTTGGCCTGAACAGTTACTTCTTCAAAGTTGTCTTTCTCTTTTACCGCAAGTGCAATTAAATGCTCTGCCACCTTGCGGACTTCCTTTGCTCTTGCCTCTGTTGTAATAATTTTACCATTGTATATCAGGCTTGTTACCTGTGCTCTGATTAATGCCTTTCTCTGTGCAGACTCTCTGCCAAGCTTTCTATATCCAGCCATTTTAATTAACCTCCATTTGTGGAACATATATCTGTACACTTCGGAATTACCAGATATACGCTTTTAATATGTCATCAATCAATTGATTAACGACCTTTTCCATAAATACTAATCATTGTCACTCTTAAGTGAAAGACCAAGCTCTTTCAGCTTATTGAGCACTTCTTCCAAGGACTTGCGTCCAAGATTACGAACCTTCATCATATCCTCAGAGCTTCTGTTTATCAGCTCTTCTACGGTATTAATTCCGGCTCTCTTTAAGCAATTGTAGGAACGAACAGAAAGTTCCAGCTCATCAATGTTCATTTCCAATACTCTGTCAATTGGGTCTTCTTCCTTTTCTACCATTACATCTACTGTACGGGCATTTTCAGAAAGGTCAATGAAGAGATTCAGATGTTCGCTCAATACTTTTGCTGCAAGGCTTACCGCATCGTCAGGAGCTAATGTGCCATTTGTATAAACATCCAGTGTAAGTTTATCATAATCCGTGATATGACCTACGCGGGTATCTTCTATCGCAAGATTTACGCGCTCTACCGGTGTATAAATGGAATCTATCGCAATGACACCGATTGGAAGCTCTTCATTCTTGTTTTTGTCCGAGCTGACATATCCCCTGCCGTTTGTAATCGTAAGTTCTATATATAATTTGCTGTCAGCACCGCCGCTGAGCGTTGCGATAACCAAATCTGGATTTAAGATTTCAATATCAGGGTCTGTTTGAATATCTCCGGCTGTGACAACGCCTTCTCCGCTGTATTCGATGTATGCAACCTTTGCTTCATTTGTATCACTGTTATTTTTGATTGCGATATTCTTGATGTTCAGAATAATTTCCGTCACATCTTCCTTTACTCCCGGAATAGAGCTGAATTCATGAAGCACGCCGTCTATCTTTATCTGACTTACGGCTGCGCCCGGCAGCGATGAAAGCATAATCCTTCTTAAAGAATTGCCAAGCGTTGTACCGTAACCCCTTTCAAGCGGCTCTACTACAAACTTACCATATCTCTTATCCTCTGAGATTTCCACAATCTCAATGTTTGGTTTTTCGAAATCGAACACTATAAAGCCCCTCCTTTTTGTTTCAATCCATATTAAATTTTATTTTGAATACAACTCGACGATTAACATTTCATCTACCGGTACATCAATATTCTCTCTTACCGGAAGCTGCTTTACTGTACCATTTAAAGCTTCATGGTCTGCTTCAAGCCATTCTGGAATCAGTCTTCCGTCTGTTACCTCAAGGATATCCTTATATCTCTGAGAAGACCTGCTCTTTTCTCTGATTTCAATGGTATCTCCGGCTTTCACAAGGAAAGACGGAATATTTACACATTTGCCATTTACCAGAACATGCTTGTGGTCAACAATCTGTCTTGCTTCTTTTCTTGTTCTTGCATATCCCATACGGAACAATACATTGTCGAGCCTGCGCTCCAGTAAAATCATAAGATTTTCACCAGCTTGGCCCTTCATTTTGGATGCCGTTGCAAAATAATTTCTGAAAGGCTTCTCCAATACACCATATATAAACTTTGCTTTCTGCTTTTCTCTTAACTGAAGGCCATATTCGCTGACCTTTTTATTTGCTCTTTTTAACTCTCTTTTTGATTTCTTATCTATTCCTAAATACATCGGGTCAAGACCGAGTGATCTGCATCTTTTAAGAACAGGAACTCTGTTTACTGCCATTTGTATTGCACCTCCTATTAGACTCTTCTGCGTTTTGGCGGACGACATCCGTTATGTGGAACTGGTGTCACGTCTCTGATACTTGTAACATCAAGTCCACAGGCAGAAAGCGCACGAATCGCTGCCTCTCTTCCTGAACCAGGACCCTTTACCATAACATCTACTGATTTTAATCCATGAACCAAAGCCGCTCTTGTAGCAGTTTCAGCCGCCATCTGAGCTGCAT
>CAJTOU010000006.1:0-7347 GCA_910577835.1 uncultured Lachnospiraceae bacterium | reverse complement strand
GATTTCCTTGAACCTTTAAAACCAAGACCACCGGCACTGGCCCATGACAATGCGTTGCCCTCTGTATCTGTGATGGTAACAATTGTATTATTAAATGATGCCTGAATATGTGCCTGTCCGCGTTCAACGTTTTTCTTTACACGCTTCTTTGTCACTTTTTTTGTAACTTTAGCCATTTTAAACTAACCTTCCCTTATGTGGGTTATACCTTTCTTTGATAATATTCTCGAATAACATTTCCTGAAATATAATTACCTGAATAACATTTCCTGAATATTATTCTTTCAAAACTGCTGAAAAGAATCTAAATATTTAATATATATACGAATCACTAAATATTATTTCTTCTTATTTGCTACTGTTTTCTTAGGACCTTTTCTTGTTCTTGCATTTGTCTTTGTATTCTGTCCGCGAACCGGAAGTCCTTTTCTATGACGGATGCCTCTGTAACATCCAATTTCCTGAAGAGTTTTGATATTTAATGCAATCTCTCTTCTTAAATCGCCTTCTACAACATAATGTTCATCGACAACAGCACTGATTCTTTTTACTTCGTCATCTGTCAAATCTCTAACTCTTGTATCCGGATTCACATTTGCTGCTTTAAGAATCTTGTTTGAACTGATTCTTCCGATACCGTAAATATAGGTCAGGCCTATCTCAATACGCTTTTCTCTTGGTAAATCAACACCTGAAATACGAGCCATGTGTTATACAACCTGCTACTAAAAACAATTCTTAGTAGTTTTTCCTTTCATAATATTTTTGTTAATGATAATCTGTACACATATAAGTGCTTTTGTTCAGCAATCAACGCAGCCAGCCTTTGGCTGATTTCTTAACAGACGTTAGTTGCATTATTTATATGAAGCAATTTCCTTCCCTGTAACATGGCAGTGAATGAGAGTAGTTCATTACCACGCACCCCGGTGTTCCATTGCTGCAGCCGCTAATTGTGTCATAAACCTCATGCAGTTGATGACATGCCATAAGCTGATATCCTGTTCTAGCCCTGTCTCTGCTTATGTTTAGGATTTTCACAGATTACTCTGATTGCACCCTTTCTCTTAATAACTTTGCATTTATCGCAAATAGGCTTAACTGATGATCTAACCTTCACAGCAAAATCCTCCTTTCAAAAAAGTCCATTTGAAACTATAACATAAAATGCCTGAAAATACAAGTAATTTTTGGATTTTTTTCTTTTATTTATCTCTCCAGATAATGCGTCCCTTATTCAGGTCATATGGTGAAAGCTCAATCTTTACCTTATCTCCCTGAAGAATACGGATAAAGTTCATACGAAGCTTTCCGCTGATATGGGCAAGTACTACATGACCATTTTCCAATTCAACTTTAAACATTGCATTTGGAAGCTTTTCGATAATAACGCCTTCCATTTCAATTAAATCAGATTTTGACATTTTCAATCCTCCTAATAAATAAAACCTTCTATAATAATGTAAGAATTTCCGGTTCGCCGTCTGTAATCAGCACAGTATTTTCATAGTGAGCAGACAGCAGACCATCCTCTGTACATACTGTCCAGTCATCGTCCAGCCAGTATACCCGCCATGTTCCTTCATTTATCATTGGCTCAATGGCAAAGGTCATGCCTGACTGAATTTTTGGACCTCTTCTTCTCTGCTTGAAATTTGGAATCTGCGGGGCCTCATGAAGCTGGCTTCCAATTCCATGCCCCGTAAGACTCCTTACCACTCCATATCCAAAACTTTCCGCATAGACACCGATTGCCTTGGATATTTCAAACAGGTGATTCCCCTGTTTTGCATACTTCATTCCTTCAAAAAAACTTTGTTTTGTCACCTTAATCAGCTTTTCTGCGCTGTCACTGATTTCACCAACAGGTACTGTTCTTGCCGCATCTGCATGATAGCCTTGATAAATAAGTCCTGCGTCTATACTGACAATATCTCCTTCCTGAAGGATAAAATCTTTTTTTGGAATACCATGCACCACTTCATCATTTACAGATATACAGATGGATGCCGGATAGCCATTATAGTTTAGAAATGACGGAATACAGTCATATCCCTTGATAATCTCATCTCCGATTTTATTTAATTCCCATGTTGACATACCCGGTTTTATAGCCTTTTCAAGCTGCTCCAGGGTTTTACCCAGCAGCTTCCCCGCATGACGCATTAGTTCAATTTCTCTGTGAGATTTTATTGTTATTGACATATTACGCCTCTTTTATGCCTCTAAAACCGCCACAATCGCATCAAAGACTTCCTGCATATCCTTTGTACCATCTACTTCCTGCAGTACTCCTTTGTTATTATAATAATCAATCAATGGCTGTGTCTGTTCATGATATACATTCAGCCTGTTTTCTACGGTTTCCGGCTTGTCGTCATCTCTCAAGATAAGCTCTTTTCCACATCTGTCGCAGATGCCTTCTTCCTTGGTAGGGTTATATACTATATGATATGTCGCACCACAGCCTACACATGCCCTTCTTCCAGACATTCTTTTAATAATATTTTCATCTGGAACATCTACATTCACTGCGTAGTCAATTTTATCATTCATAGCATTTAACGCATTGTCAAGACATTCTGCCTGTGGAATGGTTCTTGGGAAGCCGTCAAGAATGTATCCCTTTGCACAGTCATCCTGCTTGATTCTGTCTACTACAAGGTCACAGGTGAGTTCATCAGGAACAAGAAGGCCCTTATCCATATATTCTTTTGCCTTTGTTCCAAGCTCTGTGCCGTTTTTGATATTTGCTCTGAAAATATCTCCTGTTGAGATATGAGGAATATCATATTTGTCTGCGAGCATTTTTGCCTGAGTACCTTTACCGGCACCCGGCGCACCTAACATAATAATCTTCATATTTGTCCGCCTGCCTTTCTTATAAATTCAATTATTTGTGGTCGTTAATCGCTGAGTTTCATAACTGTTCTGTTTTATAAAATTGACGCGATTAACGACATATGCCCACAAAAGTTTTATCTTCTGCGGGCATTTTATGAGGGAGTCTAAATAATCGGCCTTTGGCCGGCTGTATGACAACCCCTAGTTGCATAATTAATTGTCCAAAAATCCTTTGTAATTGCGGACTACCATCATTGCACTAATCTTATTCAGTGTTTCAAGAATAACACCGACAACGATAATCAAAGAGGTTCCGCCAAATGATACATTCGCATCAAATACGCCTGAAAATACAAGAGGAATAGTTGCAACAATCAAAAGTCCCACAGCACCGATAAATACGATGTTGTTCAGTAATTTTGTTAAATATTCTTCAGTTGGCTTGCCCGGTCGGATTCCCGGAACAAAACCACCCTGTTTTTTAATATTATTTGCCACTTCAATTGGATTGAAGGTAATAGACGTATAAAAATATGCAAATGCAATTACCAAAACAGCATACAGCACAAATCCAAGCGTATATGCAAATGCACGCCAATTACTGATATCAAACCAATAACTCTGACTTAAAAGCTTCAATACCTTGCCCCATACACTGCCGTCACCCGCCTGTTTTCCCAAAATCTGAGAAATAATCACCGGAAACTGCATAAGCGAAGATGCAAAAATAACAGGAATTACACCGCTGGTATTCACCTTCAAAGGAATATGGCTTGACTGACCGCCTAACATCTTTCTTCCCTGTACCTTCTTTGCATATTGTACAGGAATTCTTCTTTCTCCACCGTTCAGCAATACAATAAATGCAATAATCGCAACAATTACGGCGATAATAATAATCGCAGCGGAAGCAGCGCCCAGTACAGACCTTCCGTTTGTCTCTGTAATCATTACCTTTGACTGGAAAAGGCTCATAAGGTCGTCTGGCATTCTTGCAATAATATTTATCATAAGAATAATGGAAATACCATTTCCAACTCCATTCTCTGTAATTCTTTCACCAAACCACATAAGAAGAGCGGAACCGGCTGTCATGGCCACGACTGCTGTCAATATCAGCAGAAAATATTCCGGCTTTGATATATTTTTTGTATCTCCGAACAATCCCTGATTACCAAATCCGATTGCCATTGCAAGTGATTCGATAATAGAAAGTGCAATCGTAAGATATCGTGTAATCTCTGCAATTTTCTTTCTTCCCGTCTCTCCGTCTCTCTGAAGCTCCTCAAGCTTTGGAATCGCAATTGTAAGAAGCTGCATAATAATCGAAGATGTAATATACGGGGTAATATTTAACGCAAATAACGACATCCTTTCAAAGGAGCCGCCTGTAAAAGCGCTGAAAAATCCAAACGCATCATTTGAGTCAAAAGAACTGAGCAAATTTGCAATCACATCAGCGTCAGTTCCCGGAATGGGAATCTGACAGCCGATTCTGACAACCACAAGCATTGCAAGTGTAAACAAAAGCTTTGTTCGGATTTCTTTCACTTTTAATGCATTTTGAAATGTCTTGAACATTAAACCACCTCACAGGTTCCACCAAGTGCCTCAATTTTTGCCTTGGCGCCTTCTGAGAAAGCATTTACCTTCACTGTAAGCTTTTTTGTAAGCTTTCCTTCTCCAAGAATCTTTACGCCGTCTCTTGGATTTTTAATAATACCGGCATCGATTAAAGAGCTTACTGTCACTACTTCATCATTTTCAAACTTTTCCAAGTCTCTTACATTAATTGCTACAATTCTTAATGTATTTCTATTTGTAAATCCTCTTTTCGGGATTCTTCTGTATAAAGGCATCTGACCGCCTTCAAAGCCTGGTCTTGGAGCTCCGGAACGTGCTTTTTGTCCCTTATGTCCCTTACCGGCTGTCTTGCCGTTTCCTGAACCATGTCCACGGCCTCTTCTGAAATTGTCACTGTGTACAGAACCTTCTGCCGCTTTCAAATTAGATAAGTCCATTGTTGCACCTCCTGTCTTTAGATTTCTTCCACTTTTACCAAGTGTCTGACTTTCTGAATCATACCT
The DNA here is from genome assembly GCA_910577835.1 of uncultured Lachnospiraceae bacterium. Lineage (GTDB taxonomy): Bacteria > Bacillota > Clostridia > Lachnospirales > Lachnospiraceae > CAG-303. The sequence goes on along the minus strand of CAJTOU010000006.1, from coordinate 2,416 downwards.
CTGACTGCTGCATTGTCAGGCATTTCTACTGTCTTGTGAAGCTTTCTTAAACCAAGTGCTTCTACTGTCTTTACCTGCTTTGGAATGGCGCCGATAGTAGATTTCACTAATGTTATTTTTAATTTATCTGCCATTTTATTTTCCTCCTAATACATCCGTTAATCAGAAACCTAAAATCTCATCTACAGATTTACCGCGAAGTCTGGCTACTTCTTCCGGAGTTTTCAACTCTGACAAACCTTCTATTGTAGCAAGAACTACATTCTGCTTATTATTTGAACCCAATGATTTTGTACGGATATTTTTAATTCCTGCGAGCTCAAGCACATTACGTGCAGGACCGCCCGCGATAATACCAGTACCTTCCGGAGCCTTCTTCAGCAATACGGAAGCACTACCAAATTTACCTACATTATCATGTGGAATACTGTTATTTGCATCAATCGGCACCTCAATAAGCTTCTTCATCGCATCTTCCTTGCCTTTGCGAATGGCTTCTGGAATTTCCATCGCCTTGCCTAAACCAGCACCTACGTGTCCGTTACCGTCTCCGACAACTACTAAAGCTGCAAATCTCATATGGCGTCCGCCCTTTACAACCTTAGTTACACGCTTAATTGACACTACCTTTTCTTCTAATTCTAACTGACTAGCATCAATAATTGTACGTTTCATGTATTCTCCTCCTCGACTAGAATTCCAGACCAGCTTCTCTAGCTGCCTCTGCTAATGCCTTTACTTTACCCTGGTATATAAATCCGCCTCTGTCAAATACAACAGTCGTAATGCCGCGTTCCAATGCTCTTTTTCCAATCACTGTTCCAAGGTATGAAGCTGCATCAATGTTGTTTGTCTTTTCAAGTTCAGCCTTGACGCTCTTTTCAACTGTGGAGGCTGCTACTAATGTATTGCCGGCTACATCATCAATTACCTGAGCATACATATGATTATTGCTTCTGAATACAGCCAGACGTGGTCTTTCTGCCGTACCGGAAAAACGATTGCGTAATCTTTTGTGCTTCTTTTCACGGATAACTGCTCTTGATTCTTTACTAACCATTTTTGTTCACTCCTTATATATTATTTCTTGCCGGTCTTACCAACTTTACGTCTGATTACTTCATCAACATATTTGATACCCTTGCCCTTATATGGCTCCGGTGCTCTCTTTGTTCTGATTTCAGCAGCATACTGGCCAACCTTTTCTTTATCAATACCTTTAACTGAAATTTTATTTCCTTCCACAACTGTTTCCAGTCCTTCCGGGTCAATCATTTCCACAGGATGTGAATAACCAAGAGAAAGAACCAGCTTATTTCCCTGCTTCTGTGCTCTGTAACCAACACCGTTTACTTCAAGTTCCTTTGTATATCCTTCTGAAACACCGATTACCATATTATTAATAAGTGTTCTTGTAAGACCATGCAGTGATTTCATTTTCTTTAAATCATTTGGTCTTGAAACAACGATTGTATCGCCGTCCTGTTTAATTTCCATTTCCGCTGGCAGCACTCTTTCAAGTGTACCCTTTGGTCCTTTTACAGTAACCTTGTTATTTTCTGCTATATCAACAGTAACTCCTGCTGGTACAGCGATAGGCATTCTTCCTATACGTGACATGCCCGCACCTCCTTTTATTTTACGTCATCAATCATTTATGATTGATGACCTGCGCACACATCAGTGTGCTTCCTCTTATATCATCTATCGTAAACGATTGATAACCTGTATTACCAAATGAAAGCTAATACTTCGCCGCCAACCTGCTCTTTTCTTGCTTCCTTATCTGTCAAAATTCCTTTATTTGTTGAGATAATAGCTACACCCAGACCACCAAGCACTCTTGGAAGTTCATCCTTACCGGCATAAACTCTAAGACCCGGCTTTGAAATTCTCTTAAGGCCTGTGATAATCTTTTCATTCTTATCCTTGCCATACTTTAACGTAATATGAATTGTCTTGAAAACACCGTCTTCAATTACTTCATATTTCTTAATATAACCTTCCTTGAAAAGAATTTCTGCGATTGCCAGTTTCATCTTTGATGAAGGTACATCTACAGTGTCATGTTTTGCAGTATTTGCATTACGGATTCTTGTAAGCATATCTGCAATCGGATCGCTTGTTGCCATTTTTATTTCCTCCTTAAACTCTTGTCATCAATCAGAAAACTGATTTATAACGTGTTTTGCAGTATCGCATATCACCAATCAGCTTGCTGATTGATGACTGTCATCAACCAGTCTGCCAGTTGGTGACGTATTGCGACTTACACGAGTTACTTAATTACAAAATCCTTTTGGGATATCCTCTCCTGAAATTATATTATTTTTGGATATCCTGCTTTGAGATTATATTACCAAGATGCCTTTTTAACACCCGGAATTTCTCCCTTATATGCTAATTCACGGAAGCA
>CAJTOU010000005.1 GCA_910577835.1 uncultured Lachnospiraceae bacterium | reverse complement strand
CAGATTATACACTAGACCGCAAGAGAAATCAAGCGGTCTTTTTAAATTTTTTATTATCCATACTTTTCCTCTCTGTGAGAAGCTAATTCTGAATCATAATCTATTATGGTTTCCTCTTTTCTTAATAATTCCAATTCTTGTAATGCTCTTTTTTTCTCTAACTGTTTCTTGGTACACCCTTTTAACTTATAAGCATCTTCAATCGTAAAATCTGAGCTGATAACTGGCTTTTCAATCATAATCATTCCTCATAATTCATCAACAGTAACACACTTGATTTCTTTAAATTGCTTTAACTGCTTATCATTTGTCAAAAATAAATCACATTTATTAATACAAGCTGTTGCTAACTGTAAGGCATCCATAGATTTAAAAAACTTGTATTCTGCTCTAATCTTTGCTGCTTTCTCAGCTATCCTTTTATCAATATTTTTAATTTCTATCTCCATATCCTCAATAAAAGAATAGAAACTATTTATCATCTTCATCTCATTCTGTTGATATGGATAGGTCAAATATTCTGTTACTGTAACCGCTGGCCAGTATAATAATTCCCTCCTTGTACTCTCTAAAACCATATACAGGCTTCATTTGCGGCGGAATAAAAATCATCATAGTCTTTTTGTGCCAGACCGCCGAATCTGCGTAACCTCTTATCGCACATCTGATGAATCTTTCTGCTATTGTTCTGATACAGGTCATTAATGGTTTCTTCTAACTGTTTCATCTTTGTTTTCTTAATTGTCTGTATTATACAAATACACACTTGTATTTGTCCATTGGCAAATTGTATAAATATGTAGTTGTAATTTTATACAATATATACAAGTATGTAGTTGTAATTTTGCATAAAAAAATAGAACGTCTCTATTTTTCACGTTCTATCTTTTCCTTTGCAGCTTTTCTAAAAAAGCCGTTTTTTGAGATTTTCTTTTCAGAACAATATTTTTCTATTATTTCTGCTTCTTCATTAGAAATAACTAATTGAACTCTTTTACAGTTGGCATCCTGCCACTTTTTATTAGCTTTTTTCTTTGCCTCTGATACTGGGGTAATTTGTCTCGCCTCCTATTCAACACTAATCTGAGAAAAATCAATTTCAAAATCTTCATATATTCCGACATTTACTTTGTCAGAAAATATATAATTATTTACAGTTTCATTCTCAAAGTCATAAACTGTTATAATCTGCTTTTCCAAATCCACAATCCAGTATTCCCTAACTCCTGCACTACGATATTTGAAAAGTTTTGTAAAATAATCAGCGGTTTACTGCATAGTGATACAACCTCAATAACCCAATCGGTGCACATGACAACCTTTGTTATCTAATTTAGAAGAATCATAGATAACCGAAATATCCGGTTCTATATATCTTTATTAAAAAACACTACAAATAGAGCTGAAAATACTTCACATTCATTATTATTTTAAAATTTCTACTATTTTCAACTCATCTTACTGCCTTATTTAAGGATTCAATGCAAGTTTTCCAATTACTCATCCTTATATACCTAAAATCGACTTAATTCCAGTAAAATTAATAATTTTTTTCATAATTCGTTTCATACTGCTTATATTTTTATATCACTAAAAAAATCTTTAGATAAAACTCAGACTTCTGTACATAGAAGTAAGTAAACATGTAAAAAATATAGATGGACAGATTAATTCTGCTTTGGTTGATTTTTACTTTTTCGCTAAAAAATAATTGATAACATATTTATCTAACTTGAATGATATAACTTTCATAATTATTATAAAAAATGGAAAACTGTATAATATTATTTAAAAATAAGGAGTATAACATGATAAAAACCAAAAATACAATCAGGAAATATTTTAAAATTTGTCTCAAGATTATCTTTGCCTATGCTTTAACAGGCGGACTATACCTTATTACAGAAACTATCTTCAGACATTATACATTTATTGAAATGTTTTACCTTGCCGGATGCGTTGGACTTGCAGCAATGTTTTTCAATAATATTTTTTCATATGATATAGATTATCTGTTACAAATATTCATAATTGGAAGCATATGTATTTTGGGAGAGGGCCTTGTGGGCAATCATCTCAATACAGACTATCATATGTGGGATTACCGCGCACTGCCCGGTTCCATGTGGAATGACCAGATTAATATTATTTTTATGATAGTATGGTATATCCTTGTGGCCATTATCATTCCTATATTGGATTATATTGACTGGAAGCTGTTTGATTATAAAAAAGATACACCCCCATATTATGTAGTACTTGGAAAAAAAGTATTTCAGTTTAAAAAATAACCTAAAATAACCCAGAACAGATAAATGAAAACCATAAAATATATGGTTCCCATTTATCTGTTTCATACTTTTATATCTCAGCTTCTTTTTTATACTTTTTCATTTTCAAACTGAATTTTTTCACCCATAATTATACACTTGTATCATTTAAATGTTTCTTTCTGTATACATATTTCTGCAGCCATGTTTCATCATGGTAGTCTTCATATTCGGACATCTGACAGCCATAACACAAATTTTCAGCTATCTCCAGCAGGATTTCCTTCAGCTCCAGTCTGTCCTCTGCAATATCATATAAATTTATATAACCATTTTGATTTTTATAGACTGCGCAGTGAAGAAAATCCCTCGCAGACACCCACGGGTATACCCATTACCGTAAACAGTGTCATCTGTGTATCATCAGAAATAAGTGTTTTACCTGTTTGACTGTCTATTTAATATTCCATTATTCCATCACTGCCAAAACGCTCCTGAATTTCTCTCTAGGAAAAAAATTCTATGGGATAACTCAGCGCCTCTCCTGCTGCTCCGCCAATAAGACAGCCGCGGATTTTATCCAGATATTTTTTACTCAATGTATTATATTTTCTTTTTTATACCTGACTTTTATTATATAGGAACAGGAATTACATCTCAATTATCATTTACTTTCTGTCCTCAATATACTCCTTCACAATCGGCGGAATCTGCGACATCATATTGTCAATGTCTTCAAACATTGCGCTCTTGGTAGTCCCTAGACTGCTCGCATAGTTGATATGTTTCACCACATCCTGATACTGCGCCTTTGTCCGGTTAAAAAATTCACAAAGCTGTGTCAGAGACATTCTCGAATCTCCAATTACTCTGGATATTTCCATCTGCACAGAAGTTTCTCCCTCTGCTGCCTGTGTAATCTTATCAAATGTATCATAAGTCTCATTCACTTTATCAATACTCTGGTCAAGCGCCTGCTGTGAGGTATTAATATCAGTATTTAACGCCTCTGTTCCTCTTTCTACTTCATTAATGCCGGAATCTATTTCTTCTACCAGATTTTTGATTTCATTTGCTAGATTTTTTACTTCCGACGCCACTACGGCAAATCCCTTTCCACTGTCTCCAGCTCTTACTGCTTCAATAGATGCGTTTAACGCTAGAATATTTGTCTGGTCGGCAATTGTGATAATTTTATTGGTACATGACTTTATTTTTTTCAAAGCAACCTGAAAGTCCAAAAAAGTATTTTCCATTTCGCCAAAATGTGTTTCTACCTGCATGGAACTTTTTTTCAGTTCTTCCACCTCATCCTGCGCCTGTATTACAGACTGGCTGATTTCTTCCTTCACATTCTCAAATTCCTGTGCTGCCTGATTGATATTTGAAAAAGTCTGCTCAAAATCATGAAGCTTTTCCTGAAAACTTTCCGTTTCTTCAAGTACAGTGCCAAAAGAACTGCTGACCATACTGAGCTCCTGAAGAGAATCTACCTCTTTTTGCACCAAATCCCTGTGATATCCCTTTAAACTGTCTATCACATAAGTAACAGGATACAGGTCATCCGCTTTATTCTGCTTTTTTTTCAACTTCATTTTTTTCCTCCTTTATTCAAATACCACACAGGTCATAGACTGATTGACAAACTGATTATTATAATGCTCGCCGTATCCGACAAAACCCGCATGATTCCCCAAGCGGCTCATTTCATGCAGATATTCCTGCATATAATGATTGTCGCTGAACAATCGATAACGGAACAGACAATTTACGGAAAATACTGCTGAAATCCTTGAAAAATCTCTCTGAATTGCCTGAATTGTCTGATTAATAATCTCTCTGTAATCTCCAAGCTCCAGCATAATCAGCACATCCGAATCGTTTACCTGTCGAAAGCACGCAAGAGCATTTCCGTCTACTTCTTTAATAGAGATAATGCAAAGCTCATTTCCGTTAATTTTCCCAAATGGATTTTTAAAGGTCTGTGTCAATATTTCTTTTTCCGTAACATGAAGAATACTCTGATAGGTTTGCTTTGCGGACCTTCCATTCAATTCACCGATGATATATTTTGCCTTGTCTGTTCGTGAAGCAATGAAACGATAATCTCCCATCTGGTGATAAATATTTTCTTTATAAGCCTTTACTTTTCCACCGTTATTTTTTACAAGAGCATAGGCAACCGCGTCTTTATATATTTTTCCGTTTGCAGATACAAGCCCTGCATCTCCTGTTCCTCCTACCAGTGAAATATTTCTGTGCTTTAATACACTGTATATAGTCGTCAGCACACAGGCATCGTTTCCGGAGCATAAATCCAGACATATGGTATCCTGTTGTGAAGCATTTATTTTTTGTACATCCTTTTCAAGACGACTGATATATTTAACCGGCATTACAGTTACTTCCTCAAGGACATTGGCTACCGCATTTACTCCGCCTGAAAATGCAATAATACCAACACCCTTTTCCACAACCTCAATATCATAACTCATCCCTATACACCCAATACTCGGCACCTTTGGAAAAAGCTCCTCCAGTTTTCTTACATGCTCCTCAAACTGTCTGTTATTTGAAAACAACATAATAAACTGTGGGTTACTTAAACCATGCACGGCCTCTTTCAGATTTCCGTTTTGACTCATACCAAAAAATTGTTTCATCGCAAGAATCCTCCCTTTTGTACTTTTGAACCATATGACATTCAAAATTTTGTCATGTAGGTTATATTATACTTGATATTGATACAGGAGGTCAACAACTTTCTGCATTCTGTCTAATATAGATTTTTTACCTTGAAATCTCTTTCTACTTCCCGCCTCTGGTCCTTTTTTGCGATATCCTGCCGCTTGTCATACAATTTCTTTCCTCTTGCAAGTCCCACCTGTATTTTTACAAGGCTTCCCTTGAAATACACCTCCAGCGGTACCAGAGTATACCCCTTTTGCACCAGCTGTCCCGAAATTTTATTGATTTCATATTTGTGCAACATAAGTTTTTTTACGCGCAAAGGGTCCTTATTAAAAATATTTCCCTTTTCATAAGGACTGATATGCATATTATAAATAAATACTTCTCCGTTCTCAATCCGGATAAACGCCTCTTTTACGCTGCATTTCCCCATTCTCAGAGATTTTACCTCCGTTCCATGCAGACAGATGCCTGCCTCATAGGTATCCTCTATAAAATAATCATGTCTGGCTTTTTTGTTATTCGCTATCATCTTGTGAGCTTCTTTCGCCATCTTCTTCCCCTCCTTCTACTAATTCAAAATCTATAATACGTCTTATTTTATCTGTATCCACTACCCTGACAGTCAGTTTTTGACCAAGCTTAAAGATTCTGTGAGAATCTGCCCCCACCAGTTCAAATTTCTCATCGTCGTAGTAATATTCGTCATCTAACAGAGAATGAATATGAATCAGCCCTTCTACCGTATTTGGAAGCTCAATATACATTCCATAGCCGGTAATACCTGATACAACTCCCTCATAAATTTCTCCGATATGCCTGCTCATATACTGCACTTTTTTCAGCTTTTCCGTATCGCGTTCCGCATCATCTGCACGCCGTTCCGTCAGACTGGAATGTTCTGCAACCTCAGTTAAAATAGACAGATAATGCTTGATTCTCTTCTGCTCCATGCCTCCATGCAGATTTTCCTTAATAATCCTGTGAATCTGTAAATCTGGATATCTTCGAATTGGCGAGGTAAAATGACAATAATATTGCGCTGCCAGTCCAAAATGTCCCGATGAAATCGTGGTATATCTTGCCTGCTTTAAGGAGCGCAGAGTGATTCTGCTAATCAAAGACTCCTCCGGTGTTCCCTCAATCTTTTTTAACAGCTTTTGAAGCTCCTTTGGATGAATTTCATCATTGCTTATTTTCAGTCCATAGCCGAAATTATTGATAAACAGCTCTAATGCCCGTATTTTTTCAGAATCCGGCTTTACATGTGTCCTGTATATAAAAGGAATTTCCTGCCAGAAATAATCTTCTGCCACGGTTTCGTTTGCAATCAGCATAAAATCTTCGATAATTTTTGTAGCTTCATTTCTCTCATATGGCTTAATATCAACCGGTACCCCTTTTTCATCCAGAGAAATTTTGCTCTCCGGAAAATCAAAATCAATAGAACCTCTTGACATGCGCCTTTGTCTTAATATATCCGAAAGCTCCTGCATAAGCTCAAACCAGTCCACAAAGTCCTTATATTCCTCCATAACGGCTTCATCACTTTTTTGCAGAATTTTATGCACATTGGTATAAGTCATCCTTCTGTCTACACGAATCACTGTTTCTGCAATCCTGTGACCTATAACCTTTCCTTTCTCATCAATATCCATAATACAACTGAGAGCAAGTCTGTCACAGCCCTGATTCAGTGAACAAATCCCGTTTGACAGTTTCTGCGGCAGCATGGGAATCACTCTGTCTACCAGATAAACGCTTGTCCCACGCTTTAAAGCTTCCTTATCCAGTACACTGTTTTCTTTTACATAATGGCTGACATCCGCAATATGCACACCAAGATGATAAAACTGCCCCTCTTTTTCAAGAGAAATCGCATCGTCCAAATCCTTTGCCTCTTCACCATCTATTGTTACTGTTCGTAAGTTTCTAAGGTCCAGCCTTCCTGAATATTCCTTTTCATTTACTTCGTCTTCTATCCGCTCCACATAATGAAGTACTGCATCCGAAAATTCTGTCGGTATATTGTATGCTTTTACAATGCTTATAATGTCTGTTCCGGGGTCATTTACATGTCCGATAATTTCTTTTACAATTCCTTCGGGATGCTTACTCTTACTGCCAAAATCTGTAATTTTGACAACTACCTTATGTCCGCTGACTGCTCCCTTTGACTTTTCAACAGGAACAAAAATATCTTTGTTAAATTTCTGGTTATCTGGAATAACAAATCCAAAATTCTTGCTTTTCTGATAAATTCCCACGATTTCCTCTGTACCATGAGATAATATTTTTACAACTTCCCCCTCTTTTCTTCTCTTATATTTACTGTTTTCCTTATAATATTTCTCTTCGGTCAGAATCGCTACCTGCACCATATCTTTATTCATAGCGCCGTTAACAAAACGTTCCGGAATAAAAATATCCTCTTCTTCTCCCTCTGCTCTGACAAAGCCAAATCCTTTTCTATTTCCCTCAAAAGTTCCTGTAACAATTTCAGAGGAAGCAATAGAGTATCTGCCTTTTTTTGAAACTGCCACCTTTCCTTCATATACCAGCGCTTCCAGGACATACCGCAGTTCTTCTCTGTCTTCTCTGGAAATATTCAGTAAAATTGCTAGTTCCTTTATTTTCATCGGCCGGTATTCTTTACTTTTTAAAATATCCAAAATAATGTTTTTTCTTTCCTGTAACAACTTTTCTTCCATGATAAAACCTCTCAGTTCCCAAATTAAATATTAAAAAATCCCTCCTAATATTATAAGGAGGAATTTATCATCAACTTTAAAACATTTTAACCAAAATCGCGAGTATAAAAAATAATACAGCTAAAATCTTTGTATATTTTACAAGTCTGCCTTCCATGGAACGGCCTTTATTCTTGCCCCAATACGTATCTGCAACGCCGCTGATAGCTCCGGATAATCCGGCTGACTTGCCTTCCTGCATTAATACTAATATCGTCAATACGATTGATATAATGATAAATATAATCGTTAAGAATGTATGCATAGTGACACCTCCTCCTGTTTCGTAATCCATATGAAATGGAGTATAGCACAAAAAAATGGGAAAAGCAAGCATTTTCATAAGATTTCTGCATATCTCTGCTCTACTGCTCTAAAATCCAGCCTGCATCCACTGTATTATTTAGCAGGGAAAGCAGTGTTTCTCTGCCAAATGCAGCTCCATATTTTGATTTTATTCCATGGTCTGAGGCCATTTCCTCTGTATATAATGTAAGCGGCAGTGTGCCTTTTATATCTACCTCATCGCCCGAACCACTGTAAGTATAATGTGTTACCACAGGAATCAACCCCGTATTTTCTTCATCTATCACTGTCAATCCCTGTTCCACCTTAATACCGACCTTTGCCATACCGCCAAGCAGCCCGTCAGCCGTATTTTCGGAAGAAGTAAAGTTTCCCAGAGAATAGTAGCATAATGCCCGATTTCCATTATCTGCGGTAATCCATTCAATTTTCTGCAAATAGTTTGGCCTGTTTCCAATAATAAGGTCTACTCCTGCCTCTGCAAGCTGCTTTGCAAAGCGCTCCTGAGTTGCGGTAATGTCATGTGTATTTTCCAGCCCCCAGCTTGCAAATGCTACGACAAAATCAGCAGTATTGCACGCTTCATTAATCTGTGCAAGCGTGTTTTCTGATAACTTTTCAAGATTTGCGGAACCATTGGCATAATCTCCAAAAAAGTTTATTTTATATGCCTCCTCATTGCTTATTGCCTCTGTAACAATCGCCGTATAATCCAAAAGAGCTATTTTCAATCCGTTCGCTTCAATAATATTGATAAAGCTTTCTTCCTGAGAGGCACGAATACCCAGTACCCTGATAGCTTCCGATTTACTTTTCCAGATATCAATACAATTTGAAATCGCAGCGCTTCCCATATTATTAATTCGTACATTTGCCATTGCTGCCGCATCAATACCTGTTGCTATAACCGCATCGCAAAACTCCTCAGGTGAATTAAACGTCGGATAGCCCGACACACCCAGACTATTTCCGCCAATTACAGAACCAATACACATAGCTGAAATATCTGCCCTGTCAAGTTCTTCTTTTACTCCCTCAAATAAAAAATCATAGCTGCTGCTTCCGTCTTCCTGCTGCCCTGAATGAATCACGCTGTCATTCATATAATTTTGCCCAAGCGCCAAAAGGGTAACATAATAAGACGGTTCATCAGGCTCGTTGTTTTTTTTGTCAGTTTCTGATATATTAGTTTTTCCATCCTCTTTTTTCTTTTCTAATTTTTGTTCATCCTTTGCGCGGTTATAATTATCTATCAAAATAACACAGATTAGTGTTAATATTATCATAATAAATGTTTTTTTCAACGTTTTCAAATAAGTTTCCCTCCAAAGCTTCTGCTGTGTTTTTGCTTTATTTATACCGGTACAGTTTTTTATTTTTAATAGATATAGCCACCTTATAAGAGCAGTGCTATATAATTTTCCATGGAATAAATAAGATACCGCCGCAAAAAAACGGGCGGCATCTTATTTAATTTTTCTTTCTCTTATTTTACAAGCAGTGATTTACCTGTCATTTCTTTTGGCTGTTCCATTCCCATAATCTCAATCAGTGTAGGCACGATATCCGCCAGACATCCGCCTTCTCTCAGTTTATAAGATGAATCTGCATTTACTAGAATAAATGGAACCTGATTCGTTGTATGTGCAGTAAAGCTTTCCTTTGTTTCATAATCAATTAACTGCTCTACATTGCCGTGGTCCGCGCAGATAAACAGAACACCATCTGTCTCTTTTATTGCCTCTACTGTCTTTCCGACACATTCATCTACTGCCTCTACCGCTTTAATGGCAGCACTTTCGATACCAGTATGTCCTACCATATCAGGATTGGCAAAATTAATGATAATAACATCATATTTTCCGGAACGAATAGCGTTTGTCAGGTTGTCGCATACCTCATAGGCGCTCATCTCCGGTTTTAAATCATAGGTTGCCACCTTTGGAGACTTGACAAGGATTCTGTCCTCACCTTCATTCGGCTCCTCTACGCCGCCGTTAAAGAAAAATGTAACATGTGCGTATTTTTCTGTCTCCGCGATTCTTGCCTGTGTCATATGATGAGCGGCAAGAAATTCGCCAAAGGTATTATCAATTGAAACTTTTTTAAATGCAATTTCTTTGTTTGGAATCGTTACATCATATTCAGTAAAGCATACATAAGTGGTTTTGATTCTGTGAGGCCTTTCAAATCCATCAAACTCGTCTGTACAGAAGGTTCTTGTGATTTCCCTTGCACGGTCCGGACGGAAGTTAAAGAATACAACAGAATCACCATCTTTAATCGTTGCAACAGGCGCACCGTCTTTTATAATCACAGTCGGTTTTACAAATTCATCTGTCACATCAGCGGCATAGGAATCCTCGATTGCCTTCACAGGGCACTCTGCCTCAATACCTTCTCCCTGTATAATAGCCTTATATGCCTTTTCTACTCTGTCCCATCGATTATCTCTATCCATTGCATAGTAGCGTCCTGTAACAGTAGCTACCTCTCCAATGCCAATTTCTTCCATTTTATCACATAATTCTTTCATAAAGTCCTTTCCTGATGTCGGAGCAGTATCTCTTCCATCGAGAAATGCATGTACATAGACTTTTGACAAACCTTCTCTCTTTGCCATTTCCAAAAGACCGAACAGATGTGTAATATGGCTGTGAACACCGCCGTCGGACAAAAGGCCGAATGTATGAAGAGCACTGTTATTTTTTTTGCAATTGTTCATGGCATTTAACAGAGCTTCATTTTTAAAGAAATCTCCATCCTGAATTTCCTTGGTAATTCTTGTCAATTCCTGATATACAATTCTTCCGGCGCCCATATTCAGATGTCCTACCTCTGAATTGCCCATCTGTCCGTCTGGAAGACCAACTGCCATTCCACTGGCATTGCCTCTGACAAATGGATATTCCGCCATCAGTTTGTCCATAACTGGTGTATTGGCGAGCGCAACTGCATTTCCTTCTGTTATTTCATTCAGGCCATAGCCATCTAAAATCATTAATACTACTGGTTTTTTACTCATGTTTTTTGCGTCTCCTTTATATGATTTTTTCATTATAAAATAAATATATCATTTTTATATGGAAAATACAATGCTTTTTCGAGGATTCGTCAAAAAGCAAAATCCATAATATCATCCCAGTTATCCATTGCATCTTCCACCATATCTTTATCTATCTGTTTCAGATATTTTGCAATAACCTTTAACTCACTGTTAAACTGCTTTAAATCAAGCTCATCTGTCATTTTGTCCAGTTTATCTAAATCATATGCTCCTGAATTTAACATTGCAGTAGACAGATAATCAATCATCCAGTCCCCATCTGCTTTAATCACTACAATATCCATATTGTGGCTGGTCTCATCTTTCTTTCCCTTTATGGTAAATTCTACATCCAGAACATAACCGGAGCTGACTTTAAACTTATCCAGTTTCTTTTCCAGAGACTCTACCTGCTTTACCAACTTTTTAAGTTCCTTTTCTTTAAATTCCGTACAGTTTTCCAGAGCTTCTATACAGTCTGTAATACCGGAAGATAACTGCGCAAAGGAAGAATAAGCACTTGCGATAGCTTTGCGCTCATCTTTGTCAAGCTTTTCTTTATCTTCTATTTTGTAGGACAGCTTTATATTTTTTCCATATATATTTTCCATATTGTCATAAAATTCATCATATGTGTCTTCTATGGCTTCTGGAAGAGTTTTGTCATAAAGCTTTTTAAAGTCTTTTTTGTACTCTTTATTGCTCTTTAACAGGTCTATCACTTCTTCATAAGTATCTGACAGCATGGCAGGTACTACGACATCTGCGATTTTATCAATATTGGTCTGCTTTTTATTGATAATTTTGAGCATATCATCTAAAGGTGCTTTATAGCTGGAGCCAAAAAAGCAGGATTTTAAAAACAAAACTGCCAGAATTACAATTATTGCCAGACCTATAACAGATGAATTAAGCTTCTTTTTTGGATTTTCCTGCTGCATGGCGGCTGAAGTTTCTGTATAAGACTGATTATATGTCTGATTATTGGTATAAGACTGGTCATATGCCTCACCACTGTAACTTTGAGTGTTATTGTTATATGCCTGAGAATAATCCTGAGTGTTATAATTTTGATTGTCCGATTCATGTATGGAATCATTTTGCAAATCACTCTGTATACTGTTTTCTTCTGAATTTTGTGATTTTGTTAGATTTACTTTTGTAGTATCTTTTTCTTCTTGTTCTTCTACTGTTACCGGAGAGCCGCAATTTTGACAAAATGCATCCCCTTCCTGTACTTCCTGACCGCAATTTTTACAAATCATATGTGTCTCCTTTTCTCTACCTGCGGATATGATTCATTGATAGATATCTTTATCCGGCAAGGTTTTTATACTATTGCTTTGTATGATTCAAATAAATTTAAATACTTTTTTCCTCCTTTCTGTTTTTCGATATTTGTTTTTACTTAATTTTTATTTTTTCATTTCCTCCTTTAATTTATTTAATTTATTAATTTTTTAGATAATGAAATTCTGCCAGCCGGTCTGCTTTTGATATACGGCAGCAGATTTCTTTCATCGCAGACATTATATCACAGGTTTGAAGATTCGTAAATCATTTATATTGTAAGCTGGATATAAAAATAATGCAATATGAACTTTTGTTTTAAAAGACATATTGCATCACTATGGTATGGATTCTATTTTTTATAACTTCTTTTTGAAATTAATTTATAAATAAATATTTTCTCTTTTTAAAATAAATTCTATTACAAACAATCAAAGTCTTATTTGCTACATTTACTATAGCTTCTACAAAATCAATTTTCGTAATATCACCTTTCATTAATGTTACCATATATTACCTCTTCAATATTTTTATTGTATAATGAATTGTGTCCTACCCTTGGCTATAACAATTATCATTTTAATAATAAAAACTGCTACATCTCTTGTCCACATCTTGAACAAAATCTGTTCACTGCTTCATTTTCTGCACCACAATTTGAACATATATTTCTATTTTGGGAATATTCCTCATTTGTATATGCAGTTTCCTGTCCTGCTGTTTTTTCTTGAGAATATGGCATACTAGGTATATTTTGTGGATATGGAACATTCTGTGGATAAGGTTGATTTTGGGAATAAAAATTATCAGAATAATCAACACCAATATTAGCTGTATAACTTTCCGCCAGCTTCCAGTCAAACACTTTTTTGACTATACTTAAAATAATAAATATAATATTGACAATAAAAGGAATAAAATATCCCATTTTATATTTTATCTCAAATTCACAGCTTGCTGAATCAAATGTGCTTTTATATACATTTTCCATTGTATGGGCTATCTGATTTGTCCCAAATCCAAGCAATACTGCCAGCAGAATAACAAAAGCAATACTGAGTATGGAACAAATTATCTGTAAAATTAAAGAATATTTACGCCCGCACATTCCTGATGCAAAATTACCCATACTAACTGAATATGTAACAACAATCAAAAGAACGCATCCAAATGCTCCTAACAGTATAAATACGGAACCTGCAATCTTGCTAATATAATCAGATGCTTTCTCTGCTTCTAATTTATTATTTATAGTCTGAATTGATTCTATTGTCTGAAAAATCTCCCATTTAGGCAGTGAAGCCAAGGAAACCTTATCATCATTATCTATATAATTATCATTTTCCACCTCTACCGAATATTCTATTTTAAAAGCATTTACTTTCAGGCAATAAATTCCCGTAACTGCTGTAAAAAACAAAGCAGCGGCAATTAGACGTGACTGAAACTGTTTTCCTGAAGCTTTATCAATTATAATATGAGCAAACATGCAAACAATGCACATAATAATTGCTAAAATTCCTATTACAGAAAATGCAAACCCAAATTCTGTTTCCATTTTATATTCCCATATATCACAATATTCGCAAAAACTGATTCCTGCCATTACAGACAATATCCAAATTGCCAATATTGTGCTCATTCTTTTACATACATCTGTTATTTCACAATCTTTCTTGACTAAATCAAAAATTGTGCGAACAAGCTGGCAAAATACAACCACTACCAGCAATATCTCCATAATAAATGCCAATGCTACAAAAATAAAATAAGCAAGAAAATGCGCCACATAGCTGTCATATATATTGGAACTGTATTTGGCATATTGTATAATAATCTGAAGCTCAGAAATCAGACTCAAATTTTCATAATCTGCAAGTTTTTCCGCTGCTTCTTCCAGCTCCTCCTCTTCATCATCATCTACTCTGGCTGCATTATTTAAAATATATCCTGCCATAGTTCCAATATCTATTTTTTTTCTTCCACCATCTGCGATAATTAGCGGTTGAAATGTCAGGATAAAAATCAGCAGTAATATCAGAACTGAAAAACCTGTAATTCCTGTGTTTATTTTTGATTTTCTATTATTTTCCATTTGATTCATCCTTTTACCTTATCCATTTCTAAAAAATATAATTAAAGAGATTTTCCCAGTTATCCAGTATTTCTTCTATCATATCTTCATCCATCTGGTCCATATATTTTGCCATTACTTTCAATTTGCTGTTAAGTTTTTTAATCTCATCCTCATCGAATAATTCATCTACTTCATCTAAATCACAATTTTCTGAATTAATCATTATACTGGATATATAATCAATCATCCACTCTCCATTTACCTTAATAACGACAATATCCATTTTTTCACTGTCTTTCTTGTCTTTACCCTTTATAGTCAATTTTACATTCAGAAGATATCCGGAGCTTACTTTAAACTTATCCAGCTTCTTTTCTAATGCCTCCACCTGTTTTATAAGTTTTTTTATGTCTTTTTCGGTCAGTTCAGTACAGTCTTCAAGAGCCTCTATACAGTCTGTGACTCCAGAAGATAATTTTGTGAATAAAGAATATATCTTTGCTATCGCTTCTTTTTCTTCTTTGTCCAGTTTTTCTTTATCCTTTATTTCATATGATATCTTTGGATTTTTGCCATAAATATCCTCCATTTCATCAAAAAAATCATCATATAAATCTTCTGCTGCATCTGGAAGGTCTTTTGTATAAAATGTTTTAAAATCTTTTTTATACTCTTTATTGCTTTTCAACACATCTATAATTTCATCATAAGAATCTGATAATATTTCTGGTATAACTACATCTGCAACTTTATCAATATTGGTTTGCCTTTTATTAATCATTTTTACCATATCATCAAGAGGTGTTTTATAGTCAGAACCAAAGAAACAGGACTTTAAAAACAAAATCACTAACATAACAACTATTGTAAGAACTAGTGTAGTTGAATTAATTTTTTGAAAAATTCTATTTATTATTGTTAAATTATTATATGGCTGATTATATTCCTGATTTATATATTGTTCGTTGTTATATTGTTGATATTCCTGCTCGCTGTACTGCTGATTATTTATATTTATGCTGTTTTCCCCAGCAGCCTGTCCACAGTTTGAGCAAAACATGCTGCTTTCTGGTATTTCCTGTCCGCAATTTCTACAAATCATATGTAATACTCCTTTTTTACTTTAAAGATAAGGCTGTCTAAAATAATTTAAACATTAATAACCTTATTTGATGCTAATTTGTACGATATAGATTTTTTGTAAAGTTTTTTCTTTTAAAATAACTGATATTAAAGAACAATAGTTGTTACATAGTATCTTTTATTGCATGAATACATCTCTGAAATTCCTTTACATTTTCCATATTATAATTTTTTACACTGAAATAAACAAATCCACCTGCATAATCTACCCGCATGCATTTTTTCACTCTGATAAAATAAACTATAACAAGAACAATTGCTGTTCCTATAAATGAACTACCTGCTTCCGCTATTTCCACGGATAGCATTGCACCTATTATAAACATAACCAATGCCAGAATAAGAACTATTCTTGGATGATTATCTTCAATTTTTGTTGCAGTAATATCTTTAATATCCACTTTCTTTTCCATATGTATTGTAGAAATTAAACCATCTGTGCAATTATAGTATAGCCTTCTGTTTGTGAGCACCGCCTTCTCATTCATAAATCCCTCATTTGAAAGAATATTCATAATTCTTCCATTTTTCAAAGTTGCAACTACCTGCTCATCTTCATTAACAAAACCACCTTTTCCATGTGGAATATATATTCTTTGTGGTGATATTATTTGGGATGAATATGTATGATTTTCTTGTGAATAATTTTGTTTGTTTTGACTAGAGTTATAACTATTGTCAGAATAAAGAATTTGTCCACAATTTACACAAAATTGTGCGTCTTCATTGTTATTCGCTCCGCAGTTTTGACATATCATATTTTCTGTCCTCCTAAAATTTTTGTATTTTTAAAATAATGAATCTGTCCATATTTTCAAATCAATTCAGCTCATATTCATATAATTTTTTTACATTTCCCGTATCTATATCTCTTATATACACCTCTGTTTTATTCCAGTCATATCCATCTCTCCATCCCTTGCTAATTTCCGCATTATAAGTACTATAAACAATTTTATAAAAAACCTGATTCCCAATCAATTCAATATCTTTTATCCTGACAGCAGCAGTGGTATCGTTTGTATAATCATTTGCCGATATCAGCGTAACCAACGTTCCCGCTTCATCTACATACATACAATAATTCCCTGCTTCATCCCGATATGGTTCGCTCAGTTTTTTTGTCTGTTCTATTTTTACCTCGCCATTTTGACGATACACATAAAACAAATCCTCCGCCCTGCTTGCCAGCACTTCACAGCTTCCGCCGTCCACAGGTACTTTACAGATATTTCCGCCTTGATAGAAGTTTCCTGTTCCAGCGATATTTCCATAGGAAAAATAAATATTCCCGTCAAAAATCTGAAAACACTGCACTTCCGCTTTTCCACCATCCTGAAAATCATAAAGGTCTGGATTTGTATGAACAAATTCCGTTTTATTTAAATGTAAATCTGACGACCACATGCTTATTTCTCCGCTCTGTGCGTTCTTTATATCTTCCGTTTCTTTTTGATAATAAATTACTTCATTTTCATAAGCCAAATAACGTATTTTCTGTTCAACAATTGTTTGTTCTTCTGGTTTTTCTGAATTTATTATATACAAATCATTATATTTACTATTTGGCACATCTGCCAGAAAAAGAATTTTCTTTTTTTCTTTATCCACATCTGCTATTTTTCCGGTTCCCAGAGAATTTATCACAGAAGTATCCCATTTCTCATCTTTTCTCTCTATCCATTTTACTTCCGTACTATATGTATATTCTGTAAAAGAGAGACTTTCAAAATACATCCTGTTATCCAGAAAATACAAATCCCCCATAGCGCAGTCAGTTAGAACAATTTCTTCACTTCCATCCTCTTTTCGGCAGATAAGCTGATTCTGAGCGGTAGAAACCGGATTATAATTTGCTAAAAGAGCCTGATGCTCAAAACTTCCATTATTATATTTCCAGTAATACATATCACTGCCATACTGAACCACAGTTTTTCCATTATTTACAATTTCAAGACTTTTAACAGTTTTTTCTGTTTCTTTTTCTGTCTGACTTTCGCTCTCTGGCTCATCAGTTTCAGAAAGCGTATCTGATGTTTTTTGCTGTTTTTCATATGATGTCTTTACAGTTTTTTCTGTTTCTGCTTCTGTACTTCCACAAGCAGATAAAAACAAAATCATACCACAAAGAGATACACATAATAAACGTTTTTTCAAAGATTTATCCTCCTTATATTTATCCAATTTATATTTAAAAATATCATTTACCTCTTATATTCAATCTATCATTATCGCAATATGTGACAAGTAGATACTCTTTGTCCTGCTTGTCACATACTACATATAGAATATTTAATGCTTTGTTTATCTATACTTAGTGCTTTATTTTATGCCATATTCCAAAATTCTCAATGTTCTCTTATGTCTGTTCTGCTCCATTGTTTTCCTTGGCCTGCTTCTTTGTGTGTTTCTTCCACACAATCAACAGCACAATCAGAACTGTCAGTACTACAATACCTGCAATTACTCCATAAATAAATCTTTTATCTGCCAGAATAATCGTCAGCCGGTTTGTAGATACAACAATATTATCAAAAGACATTGTATCCATCTCATTTCCCGCTGCATCCTCACAGGTAATTCTTACACTCATTCCTGTTCCTTCTGGCAGTTCAAAGGTCAACTCGCCGTTATTTTCCTCCAACAGAGCTATAAGCTCCTCACCTTCATAAACAATCGGAAAGCCATTCAACATATCTCCATTCTGGTCAAACGCCTCAATTGTAATTTTCTGCAGTTTTCCTCCGTCATCCTTTGGAATTACAGTAACAGTCTGTCTCTCTACCTGATATCTTCCGTTATCCTCAATACCTGCCACTGTCACTATCGGTGCTGTTCTGTCAATAATAAATGACATATTTGTTCCCTTGATATCGCTGTACGCTGTATTTCCCGCATTGTCTTCGGAATAAGCGACAATTTTATATTCGCCCTCTCCCGCGAACAATTCCTTATTAATAATATAACGCACAACATACCATTCGCCGTTTCCACCTGATATTTCTACCCTATAATCTGTACCTTCTGTAAGTTTCTTTCCATTTAATTCAATATAACCGCTCAAAGTATCTACATTTGTTTCAACAATCACAAGATTCTCATCTACTTCTCTGACATAATAATACTTCGCCACTTCATCTGTATAGGAATCCAGCGTATACACAGAACCTCTTCTGTTAACAGAAAAATTCAAAAAGGAAATTCCCTCTGAAGCCTCCATTCCATCTTCTTCCTGACCGGCATCGTTTAGATATACCACTCGGTCAAATACATTTCCCGCTTTGTCTCTTGCTGTACAAGTCAGCGAATAAATACCATCCTGTTCAAGATTGTCTACAATATAAGTCTGTCCATTTCGAATCGGCGTCATCTGATTTATCTCACAGTTTTCTGTGACATTCTTTCCGTCAACCATTTTGGTTACACTGAGTTGTGGTGTAAATACATCAAAGTTTGTATCTGTACAAGTGATTTCAAATCCGATTGTTTCATTATTATTTGCAGTATTATTTCTGATTCCTCTTACCTCTACCCTTGGCATGGTCTGGTCTACATAAAATGTCTGCTGCGTAAACTGTGCTGCCTGATTACCCGCCATATCAGTATAAGACATATCCATGCTGTAATAGCCGTCATCTGTAAATTGTACCAATGCAGTATGTATATCTCCGTTATTGCTCCATGTTCCGATAGAAGGCGCGGCTTTATCTGCCCCATCATCTGAAGCTGTCAGAGTAATATTATATCTTCCGGCATCAAAATTATGTTCAGTAACGCTTATGGCAGCAGTTCTTACTGCGTTGTAATAATTATCATTTTGCATGGAATTATTATCATAGGTAACATTAATAACTGGCACTGTTTTATCAATAGTAAACTGTTCTGGCGCAGCCGAATTTCTATAATTTATATCAGTATTTGTATTTCCTGCCAAATCTGCATATGAAATTGCGAATACGTAATCTCCGTCAGCCGAATAAGTTACAGTGGCAGTATGAACTGCATCGTCTCCGTTTCCGGTTCCTGCTGAAGAACTCCAATTAGATACGGCTGGCATTGTACCATCAGTATTTGTAATGGTAATCTGTACATCATCTGCATTGAAATTTCTTTCGGTAATTCTTATGGTTGCTGTTCTGTCTGCATTAAAGTAAGTTGATGTTCCAAAAGATGCATCTCCGTTGTTATTATCATAACTGATATCAATTGACGGCTGTGTGACATCAATTTGAATGGCTGTATAGGCATTTGACATATTATCTGAATTATCCTGAGCATATACCACAATTCTTACATCATTGCTGTTATTTAAGTTTCTGTCTACTGTAATCTGTCCATTCCAGCGCTGTAAAAGCTGTGACTGGAGCGTCTGTCCTGTTACATAATTAAAGGTATACAACTGCCCCTGCTGTGTTACTGTTCCCATATTTTGAACTTCATAACGGATGCTTTTCAAACCGGAATAGGAATTATTTACAATTGGGTCTGTTACTGTGATATCTATGGTGACATCTGTATTATAAATATTATTTACCGGCTGTACAGGTACAATGGTAATTTCCGGAGCGATACTTTCCTCATTTGGCGCAGTAGCATCTACAATAACTCCATCAGAATTGATAAAGCTGATATTTCCGGAACGGTCTTCTATTCTTAAATAAACAGAAAACATTTCATCTGGTCTTACAGAAAATGGGTTGTAATCTGTCCATAAAGAATCACTTAAATCAAGAAGCTGCTGTCTGGTCATAGCTGTAACTGCCGCTGTCTTATAATATTTTATGCTATATACTGAACTGATTCCATCATTTGCTGAAGCGGTAATATTAACACTGCTGTTTGACCAGCGGTCAAAGGTTAAAAGCTCTGTCAGCCGGTTCCAGCTTCCAAAGCCGGATACACTTATAGTCCCTGTTGGCGCTCCACTGTCTACGGTAAATACATATGGCGTTATGTTGCTGTTTGTGTTAATATCTGCTGCTGTATGACCTGTTTTATCTGTATAAGATATTTCAAAAGTGTAATTTGCGTCTCCTTGATAGATAATCTCTGCTGTATATTTAGTTGCAGTGCCATTTTGAGATGCTTTGGATTCCGTCCATCCGGAAACCGCATAAGTATCAGGCCCAATATCATTTCCTGCTGCATCTTTGGCTGTAATAATAATGTTGTTTGATGCATCTTCTGTGTCAAAGGTGTCACATCCTTCTGTAATAATAATTGTTGCTGTTCTTGTACGGGCAAAATATCCTCTTCCATCAATCATTCTTACTGGAGAATTGTCATCATATGTAATACTGATAGTCGGAGCTGTTTTATCAATCACAAAGGAATTGGCATCGACTACATTTGAATAGCTGACATTGGCTGGATTTTTACAGATATCCTTTCCTGTTATGTGAAAAGAATAATTTGCCTCAGCCATAAAGATAATGTCTGCCTGATATCCGTTTTGTGCTTCATTCCAGCTCCACAAAGATTCCAAATTCATGGTGTGTGCATTTTTTACATCTCTTTCTATATCATTGCTATATGCAGTAATCTCAGGTAAAATATAACTATTTGTATTATCACCGGTTTGATTATTTAATACTAAATTTTCTGTATCTGCCCGTTCTGGCATGTATTTATCAGCATATACAAAACTTAAATCTGAAACTGTAATTTTCGCAGTACGATTATCTTTGTAGTATCCATCGACATATTTTAAATTTGTACCTTTATTCCTGTCATCATATGTAACAATTACTTCTGGTGATTGAGTATCAATCACGAAAGAATTCCAATCTTTTATATGTTCTTTTTCATTTGTATATGTAAATTCTGCCTGTCTGCCGTAAATATCCATTGCTGAATTTTCATATTTATAAATAGCATCTTTTTCAAAATATATATTATTAATATAAACTCCATTCTTGGTATCAAAATTCCAGCCGGATTCTTTATAAGCCTTTGCTACTGATTTATCCGACTCATCTTTCGCAGTGATATTAAGCTCTACTCTCTCATCTGTAATCACAAACATATCACCTTCCTTTGAAATTCTCTGATAGTCTTCATAAACATAGCTCAAATCAGATACTTCGATTTTGGCTGTTCGTCCTCCTTGATAAAAATAATCCGAAACCTTGTTAGTATCATTATAGGTAACAATTATTTTGGGAGCCTGTCTGTCAATTACAAAAGAATCATAATCCTCTACTTTCTGATTCTGTTTATCCTGATAACTTGTCTGAATATCCCATTCATAAATATTTTTACCAGAAATACTCCATGAATAAATTGCATCGCCTGTATAAGTAATTTCCTGCGTATAAATCCCATTTTCTTTATCAAAATTCCAGCCTGTCGCAGAATAACTATCCGTAAGTTGTTCTGCTTTTTCATTTTCTGCTGTAATTTCAATCTGAATTTTATTTACCGCAAGAGAATCCAAATCTTTCTTTTGACTGTCTTCATAAACAAAACTCAAGTCTGAAACCACGATTGTTGCAGTTCTGGTCTCTGTATAATAATGATTTTTCAGCTTATTATCTGGAGTATCATTATATGTTATACATACATCGGGTGCATTTCTACTGATTACAAAAGAATCATAATCTTTTACATCATTATCAAAAATATTTTTATAAACAATGGTTGCTGTATTCTCATAGATATCAGCTGGAACTTCCCCATTATTTAATATTGAAAAAGTATAGATGGCATCTTTTTCAAAACAAATACTTTTTTTATAAACTCCAGATAATGAATCTGAAGAATCAGAGTTTAAAAATATCCATTTTTCATTTTTAAATGCATCTGTAACCAAATTCCCTTTTGCATCTTTTGCAGTAATTTCAATCCAATCTGAAATTCGATTTTCAGGAGTTAAATCTTTCGATTCTGATAATTTGTCCTCATAAATATAGCTTAAATCTTCTACTATAATATCTGCTGTTCTTGAATCTTTATAGTATTCGTCTGCATGTTTATTGGTATCAGAATCATGATAAATAACAGTAATTTGTGGACCTGTTTTATCAATCACAAAAGACTTTCCATCTGAAACATTGTATTGTATATTGTCTTTCTCACAGGTCATACCACATAAATCTTGTATGGGTGATATATCAAAGCTGTAAATCGCCTCTCCATTAAATTCAATTTTTTGCTTATAAACACCATTATCAAATAACCATTCTTCTATCGTGACAGCTTCAGCCTTAATCCTGTTTTTTTTGGTATCTATTGCTGTTATTTTTTTCTCGACTTTCTCTTTCAGGATATTCTTTATTTTTTCTTCCTTTTTTTCAACTTTGGACGCATATACAAAACTTAAATCTGTCACACTGATTTGTGAGGTTCTCTTTCCATAATAAAAATATTCTTTTAATTTATTCGTATTATCATAAGTAACTGTAACCTGAGGGGCCTGATTGTCAATTACAAAAGAAGCACCATCTTCTGGTTCATACTTTACGTTGCTTTCATTTCCTGCCCTATCTGTATATTCTATATTAATCTCATATATGGCATTTTCATAGAATTTTATTGTATATGATTTGTCGACAGGATTCCATGCGCTCATTTCATATATCTTATCCCCTGCTTTTACTTCAAATCCCTCTGTAATTGCAGGAATATTATTTAGAATTTCTTTAGTATCTATTATATCCTCGTATTTTTCATTTTTTGCATAAATTCCTTTTATAATAGCTTCCCGAAATTCTTCCGGATTTACAAAACTGTAAATCTTTTTTTCTATCTTAATTTCAGCTTCGCGTTCTTTATTATAATAATGAGGAGCCATCTGCTCTGTTAAAGCATCCTGATACTTAACCATAATATTTGCCTGTTGTTTATCAATTCTGATAATTTCTGTATGTTTATTTGTACGACCTACCTTATCTTTTGTTGTTACAGTAATTTTATATTGATTTACTTGGTTTTTTTCTGTTCTTAAAGCTTCTATATTTGTAGAAATAGAAGTTTTATGTTTATCTTCTGAAGCATTCCATGTACAAGCACCAATAGAAATATCTGTATAATTCTTCTTTTCAAAATTATATTTCTCTATTCTGATTTTAGTATCGTCTTCAACAAAATTTGTTTCCTGAATTTCAAAATTTATTTGTACATTATCAGAAAATGTATATACGTTAATTTTTTCGTCTTCTATTTCTTCTGGCTCGTCAACACTACATTCGCCACCATTCTGGTAAGTAAACTCTTTTATATCAGGATTTTTCTGGTCAAGAAGAATACCTGCTCCATTATAATAAGCCTTATTTCCTGCATAATCCTCAATACAATAGTATATATAATAAGCTGTTGGTTCTTTTTTTTCTGGTAAAGTCACTATAAATTCCTGATTACCAATAACATCATTCTTATTTTTCCAGCCTGTAATATCTTCAAGTTTTACGTTTTCATCCAATGGCTGATTCACCAAATAATACTTTATCTCATTTACTCCAGATAAATTATCTTGTATATCAGTTAAAATAAACTTAGATGGATACTTGTTTCCCATAATTTCAAAGTAAGTTGATAAATAAGACTTTCTTTTATCTGTCTGGCTTAAGTCATACTCTTCTGATAGTGGATTTTCACTATCCATATATTTATATAACTCCACCTGTCCTTTTGCTGTTGGCAAAGTATTATCTATGCTAAATACAAATTCATCTTTTGCGGGCTGTTTTGTTGCATTTCCACATTTATCTGTATAGGAAATATTCAGTTCATAATGTCCATCACCTGTAAATTCTACATTATAACTGTTATTTAAATCCGTTCTTTTTTTAATTTCATAAAATGGATTTTTATTACCAGTGATATAAATTTCATTATTATTCTTGTCCTTAACAGAAATTCCTTCTTTAATTGCTTTTTCAAACTCTTCTATATCTAAAGAAGAGACTTCTGTTATAGAAATTTCCGCTGTTCTCTTTTTATAATAATTCTTTTTATTTCCGGATACGGGTTTTTCTGTATCTGTAAATTTAATGGAAACAACAGGAGGATTTGTGTCAATAACAATTATTTTTTCATTTTCCACGGTATTTCCTGCATCATCTGTGTAAGTTACTTTTATTATATATTTATCATCTGTACTGTTACCTGCTTTAAAATTTAATGTGGTTTTATAAATATTTGGATTATTGTTATCTTTTTCCCATATGTTTTTTCCATAACCATTATCTGAGGTAGTTAATAAAACTTCTTCCTCCTCATTTTTTTTAATTGAAACTTTACTGTTATTTTGATTAAAATTAATATCTTCAATAGCTAAATCAACTTGTACATCCTCATTAAAAAAAGATACTTTATCATCGTTTTCCCATTTATATGAAGGCGTAAATTTATAGCCCTGAATAACAGGAGGTTTTTTATCTATTCTCACTGTTGCCGTTGCTGTTGAAGAATGTCCTACATCATCTGTACAAGTAAGGTCTATCTTATAAACAATATCTTCACCGTCTTGCGCAGTTAAATTATAAGTCAGTTCTTTGGAATTATTATTTTTCTGTAAAATTGAACAATCCTTTTTCTCAGTATTTATTTTCAAAACAATATTATCATCTGACAAATTTGCTTCTGTAATAACTGCTTTTATTTGCACATCTTTATTAAGTACTATGGCGGAACCTGATATTGTTTTATATTCCTTATTATCTATACTATAACTAAGTTCAATTTCTGGTGGTGTGACATCCAGTTTAAATCCCAGTCCATCATAATAAGAAATATTTCCTATCTTATCTTCAAGCCTGTAATACATATAATATATACCATCAGTATCTTTCGATACACATAATTTTGCATTATTATTAATATCTGATATACCGTTTGTCCAATTTGTCCATTCTGTAAGTGCTTGATAATCCTTTGTTTCTTCAAAAACATGATAATCAACTTTTGAAATCCCTGAATAATCATCGAAAACATTTTCAAGACAAAATTCTGATTTATCAGTACTGGATAAATTTGTAACTAATTGTAAAGATGTATTTCTCAAAATATAACTCTTTTGCTCTTCCAATAAGTTTCCGTCTTTTCTTGTACTTTGTGAATTAATATCAGGAAAAATATTAATAAAACATTCTGCTTTTGGTCCTGTATTATCAATAACAAATGATTTGTCATCTTCCGTACTTCCTTCTACTTTAGAAAAACTGACAGAGGCGATATTACCGGATTTATCAGAATATTCTATATTATTCCATAAGTATTCCCCACTTTGTACAAATTCTATATTGTAAGAATTGTTAATTTCATTCCATTCGGAAATTTTTAAAATAATATTTCCGTTTTTATCTGTGACATGATATGTTCCATCTTCTGCTTTCTCTGATAAAGTAAGAGTTAATGGATTATTTGTATGATTTTGCGAATCATTTGTTGTAGTTACAGATATACTTTCTATAATTTTTTTTCTTAAAGTTTCTATATCTATTCTGTCAGAATCTTTATTTACTTCAAGTGTTGCTTTTCTTCCCTGATAATATTTATTATTTGGATTATTTACATCAGTATATGTATTTCCAAGATTTTCATAAGAGATTTGTAATTTTAATGGTTCTATATCTTTTGTTATATCTATGGGATTATTTTTTTCTCCTAATACACGCGAATTGTCTACATATTGAATGCTTAACAGCTTAGTACCATTATAAAATTTAATTCCATAGTTTTGTCTGCTCAGCAATTCATAATCACTAATAACTACTTTTTTTACTGTGGAAGATAGTCTTTCGATTTTACCTTCTACTAAAACATCGCCCTTTATCTGGTTATCTGCAGCTTCATATACTTTATATATAATATCCATTGATTCAGCAGTCTGTACTTGTGATATATATAATGTTATACTTCCTGCTTCTATTATTATATCCAATTCAACTTCCAATAAAGGTTTTTCCATATCGATTATTTCTGTAACAGGAGCATACTCTGTATCTCCATTGTTCTCGAGTTTGTAGGAATATTTGTTATTCACATTTAAATCTTCTAAAGTAATAATCAAATTTGTATCATCTGTCTGTGCTGAAACCTTTATTCCTAATTCGTCTGAAACTTCCGTTTTATCCTCTTTCCCCAAATTATCAAGCTGCAATATTATTTCATTATTTTCATCATACAAAATAAAGGAAAATATTTCGTTTTTTAATTCTGTCTCTCCCTGAAATTTTCGTATTATTGTTTTTTTCTCAGATGTACTATCAGCAGTTTCTTTTTCAATATTGTCAATAGTTTGAGTATTTTTGTCAGATTCATTGATATTATCTGCCCATACCCCTTCTGTCGACAAAAAACTGTCCGGCAGCAGCGCTATCAGCATAATCATTGCCATAATAAGTGCAAACCATCGCTTCTTACTTTCAGTCATAGTTTTTTCTCCCTTTCTTTTTATCTTTTTTCTGCTTCTATATCAAATGTCTTTATTCTACTATTTCGTCTGTATGGATAAAAACGATACTCTGGATTTCTCTTGCAAATCCTTTTTCCTCAACTGTCTGCAAATGTTCCAGTGGTTCTGTTTCTGCCGCCATAAACATTGCATTCTCTGTAAGCAGCATCGTTTCTCCTGCTCCAAAACCACTCAGAACTGTCGTTTCTGCCGCACTATCGGAAAGTATAGTTGTTTCCTCACCTCCCGCTATCTGCTCTGTCTCTATTTTTTCTGTAATAACCGTATTACCTGTATAATCTGAAATAATTCTTCCCGATGGAGAAATCCTGTCAGTTTCCTGTGAGCCTTTGTGTGATTGCTTTGCTTTTTCACTCTGCTCATTAATATTTTTAATTGCTTTCTTTCTGGATAATCCCGTGATATCTCCAAACGCTCTGGGGATTTTTAATGCAAAAAACAAAATCACTGTCAGAAGAAAGAGTATAATACATGCCGCTAATGTAATATAAAATATAAACTGGTATTGTTCATATGTCATGTTTGTCCTCCATTCTGCTCATTTTTTGCTGATCCAATTCTTTCTTCCACCTTTTCTATCTTCTGACGAAGCTCCTCAATCTCCGTCTGGACTGCTGGATATTTTGTATTTTCATACATATTATCCGATTGCTGCCGGATATTTTGCAGCAGAGATTTGATATCTTCCTCTGAAACTTCTGTAAAATACGCTGCCTGATTATCAATTGTAGTTACTGTTTCCCTCCATACCAGACGCTTGGTATCTTCATCACTACTTCCTGATACTGTCTCTACAAGCTGTTTCATACTTGTCCACATGGTAGCATATTCTTTATTCATATCATCTATACGGGACTGGCCTTCATATTTACTGATATTCTGTCGGCATTGTCCGATTTCGACAAAAACAGAGGAAGTATTGTCATAATCCACAGCATCTTCAAACCATTCCACAGCATTTTTATAGCGTTCACTCTCTACTTCATAGTCATACCAATACGCCTTTCCTATCTCATAACAAACTTCTGCATATTCCTGTGGATTTCTTGACTTCAGTTCCTGAAGAGGCTTTATGGTACTGGCAAATCCCTCATCATTTTTACTGTCAAGACCTGCTTTCAGTTTTGTAATAATGGAAGATTCCTCTCTTGTAAAATTGCCTGTTCCCTCATCCTCTTCTGATTCCAGATACATATCTATCATTTTTAGATACGCATCTTTACGTGAAGGGTCAATTTGAATTGCTTCTATATAAAGCGCTTCCTTCTCATTTTGTGTCAGTGTTGCCACTGCCGCCTGTTCCACCAGATAATCATAGTTTTCCTTCAATCGGTTCTGTGCACCATTATTTGCAGCCAGAGCAGTAACTCCTGCTCCTATGGTAAGCACAGCGGACATTCCGAAACCAATCATTCTGCGCCATTGCTTTTTCAAATGCATAATATCAATACTTTGATAATTTTCCAAATCATATAGAAGCTCAGCACAGGACTGATAACGTTTTTCCGGTTCTCTCTGAACACATTTTTGAATAATTTTTTCCAAGCCGCTCGAAAGCGCCGGATTGACCTGACGAATCGGGCGGATTTCATAAGGTGGTGCAGATGGGTCCATCCCTGTTACCAGATGATACATTGTAGCTCCCAGACAATATACATCTGTTCTGGCATCTGTTTTTCCGCCAAACTGCTCCGGTGCAGCATAACCAATCGTACCGAAACTAATTGTATCTTTTACGTTAAATTCTTTAAATTCCTTTGCAGTACCAAAATCAATTAATGTAATATGTCCGTCAGGTTTCAGCATTACATTGGCAGGCTTCATATCACGATAAATAATTGCTGGTGTTCTGGAATGTAAATATCCTAGAACATCACATAATTCTATTGACCATTGAATTACGTTTTCCTGCGGCTGCGCACCATATTCCTTTAATCTGTGATTGAGAGAATTTCCCTCAATATAATCCATTACAATAATAAAGGAATCTTCCATATCAATAACATCAATAATACTTGGCAAAAATCTGTGATGCAGCTTTTTTAACATTTCTGTCTCAACAATCAAGCCCTGCTTGACAGATTTAAAATCATTGACACCTTCTTTACGAACCTCTTTGATTGCCCATGTTTTATTTGCTTTTTCATTAATTGCCATATATACTACGCTCATACCGCCGTGGCCAATTTCACTTAATATTTTATATTTTCCGTCTACTAAAGAACCTATTTCAAGCATGTCCACTCCTCCTAAAATGTTCTTACCACTGCTGAGGTAATATTATCCTGTTCATTTCTGCGCATATTCAGATTAATTAAATATCTGATATTTTCTGTTGCCGTTTTGGCGTCTGTTAAAATTTCAGGTGCAAGCATATGGTAAATTTCTTCTTGGGTAATCACATGCCGAAAACCGTCTGAACACAGCATATAAGTAGTATTCTGCTTTACTTCTCCATAAAACATATCAGGATAAACCTGCTCGGAAGCACCTACACACTGTAAAAGTACGCTTTTTCTTGAATCAGTTTCAGCCTGCTCTGCGGTCATATGTCCAAGCTCCACCTCCCTTGCTACAAAAGTCTGGTCTTTTGTAAGTTGAATCACCTGATTTTTCCCTATTTCATAAGCACGTGAATCACCGATATTCATCAGAAAATATTTATTTTGTGTAAAAAGCATTGCCACAACTGTTGTTCCAAGCTTGATTCCATGCGCTCTGCCATAATTCATAATTTTTTCATTCAAATCAAATGCCAGAGAAAACCACTGCTGACGCAGTATATGTTCATACTGTGGTTGCTCTGAGATAAAAGTAAGCTGCTTGTTTCCCCACTGTTCAAAGGCTTTGACTACTGTTGCACTCGCGACCTCGCCCTTCTCAAATCCGCCCATTCCGTCACAAAGTACTGCCAGAACAACATTTCCAATATGTGTGTCGTATTCCTTCATAAGCAGGCTGTCCTGATTTGTTGTTTTTTTAATTCCCATATCAGAATCCGCCGAAATCATAAACTGCATTTTTTCAACCTCCTCCCATTTATCAATACATACGAAATTCAAATTCCTCGTTTGCAAGCTTTACAATTGAACCATGTGTGAGCAGAGTTTCTGTATTGCTTTGAATCATCTGCCCGTTTACATAAGTATGATTTTTGGAATTTGTATCTATAATGTAATATTCTTTTCCACTGTTAATAATATTGGCGTGACTTCTGCTGATTGCCGAATTATCTCCAATAAAATAATCTACATAATTCGCTTCTTTGCCAATACGGAAAAACGGATTATTAATAAAAATTTTTTCTCCATTCTTTTTTCGCAGCAGATATGGCTGAACAACAGCAGGAGCACTTAAAACAGATGTCTCACCATTTGTCATATTTCCGTCTAATACTGTCGTTTCACCGAAATTCATAGAACGTCCAGTGTATTGTGGATTTGTATTTTCCATACTCTGCGAGGCATACTGTGGATTTATCTGCTGATTCATGCCGTTTGGCACATTGTTCATATTGTACTGACCTGACATCTGACTCATGGTATTTACCATACCATTTTGCATTTGCTGATTTTGATTCATTCTGTTTGGCATATTACCCATGCTGTTTGGTATTTGCTGATTCGGATTCATACCATTTGACATATTACCCATATTATTTGGTATTTGCTGATTTTTGTTTATATTGTTTGATGGTATATTACCTGTATTATGTGGCGGCATTTGAGGTCTTGATATACTATTTGGTGGTATATTTTCTGGTTTGTTCTTTTTATGAAAAAGTCCTGATAAACCTCCACTCTTTTTCTGCTGTTTTTCCGTTTTTCCCTGAAATACAGTTCCTGGACCCTGCATAGGCATACCTGTTCTTGAAGAAGGGGCACCCGGAACCGTATAATTAATAAGAGGTGGCATTTGTCCCTTTTTATTCTTTTTTTCTGCTTTTTGTTTCTTTGATTGTTTCTGATTTGGCAGAGTCATCACAGGTCCACCAGAAGGAATCTGATTTGGTGTCATAGTGCCCCTCCTGACAGGCTGATACCCCGATAGCATTTCATTATTTGGGGGAATATCAGACTGGTTTCCTGTTGGTTGATTGGAAGAATAATAATTTTGTGCCGATTCTCCCTGTGACTGCATTGGAGGTTGTGTCTGCATATTATTATATGGATAGCTTCCGTTATTTTGAACAGGCTGTGAATATATCGGAGATTGAACTGTATTTACTCTTTGCAGATTTTTCGCTGCGGATTTAATTTCCTGAGATTCTCCATGCAAAATTTCTGTATAATTTGGTTCCGGTTCCACCTGCTGATTATTTTGGAGGTTTTGGATATTAATTCTTTTGCCATTCAGCTCATCTATTGTCTGCATAAAATTTTGCAGTGAAAAACTGGAATGACTGTTCAGACAACCTATGATTTTTGCCACATAATCACAGTTCTCCGTCTGGTCGTAAGTGACAGAAAATATAATATTTTTAAAGAAAGAAACTACATCATTGAAATTACCCCGCTGAATTGGAAGGCATATAAGTTCCGCTTCGCAGGTAGTTACATCTACATATATGTAATCTAAATCAAGCATAATGGTGTTTGCGTCTAACATGTATTCCTCTGCGGACAGCAGAGCTTTGGATACACTGGAGAAAACGCCAAGGATACGGTTTCTGCTTGCTGCGCCTGCAAGAAAAGCGGCAGCGGACACCTTGGCGGAAATATTATATTTTAAATATTTTTTATTATCTACCTGACTGTAAATCACAGGAGCAAGACCAATGATTTTATTGTTGTTAATCATGCCAAGGCTTAAATTGTCTATAATATCTGCGGAGTAAATTTCATAAACTAGATAAGTATTATTGCCTTGATTTTCGTAGGTGATGTTTTTCATATGAATAAGACCTTCCTTTTATTTATATTAATTTTATAAAATTTATTTTATTTCTTATTGATTACTTATACATTAATTATAGAAACTTAGTAAATTCCATTTTCCATCTATTAAGACATAACATTTTCCTAATGAGTTAAAATCCCTTGCATCCTCAAACTCCGGCTCTATTACCATATTGTTTTGAGTATCAATAAATCCCCATTTTCCATCCCTTTTTACTGCTGCAAATCCATTGCTAAAAGAGCGTGCATCTTCATACTCTGGTTTTATTACAATTTCCCCGTTTACATTTACAAATCCCCATTTTCCATCCTGCTGTACTGCTGCAGCAGTTCCGTCTATAAATAACCTTGCATTTTCATACAAATCATCTGATACTGTATTTCCTGAATTATCCAGCATTTTATATCCTATTCCTTCACTCACAAATAATCTTCCCGAATTTGATACATAGCCATTTTCGTTTGTAATAATCATTGCATATGGAATATCATTCACATGCTCCATTGCAGCATTTACAATATACCATGAACCATCTAAAACTGCCGCTGTTCCGTCTGAAAAATTCGTAGTCTCTGTATATTCATTACTTATTTTCTGGCCTTCTGA
Source organism: uncultured Lachnospiraceae bacterium (assembly GCA_910577835.1). Lineage (GTDB taxonomy): Bacteria > Bacillota > Clostridia > Lachnospirales > Lachnospiraceae > CAG-303. The sequence goes on along the minus strand of CAJTOU010000005.1, from coordinate 76,588 downwards.
ATTATAAAAAGCATATTTTTCGTTTTCCAGCTTTGCCCAAAAAATTTGTTCTGTAATGGGTCCCAGTTCTATTACCGTTTCTTCTCCGTTATAATTTTTTCTTCGGTCTCCATTTGTATCTATCCAATAGAATTCATTCTCATTATTTACAACAGCAAAATAATCGCTGGAAAAGCAGCTGATTTTATTGTAATTACAGCTAAGCAGCAGACTTCCCGAAGTCCCTGTAATGCCATATTTTTCATTTTCAGATTTTACAATACAGTAATCATTATAGTATTCTCCAATTTCTGTAAAATCTGTACTCGCCAATTTATAGTAATATTGTATTTCTTCCAACATCTCTTTTATCTTATCTGAATGAACTTTTCTTTTTTGAGATGTTTGCCTTATTTTATATGCCTCCTCATATTCCTTTTCCAGAATATAATATTCTATAGCATACTCATATGCGAGTTGGTCTTTTGGATATTTATCTAACAATTCCTCATATAAACTTTCTACATTATTTCCCTGCTCTGTATAACAGTCAATAATTTTCTTATCCAGTTCCAAAGAAGGCTGAATATCATATGCTGCTTTGTAATAATTTATTGCGTCTACATATAATTTCTCTTCCCTACAATATTCAGCGCTGGAAATATAAGCTTCATAATTATTCTGAAGACTTTTTTTATTTCTTACAAAAGAAAAAACAGACAGCGCCATTATTCCAACCAAAGCCGCAGGTATTAACATTCTATAACTTTTCATTTTTCATTTTATTGCCTTTGCGCAATTCTCCTTCCTTTCTGCTTATATTCCCAATAAAAATATTGATAAATAGGTTCCTGCCAATACGGACGGAGCAAATGGAATAACATCCTTCTTTCCTTTTTTTCCAGTTATAAGAAAATAAATCGAAATAAAAAATGATACAAACAATGAAAAAACAATCGCTGGTATAATTCCACTATCGCCTATATATAATGCCATTAAAATCAATAATTTTATATCCCCCATACCAATTGCATTTTTCATAATAAAATTCAATAACATACATATCAAAAATATAACAATCACTGCTAGAAATTCTGTAAACAACATTTTTATTATAGCTTTTTTGTAAAGAATAACCTCAGCAATTAAACATACTGCTCTCAGATAAAGTCCTGCCAATAATATTTTATTTGGTATTTTCATATATTTATAATCAATATAACCAATTGGCCATAAAATACTGATTAAAGCCAGTAATTTTATATTCAACATCCATGAATTTTCCGTATAGATAACATCCAAAAGAATTGCAAGTATAAAATTTAGCACGAACAAACTTCCCGCATATATTTTTGTTTTTTTTCCGTATACATATTTCGCTTTCTTTACTTCTTGTTTATTTTCATATTCTTTTTGATATGATATTAAATAAATACTAAATATACTTAAAAATATAGTACAAACAAGAGTGATAATAATTGAAACTTTCATAGTTTTCTCCATTTAGCTCTTTGATGAAATACCTTTTCCCCATGCCCTCGTAATCGCTGTTGTCTGAAATTTAAATTTATAGCTGATATTTAAGAGCTTGATTACTTCAACTTCATAAGTGCATACCAGCTGTACTCTGTCTGTCTGTCCATTTGCGAATAATTTTGTTCCTGAAAAATCCAATCCATTTACATAAGACCCTTCTGCTGGAACTACATGCTGTCTTGCCAGATATTGTTCTGCTGTATCTGTATCAGAAGAACGGAGGTTTTTACTCATAAATGCCTTTCCCATCATCTCTGCCAGTATGGATTTCGCTTTTTCTGAAAGCTCATTTCCCGCTAGTGATATAACGCCTGTCATAAACGCCTGCGGGTCTGATAATTGCGCTGACCAGTCTTTATAGATTTTCTGCGCTTCTTCTTTTGTACATGTAACCGCTTGATTTGTACTTTTATCTACATTTTCAATTTTCTGCAGATATTCATTAAAATCCCCCTGATACTCGGTAAGGTCGCGTGCTCCATCTCCAGCGGGTATCCATGAATTAGTCATTGTTTGAAGCCCCTGTAATGTATTATCCATGGAAACTCTAACGCCCTCGCTGCCATTATATAATTTCTCCTGTTCCTCATTCAGTCCCGTCATCATATATAAATAAGAATACTGAGAAATGTCTTTTGCTGCAGTATTTAATGCAATATTGATTCTCATCTGCAGCATACAGATATCTATCAGGGATAGGAACGTTATAACAAAAAATATAAACAGAGGCACTATTATAGAGGCTTCTACTATAATTACTCCATTCTCATTATCCTTTTTTTTCATAAGCAAATTCCTTTCTTATCTACACTAGCAGCTTGTCCGAGCCTTATTAATAGCCATTAACAAGAACACCGGAAAACGTTCTCCACTCTGTAAGCGCCGCTGGATTATTTTTATATTCGTTATAAACCCCTAAATTTAATACTAATGGTTTTACTGTAAGCGTATAATTCATCTTATATTGGGTAATCGCTTTTGAGAGTTGATATTCTTTATTATCTGTAATTAACTGGCTCATGTTTGCCTGAATCACATCTCCGATGCGTTTATATACATCATTTGATTTATCTGTATCCTTGAGCTGTAAAAACAGAAGAAGCAGCATATAATCGCTGTAATAAAACCGTATTGCGTTATCGTTACGTGTTGCAGACGTAGTATTTCCCTTGAAATAATCTCCGGAATACACCCATTCACTGTCATTGCCTATTTTTAAAAATTGTACTGGTATTCCTGCCAGCAAAAGAGAAACATCATTTAAGCTTTCCATGCCTATCAAAATCAAGACTAAGACCATTCTAACTAGCGGTTCTGGTATTATCCCGCTGGTAGCACCAGAGATTGTAGCTGAAATAGGACATAATATATCATCGTTCCATAGCTTTGCAATCCCCGGCCCAAGATTTAATGCATATCTCAATCCAAATAATTCCTGTGACATCTCTGATACATTTTCTTTGTTGCTTTTCCCAAATAAAATATATTCTAATTCTCTTGTATACGCATAATTATTACTTGCATTAATCGGCTTATTTGTCAGCGATTTATTTGTTGTGTTTTGGGGATTTGTATCAGTAAACATATTCTTAAATTCCTGTTCATAACCCGAACCCAATGTTTTTAAATCTTCATTTGCAACAAAGGAAACTTTTATACTAAGATTTTCTATTCCACTAAACTTGGAAGAATTGCTTTCATGTTCCTTCAGCATATATTTGTATTTTGCTTCCTTTTCATAAGTAGCATAACTGAACATTTCCATACAATAATCTGCGGTATAAAGGACATCTCTATATCTTTCAATTGTGTCTTTAAATCCATAATCCGCAAAATCTGTAACAATGCTAATAATGCCGTCCAATAAATCCACTCCGTTAGATGAGGTAGATAATTTAGAAGGATAGAGCTCCGCTGAATCCTTTAAATTTTCTTTCATATCATTAACATCAGCATTATCTTCTATATTCTGCACATCATCGCTTGCCTTGTCTTTTTCTTTTTTGCGTTCTTTATATTGTTTCTCTCCCTCCTTTTTCTCTTCTTCATTCATATTCTGAAATTTATTTATAATATATTGATATACAACATATGCTTCATTTGATTCCACCGGATTATTTGAAAATTCAGGATGATTGTCATTTGTCATGGATATATTTCCTGCTCCTGATTCAAACTTAAATTCTACCGCGGATTCAAATTCTGATTCCCTAATACAATTTGCAACAGCAGATGCAGCGTTTGTCTGATTAATCATTTTATCCACACTATCTATTTCTGATATTTTTTTCCCTGCATATTTCATAGAATCCACTTGTTCTCTGACCGCTTCTAAAAGTATTCTTATATTTGTCACCCGATTTTTAAAAGCGGTTAAGTTTTTTGCAGTTATTTTATATTTTTTTCCTTCCCCTATTTCTAATCCTATTTGTAACGCATCGTTATTCAAACTCGTCTTTGATACATCACAATAATCGCTATTGTAAGTGTAAGTATTTGTATATTGGCTCCACTGATTATATCCAGCTTTTCCATTCTTACCATTAAGGTACGCATCGTACCTCTGAATCAGCTTTGTCGCATATTCCTCTATCTTTTTCATACTTTTAACAGCATCTTCTAACGTATCTAATCTGCCTTTTATTTCATTACAAATATTTTTAATAGAGTTATTATCTATACTTCTTTGCGTTTCTATCAAATTTCTAACTGCATCATTTCCTAGTGAATTTTCTGCAACTGTCTGAAGAACCTTCATATATATCTTGTTATATGACCATGCCGCTGCCTGCGCATTAGTCCACGCTTCCTCTGATAAATAGGAATCATAATCAAATTTTAACATCTCAAAAGCCTTATCAAAATGCTCTTTATAAGTTTTATCTACATTTACAAATTCTTCATCATATTTTTCATTCCCGCTTTCTGTTATTTTTAAAGTCTCTGTCTCCGCTGCTACCAATTCCGAAGCTGCCGAATTTATACTTTCTAACCGGGCATAATATTCAAATACCTTGTCTGCCGCCTTATTATATTCTTCTAATGCGTTTTTATATGTATTTGTATATATTTTACTTACCAGCCGGATTGTATAAGCGGAATCTATCTGTGAAGCACTTGCGCTTAATCCCGTATTGCTAAGAGCGTTATTTGTTTCTGTTATCAGCTTTTCCTGCGCTTTTCGAAATATTGTAACCTGACCCACTGCTTCCTTAATAGTCTTTTTGATATAAGTAATATCATCTGGTTTATTTGTATCTGAAAACTGCGAAAGAGCGTATTGATACTTAAAAGTTGATGCTGGATATTTATTAATATCCAATCCTGCATAATTCTTTAACATTCTTTTATGCACATCTTCATATACTGCCCTGTATCCGCTTCCGGAATTTATCATACTATTAACCATATCCTCTGTAATGGCTAATCCCTCATATACCTTAATTTCTTTATATGTATCATATAAAGTCCGCATAAATTCTTCTTCAAATTCATAAACCTGCTCTTCCTTTTTTTGAAGTTCCTTATCTTTTTCTGAATTATTCAGCTCTGCCTTATATCCTTTGATTTGTTCCAAAATAGATTCCGCTAGCCCTATCGGTGCTCTGTATTTCATAAATTCAACAATCTGAGCCTTTAAAAATACTGGATTTGCCAAGTCTGAATTTTCATCCGCTTTTGTAATCTTCACAGAATCATCAGAAGGTGCATCCATTAGCAGAAAATTAGCTGCTTTATCCACAGACCATTCAGTACTGTTTCCTGTCACTGCCTCTTCTGCATTTCCAACGGAAATCATCAGTTTCTTCCATAAAGAGTCAAGATATTCTTCATCTACAATTTCTGAATTTAGGCTTTTTTTAAAATATTCCTCTGACAGCTTTATAAATTCTTCTGTATTCTGACAGGATGCCGCCAGACCGTAATACTCATTTAATTCCTTATCATAACTTGTCATCACGGTATTTAATGCAAGGTCAGCGCTTGAAGCGGCTATTCCCTGCGCCAGCCATACCCTTCCCAAATCAATAAAAACCCCTGTAAATGCAAGCACTGGAACAAGAATTAAAGATAAGAACACTGTTACAGCTCCATTATTTTTCTTTATAAAAATTTCTAACATAAAAACCTCCGGTTTAACTTCCAAAAAATTCTTTTACCTTGTTCATTGCATTTTGTATTTTATCTATTACACCATACTTTTCCAGATAATCGACTGCCATATCTACATTTCGTATAAACTCTGTTGAATCTGTCACTGGTATATCATAAATCACTGAAAAATAATAATTCAGATATTCGCTGCTCCAAAGAGGTCTGACAGGCATCTGTATTCTGCAGTTTACTTTAGCTGTAATTGTCTGATAAATAAAATAATTTTGATAAGACACCTGATAGCTTTCGAGATGTACCTCCATTCCTTTATAATATCCCGCATTTAATTCCTCTATCTGTTTTTTTATATTTTGTTCCGCATCGGCAACATTTGTATTAATATTACTTCCTGTGCCATTGATTAAATATTTATATGGTTCAATAGACGGCATATCATTTACATTTGTAGGAACTTTTCCATTTTTTTTATAATAATCTAATAATGTGTCCTGCGCATAACCGGCGCACTCAATCGCATTTACGCTGACAATCGCTTCTACACGGCATTTCTGGTAGTATGCGTTCCCTAATGTCAGCATGATTATGATAATAATAAATACAATTGGGAATACCAGCGATGCCTCTACAATTGTAGCGCCTTTTTCATTTTTCATAATATAAATATTCTCCTTGATTACAATATTTTTACTGAAGTATTTACTCTGTTTTGATAAAAACAGAGTAAATACTTCGGTAAAAATATTGTTATTTAGGCTCTATTGGCGTCATTGCCTTTGTCGCTGCCGTTTTTGTATCTGTAAAAATACCTTCTATTAAATCCTTAATTTCATTTCTAAAAACAACCGCCAAAATAACAACAATCCCAATCATAACCACCACAGCAATCATTTCGGACCCGCCTGTCTCATCATTTTTAACAGCATTTAATCTGCACAGCCATGCAATGTAAAACTCATTAAGTAAATTCATTGTTTCATTTTCCTCCTTGTAAATTATTATTATTTATGATTACATTCCCATATTACTAAAAATAGGGATAACCACCATTATCAGTATTCCAATAAACATAATCGCCATTGGAATCATAAGCTTTGACGAAGCTTTTTCACCCTGCCGTTTTGCAAGCTGCTGTTTTAATTCCCAGCACTCTTTACTCTGTTCCTGCAACATATATACTAGTTCCTGATTTCCCTTTTCCAATCCCTGTACAACCGTAGAGCTAAATTTGCGAATCTCTGGAAGCATACTTCTGGAAGCAAATTTGCTGATAGCTGTAATCTCTGATTCCCCATTTCTCATATCTTCTACTGACATTTGCATTTCTCTATACAAATCGCTTTCTCCATTATAAGCGACCATTTCCCATGCTTCTCTCAATATCAATCCGGCATTTGTTAAGAGCGCAAGTTTGGAAACCATTTCCGAAAAATCGCTCAACATACTGTCTGAACGCTCTTTTATTCTGTTTTCCAATAAGGAGCCAAAGTAATAAAACGCCAGTGCAGCAAATCCTGCTATTACAAATACAATAAGTGCATCTCCAGCCAGTCCATAGATGCAGAAGCCCAATACTAATAAGGTAAACGCAATCGATATCTGCTGTGAGCGAATCGTTACCAAATAGAAATCCTCATAATTTTTTCCATAAAAAATATTAATATCCTGCCTTAAAATTCTGTCTTTTTTGCTTATAAATGAGTAATGAATTGTTCTCAAAACAGCCAGTCCAACAATATAAATATCTTTCAATATGTAATCGTCTTCATCCAATCCAGCAAAATACTCCTTATACTGCAGCCCCTTAAAGAAAAATATCAAATACAATATAAGCAAAATGCCTCCGGTACCAAACATTACAATATCAATAATTGTAAACATCTTTTTCCTCCTGCGTTTCTATATAAATAAATACTTTATTGTTTTTTACTTCATATTCCTTTACTCTATAAAAAATATTTTCTGTCTTTCTTCTTGATACAAATGTTATACAATTCTCCCCCTGCGAGTACACTTTATCTATCTCTTCTTTTATATAAACAACTTTATCTGTGTCTTTTTCCAAAACGATTACATCTATCTTGTTTAAATGAAATAAATATTCAAACAAAATATATACGAACATAGTTCCTGTCCCTATACCCAATGTAAAAACTTTTATTATTTTTTTCCATTTGTCTCTTTTTTTCAGCATAATAACTGAAAGTATATAGAAAAAAAACAGTATCACCGACCAGCCAAAAATTCTTGTGTAACTATATGAAACACTCATCCACACTTTAGATTTTAATCTCCATTAGCTTTCTTCCTATAATATAAGACAAAATAAACAACCCGAGGCTGACCAATGTGGCTATTACACCGGATATGCTTGCAAAATTAGATGCAAAATCGGGACTCATACTTTTTATCATAGCTATAAGAATCACTGGCATCACAATCATAATATTATTTTCATTCTTCGCAGCGGTAATCTGAGTTTCTATATCCTCAGATATTCTCATCTTATCACTCAATATATTATGCGTATTTCTAACAATATCTTTGATATTTCCTCCTTTTCTATAAGACACTTCAAACACTTGTGAAAAACTGATAATATCATCAACTCCGCTTCTCCATCCAAAGTCTTTCAACATTTCTTCAATTGTATGATTATTTCTTATTCCTGATAGAATCACTGATATTTCATATACAATATCTGCTTCTTCGCCATATTGGACTTTAAGGTCCTCATATACATTTTGAAACGCATCGATTGTATTACTTCCGGCATTTAATGAAGTGGTTAAAGATTCCAGCATATCTCTGAACTGCAGTTTTAGTATCCTTTTTTTCTTTTCTTTTAATTGTTCTGTTCTCATAGGAAGATATATTTTTCCAAACAAAATACCAAAAATAAATATAACTGATATATCAGATATGTAAGTCTTTATAGTGGGACTGTAAAATTCATCCTTAAACAATCCTCCAAAGAATACATATCCTACAAATCCGCCTGCCAAAAATGCCACTAGAAAATACAATGTCTTTTCTTTCTTTAACATATAATACACATTATAATTCCATGTAGTCATATTTGTTACTGACATATAATATTGTGGCTGCATTTGTTTTTCTTTTTTCTTTTTTTTCTCTTTCTTTTCTTTTGCCTCAACAAATGCTCCTTGCCCTTGATTTCTTATCTGCTGTTCATATTCTGTTTCGTGCCCTGTTTCCTGCCCATATCCTGTCTGATATCCCATATTCTGTCTATTTTCCTCCTGACACCCCATATCTGTTCCCTCCCCATACCCCATATCCCCCTGATTCTCTCCATAGTAATGTTTCATAACTTTCTCCTATATCTTCTCTCTGATTCCTGACAAAATCAGCTTAAAGTCATTTTTCATTGGGTTCTTTGTTCTGTTTAAATTTCCATGTACCTTTTCTAATTTCGTTTTATCATCCTCCTCAAATTGATATAAAGGATTCAATACAATCTCTCCATTTTTATACCCTACCACTTCGGTAATCTCCATTGTCTTCCTCGAATGATCCCGAAGCCTTGACAAATGAATCATAATATCCACAGCCGATGCAATCTGTTGACGAATAGCCTCCAGTGGAAGCCCTGGTGCGCCCTGCAGCACCATGGTTTCCAGACGGCTTAACATATCCTGTGTGGAATTGGCATGACCAGTTGAAAGCGAACCATCATGACCAGTATTCATCGCTTGAAGCATATCAAGCGCTTCTCCGCCTCTCACTTCTCCTACTACGATTCTTTCCGGCCTCATACGAAGTGACGATTTAATCAAATCTCGTATGGTAATCTGTCCAGCGCCACTAGCATTTGCATTTCTTGTTTCCAAACTCACCAGATTATCCACACCGGTAATCTGAAGCTCTGCGGAATCCTCAATCGTAATTACTCTTTCGTCTCTTGGAATATAATTTGACAGAGCGTTTAAAAAAGTTGTTTTTCCTGAACCTGTACCGCCACAGATAAAAATATTATATTTTGCCTTTACCAAAAGTTCCAGCTTGTCTGCTATCTCCTGTGTTAAAGAACCATATTGAATTAAGCGTTCTATTGTCATAGGTGTTTTGGAGAACTTTCTTATTGTCATAGTAGGACCACATAAGGCTATTGGAGGTAACACCACATTCACACGGGAACCGTCAGGCAGTTTTGTATCTACAATCGGATTTGCCTGATTTACCTCACGGCCTGCGAGTCCAACAATACGCTGAATAATATCCTCCAACTTTCTCTCACTTTCAAACTTTTTATCAAGCTTTGTCAACCGCCCATTTTTCTCAATAAAAATATCATTTGCACCATTTATCATCACTTCAGTAATTGTATCATCGCTGATAATACTGTCCAACAATCCAAATCCACGTATCGAGCTGTAAACCTGCCTGACAATTTCCAGCTTCTGTTCTACTGAACAATAGATTCCTTTCAATCGTTCAGTGACAATTTTCTCCACCTGCTCCTCAAGCTCTTCATCTGACATTTTACTCAAAGGCAAATTTTCTGTTACATAATTTTTGATTTGTTCCACAAATTTCTGCTCTTCATCAATTCCCATTTTTTTCCTCTATTTACATATATGTACTTTTTTTGTTATTTAGTTATATAATAATATATAAATATTTTTTTATATATTTGTCTTTTTTACAAATTATTATTTATTATAATTTTTATTTACTACATTATTATTTTTATATTCAATTTACATCAGCAGCTTTTCATATAAATTCAACTTTAACAACTGTTCTATAATCTGATTTACCGTAGCATGCTCATATCTTGGCGCACCGCCCAGTTCTCTAATATCATCAACTCCCACACTTCTGCTCATTTTATTGCTGAATTTGTTATAAACAATCCACATCTTATCCATAACATCTACCTTCCGCTGCCGTTCTAAAACTTCAAGTGATTCATACATTCTTCTGAATTTAGAAATACTCAGTTCTAGCCCGTCACTGACCAGCACAATATCAGACACCAGTTCCATATGGTCGCTTCTAAGTTCGTCAAATGAATAATCCATATCCCAGATAATCACGTCAAAAATTCCCGACATTTTCAAATCCACAATCATCTGACTAATTTCATCTCTGCTCAAATCAATCACATCTAACGCCTTATTGCCCGGCGAGAAAAAATATACACCACTGATATCCTGCTTGACAGTACTTTCAAATTTTAATGTCATATTGGCCTTTTTGCTTTTGACCGCATAAATCAAATCATCAAAAGTAAATTGACCCTCTCCCATAAAATATACATTGCTGTCCCCAAGCTCCTCAGTATTAAAATACAATGTCTTTTTTCCGCATTTTGCAAAATATCTCGCAGAGGCTACTGCCATCGTACTTGCTCCCGTACCACCTGACGGAGAGGTAAAAGCAATAATTCTCGCACTTCCCTCATCATAATTTTTTATTTTATCTAGTACATTTTCTGAATAAAGACTTACGATTTCCTTATAGATTAAATCAATTTTCTGAAATTTACAGATAGCCTTTTCATCATTCAGTGTTTCAATATCTGGAGTATCTACCAGATAACCAAAACCACATTTTTCCGGCATTTGATTTTTAGTAACTGCAAATTTATCCCCACTCAGAAATACATTGATTTTATTATTTTTTACGGCGTTCAATGCCAGCTTTTCATCTGTAAAAGAATACATCTCTATTTTATCTTCATATTTTGTTTCAAATGCTGACAGCAGCCTTTGCAGATAGTTTTTATCCTGCTCCAGAATGGCAATTCTTATTTTCATATGTGTTCTCCTCTTACGTCTCTTATAATTTTCATCAAATATCTTTTTGCTTTTCCTGTCTTTTGTAAGCCACAAATTCATTTCAATCAAATTATAGTATGTATTTCTTTGTTTGTCAATTATAAATTATCAAGAATGATTAATTATATTTTACAATACGACATTTTTTACTATAACCAAAGCGTAAATTTCTATTATTCATTTATGATAATTTATTGATTGATAACATGTATTACTATTAATAGTGGGAAAGGAGGTTGGAAAGAGATGAAACTAAATATTTCAAAAAGACTGCATGAACTCAGAGAAAAACAACATATGTCGCGGTCAGAGCTGGCGCAGTGCATGAATGTTACACGCGCCAGTGTAAATGCGTGGGAAACAGGTATTTCTGTTCCTACTACGGATAAAATCATAGAACTTGCCAAAATTTTTCACACTACTTCAGACGATATCCTCGGTATTTCCGGAAAAGAATATGTCAGTATTGAAAAATATAATATGGAAGAAAAAAAGCTGATTTATAAACTGCTTAACTATTATGATTCTGTCCATAATGCTCGTGGTAATAAAACAGAATAATTATCCTTTACCTGTTTTTTACTGTATAGTTTCTTGCAGTTTACAATAAAATCTTATTCTAAGCGATAAAGCGAGGTGTTTTTAACATGAAGAAATTCAAGATTAGACTAATCGCAGATGATGAGGTAAAGGAACTGATTGCTGTAGCAAATAACCTTTCAGAGATACAGAAATTATTAAAAAACAGGTATAAGTTGGATAACTATACTGCAATTACCATAAAGCCACAGTAAGTACGCAGGATATTTACAAAAGCAGCCGCACGTTTTGTGCGGCTGCTTTACTTTTAAAGATTTAATATATTTTATTAAATTTTCTATTTAAGCATATTTTTTTCTTGTATATACTAATCCCAAAAGTCCTGTTGCTGCTAAAATAACAAATCCTACAATTGGTGCTGAATCACCTGTCTTTACATTACTGCCATTATTATTAGTGCTATTATTGTTATTATTTGTAGAAGGACTATCGACAGAAGCAAATATATATGGTGTAAAATGGTCTGTCTCAAATGTAAACTTTCCATTAATTACTTCTGAAATTCCAAGAGAGTCAAAGGTTTTTGTTGTTTCATTATATCTAAATGTTTCAACCCATTTTGCATTTTTAATATTTTCAAATAATTCAAGAGTAATCTTGATTTTTCTGTTTAATTGTTGTTTTACAATAATACCTTCTGTATTTATCAGTGAAAGGTCTGCTATTGCCACACTGTTTTTATCTTTAATTTTTTCAGTATTCTTTATTAAATCTACAACTGTCTGGTATATAGAATCACTTTCTGGAATAACTGATACTTTTAAATTTGTAACATTTGGAAGTCCTGCCGCTTCTAATCCACTAATAATGGCTGAATCTTGTATTTTTACTGCATCCGCTATTGATACTACAAAACTTGCTGAATTGGATGTTCCAATATTGTTATTATTTGCTGGTATTGTAGTTGATTCTTCTTCAGTGGATGTTTCCTCTGATGGTTCGGTTGTATCTTCGGTAGTTGATTCTTCTTTTGATTCTTCTTCAGTGGATGTTTCTTCTGATGGTTCGGTTGTATCTTCGGTAGTTGTTTCCTCTTTTGATTCTTCTTCTGAAGCTTCTAAACTGAAGAAATTAACTGTATATTCCAGCGTAGCTGGTGTTCCATCAGAGTTGGTTAGTCCTGTAATTGATACTTCAAAAATATCTCCGTTCGCATAAGAAATCTCTGCTAAATTTGGACGGAAAATAATACAATTTGCAAGACTTCCATAATTTTGCGTATCAACATTAAAATAGTTTTCTTGTTCATTTGAAGTAGCTTGATTAAATGTCCATGTCTGATTACTGCCCTTCTTCTTTAAAGTCACTTCTACATTAGAAAGGACTGATTTTCCATAATTGCTGCCAAGTTCAACAGACCATGCCATATCCTGCTCGAAATATTCTACTGGCATTGTTTTGGCTGGCCAAGAAATAAAATCATTGACAGCAAATTGATTCTTCCTGTCAAATGAATACATTGCGGTATAAACATGATGTCCATCACCTGCTTCACCAAAACCAGTAGCAGACATTGTTGGATTTATCACCCAACGTCTGTGACCAAGCCTGTCAATATTATTAGTATCGCTGTCATTCATCCATGCAGACAGAATCCTTGTAGAAAGTGCAAACATATCAGCAGAACCAGAAGAATATCCATAAGCAATATTACTGCTGCTTGCACCTTGCAGACCTTTTTCATAAATTTCATCTGGACAGCCTTCCGGCTTCTCTGGTTGATGGGACAATTGTTTGTTCAAAAAATTTACAAAAGCTGCGTGTTGAGCAAGTTCTGTATATGTATCATTTAGCACCACTTCTGGAAGCCCTACAATATAGCGAATACAATTCATTGAATTTAATGTATTATTCAAAGATTCTGAAGATATTTTTCCTACTTCATAATTGTCCTGATTTGGCTCTGTATCAAAAGTTGTTTTTGATTTAGTCCATGAATGTTCGTTGATATATTGTCTGATTTCTTCCTTTGACGGAAGATTTTCTTGTACATTTCCCTGTACACGAGCTTCTCTTATGCTGTTTACTGCTGCCTTTTTATCGCCCGCATCCAGCGCAAAAGCTGACGATATGCCTGTTAAACACAATGCACTGATAATGGCAACAGACAGTATTCCTTTTTTGTTCTTTCTCATATTAAACATTCTCCTTTTTTATATTTTTGACTTTCAAGTGTCTTTTTTATCTTACTCTTATTATATAATTCTGTCAATATTCTTTCTTATTTGTTTTACAATTAATACATATATAACACAAAAAACACCCTATTCCCGTATCTGTCCATCCCCATAAATAACATATTTACAAGTTGTAAGCTCTCGAAGCCCCATCGGTCCCCTCGCATGCAGCTTTTGTGTGCTGATACCTATTTCTGCTCCAAAACCAAACTCATTCCCGTCTGTAAATCTTGTCGACGCATTAACATATACACACGCAGCATCCACCTCATCCAAAAATTTATTTGCATTGTGATAATCCTTTGTCACAATCGTTTCACTGTGCTTTGTATTATGCTTATTAATATGTGCAATCGCTTCATCAATACTGCCAACGGTTTTTATAGAAATAATATAATCCAGATATTCTGTATAAAAATCCTCCTCAGATGCCTCTTTCAGTTCAGGACATACTGCTATACACTCTTTATCTGCGCGGATTTCAACTCCCCGCTCTTGAAGTGTTGTGGTCAGCATTGGCAAAAACTCCGGCAAAATACTTTTATGAATAACCAGTGATTCACAGGTATTGCATACACTAATTCTCTGAGTCTTTGCATTCACAATAATTTTTACTGCCATATCAAAATCAGCGTTTTTATCTACATACACATGACAGTTTCCCGTACCTGTTTCAATCACCGGAATAGTACTGTTTTCCAGCGTAGCTTTAATAAGCCCCGCACTTCCTCTTGGAATCAGAAGGTCAATATATTTATTCATTTTCATAAATTCCGCTGTAACGCTCCGGTCCGTAGATTCGATTAGCTGCACACAGTCAGGATTTATTCCTGCGGTTTCAAGAGCTCCTCTGACAGCCTTTACAATTGCGCAATTAGAATGAATTGCATCGCTTCCCCCCTTTAAAATCACAGTATTTCCGGATTTAAAGCACAGCGCAAACGCATCAGAAGTAACATTTGGTCTTGCCTCATAAATCATGCCTATCACACCCAGCGGAACACGCCGTTTGCCAATAATCATACCATTTGGTCTTTTTGACATATCCAAAACTTCTCCTATTGGGTCTTGCAGCGCTGCTACATTTAAAATTCCATCTGCCATATCTTTTATTCTGTCCTCTGTCAGAGACAGCCGGTCAATCAGACTTTTTTTCATTCCATTTTTTCTGCCATTTTCCACATCTGTCTGATTTGCATCCAAAATTTCTGCCGCTGCTGCCATTAAAGCTGCCGCCGCCAGTTTTAACGCATGATTTTTCTGATTTGTATTCAGCCGAATCATATCCTGTTTTGCAATATCCGCTTTTTTTCCCATTTGCTCCAATATCTCATTCATTTTCTTCTTCCTTTCTAAAACATAAGCAAATCTATGATTCTTCCATTTCATATATCTGCTCTTCTGTAACTACCGCATCCAGCCGAATATCATTTTCCTCATATACAATGCTGTCAAATATCTGAAATTCAAATGCGATTCCTATTTTCTTTTGAAAATTATGTTTTTCTAAATATCTGTCATAAAAACCTTTTCCGTATCCTACACGGTTTCCCTGCCTGTCAAAACCCACTCCCGGAACAAGAATTATCCTGTTTGTGCTGTTGTCTACCTTTATACAAGTCTTTTTGGGTTCAAAAATTCCTTTATACCCTTTCTCTACATCTTCCAAAGAATCAATATAATAAAAATCCATAGAATATCCATCGCTTCCTACTCTTGGCAAAGCAACCCGTTTTTTTTCGGAAAGCCATTCGCATAAAAATTCTCTGGTATCTGCTTCATGATTGCAGGGAAAATATGCAAATAAATCTGCTGTTTCTTTTTCAATTCTCAAAAGATAGTTCTTTATCTTCAAAAAAACTCTTCTGCTTAAAATTTTTATCTCTTCTTCACTGATTTCCCGTCTTTTTTGAAAAATTTCCTTCCTTATTCTATTTTTTTCCATTTTCTATTTTCCATCTTTTTATTTTCTTATTTTTCTGTTTCTTTTTTCTTTGATTTTAATTTTTCTATACTCCCATCTGGATTCTGTACCTGAACATTATCCAAAATTCCCCTTAGATTATTATGCATTGCCTGCACATATTCCTTTCGAAGCTGTGCCTGTTCCATTGCTTCTTCATTTGTCAGACCTTCATTCTTTGATTTTCGATACAGCTCATTAATTCTTGCAATCGTTTCATCTGTAACACTCATAATGTTTTCCTTTCCTTCTTCTTTGTTTTTCCTGTCCATTTCCACAATTATACAGAAAATTCCTGTTATGTAATCAGTAGTTAGCTGATTATATTATTTTTAAATAAAATCCATAATCTGAAAATCTTTTTTCCTGTTTGCCGGAAAGAGAGTTCCCTTCTCTTCTCCATTCAGAATTTCCTCAATCACTGACACATGGTCACTGTTTGCAATCACCATATCTGCACCGGAAAATGTAGCGATTCTGGCAGCAGTCAGTTTTGTTGCCATTCCTCCTGTTCCTACATCCGTAGAAGTTGACTTTTTCCCCATCAGCATTAATTTATCATCAATATTGTTTACCACGCTGATAAATTTTGCATTTGGATTAATATTCGGGTCATCTGTGTACAATCCGTCAATATCTGACAAAAGAATCAAAATATCTGCATGAACCAGTGAAGCCACAATTGCAGAAAGAGTATCATTGTCACCAAACTCGATTTCATAAGTAGCGATGGTATCATTCTCATTTACAATCGGAATTACTCCCAGATGAAACAGTTCCTCAAAAGTATTAACAGCATTCGGACGGCTCAGCTCGTCTGTCATGGTAAATTTGGTCATTAATATCTGTGAGACATTTTGATTATATTCGCTGAACAGTTTCTGATAAATCATCATAAGTCTTGCCTGCCCGATAGACGCACATGCCTGCTTCTGTGGAAGAGTCAGCTTTCCGGCCGGAAGGCCCATTCCGTTTCTGCCGATGGACACTGCACCGGAAGAAACCAGTACAACATCTTTCCCCATATTTCTTAAATTTGCCAGTACGCGTACAAGCTGCTCCATCTTACTTAGATTCACCCCGCCTGTCTCTCTGTGTGTCAATGACGAAGAACCTATTTTGATTACAATTCTCTTTTTCTCTTTTAGTTTTTCTCTTTCATTCATTATAAAATCCTTTCTAATGGGGCATATTCCTTTATAATTGCTTCAAATATTCGCAGACCATCCATAGCAGCACTTGTAATGCCTCCTGCATATCCGGCTCCCTCTCCACATGGGTAAAGCCCTGAAATTCCGCGGCTGAAAAAATGTTCATCCCGCTCAAGCCTGACCGGCGACGAGGTTCTTGACTCTATGCCGGAAAGCAGCGCATCTCCTCTGTCAAACTCAGGAATCTGTTCTGCAAAGCCATGTATTCCTTCTATGAGCTGTTCCGACAGTCCTTCCGGCAGAACTTTTCTTAAATTTCCCATACAATATCTACCCTTTATGGCTGGATATATTTCACCAAAGTCTTCTGTCTTTTTGTTCTGACAAAAATCATCAAACCGCTGCACAGGTATCTGTCCATTTCCCTCCAGAAATGCCCGTTCCTCCAGCTCCCTCTGAAATTTTATTCCGTCGAGAACACCAGCTCCATAATCATCCGGAGATATCGCCGCCACTATTGCGCTATTGCTGTTTTTTCCGGCTCTGTCGCTGTAACTCATACCATTTACTGCCAGTCGCCCCTGCTCTGAGGAAGCATTGACCACATAGCCGCCGGGACACATACAAAAAGAATAAATTCCGCGCTCTGGTGTTTGATATGTGACCTTATAATCGGCAGCCTCTAAAAGCTCATGCATATCTGTTCCATACATCGCCTGATTAATCATTGCCTGGGGATGCTCCATGCGAAGCCCTACCGCAAAAGCTTTTGGGGATATCACAACTCCTCTTTGATGCAGCAGTTCAAAGGTATCTCTTGCACTATGTCCTATCGCAAGCACCAGAAGTTCCGCTTCTATTTTCTCTGCTTGGTTTACCCAAAGTCCCGTAATTCTCTTTTGTCCGCCTGTTTCCTCCAGACACAAATCTGTCATTTTTGTATTAAAATATATCGTTCCACCCAAATGACAGATTTCTTCCCGCATCCTTTTTACAATCTGTTTGAGCATATCTGTACCAATATGTGGTTTATTTACATAACAGATTTCTTCCTTTGCTCCAAATTTTACAAACGTTTCCAAAACTTCATGATTCCTGCCTGTCTTATCCTTTATCTGTGTATTTAATTTTCCGTCAGAAAAAGTCCCCGCGCCGCCTTCTCCAAACTGGACATTCGACTCTGTATTTAACTTTCCCGTTTCCCAGAACAGTTTTACTGTCTCCTGCCGGTTATCTACGTCTTCTCCCCGTTCTATTATCACAGGACGATAGCCGTTTCTGGCAAGATAATATCCACAAAAGAGCCCTGCCGGTCCCATTCCTACAATAACCGGAGCATGACTTAGCTTTGTTTTTCCCGTAATTTCATAATGATAGCTTTGTTTTTCTGTCAAACTGATATTCTGGCCAAATATCTTTTTGCTTACCGAAAGTCCTGCCATTTCCACATCCACACTGTATACAAATCTGATATCCGGCTTATTTCTGGCATCGACAGACCTTTTTACAATCTGGTATTTTATTACAGTCTCTTTCTTTAGTTTCAACAGCTTTCGTATTTTTTCCTCCAATGTCTTCTGGTCATGCCCAATCGGAAGCTTTATCTGACTGATTCTGATACATTGATTCTGCATTTTTTCATTCCTGATTCTATTATTTTTTATTCTTTTTTACAGGAAGCCGCGCTTCCTGCGATATATCCACTTGCCCATGCAAACTGCAGGTTATAACCTCCGCATATCCCGTCTACATCTACTGTTTCGCCTGTTATGTACAAATTTTCTGTCTTTTTTGACATAAAATTATCCGTCAGCTCTATTGTGCTGACTCCTCCTGCGCAAACCTGTGCATGCTTCATCTCATTTATATCTGTTACCTTTACAGAAAACTGCTTAAAATAACAGAGAAGCTTTTTCTGCTCTCTGTCAGAAAGCTCCGATATTTTTTTACTTTCTTTTATTTGTGCCAAAAACAGCACTCCTTTTACAAGCTTTGAATGAAAGATAAGAGAAAATACTTCTGAAATACTTCTGTTTCCATAAAACTTTCTGCTGTTTTTTATTTCATTAAGCAGCATATTAAAATTATATTCTGGTAAAAAATCAATTTGAACGATTACTTTTTGTTTTTGAAGCAGCGCATATCCGGCAAATCTGGATATCTGAAACACCGGTATTCCGGAAATCCCATAATCCGTAAGCTGTAACTCTCCTGTGTCTTCCGCCACAGCCTGCTTATTTTCTCCTTGATACAAAGTTACTTTTGCCTCTATCCGCACACCTGCCGTAATTTGAAAAAATTTTTTATTTTCACATTTCAGACCTGTAAGAGCTGGAACCAGCGGAACAATCGTATGCCCTGCTGCCTTTGCAATGTCTGTTCCCGATACTCTGCATCCAAAGCCTCCGGCGATACTTCCGGCTGCAAGAATTACTTTATCCGCTGTTTCCTCTGCTTCTCCTGTATCATCTATTTTCCTGTTAATATTTTTCCCATTAATATTTTTCCGGCTAATATTGTTTTGATTAATATTATTTTGCGAAATATCATCTGTTTGTATATTATTCTGCTGAATTCCATTTTTCTGAATAATATTTCTTTCAACATATTTTATCACAAATTTTCCGTCTTTTTTCTTTTTCAGAGCAACTACCACAGAGGCGCATTTTATATTAACCCCAAGCTCCACGCAGCGTTTCACAAGAATTTCTGCCACCGTAGCGGCCTGTCCGGTTGAGGGATAAATATAGCCATTTCTGTCTTTAAACATCAGTCCAAGGCTGTGAAAAAAATCCAACGTCTCCTGATATCCAAATCTTTTAATTGTCTTTTTTACCAAATCTGTATTTTCACTTCTGTAATGTCTGTCAGACATGTTTGTATTTGTAAGATTACATCTGCCGTTCCCTGTGGCATACAATTTTCCGGCGGGTTTGTCTCTTCCTTCTAACACTGTTACCTCTGCGCCATTTTCAGCAGCCGCAACAGCAGCTATCAGTCCCGAAGCCCCTCCTCCGATAATTATAATTTTCATCTTTTATGTCCTTCTTTTTCACTTGTCAGCTTATAATTTCAGATTAGAAATTTCAGCTTGTAAATCCTTCCAGATAACGATATAATTCGCTGATATTTTTTACGCCTATGCCCTGAAGCAGCAGCTCCTTGTCATTTTCGTCAAGCTCTTCATCTTTAATACCTGTCTCAAGAAAAACGGTGGTCTTGTCCTGTTTATAGACAACAATAGCTCCGTCCTCCAAAACCATATAATAATTATAAGGATTATCATTCTCATATTTTTTCACTGTTTCACTGATAGCCACACTTTGTGTCACATCTTTTCGCAGCACCAGCATATCATGAGAAAAAGAAATCATGGAAATATTCTGAATCTCTTCTCCTTCCTCCCGAAACTGCTCGTTATGGCTGGTAATATAGTCAATTACTTCGCTTTTTGACAGACCGATAAATTCTACGGGAATCGACATTGACTGCGTTTTCAGGGTGTCATTTTCCAGATTGTGAGATTCTACAATATATTCTGTATTTTTATCCAGAATTTCCTCGTCTGTTTCTCCCTGCATGGTACGCACACTTCTTGTCTCTATTTCTTCTTCGCTTTCTCCAATATGACTTCCATAATAATATCCGGCAACATACAGCCCTATCAGCAATAATGCAAGTCCAAAAAACCATGACATCTGTTTTATGACATCTTTCTTCATATCTACAACTCCATTTCTCCAGTGAAATCACCAGTCATATATATGAATTATCTGCCACAATTTTATTTTTATACGAAAATTTTATTTTCACACAAAATTAACTCATAAGCCCAAGCTTTTTTACAATTGGAATCAATTTATATCCCTTTGGAATCATTCTCAGCTCATCTTCATTTATAATATTAAATAAAAACAGAAGAATCCCATAGAGAAACACTGCAAAAATAATCGCACACACAAGAGAAAAAGCAGCCGAACCTGTCATAAGAAAAAGCAGCTTATTCAGCGCATATGCCCCTGCTCCCATAATTCCTGCCGCAATTGTCGGAAGAATAAAGGTTTTTAAAATCTTCTGCTGATATCCCAGATATTTTTTTATAGAGCATGCATTTAAAATACACACCACAAAACCAAAAATAATATCTGCAATTGCTACACCATAGACATTCAGCTTTAACACTGCAAGCAGAAATACGATTATAAAGATATGAAGCGCCAGAGAAATAGACGAATTAATCACCGGAACTTTCATTTTATCTATTCCCTGAAGAATCGCATTGGTAATGGTAGAAAGTGAAAATACCACTACTGAGAAAAAGGAAAGACGCATAAGCAGTACACATTCCTCATACAAATCCGGAGAAGGAAAAAGCACCTGTATCACGGGCCCTGCCAGAACAGAAAGTCCTACGCCGCATGGTATGGCGATAATCATATTCAGCCGTATTGTGGAATCCACCTTTTTTTTCAGCTCCTTCTTTTTTCCAAGCATAAGAGAGGTAATCAGACTTGGTATCATAGCTGATGAAAATGCGGATGCTATGGCTATTGGTGCTGTTGTAAGCAGCCGATATTTATTGCTGTATATTCCCCAGTAACCATTGTAATCTGCCTCTTTCTGTCCGAATACATAAGTCATAATATTTCCATAAATACCACTGTCTATAATGCTGCTGATATTATAGATTGTAGAACTTAACAGCACAGGCAGAATCGTTACAGCCAGAACCTTTGACAGTGTAAGAAAGGATTCTCTTCTGCCTTTTTTATCTTTTCTGACCTTCTCCAGAAAAGGTCCTCTGTACACAAAATATACAAAAAACATAAATAGCAGCGCTGCAAATGCCCCGCAGGCAGTACCGAGCGTTCCTCCCGCCGCACTGTAAGCGGTGGCCTGCCCTATTTTTTCTCCTGCCTTATACAGAGCCATCGCAGCTATAATACTTACCACTGCATTTACAATCTGTTCAAATATCTGAGAAACCGCAGTCGGAATCATTGTTCCAAGTCCCTGAAAAAAGCCTCGGAACACTCCCAGTATGCACATAATAAACAACGTGGGCGCAAGCACCTTGATTGCCAGCGCCGCCGACGGAAATTTCCAGACATCAGCCAGCCAGTCCGCTCCAAAATATACTCCGGCTGCAACGATAAGGCCAAGAACTGCCGACAATATCATTGCGCCGATAAATGCAAAATAAGCGTTTCTCATTTGTCTCTTTGCAACCCTTGTCGATACGATTTTAGAAACCGCAAGAGGGAGACTTAAAGAGGAAATCAATAAAAATAATGAATATACATCATATGCCGTAGAATATGCGGATATTCCTGCGTTACCCAATATTTTATTCAGCCAGACTCTATATACCAGTCCGATAATCCTTACCAAGATACCTGCCATGGCAAGAATACTTCCCTGAATAATGAAATTTGACTTTTTCCTTTTTTTTGCCATTTCTTCCTCCGATGCTTTATCTGTAAATTTTCAGTCCGTTCAATATTTCATCCTGCATTTTTTCCATGTGAAACCGTTCTTTTTCCTCCATATGGTCATAGCCGAAAAGATGAAGCATACTATGCGCTGTTAAAAATGCAAGTTCTCTTTTTTCCGAATGTCCATATTCCTCTGCCTGTATTCGCACCTGCTCTGCCGATATCAAAATATCCCCAAGCATTAGCTCTCCTGTATCGCAATCAAAACAGCCGATATTTTCCTCCAGTTCAAGAAAAGAAAATTCGCCGGGAGTTTCATATTCCAGCATTGGAAAAGATAAAACATCTGTCGGCTTGTCTATCTGCCGAAATTCTCTGTTCATGCTGTGGATTTTTTCATTATCCACAAGTGTCACTTCTACTGTTGCCTCATAAGGACAGTGTACATAATCAAGACTGGCATTCACCACATCACTAATCACTTTCTGACAGTCAAATTCAAAATTCATATTTCCATTATTTTCAAAAATTAAGCTCATGTTATTTCCTCATCTTATTTCCTCATGTTATTTCTTATTATTTCCTCTTTCTGCATAACATTTCTATAATAATGTTCCCATATAATATAATATTTTCTTATAACATTTCTTTACAACATTTCAGCAATTATATTTTTTCAGAAATACTTTTTTTATAAGATACAATTCTTCAAGAGAGATGCCACTGTTACTCAGGCTTGCATTGTTTACTCTTGTGGAAAATACATTGTCAATAATTTTTTCCTCGGACATATCCTTTTTCGCCTCTCTCATATACTCCACAGAAGTAACAGTAGAGTCTGCAAGCATAACGATTGCAGCTTCCTTTGAAGCCGGCTTTCTGTATTTTCCGCTGCATTCTACAATAATCGCCTTGATATTTTTAGGTATTCCGTATTCATTTGCCACCCTCAGATAATCTCTGATGTCCTTTGCATTCTCCAGTTTTCCGATATCATGCAGAAGTCCGGCCGCATAGGAAAGTCTGATATCAGCTCCGATAGATGCCGCAGCCGATTTTGCGAGATTTCCCACCTCTACACTGTGATAGTACAATGAAATCGACTTTTCCTTTATTTCCATCATGGGAATCGAACTCTCGCTGGCAAACATTTTAATCCGGATAAAAAACACCCAGTATTTGACAAAGAAAATAACCAGCGAACATGCCGCTGCAACCATAAGTCCGATTGCCGCAAATCCATACTGAAAGGTATCATAAGATGCATTTAATGCAAAATAACGGTATAATCCACATAAATAGAAGGTTCCTGCCCAGAAAATTAATGTGGAAACAAGAAATCTTTTTAAATTATGAATCTGACTGGCAGACAGGCAGCCAAGCACCATAATCAGAAACGCAATATATATAAATTCTGCCAGATTTGTAAAAATCATCACATAAGTAGATAGAATTACCGCAATACCTGTCAGCAGCCCAAGACTTAAATCCTTTGCAATTACCACAATCATCGGTATTAGATACAATGGCCTTAACTCATAATAATCCAGTGGAAAAGCCATAAGAAACAGCGGCGCAAGCAGAATAAAATGATACAGATATACAGCCTGATTCAGCTCCATTTTTTTATCCAGAAACAGCTTCAGCAGCACTGTATAAAAACTGAGCACCATGGTTGCCACAATGATATAACGTTCTCTGGGCCAGATTAACTCGTCTGTCTTGTATATTTTCGATGCAAAATAACAAATAATAATGGTAAGCACCGCCATATATACATAAACAATCTGTTTTTTATAAGCAGAAATTTTAAACTCTTTTGATTTCATGATATATCCTCCTGATTACCTTCTTTTGTAGTTATCTCTGTTTTCTCTTGAATGTTTTGTTTCAAATTCCTCATATGCCTTTACAATACGCTGTACCAGAGGATGTCTGACTACATCCTGATTGGACAGCCGGATAATGTCAATATCTTCAATTCCCTGCAATACCTTGATTGCAATATCAAGACCGGAAACAGTGCCTTTCGGCAAGTCTTTTTGTGTCAAATCACCTGTAATAACCACCTTCGAGCCAAAGCCGATTCTGGTCAGAAACATTTTCATCTGTGCCGGTGTAGTATTCTGTGCCTCGTCTAATATAATAAATGCATTATCTAATGTCCGCCCTCTCATATAGGCAAGAGGCGCTACCTCTATCAGACCTTTTTCCGTATTATGAAGGTAGCTTTCCGCGCCCATAATTTGATAAATAGCATCATACAATGGCCTTAAATACGGGTCTACCTTGCTCTGCAAATCTCCGGGCAGAAATCCGAGATTTTCTCCCGCCTCAATTGCCGGTCTTGTCAGAATAATCCGGTTTACCTCATCATTTTTAAAAGCGGAAATCGCCATCGCCATCGCAAGGTAAGTCTTTCCTGTTCCTGCCGGTCCTAGTCCAAAAACAATTGTATGATTGGATATACTGTTCACATAGCTCTTTTGTCCCACTGTTTTAGGCTTTATCGGTTTACCTGCGATAGTCCGGCATATAATAGCGTCATCCAGTTCAATCATCTGCTCTGTACTGTCTGAAAAGGTAAGGGACAGGGCATAATCTACATTCTGTTCTGTAATAGTTTCTCCCCTTTTAGCCAGTTCTGCCAGCGTATTTACTACATTTACTGCCCTCTTTACAGAGGTTTCTCCCCCTATCACCCTCAGTTCATTCTCCCTGTAAACAAAGGAGACATGCAGCATTTTTTCTATTTTTTTTACATACTCATCAAATTTGCCAAACAGATTTGCCGCGGTTTCGGCTGACAAATCTATAATTCTTCCGATTTCACTCATAGCTTTCTCCTGTTTCTTCTGTTATTTCTGTTATTGGTTCATTTTCCACAGCACGGAGCTGCCCGATATTTTCAATTACAGTAATCGTACCTTTGCTTTGACACATATCATTGTTCACCTCTATTGTAACATTATTTTCAACAATTTGAATAGTATTTTTTTCCAATTTTTCTAAAAAATATGATAATTTTTCCTCGCACAGTTTTACCGCCTGTTCTTCAGAATAAATATACTCCTTTTCCTCATAACTTTTATATGTGCTTTTCATCAGAAAAACAGGCAGATAAAAATCCCCATACAGTGAAAGCTGTTTTTCTTCTGTAATAATATCTGTCTCTTCTTCCTCTTTATTATCTGTCAGTCTATATATTTTATTTCCAATTCTTAAAGAAAATCGATTTTTGCTCTTATTATATTCTTTTTTCGTATAATTCAACGGGAGATTATACTCATACTGATAAACCACTTTGCCATAAATATCCGCATCAGCAGCAAGATACTGAGTTCTGACTACCTCTGAGCTGTCATTGACCACATCATAGCGACCATAGACAAGAGTATCCCCCGCTTTTACCTCCAAATCTGCTTTTACAGCAGGCGTTCCGCTTCGTGTAATAATATTTGTGACAATCGCATCTTTTATGGCCACAATATCATATTCCACTCCTTCTGTGGGCTTTGGCTCATCGGTTTCACCTTCTTTGCGAAGCTCCTCCTCGTTTTCCTTGATATGTACAATTAATCTGGTTCCTGTCATTTCCACGGATACCCATGTAATATCAAAATAATGATTTCTGATTTCCTTTTCGATTTCATCACAGTTCAGTTTTGATTTTTTGATTCCAGGGGTAATACTGTTTTCCTGTAAAAATTTTAAAATTTCATAATCACTGTAAGAATAATTTCCATCTACCTGCATATCCCAAATAAACAGTGATAAAACATAAATAATCACAAATGATGTCAGAATACCCGCAACAAACATTTTTCTTTTTCTGTACTGATGTATCAGAAAAGGAAGTCCGTATTTCTCTTGTATTTTTGTTTTTACTGCGGTTTTTTTTATAATCGGCTTCAGTCTGAAAAAATCTTCCACTGATACACATAAACTGTAATCGCTGCTGTCTCTGATATCCCATATATAAATATCGGAGCTTCTGCATAAGTTTACAAATCGTTCTTTATTTTCACCCTGTATACAAATTCTGACCACACCAGAAACAAAACCTGTCGCTTTTTCCTTCATGCCGTTTCCTCCCTGTGAAAAACTTTGCTGTTTAATAATAGGATATTTCACTGATAATGCCCTTTACAAGCATTTCTTCTTTTGAGTAATATTCTATCACAAGTTTATTTCCGCATATTTTCAATTTTGTATTTCTGCACTGAAGCTTTAGAACAGATTCTGTATACTCTATAATATAACGATAGTTTTCTATAAATATTCTGCTTTTTCCCGCAATTCTGACATTGACCTCCCCCATCACCAAATCTTTGGGAAGCCCCAAAGTATTGGCAACATTTTTCTTTATATCATGGCTCATAATAATCAACACATTTTATTATTGTTCTATATATATGCAGAAATTTCTGAATTATTCAAGACCGGCAGACCTGTGGAGCAGAAGCTTATATTGCTGTAAATCGAAAAACAGCGGGCTACTTAAAAGTAGTCCGCTGGAGAAGCCTGATATTAATTATATTTGCGTTTTCTGGCTGCTTCTGACTTTTTCTTGCGCTTTACGCTTGGCTTTTCGTAATGTTCTCTTTTGCGAATTTCCTGCTGAATACCAGCTTTCGCACAATTTCTTTTAAACCTGCGTAATGCGCTATCTAAACTCTCGTTCTCTTTCACGATAACATTTGACATCTCTCACCTGACCTCCCTCCAGTTGTGGGATTGTGCATGATACAACTGATTGGGTATTGATTGCACAAATGTTATTATATCACAATATCAAAATTCGTCAACTGTTTTTTCTATTTTTTTCTTATTTTGTTTTACAGATTTATGGAAGCTTTGCGCCCCATGCAAGCTGATTACCACCACATAAAGTAAAGGTTAATGTCTCTGCTCTGTCGGTTTCATTTGCCTGTTTTACAAATACTCCCTTATAGGTTATACCGTCGATTACCATTTCAACATTTGAACCTGTTGTGGTTTTCCATGTACCTGTTGCTCCACCAGAAATGGTTCCGTCTGAGCTTAATGTAATCTGTATTGCATCATAAATACCATTTGTCTTATCTACTGCTGAGTTTGCCACAAATACCTTATTCTGATACTGAATGGAGAAATCATAGGTTCCTGCAATTTCATCCGGTGTAAAGCCTACTTCTGTCAGTAATTCACCTGAGTATTCATAAGGAGAAACTACCAGCCAGCCATCTTCATTCACATACATCTGATGAACTCTTACCCAGAACTGTTCGCCTGTATCAGAATATCTTGTATGGTATACCAGATAGATTCTGCCATCATCATCTACAAATGCAGAGTTATGTCCCTGAGCTGCCTCAACATGAGTATCACTCTTTCCATACATTCTGACAGAACTCATTGCTCTGATACCTCTGACTGAATTATATTTTGTAGTCTTTGTATCTTTTGACAAATCTACAATACCGGCTGTCGGGTCATATGCGGTGTAAATAGCACTGTTTCCTTTCTGGTCTACATATGGTCCATTAATATTTTCAGAACGGAAAATTCTCATATTGTAACCACCACTTGTTTCAAGATTTCCAAGTGATACAAACAGATAATAATATTTATCTGCCTTTAAAAGATATGGAGCCTCACCAGAGTTATAATATCCTCCTGCAAGTTTATATCCAAGATATGGGTCTACCTTATCCTTTACATATTCACCATATTCATATTCGTAATCTCTAAGACCTGTCTTTGTATCAAGTTTAATCTGGAAAATACCTGCTGACCATGAGCCGTATGTCATCCAGAGATTTCCTTCATCATCATACTGTACATTTGGGTCGATACAGTTTACATTTGCCGTACCTGTTGTCACTGGGTCAGTTGTATATCTTGTTGGAATAGCATCGTTTTCTCCCAGTTTCAGCACCTGCTTGATATCGGCATAATCAACTCTTGATACTGTTTCGCTGTAAGGAGAAAAAGTAACAGTCATTGTCATTTTTGCTTCTGCGCCGTCATATTCCACTGTCTTATCTGCCTTGATTGTAGATGATTCTGCAGATGCTGATGCATCTGCGCTGCCAAAGCATCCTGAAAAAATTACTTCATCCACATATTCATATGGTCCTTCAATCTTATCCGCAGTAAGAAGCACAATCGCAGAATGCCATTCATTTCCATTAATGCTCATGTACATACACCATTTTTTCATTGTATCATTCCAAATCACATCCGGTGCCCACATATTTGAACCAGTAGCCGAACGCAATTCGCTGTTCTCCGGAGTAATACAATAGTTTTTCCAGACATCTCCAAAAAGAGCATCATAATCTGAACTTATATTCAGCGTAAAATTTTTCCACTTCATTAAATCATCTGTCTTTGCAAAACCAAGATGTGAACCAAAAATATAGTATGTACCTGTCTCAGGGTCCTTAACAATAGAAGGGTCATGTACTCCGACAGAAGCAAAGTCAGAGTTTGTCACTGCATATGCCGGTGTTGAAAAGGCTGATGACATACAGCCTGCCAAAAGAACACCTGCAAGCATGGATGCAGTGGCTTTCTTTCCCTTTTTGCCCTTCATCATAAGTACAACCACCAAAACCACTATTATTACAACAACGGCTATAACAATTCCAATAATCAGTCCAAGGTTCATACTGCTGTGCTTATCGCCCTCTGTTGTAAATGTCTTTGTAATTGTCTCACCAGCTTTGATATGGCCGATTTCTCTGGCTTCCTTTAAAGCTGTCGAATTTTTGCTGTAATTTACGCCTTCTGGAAACTTATAAGTTACGTTCACCTTGTCAAGGTCATAGTCATTTGTATTTTTAAATGACATGGTATACTCGACAGCTTCTCCGCTTTTATACTTGTCACTGTCTGTACTTACACTGATTTCAAGTCCTTTCATGGAGCTGAAACCATCTTTTCTTACAACATCGCCGTCGTCTGCCGCCGTTGCTGCCAAAGCCATGGACAGAATCAGCATCATACATGCAAGAAAAGCAATCAGCTTTTTTGTTAATTTCTGCATAAAAACCTCCTAAAATTATTTGATTTGTCCCTTAAGGACATTGGAAGCCTCTTTCAGTGCCTCCCCGATAGCCTCTGGATTTTTTCCACCAGCCTGAGCCATATTCGGACGTCCGCCTCCGCCTCCGCCAACTACGGCAGCTACCGCTTTTATAAGATTACCGGCATGTGCGCCCCTCTTCTGCGCCTCATCAGTAGCCATTGCCAAAAGATTTACTTTGGAATCCCCTGCTGCCGACGCAATCAGAATAACACCTTCGCCTATCTTATTCTTTAACTGGTCGCCAAGATTTCGCAGACCGTTCATATCCACACCGTCCACTCTTGTCGCCAGAAGCTTAACCCCAGATACCTCAGTAATCTGATTTGTGATATCGCCAAGACTTGCATTTGCAATCTGGCTTTTCAGCTTTTCGTTTTCGCTGTGCAGCCTTCTCAAATCCTCCTGCATGGCTTCAATCTTCTTCACAAGACCTGCTGTATCTGATTTGGCAGTCTTCGCTGCCTGATTAAGTTCCTTTTCAACCTCTGCATAATACTTTAATACTCCTTGCGACGTAAGAGCTTCGATTCTTCTTACACCCGCTGCAATACCTGCCTCGGATACAATCTTAAACATGCCGATTGTACCTGTATTGGATACATGTGTACCACCGCACAGCTCCACAGAAAAATCTCCCATGGAAACCACTCTTACTGTCTCTCCATATTTTTCATCAAAAAGAGCCATAGCACCGGTCTTTCTGGCATCCTCCATGCTCATTTCCTCTGTGCGTACCTGCAAAGCATGCTCTATCTCTCTATTTACAATTTCTTCTGTTTTTGCTATCTCTTCTGCTGTCATCGCCTCAAAATGAGAAAAATCAAATCTCAGTCTGTCCGGCGTTACCAGAGAACCCTTCTGCTGTACATGTGTACCGAGCACCATTCTAAGCGCCTTTTGAAGCAAATGTGTCGCACTGTGATTTTTACAGGTTCCATTTCTCATTGTTTCATCAACCTGAAGCGAAACCACATCTCCCAGCTTAAACATACCCTTTGTCACTTTTCCCACATGACCAATTTTTCCACCGGACAGCTTTATTGTCTGTATCACCTCAAACACAGCCTCACCCGCTGTAATCGTTCCAGTATCGCCTTCCTGTCCGCCCATTGTCGCATAAAAAGGTGTTTCCTTTACAATAATCGTACCCATATCGCCGTCTGCCAACGCCTGTATTACTTCACTTTCCGTTGTAAGCGCAACAATCTCCGATTCTGCCTGTAAAGTATTATAACCAATAAACACAGAAGTTACCGCCGTATCAATCTCCTCATAAACAGTAGCGTCTGCTCCCATATAATTTGTCTCTTTGCGTGCTTTTCTTGCCTTATTCCGCTGTTTTTCCATACATGCAAAGAAACCTTCTTCATCTAACGTCATACCCTTTTCTTGCAGAATTTCCATTGTAAGGTCAAGTGGAAATCCATAGGTATCATATAAACGGAACACATCTTCTCCGGACAGCACGCTTTTATCCTTCTCTGTCAAATCATCCATTAAATCTGAGAGAATTCCAAGTCCCAAATCAATCGTATTATTAAACTTGCTTTCTTCCTCTGTCAGCACTCTGAAAATAAATTCCTTCTTCTCCTCCAATTCAGGATAACCGTCTTTTGATTCCTGAATTACAGTTGCACTTAACTTTGCAAGAAACTCTTCTTTTATACCCAGAAGCCGTCCATGTCTTGCGACACGCCGAATCAGTCTTCGAAGCACATATCCCCTGCCTTTATTTGACGGCATAACGCCGTCTGAAATCAAAAAAGTAGCAGAACGCATATGGTCCGTAATCAACCGGACAGAAACATCCTTGTCTTTATCCGAGTGATACTCTATTCCTGCAATTTCACAGACTTTATCGCGAATCGCCTTCATTGTATCAAGGTCAAAGACAGAATCCACATCCTGTACTACCAGCCCAAGCCTTTCCAGCCCCATTCCGGTATCAATATTTTTCTGAGCAAGCTCAGTATAATTACCCTTGCCATCTCCTTCAAACTGTGTGAATACATTATTCCACACTTCCATAAAACGGTCACAGTCACACCCTACTTTACAATCAGGTCTGCCGCATCCATATTTCTCTCCTCTGTCATAATAAATCTCCGAGCAAGGACCACAAGGACCTGCACCATGCTCCCAAAAGTTATCACATTCTCCATTTTCATCCGGATAAAATTTCGTAATTTTTTCCTTCGGAATCCCGATTTTTTTATGCCACAGCTCAAACGCCTCTTCATCCTCATAATAAACAGACGGATAAAGCCTTTCCTTTTCCAATCCAAGAACCTCTGTCAAAAACTCCCATGACCATGTGATAGCTTCTTCTTTAAAGTAATCTCCAAACGAAAAATTACCAAGCATCTCAAAAAAGGTAAGATGTCTACCATCTTTGCCAATACTGTCAATATCTTCTGTACGAATTGCCTTCTGACAGGTAGTCACCCTTCTTCTCGGCGGTATTTCCTGTCCAGTAAAATATGGCTTCAACGGAGCCATTCCTGAATTAATCAGTAAAAGGCTGTTATCGTTGTGCGGTACTAAAGAAAAGCTGTTCATCTTTAAATGATTTTTGCTTTCAAAAAATTCAAGGTACATTCTTCTGAGTTCATTTACTCCGTATTTCTTCATGACTGCCTCCAAAATTTTGTTACATTGTCCTTAATTTTAACACAATTCTTTTTGTTTTTCAATCATTATTTACAAAAACCTTTCCATGTCAGTCAGCTATACAATCATACATTAAACCATTTTTTTGCCCTTCCCTGCAGGAAGTCAGATAAAACCAGCAAGAAAGAGCAAAAACATCAATTCTATTCCCTTCATAAAATCCTTGCTTAAATATTAAGTACGGATTCATACGCATTTGCTTGCAAAAAATAAAAATTTTTTGCTTATATACTGTCAGGACTCCACAAACCATTAGCAGAATAATTATACGAATAAACTCTTTTCGCATAGATGGCAGCATATTTAAAATTATTTTCATATACATAGTTAATCATTTTATGTACTGTTCCACTATCAAACGTATATATATGTCCGTCAGATACATTATAATGCACATCATATACACTTTGAGAAGCAACTACTAAAGCGGTATATGGAAATGTAGTTTTTTCACACTTCATATATACTGAAGAATCATCTTGCTTTTCACGCAAATCAGTGGTAGTGCTTCCGCCTAAAGCAGTTTTAAAATAAAATTCAAATACAGTATCTTTATAATTCGATGCCGATACTGGAACAGTATAAAACATCATTAAAATTGTCAGCAATATAATAACTTTAGAAATATATTTTTTTATTTTCACTCTAATTCCTCTTTCTTTCATTTTTTATCATATACTTTCCAAATTAAATCACTGGTTATAATACCCATTGAAAAATTTATTCTACAAGTATATTTAGAATTTACTTGTTATAATAACAAAACAGTAAAAGAGGAGAATATACTTTTCTTTCAGACTATATGAAAAAATTGGCACTTAATAAACAGTACTTTGACCACAGAAGAAGTGCTGTGAATTTAGTATCACTACGTTTCAGGTCGTCAGGCTAAAGCCTGATGACATAGAATCGGAGTGCGAACGATGTCTGAAAGAAAAGTATATTCTCCTCTTTTGCGTCATGTCTACAATAACATAAATTGACATATAACTCTCAATAAACCTTAAATTAATATAACATCAAATGATATCCGCTAACTTTTTTAGTTTTGCAATCTAAATAAAGAAAAACAAAATAATCCGTTTTTGTTTTGGATAAATAAATTAATACAACACTTCCATTTTTCTCATTAATAGTAGGTTTTTTATCTAAATCTATATCCTTATAGAAGATGGTTGTATCTAAGTTTTCATATTCTATCAGCTTTTCACTTATATTTTTAATAAATAATGTTCTATTACTTGAAAAAGCGTTAAGTTCCTGTTTTAATGAATAATAATCTTCCTCTTGGTTTTCAAAATTTTCCATCACATATTGGACCACCACTTCTTCATCACACTCCATATCCGTCACATAATGAAACGAAAAAATCTCCCCCTTCATATTCGCCATCCCAAACAGATAAATCCCCTCAATCTGAACCTTATTCCACACATAATACTCCCTATCATCCTCCGTCAGTAACCTTCTTCCCTCCTCATACAACAACGAAGCTGCACTCTCTTTATCCTCAATAAGCACCTCATCATAATTCACCATATCCACCATACATTCCGCTACTCTTTTCCCCCGCAAAAACTCCCCTTGCTCCTGTGACAACTCCCTTGTACTGTGCTTGTGATACTCACTCCATGGATAAATATACAAATCCGGCACTCTCTCCCACAGCTCTGGCGAAAACGAATAATCAAACCCTTCAAAAAACCTTGCTTCCGCCTTTTTAAAATCATATTTCAGTATAGCCTGCACAGCAACCACTGACATAAATATAGTC
Organism: uncultured Lachnospiraceae bacterium; assembly: GCA_910577835.1. GTDB lineage: Bacteria > Bacillota > Clostridia > Lachnospirales > Lachnospiraceae > CAG-303. The sequence continues at coordinate 42,308 of CAJTOU010000005.1, read as the reverse complement.
ACCGTTGTCACCACAACAAAAGCAATCGCCGTATGAATCCTATCTCTGGCCGCATTATCGACCTCCCTTTCTCTTTCCCTGTCTTCCATACAAAACTCCTTTCCATACTTTTACAAATCCCAATCAAGAACCAGTCCAAATCAAATCTGCATAAACCCTATTATACACTAAAGGCATCAAAAAGTTGTCAGGAAATTGTGAACATTTCATTTTTTTACACATTTCGTCAATCTGCATAAACATTCCCCAAAAATCCCGTCATTTTGCACAACAAATATTATATCTTGCCCTTTTATCTACTGTTTCCGTTTTCTTACAATAGAATAAATAAATAATATAACCACGGCTACATCAATCACCACGCACAATCCGGTTGCAATATCCGACAGCCCGACCCCCATAATTCTTAAAACACCTGTCATCACTGATATAATACCAATAACAAGCAGCGCAATTCCCCATATCTTCTTTGTCTTTACCATCAGTTTATCTCCTTGTCTTTTTTCTAATTACATATTTTTTAACTGTTTTTCCATTTTCCGGTTTTTGTAAACTCTGATACCCTGTCTTCTGCATTGTCCACAAGATTCCCCGGATATCCGAGAAGCTTTAACAGCCGGATAGCATTTCTCGTAACGGTCCGCCCTCTGTTCAGACGATAATTGAACTTTACGTCATCTCCGCTTACCTCCTCCTCAAAGTGATAATTGGCATAGCAGCCTTCCAGAATATAGGTCAGCTCAATATCATGTGTCGCCGCAAAGCAGATAACATTACTTTGCCTGAAATACTTTAATATTTCTGAGGAAGCTGCAATTCTTTCTATTGTATTGGTTCCTCTGAGAACTTCATCAATAAAACACAGAACAGTTCTGTTCCCGCCCGTCTTATCCATAATCCGCTTCAGCGCTTTGATTTCCGCCATATAATAGCTGTCATTGCTTGAAAGGTCATCTTTCAGCGCCATAGAAGAACATACCATGGTATATGGCATGGCGTAGCTTCTGGCAGTTGCGGTATAAATAGTCTGTGATAAAATCGCATTAATCGCCACAGTTTTTAAAAATGTAGACTTTCCGGATGCATTTGAACCGGTAAGCAGAATATTTTTTTCTTTCTGCATAGAATTTGTCACTGCATTTTTAATCAGTGGGTGATAAATATTTTCAAAACAAATACCCTGTTTTTGATTTAAATCTGGAATACAATAAAATCCGTACTCCTCTTTTAAACAGGTGCGAAACGACGCTGCTGCCAAAGCAGCTTCCACATCTCCGATTACTTCATAGAGCTGATTGATATTCTCTATATTCTCGGAGGTTTTTTTCACCATGGAATTAAACTTTATTAAATCAACATGAAAAATCATACGAATATACTGCATGACCATTTCAACAACAGAATCATTTACACTCTGTGATGAAATCAGAAAAATTCCTTTTTTTAAGCCTTTTGTTTTATCCAGAAGCGCTTCAATCTCTGTAATATCCTTTTGAAAGACATTATTCTTCAACTCCTTTAAAATTTCCGCAATCTGTCCCCCATAACGAATCAGACGAATAATATATTCAAAGCAGATAAAATAATTGTTCACGTCATTTTTTTCTTTATAATAAAAATAAATATTACAGGATAATACCAGTAAAAAGGCTATTACCGCATAAACCGGAACAATAAAAAATCCGGCGATACACGCAAGAATTAAAAAAATACCAATATAATGCTTCCAGCTTGATTTTGTTTTCAGCTTTGAAGCTTTTACAATAAAGTCATAAAAAGAAACTGATTTTGTCCTTCCAATGGAAGCATAAATGCTTTGCAGTTTTTTTGATATGTTTGAATGTTCTTCAAAACACTCTGTCATCTTTCCAAATTTTTCAAGGTCCTGCCCGTTTTGTCTGAGCGTGCGCAGTCTCTTATACAGACTTTCCTCTCCGACAGATGACATGGTATGATTCAGTTCTTTAAAGACGTCGTCCATGGAGATATCATTCCAGGTGATATCGTCAATACAGACATCCTCCGGTTTTCTTGTATGCTGGTAATAATGGGAAATCCTCTCATATTCTTCATGGGTATATGCTCTGTCCGGCCTTTTTCCCCATCTTTTGTCTAGCTCCTTTCGAAGCTTCTGTGCCGCTGCCTTTTTCATGCTGACAGACTGAACCGCAAAGATAATGAGCAGTATAACAAATAGTATTAAATAAGTTTTCATTTTACCTTCCTTTTTTGTCTTTCATTTCTTCTGTGGTACAGTATAGCACAAATAAATGGAAAAGTAAAACAAAAGTAAATGATATATTTTCCAATGTTTTTTCTATTGAAAAAAATTTGAATTTATTTGCCGTTTCAGCATATATGTATATATATAGATATTTTACTGCCATAGCATATAGTCTGTCAAAATTTGTCTATACAGCAATTGCTGAATGCCTGAATTGCTTTTTTGACAATCACATAAGGGCAGCAAAATCATGCGTATCAAACGCAGAAACGGAGGGAAAAAATGGACCATTTTAATTTATACAAGGACATCAAAGACCGCACAGACGGAGAAATTTACATAGGCGTCGTGGGGCCCGTCAGATGTGGAAAGTCCACGTTTATTAAACGTTTTATGGAAACGCTTGTAATTCCTACTATGAAAGATGAAAATAAAATTGCAAGAGCAAAAGATGAATTGCCTCAGTCCTCAGACGGAAAAACCATTATGACCACAGAGCCAAAGTTTATTCCAAAAGAAGCCGCTTCCATTCAGCTTGACGAGGAAACCGGTGTAAAGGTAAGACTGATTGACTGTGTGGGTTATATGGTAAAGGGAGCCGTTGGACATATTGAAAATGACAAGGAACGAATGGTAAAAACCCCGTGGTTTGACTATGAAATCCCCTTTACCAAAGCTGCGGAAATCGGCACCAGAAAGGTTATCTCTGACCATTCCACTATTGGAATCGTAATTACAGGAGACGGTTCTTTTGGGGAATTCTCAAGAGAGGATTACGCTGCTCCGGAGGAACAGACGATTAAGGAGCTGAAAGCTCTCGGCAAGCCGTTTATTGTACTGCTTAATTCCAGCAAGCCATACTCTGAGGAATGTAAACGTCAGTCTGAGGAGCTTGCCGCGAAATATGATGTTTCTGTAATGTGTGTAAACTGTGAGCAGTTGAAAAAAGAAGATATACATAACATTCTTTTGAATGTACTGATGGAATTTCCAATTTCTGAAATGAATTTTTATATGCCGAAATGGATTGAGATGTTAGATGTAGCTCACCCTTTGAAGGCTGATATTCTCACAAGCATTAAAACCGCAATTTCGGGGCTTCGTGTTATGCGAAATATCAATAATAGTACATTCCAGACTGAATGTCCATATATCACAGATATAAAAATCAGCAACAAGGATATGTCGCGGGGAATTATTAATCTGAATGTACAGATTGATGATGCTTATTATTATAATGTATTAAGTGAGCTGACCGGCGCGGATATCACAAATGAATACGAATTGATTTATACGATTAAGGAACTGTCGCGAATGAAAGATGACTTTTCCAAGGTAAACAATGCAGTGGATTCTGTCAAACAGAAAGGATATGGAGTGGTACTTCCAGCGCGGGAGGAAATCACACTGGATGAACCGGAGATTATTAAAAACGGAACCAAGTTTGGTGTAAAAATCAAGGCCTCCGCACCTTCTATCCATTTTATCAAATCTAATATTTATACAGAAATTTCCCCGATTGTCGGTTCAGAGGAACAGGCACAGGATTTGATTCAGTTTATTAAGGAAAATGGCAAAGACAACAGCGACGGCATCTGGGAAACAAATATTTTCGGTAAAACAATTGAACAGATTGTCAATGAGGGGATACGTGCAAAAATTGATAAGCTCTCAGATGAAACCCAGAGTAAAATGCAGGATACACTGCAGAAAATTACAAACGACAGCAAGGGAGGGGTTATCTGTATCATTATCTAAAGCAGCAGGCAGAGCCAGTATATGACTCTGCCTGAATTTTATGGCGCTGCCAACCAGCTCAGCTTCTTCCCTGCCGAATATGTCTAATGGATTATGACTGTTCTCATGATATTTATTTGTATTTAAAATTTCGCTCACTACTGCCCCGTCCCATGTATATGCAAGATATAAATCACTTTCAAACAGTTCCTGATTTCTGTTATAATAGTCGTCTGGTCTTTCCATACTTGTAAACTGTTCTATCTGATTTGTTTCTATATTATATCTTCCGGCGGCAAATGACGCATAATTTTCCAAAATAGCAAAATAGACATAAGAGCCTTCTGCAAACAGACCGCTTTCGGCCTGACTCATATAGACAATATTTTCTGCATCTGTAATTCTTTTTTCAGGAATACAGCTCGGATTCATATCCGTCTCGAAGCAATAAGACTGGTCCTGTGTCACAGGAGTAAACTCTGCACAGTCTGTAATCACTTCAAGCTCTGTAAAATCATGAAAACCGAGGAACTCTGTTTCCTGTTCATTATCTTTGGCGTTTGGTGCTTCCTCTGATTCTGTCTTATTCTCTGTACAGGAAGTGAATAAAATCATCTTGAAGAAAATCAGACATAAAATCCTCCTGAATTTCAAATAAAAATTTACATTCACCAGCCCACTCCTTTTTGAACTGGTATTTCTCCCGCGATATGTTCCAAAACAGGGGCTTCTGAAGATAATTCCGTCTTATTGATATAAGAAATTATCACTTTTTTGCTCCCCTCAATCTCATTGTAACTTCTTCCATCCTCCTCGGTCTGCTGGTCCCATTCCATACTCAGATAATAAATTCTGTTACTGTCACTTCCTACCAGTGTTTGATATTTACGATGAACTATTTCCAGAGGTTCCCTGCTGTAATCCATTTCATTTGTATTTAAAATCTCCTCTACCAGTTCTCCATCCCATGTATATGCAAAATAGCTGGAAATACTTTTATCCTCTTTTCCACTATAATAATCCTCTCCTTCACGAATATTTTTCCAGATATAAATATAATCTGAATCACTATAAATCAATCCAAAATTTGTATCTTTATCCTCTCCCTCCAGAAAAACTTCATTTTTTTCAGACATAATATCATATTGATAAATAATACTTTTCGAATTATACCCATCACCTTCTATATAATATAATTTTTCATCATGTACCATAATATTACTCAAGTCTATAATGCTATTAAAAAATGTATTATCATCCAAAATAATATTATTCAGATTTTCTCCTACATTTACAAACTGTTCTATCTGATTTGACTCTGTATTATATCTTGCAGCAGCATAGGAGCTTTCTTTTGGATTATAGACCGTAAAATAAAGATATGAGCCATATGCCTTCATATACATATCCGATGAAATGCCTTCGGGCATGCTGATAACCAGCTCTTTATATGACGGATTGTCCACAGGCATTTTATAAATTCCGTCATTTAAGGAACAAAAATAAATATATCCTCTGTGAATCAGCCAGTCATTGGTTCCAAAACCTTTTTCTCCAAGCAAAGAAGCATATTTGTACTTTATTTCTCTGTTTAGTGACATTTTATACAGCATGGTTCCACCAAGCGTATAATACAAATCTCCTTTATAATATTGCAGACCACAGACATCAAGGTCTAGTTGATGCAGATTTGCCTGACAATCTCCTCCTGCTGTTTTCACATCATGTTCACAGTCCGGTCTGTCGCATGCAATATCAACACTTCCGGTATCTTTGGAAAAATCAAAAAGTCCTCCATCTGGTATACTTAAATAAACCATATCTCCTATATCTGTGAAGTTTATACGCGAATGACGGATCTGATTCATATCTGTTTCGAAATTATAGGACTGGTCCTGTGTGACGGGAGTAAATTTTGTACAGTCTGTAATCACTTCAAGAGTTGTCAGATTACTTAGATTTATCATCTTTGGTTCTTTCTCCATATCTCCAGTTTTTGAAGTTTCTTTAGACTCTGACTCTTTTTGACTTCCTTCCTTTTTGATATAATTATTAAAAAACGTAAATGTAAAAAAAAGCATACATATGGCGAGAAATACACCACATAAAATCATAACCGGCAATTTTTTCTTTTTCATCATAAAATCCTCCTAAAATCTGAATTTAAATTTATACACTATTTCCTAAATATTAAGTACGATTTTATACGGCGATACTTGCATTAATTGTAAAATTTTTTATTCTTTCTCATAATCCACCTCATACGCAATATGCTTGTATGGAACTTCACTATCCGCGGACAATTGGGATTTATTTATTCTACAATTAATGGTTACACTTTTTTCAAAATAAATTTATTTTTACTCAATTTTCTGATATTTTCCTTTTTAAGGTTGCATGAACCAATTATTTATAGTAAAATGAAAAATAACAGCATAGGAAGAAAATACCACAAATATATTTCAATCTGTGCACGATATAAAGGAGAATTTTAAGAATGAACGAAATTTTAAAAAACAGCTTGATTGCTCACTACACTTTTGATGATTCCTCCGATATTGGAAAGGATATCTCCGGTAATGGCATGAACGCGCAGGCTAAAGGCCGCTCCATTCCATTTACAGAGATGGTAGACGGCAGAAATGCTCTGAAGATGACCGGCGGCAAAAATGGAACCTGCTATTTGCAGCTTCCAGACAATATCCTTGAGAATGTCAGCGACTTGGGCGGCGTGACCTTATCCGCATGGATATATCCGGAACATGGAACAAATGTGTGGGAGCGTCTTTTTGATTTTGGTGAAGCTCCTGAAAAACCAAACTTTTTTGTCACCAGAAATCTGCGTTCTGTCTGCTATAATGACGGAGACCTTCTGGCTGACCCTGTTATGGCACTTCCGATGAATCAGTGGACTCATGTGGCAGTCGTTGTTTCCGGTACAAAGGATGGTACATTAAGCAGCGCCGGCCCAATGGTATATATTAACGGAGAGGTCGCTGCCGACGGCTCTATCAGCCAGACTTCCAGCGGCACTTATGCGAAACTTCGCAAATGGTTTGCCACTTTTGAGAACAAACAGAATTACAGCCGTAATTATATTGGAAGGTCTCAGTATAAATCGGATGACGATTTTGTCGGATGTATCACAGATGTAAGAATCTTTTCCGATGCACTTTCTGAATATGATATTCTGGAAATTATGTGCGACTGTCTGACAGATGAAGCAATTGTAAATCTTGCAAAGGAAAAGTTTTTAGAAACTCCAGTGAAAATCGCCATTGGAGATTATTTCCTGCCAGACTCTCTCGTAGGTGAAAAGGTACAGGTAAAATGGACCTCTGACAACACTTCAGCCATTACAAATAACGGAAAGCTTTTGGATATTACTGCTCCTGCTGCTGTCACCCTGACTGCGACACTGACAAAAGGCAGCGCTTCCGTCTCCAAATCCTACTCTCTGACCGCCCTTCCAAAGGGCACAGCGCCTTATACACTTACTGTAAATGGAAAGGATGAAGTGGTTGACATCAGCAAAACTCTTTGGGGACTTTTTTATGAGGATATTAACAATGCTGCCGATGGCGGTATTTATGCAGAGATGATTCAGAATCGTTCTTTTGAATCCTTTACTTTCGATACCTACGATTCACATTCCGGCAAAGACGGCGCATCCACCGGACGAAACCGCAGACCTCTTGAGTTCTGGTTTGGTGATATTGACAAAATGATTCCAAAATGCGAAGGTGGTTTAAATGAATTTTTCGGCATTACAAAGCCGGATACCAACAATTATTATGTAGAGGTTTCGGATGGAGCGGTAATTTACAACAAGGGCTTTTGCGACAAGCATTTTTCCTGTGCCATGAAGATGGTTCAGGGTGAGAAATATGATTTTACTGTCTGGGCAAAGGGAAACGGCTCAATTGAACTTACGATTGTAGATGAAAATGATGCTCCTCTGTCTGATACAAATACAGTTGCTATTAATCATGATGTATGGACAAAGTATGGCAAAGAAGAAAAAATTATTTTCACTGCCTCTGCTTCTGCTCTTGGACAGTTGAAAATGGTATTTCATGGAACAATATGTATTGACATGGTATCGCTTTTCCCTGAAAATGTATGGGGTGCACGAGAAGAAGAACAGTCCGCCACCGCTCATACAAATTATCAGAATAATCCAAATTACAGATTAAGACCAGACCTTGTAAAAGCTCTTGTCGGACTGCACCCGACTTTTCTGCGTTTTCCGGGCGGATGTATTTCCGAAGGCTCCTATATATGGGAAAATGTGTATGACTGGAAGGATTCTGTCGGTCCAGTAGAAACAAGACGGGAAAACTACAATGTATGGGGTTATATGATGACCATGGGACTTGGCTATATGGAATATTTCCAGTTATCTGAAGACCTCGGTGCTACTCCTCTTCCGGTTATGGCCTGTGGTGTATTGTGTCAGGCGCGCTCGGATTATGCCAATCCTGCTGGCGGCTCATTGCGTGAAAAATATATTAAGAATTTTACGGATTTGATAGATTTTGCTATCAGTACAGATTTTGAAAATAATGAATGGGCAAAACTTCGTAAGGAAATGGGACATGAAGCTCCGTTTGATTTGCATTATCTGGGCGTTGGCAATGAAAACTGGGGACCGGAGTTTATGGCAAACTTTGAAATCTTTTATGAGAGAATTACAAAGTATGTAGCTGAAACTTATCCGGGTTATGACCTTACAATTCTTTCTACTGTGGGAGCACAGGCGGATGACGATGCTTATGAGCTTGGCTGGAAATTCCTTGCCGGCTGCAATGAAGGTACGGAAACAGTTGCTTTCACCGATGGTGAAACAAGCACTGAGGAAAATGTGTCATGGTATAAATATAAAAAACACTTTATGGATACAATTGCGGATGAACATTATTACAGGTCAAATCATTATCTGTTGAATAATGTGGACAGATATAATTATTATTATCGTGCCTATAATGAAAATGGCTCCATAAATGATGCGTTAAGCTCAAAAGTATTTGTCGGCGAGTACGCATCTTCTGATAAGAATACTCTTGCCGGAGCAATTGCCGAGGCTGCGGTTATGACAGGATTTGAAAACAACTCTGATGTGGTAAGGCTTGCCGCTACTGCTCCGCTGTTTAATAAAATCCTTACAGACAATACCTACCGCTGGACTCCTGACTGTATCTGGTTTGACAATGAAACTGTATGGTATACTCCTACCTATTATGTACAGCAGTTGTTTGCAAAGTATATTGGTACAAAGGGACTTTCTACCAGTTTTGAAACCTATGAAAACGGCTGTGTATCCGCACTGATTCCAAAGGGTGGTATTGAAATAGCTGCTGCGAATGCGAAAATTTTGGTAAAACATGTCAAGGTAACTTCCAATGTCACTCAGGAAGTTCTGTTTGAAACAGATTTTTCGGAGGGTATGCCAAAAGGCTTTGATATGCTGCCAAATTCTCATATCGTAAGTTTTGAAAAAAACGGAATGATAATCGAGGCATATGAAGCATTAAGCGGTATTTACTGTATTCGCCCTGACTGGACAAATTATAAGGTGATTGTAGAAGCGAAAAAGCTTTCTGGAAGAGACGGTTTCTATGTGGGCGTCGGAGTGACAAATGCTGAGATTGATGCAAAGAATGCGATTGAATATGCGATTGGCTATGACGGTGTAGCTACCGGTGTAAAAGTATTTAAGGACGGTATCGAGGGTTATCGACTTGGTGACTTCTCCTGCGGCACCTGTGCGGGAAATCTGAGAGCGGCATGTTATGAAGAGATTGAATGCGATAAAGATTATACTATTACGGTAAATTATGGCGGCCCTCTGGGAACAGGAAAATCTCTGCTCTGTTATTATACAGATGGAGAAACTACTTCCAAAGTGCTTGACTATAAACTGGAAGCATATAACAAAGATGTATTTAATTCTGTGACAAAAGATGATAAGCACATGTATATGAAGCTTGTCAATGCAGATAATTTTGTAAAGCCGACCAGAGTGGTGATAAAGGACCTTTCAATAGCTTCTGAAGCAAAAATGGTTGTAATTACCGGAGATATTGATATTGCTTACACAGCAAATGTAAATAAGAAAAATAAAGAACTGGTGGTTCCAGCAGAATCCAAAATAAATTTTGAAAATGGCGAAGCTCTGGTAATGCTTCCAGCCAATTCAGTAGTGGCTGTAATTGCAGAAATTATTTAGAAAAACAAAATAAAAATAAAATGCATTATAGGAAATTACTCTGTATTTCCTGTGAAAAAAGAGAGAATGTCGAAAGATAAGCTCTCTTTTTCATTTCATATAAAAAATCACTTCGTATTTTCTATAATGCTGCTTTTACAAATCACTCAGATAATTAATACAAATGCTGGTTACATAATATATAAGCAAAATGCAGAAAGATTTTCCTAAAGTTATATACTTTGTTGTGGAAAATTATAGAATACTGTTGTATATTTTTAAGAACTTGGATTGCAAAAATTTTACTTTAGTGCTATCATATAACAGGAAATTTTAAGAAAATATTTTTTCAGACATATTTATGCAAATTTCCAATAAAATATTGTTTTATTATACGAAACATATCAGGAGTGAATTTATATGAAATCCAGAAAACAAAAGCATACAGCCAAACGAAAACTGATGGTGAAACGAAAAAAATTAATTTCTTTGATTTTTGTCCTTCTTTTTACTATCTGCATATCTGCCGGGGTACTGATACATTCTTATACCATGCGGGTATATGCACATTGTTCAGCAGAGGCTGGAACAGAAATTCTTGCAGAGGATTTTCTCAAAAATCCAAAAAAATCGGCTGTATTTATGGAAAACAGCCCTGAAATCAACAACTCTGTTCCGGGCGATTATAATGTAAAAATCAAATCGGGAATCTTTACCTACAACTGTGTCATTACTATTCAAGATACCATTCCCCCAAAAGCTGATATGAAAAATGTCTATATTGAACCTGGAGAAACCGTCACACCGGAAGATTTTATTACTGAAATCAATGATGTGACCAAAGTAACTGCTTCGTTTGTGAACAAACCTGATTACAGCATTTATGGGCAGCAGAAAATATCCGTACTGCTGACAGATGAAGGAAAAAATACATCTGTTTATGAAGTGCTTCTGATTACCCGCCCGACAAAACATGAAATCACCATAGAAGCCGGAGACATGCTTCCTGCTTTGACAGATTTTCTGTTAATAGAAAATCAGGAAGCGAAATTTGTTACTTCTGTTTCGGAAATGGATACCAGTCAAACGGGAGATTATCCTATTGAAATTTCTACTGAGCAGACAAGCTATACCACAATCCTGCATATTCAGGATACAACTGCCCCTGAACTGATACTTCAGGATGTTGAATGTTATACCTGCGATACCATAGATATCAATGACTTTGTAGTTTCTGCTGAAGATACTTCCTTGGTTACCCTTTCCTATGTTACAAAACCTGATTTTACCAAGACTGGAAGGCAACCTGTTACTGTCAGAGCCTCTGATGAAAGCGGAAATTTTGTGGAAAAAATGGCTGTCCTGACACTGAAAGAGGACCTTGAGCCTCCTGTTATTAATGGAGTACAGAATATTTTTGCATATATTGGGGATAAAATAAGCTATAAAAAGGGAATAACTGTATCTGACAACTGTGATACAAATGTTGAATTAACAGTAGATACCGGTCTGGTTTATTCAGATACAGAGGGTGATTATCCGGTTACTTATACCGCCAGAGACAAATCGGGCAATGAATCTGTGCAGACAATAACACTTTCTCTGCGTGAGCGCCCGTATTCTCAGGAAAAAGTTGATGCACTTGCTGATGAGGTTCTGGCTCAGATTATTACGGAAAATATGGGAGGCTATGACAAGCTTCTTGCTATTTATAACTGGATTCAGAATAATGTATATTTTATCGAACATTCCGACAAGGATAGCTGGCTGAAGGCTGCCTATGAGGGCTTTACCGAACATAAAGGCGATTGTTATGTATTTGCCTGTACTGCAAAGGCTCTTCTTACACGTGCCGGAATTCCAAATCGGGATATTAACAAAATTCCCACTACTTATCAGCATTTCTGGAACCTTGTAGATATTGGAGAAGGCTGGTATCATTTTGACTCCTGTCCAAGAGATGATTTTCCATTTCTCTGTTATATAGACGATGCTACACTGATGGAGATTTCACGGTATAGAGACGGCTATCATACTTATGACAGAACAATATTTACAGACATTAAATAGGGAGTTACCTGCAATAATTGTTGCCAAATTTCACTTTCAATGCTATGATATAGAACGTTGATATTCTGGTGATTGTGAATATAAGCTAAAAATATAAAAACTGTATTATAGGAAGTATGAAGTAATTTCCTAATAAAATAAAAAATAATCAGGAGTATCTTAAATATGAAGAACAAGGATTTAAACCGGAAAAATAATGTTCAGAAAAATGACATACAAAAAAAGATTAGTCATGAAAAGTGTATCTTTTTATTATCTTTCATTATGTTTGCTCTTTGTCTTCTTTCGGCAGTTTCCTTTGTAATATATACATATGCTACCAGAGTATATGCACACTGCGTTGCGGAAGCCGGTACGGAAATTCTGGCAGAGGATTTTTTAAAGAAGAGTGATAAAACTGCTGAATTTATCACAGAACATTCTGAAATCAATATTTTTATTCCGGGAAATTATGATGTAAAAATCAAATCTGGTATTTTTACCTATAATTGTGTAATTACAATTCAGGATACAATTGCGCCGGAAGCAACATTGAAGAAGGTTTATATTAAGCCGGGAGAAACTGTTACACCAAAAGACTTTATTACAGAAATAAAAGATATGACAAAAGTATCTTCTGCTTTCGTCACTGAACCTGATTATAATATTTATGGAGAGCAGAAAGTTTCTATTTTATTTACAGATTTGGGCGGAAATAAATCTGTTTATGAAACCGCCCTTATTATCAGACCCACAATAGAAGAACTTACAATAGAGGCCGGAGCAGCCATGCCTGCTTTGACTGATTTTTTACTGTCCGAACACAAAAACGCCGCCTTTATTACCCCGCTTCAACAGATAAATACAAATCAGGCAGGTGATTATAATATCGAGATTTCTGCTGACCAGACAAGTTATACTACTGTTCTTCATATAAAGGATACTACTGCTCCGGAACTGGTATTAAAGGATATTGAAATTTATACCTTTGAAACAATTTCCATGGAAGATTTTATCGTGTCGGCTTCTGATATTTCTGCGGTTGATTGCAGTTATGTGACACAGCCTGATTTGTCCTTTATTGGAACACAGCAGATTACAATTCGCGCCGTGGATAAAAACGGAAATTCTATTGAAAAAACTGCGAATCTGACATTAAAACAGGATACAGAACCACCAGAACTGATACTTAGAAATATTGACTGTTATAACTTTGAATCTGTGAAAACAGAAGATTTTATTGTGTCAGTTTCTGATATTTCTGCGGTTGACTGCAGCTATGTGATACAGCCTGATTTATCCCTTATCGGAACACAGCAGATTGTAATCCGTGCGACGGATAAAAGCGGAAACTTTACTGAACAGACTGCGAGCCTGACATTAAGGCAGGACACAGAACCGCCGGTTATCAGCGGAGCTTCTGATATTTTTATTTATCTTGGTGAAAAAATCAGCTACAAAAAAGGGATAACTGTATCAGATAATTGTGATGCAAATGTGAGATTATCTGTGGACAGCAGTCTTGTAAACTTAAATGCAGAAGGTGATTATCCTGTCACTTATTCCGCACAGGATATATCCGGCAATATTACTGTTTTGACAATTACAGTATCCGTGCGTCAGCGTACTTATTCGGAAGCAGAAGTTTACGCTCTTGCTGACAGAGTATTGTCGGAAATTATTACAGACTCTATGACCAGTTATGATAAACTGACAGCTATTTATAACTGGTGCCAGAGGAATATATATTATATTGAAAATTTTGAAAAAGGGAACTGGTTAAAAGGTGCTTACGAGGGACTTACAAATCATAAGGGAGACTGCTATGCCTATGCTTGTGTTTCTCAGGCGCTGCTAATACGGGCAGGCATTACCACTAAAATGATTAACAGAATTCCTACTACATATGAGCATTACTGGAATCTGGTGGATATCGGGGAAGGCTGGAAACATTTTGACACCTGTCCAAGAGATAATAATCCATATCTCTGTTATATTGACGATGCAAACCTTATGGCATATTCTGTCAGGAATAATAATTGTCACAACTATGACAGAACTGTATTTACAGATATTTATTAAAAAATATCTTCAAGGAAAGGTATTTATAAGGAAAATTGTTTACAAGGGAGATTATTATGAAAAAACTAGGAATTCTCGGCGGTCTTGGTCCTATGGCAACTGCATATTTTTTCCAGCTTATTATTCAAATGACTCAGGCAGAAACAGACCAGGAGCATATTGAAAGCATTATTTATAACTGCCCTTCTATTCCTGACAGAACACAGTTTATTCTGAAAAAAAGTACCTGCTCCCCTCTTCCATCCATGATGAAAGCCATACAAAAACTGGTCGGACAGGGTGTTGATATATGCGCAATTCCATGTATTACCGCACATTATTTTCATAAAGAACTGACAACTGCCGTCTCTGTACCTGTGGTTCATGGTATCGAGGAAACTGCCTCCTATCTGAAACAGAGAAATATAAAAAAAGCTGGAATTATGGCTACCGATGGAACTGTACAGACAATGCTTTTTTCACGAGAGTTTGAAAAAAAGGGAATTACATGTATTTACCCTTCTGCCCTTGGTCAGTCTTATATTATGGAGCTTATTTATAAAAATATAAAGGCCGGACTGCCGGTAGAAATTGACAAATTTCACACTGTTTCTGAAGAATTATATGCTTCCGGCGCAGAAGTAATTTTACTGGGCTGCACGGAGCTCTCCATGATTAAAAAAGACTTCTCTGTTGGCTCTGGCTGTCTTGATGTTATGGAGGTTCTTGCAAAATGCTGTGTGGAAATGTGCGGAGCACACCTGAATACACAATATAATGAATTAATTACTTAACATTACTAAAAAAATTATTACGAAAGTGAAGTGATTTATCATGCAAAATAATGTTTTAGATTATCTGGATACTACTGTAAAAAGAGTTCCCAATAAGACCGCCTTTGTAAGCGATGATGTGAGTTATACATTTCTTCAGGTATATGAGCGGAGTCGCAGCATAGGCACCTACCTTTCACAAAAAGGCTGTTATCGGAAGCCTGTACTGGTATTTATGAAAAAAAGTCCCGAAACTGTCACTGCTTTTTTTGGAATTATACGTTCCGGCTGTTTTTATGTTCCTGTGGATGAAGAAATGCCGAAAATGCGTATTCAGTTGATTCTGGAAACATGCAAAGCAGAGGTAATTATCTGTGACAGCCATACACTGCCGCTGGCAAAAGCGCTTTGCTTTGACGGAGAAATTATTCCTTATGATACTGCTGCTTCATGGCCGGAGGATTCTGAATGTCTTGATAATATACGCAGTCAGGTTATTGATACTGACCCGATTTATATTGTATTTACATCTGGCTCCACAGGTATTCCAAAAGGCGTTTGTGCCTGCCACCGCTCTGTGATTGATTATGTGGAACAGCTTTCAGATGTTTTAGGTTTTTCAGAGAACACAGTTTTTGGAAATCAAACGCCTCTCTATTTTGACGCATGCCTGAAGGAACTGTATCCTACTCTGAAATTTGGAGCTACTACCTATCTGATTCCACATAAACATTTTATGTTTCCGGTAAAGCTGGTAGAATATCTGAATGAAAATAAAATCAATACAATTTGCTGGGTAGTATCGGCACTGACAATGATTTCTTCGTTTCAGACTTTTGATAAGATAAAGCCGGAATATTTGCATACAATTGCTTTTGGCAGTGAAGTATTTCCGTTAAAGCAGTTTAAAATCTGGAAAAAAACGCTTCCAGATGCCGCCTTCTTCAACCTGTATGGACCGACAGAAGGTACGGGCATGTGCTGCTATTATCCTGTCACCAGAGAACTGGAACCAACAGAGTCCATACCGATAGGATATCCTTTTAAAAATACGGAAATTCTTTTATTAAATGAGGAAAACAAGCCCGCAGGCGAAAATGAGCCGGGTGAAATCTGTATTCGTGGCACCTCTGTTACTCTGGGGTATTATAATAATTTTGACAAAACGAATGCTTCCTTTGTTCAGAATCCTTTAAATACCTCTTATCCTGAGATTATCTACCGCACCGGAGATATCGGACAGAAAAACAAATATGGAGAGCTGGTATTTCTTTCCAGAAAGGATTATCAGATTAAACATATGGGACACAGAATAGAGCTTGGCGAAATCGAAGCAAATGTAAACGGGCTGGAAAAGGTCCGGTTTGCATGCTGTATTTATGATAGAGATAAAAATAAAATTATTTTATATTATGTGGGAGAAATTGAAACTCCCAAACTGACACGAACTCTGAGAGAAATGCTTCCCCGCTATATGCTGCCGAATCATATTATCCGGCTAGAGGAAATGCCTTTTACCGCAAACGGCAAAATTGACCGGAATGCGTTAAAAATAAAATATAAAGAAATATATGAAATGCAACCAGCCAAAGGCTGATTGCCCAAATGAAAGGAGAAAACAATGGATAAATTTAATGAAGGCATCTATTTAGAATTATTAGAAATCTTACAAAATCTTCACCCTGATGTGGATTTTACAATTAACAAAGAACTTGTGGATGCAGGGATTCTCGACTCTTTTGATATTGTCACGCTTGTATCCGATATTGCAGATATTTTTGATGTAACAATATCCGCAGATGAAATTATACCGGAAAACTTTAATAGTGCTTCTGCTCTAGCTGAATTAATCAAAATCAAGCTTGAAGATGAGGAATAAAAAATTTTAAATAAGGATTGGATATTGCCATGTTGTTTACATCTTATGAGTTTTTGCTTTTTCTTGGAATTGTATTTTTACTATATTATATAATTCCAAAAAAGCTGCAATGGCCTTTTCTGCTTCTTGCAAGCTATTTATTTTATTTTATTGCAAACCCATGGTACCTGCTTTATATCATGGCAACTACCATTACTGTTTACATTACGGCAAGAGCAATTGAGCGGAAAAAGGAAAGGTTTAAAGACTGGTATAATAGTCAAAAAAAACAATTGGACAGAGAGCAGAAAAAACTTCTGAAAGAAAAAGAAAAGAAAAAAGAATTTCATCTGTTGCTGCTTGGCCTTCTGCTGAATCTTGGAATTCTGGCTGTTGTAAAATATACAAATTTTGCCATATCAAATATAAATTCTCTCTTTCAGCTTTTTGGAGGAACTGAGATTTCTTTTATCAATATTATAGTACCAATGGGAATTTCTTTTTATACTTTTCAGTCTTTAGGATATTTAATTGATATTTATTATGGAAAATATAATGCAGAAAAAAATCCTTTTCGATTTGCGTTGTTTGTTTCATTTTTTCCTCAGCTTGTGCAGGGTCCTATCAGTAGATTTAATGACTTGTCCAAATCGCTGTTTGAGCAGCACAAAGTTGAATGGAAAACGATTTCCTTTGGCTTAGAGCGAATTCTCTGGGGATTTTTTAAAAAGCTGGTAATCGCAGACAGAATACTTCCCGCAGTAAATCTTATTATTCATGATACAGATACCTACAAAGGCGGCTTTGTACTTATCGGCATGCTGTTTTATGCGCTGGAATTATATGCAGATTTTACCGGAGGCATCGATATTACAATCGGAACTGCTCAAACACTGGGAATACATATTACCGAGAATTTTAAAAGGCCGTATTTTTCAAAAAATATTAAGGAATACTGGAAGCGGTGGCATATTACAATGGGTACATGGTTTACGGATTATATTTTTTATCCGATTTCGGTTTGTCAGCCAATGCTTAAAATTAATAAATTTTCCAGAAAACATTTTGGAAATATAATTGGCAAGCGGGTTTCTGTTTATCTCTCCTCGTTTGTGGTATGGTTTACTACGGGTATCTGGCATGGGGCAAGCTGGAATTTTATTGTATGGGGACTGGGAAACTTTGTAGTAATTATGATTTCACAGGAATTTGAGCCGCTTTATGAACGGTTTCATAAAAGATTTCATGTGTCGGACAAATTATATTACCGCATGTTTCAGGTAATTCGTACTGTTTTATTGATGAGCTGTCTGCGTATGTTTGACTGCTATCGGGATGTTCCATTGACTTTTCGTATGTTTGGCAGCATGTTTGCAGATTTTCAGGTTTCAAATTTCAGCAGAGAAAGTTTTCTGTCTCTGGGGCTGGCGGGATTTGATTATTTAATACTTGCTGTGGGACTGATTATTTTAGTCACAGTCAGTCTTTTGCAGAGAAAAGGAAGCGTTCGGGAACAGATAGCTGACATGAAGGCGCCATGCCGATTTGTGGTATGGTATGGTTTATTTTTAGCAGTTCTTGTCTTTGGAGCTTATGGAATCGGCTATGATGCGAGTCAGTTTATTTATAATCAGTTTTAATGAGATTCAACAGAAAATATGATATTAAGGTATATTTGCAATGAGATGATGTTGCAGCGAGGTATGATATGAAGGATAATGCGAAAAAAAAGCTGAAAAAAGTCAAACTGAAACAGATTTTTACGGCAGTTTTGTCTGTTACTTTGGTTTTATCAGGTCTCTGGCTGATTCAGGCGCTTCTTATGCCGAAATATATGCATGGAATTGTCGAAGGAGCCATGATTGCCGAATACTATGAAGAAGAAAAAAATCATGATGTTATTTTTATTGGAGACTGTGAACTCTATGAAAATATTTCTCCTGCTGTATTGTGGAAGGAATATGGCATTAACAGTTATATCCGTGGAAGCGCACAGCAGCTTATCTGGCAGTCTTATTATCTGATGGAAGAAACTTTTCGGTATGAAAAGCCGAAGGTCGTAGTATTTAATGTGTTATCCATGCAGTATAATACACCGCAGAGCGAAGCTTATAACCGTATGACTCTTGACGGTATGCGCCTTTCTTCCTCTAAAATAAAGGCTGTGCAGGCCTCTATGACAGATGAGGAGCATTTAATAGAATACTTATTTCCAATTCTCCGTTATCATTCAAGAGCTTTGGAATTGGAAAAAGATGATTTTACTTATCTGTTTCATAAAGATAAAGTGACACATAATGGCTATTATATGCGGGTGGATGTAAAGCCCGCCGGTACTGTGCCGAAAGGAAGACCTCTGGGGGATTATTCCTTTGGTGAATTGGCTTATACATATCTTGATAAAATGACTGCTCTCTGCGAAGAAAACGGCGTGGAGCTGGTACTTGTGAAGGCACCGAGTTTATATCCATACTGGTATGAGGAATGGGATGAACAGATAATTGATTATGCTGACAGGCATAATTTAAAATATTATAATTTTCTGGATGTTACAGAAGAAATCGGGCTGGATTTTCAGACAGATACCTATGACGGAGGTCTGCACTTGAATCTTTCCGGTGCGGAGAAGTTATCTTATTATTTTGGAAAAATTCTGATAGAAGAATGTCATCTGTCAAGCAGACGGGGAGAAAAGGCGCTTGAGGCTTCATGGGAGAAAAAATTAAAATCCTATTATGAAGAGATAAAGAATCAAGAGGAACAGTTATCTCAAAAGGAAAAACTTTCTCAAGAGGATAATTTATATCAAAAAGATAATTTATAACAAAAGGAGGATTCATAAATGAAGAAGAAATTTTCAATGCTATTATTGGTTGCCTGTCTGACAGTGAGTTTGACAGGATGTGGTACAAAAGATGATGTGAAGGTAATTTCAAAAGACAGTCCAACAAAGGAAGCAGATTCGTCTGCCGAACAGGAAAAGAGTTCCAATCAAAAAGAAGAAACAGACAATACAAATAACGATTCTAAAGAAAATCCTGATGAGACTTCCTCTCAGAAAGATACTTCTTCTCCAAAAGAAACGGAGAAAGCAAATATATCTGCTCAGCCAAATTTGACAGGATATATATTTGAGACACAGGGAACATCTGGAATGATTTCTATTGGTGTTGATATGGATGCTGCTTTGGTTATTCAAAGTCTGGGCGAAGCTGACAGCTATTTTGAGGCGCCGAGCTGTGCTTTTCAGGGGATTGATAAAATGTATACTTACAGTCATTTTGAGATAGATACTTATCCTGACGGCGATACAGACAAAATTTCCATGATTTTATTTTTAGATGATTTAGTTTCTACCCCTGAAGGAGTTTGTATTGGAATGAGCAAGGAAGATATGGAAAAAGCATATGGGACAGATTATGAAGTCTCGAGCGGGTTTTACAGATATACAAAAGATAATATGAAGCTGTCGTTTATTATTGAAAATGAGGAGATTACTTCGATTGAGTATGATTCTATGGTGTTAAATCAGGGCAGATAATTATTAGGCTAATATAATGTGATTCGCTAAGGTATCAAAAAAACAGCTTGTTGTAGCAATATTTATATAGTACTGCTCAACGGGCTGTTTTTCTTTTGCATTTTAGATTAAAATATTGTAATATTATAAATTTGTGAGAATTTTTCATATACTTTGTTTGAAGTTATTATGAAAAATCAATTTGATTACTTAACTCATTTTTGCCATTTTGATAAGAAGAATTTGCCTCACAATACAGGCTGTTGTAAAAATCTACTACAATTTCGTAATGTATTCTTTGCCCTGCATATTCAGGGCAGAATGTTTCCTCACTCTTTTTTACAAATTGAAAACCCGCACTTTCATAGGTATGTTGAGCAGGAACACAAATCTCATTTGTACAAACAACTATCTTTTTTGCTCCCTGCGCAATCATACGTTGAACAGCCTCCTGCATCTGCCGTTTGCCATAACCGTTTCCCTTGTATTTTGTCAAAATACAGTTGTGTCCAACTTCTGTTAATTCAGGCAAATTTGTCGGGTTCCACGAAACAAACCCGATAGGTTTTTCTTCCAAAACTGTCATAAATCCGCTAAACTCGGCAATACGGGGGTTATCATAAAAGAAATCATCAAACTCCTGCCATTGTTTATGCCAATCGCGCTCAAATTTCGGCTCGAAAGAATAACCATCTTTTAAAAGAGCCACGAGTGTTCCACGAGGAAATTCTGTTATTTTTTTATATTCAATATCCATTTTTTCTATCCATATGCTTCCTTTTTTTATTTCCGGTTTATATTTGACAGTAAAATAGTTATGGACTATTTATAATATATAAGTTTATTTTCAACGGACACACCATTTCGAAAAAAGAGTTAAATTATCACTGACTGAAAAAATGTTTAATCCCATTCAAGGTAGAAGTCATGCTCATCAAAAGCAAATCAAGTACTGTAATAGCTGTCATAGCCTCAACTACTACAACTGCTCTTGGAACAATAATCGGGTCATGACGGCCTTTTATCTGAATCTCAATCTCTTCGTGCTGCCTGTTGACTGTTCTCTGTGTCTGAAAGATAGACGGTGTCGGCTTAAAGGCGGCCCTCAGAACGATATCAGAACCATCGCTGATACCGCCAAGCGTTCCTCCTGCATGATTTGTCAGCTTTCCTATCTTTTCTCCATTTATGCAAAACTGGTCGTTATCCTCTGACCCGCACATCTTTGCCGCCTCAAATCCGGCTCCTATCTCCACGCCCTTGACTGCGCCAATCGACATAACAGCCTGCGCAAGTCTGGCATCAAGCTTATCGAATACAGGTTCTCCTATTCCGGTTATCATATGCGATATGACGCATTCCACAACACCGCCGACAGAATCCTTCTCTTCCATTTTTTTCTTCAAAAATTCCTCCACCTGCTTTGCTGCCTTTTTATCAGGCATACAGACAGGATTGTGAAATCTTTCTTCCAATTCAAAATTTTCATAGTCAATTTCAATATCATGAATCGACCTTGTATAAGCATTTACTTCAATTCCAAGCTCTGCAAGCAGCTTTGCCGCCACAGCTCCGGCAGCTACTCTCGCAGTCGTCTCTCTGCCAGAAGAACGCCCGCCGCCACGGTAATCACGAAATCCATACTTTTCATCAAAAGTATAATCCGCATGTCCCGGTCTGTAATACTGTGCGATTTCAGAATAATCGGAAGACCGCTGTGTCTTATTAAATACCACCATAGAAATTGGCGTACCTGTCGTCTTTCCTTCAAACACTCCGGAAAGAATCTCGACTGCATCGTCTTCTTTTCTTGGCGTTGAAAATCTTGACTGGCCCGGTTTTCTCCTGTTTAAATAAACCTGAATATCATTTTCGCACAATTCCAGCCCCGCGGGACATCCGTCTATTACCACACCAATACCTTTTCCATGAGACTCTCCCCATGTGGATATTTTAAATATTGTTCCCAATATTGAACCTGCCATACTTTTTCTCTCCAATCTGTCCTATCATCGCACATCCTTACTGCATATAGATTTAGTAAATCGGATATTTATCCGTCAGCTCCTTCACAATCTTCATTGCAGCTTCCTTATTTGCGTCTACATCTTTTACTAACATGGCAATCGCTTCCGCAATTTTATCCATATCCTCTGTATTCATTCCTCTTGTAGTAACAGCCGGTGTACCGATTCTGATACCGCTGGTAACAAATGGTGAAGCAGGGTCCTTTGGAATTGTATTTTTATTACATGTAATATTTGCAGCATCCAACAGCTTCTCACACTGCTTGCCGGTAATATTCATATTTCTTAAATCTACTAACATCAAATGATTGTCTGTTCCGCCGGAAACCAGTGTAAAACCTCTCTTTGTCAGCCCTTGTGCCAGAGCCGCAGCATTTTTCTTTACATTTCCCATATATACTTTATAGCTGTCATCAAGCGCCTCTTTGAAGCATACTGCCTTTGCCGCAATTACATGCATCAGAGGTCCTCCCTGAATTCCCGGAAATACCGCTTTATTAAAATTAAACTTCTCATTCACTTCATTGCTGCACAAAATCATGCCTCCACGCGGTCCACGAAGTGTTTTATGTGTAGTAGTGGTCGTTACATGCGCATAAGGAATCGGGCTCATATGAAGTCCTGCTGCCACAAGACCTGCAATATGTGCCATATCCACCATAAGATATGCTCCTACTTCATCTGCAATCTCACGAAATCTCTTAAAGTCAATTTCTCTCGGATATGCGCTTGCTCCTGCTACAATCAGCTTCGGCTTTGCTTCCTTTGCAATCCTTAACACCTCGTCATAGTCAATAAAACCATCTTCATTGACACCATAAGGAACAATATGAAAATATTTACCAGACATATTTACCGGTGAGCCATGAGTCAGATGACCACCGTCAGAAAGACCCATTCCCATAAAGGTATCTCCCGGCTGCATCATTGCAAAAAATACTGCCATATTTGCCTGCGCGCCGGAATGAGGCTGAACATTTGCATACTCGCAGCCAAACAGCTCCTTTGCTCTTTCTCTTGCCAAATCCTCTACTACGTCTACATATTCGCAGCCGCCGTAATATCTCTTGCCCGGATATCCTTCCGCATACTTATTTGTCAGAATACTGCCCATAGCCGCCATAACTGCCTTGCTTACAATATTTTCCGAAGCAATCAGCTCGATATGGTCCTGCTGTCTTTTCAGCTCGTCGCTCATAGCTTTTGCTACTTCTGCATCAAAATTCTTTACCTCATCAAATGAAAACATATTTATAATACCTCCAATTATTTTTTCACTATTTTTTCTATTCCGCCCATATATGGCCTTAAAGCCTCTGGTATTCTGACGCTTCCGTCAGCCTCAAGATTATTTTCCAGAAATGCAATTAACATTCTCGGCGGAGCTACTACTGTATTATTTAATGTATGCGCCAGATACTTGCCATTCTCACCATTGACACGAATTTTTAATCTTCTTGCCTGCGCATCACCGAGATTCGAGCAGCTTCCCACTTCAAAATACTTTTTCTGTCTCGGCGACCACGCCTCTACATCTATGGATTTTACCTTTAAGTCCGCAAGGTCCCCTGAACAGCACTCCAATGTTCTCACCGGAATATCAAGGCTTCGGAATAAATCTACTGTATTCTGCCATAGCTTTTCAAACCACATCTTGCTTTCCTCCGGCTTGCATACAACTATCATTTCCTGCTTTTCAAACTGATGAATTCTATATACACCACGTTCTTCTATGCCGTGAGCGCCCTTTTCTTTTCGAAAACACGGAGAATAGCTGGTCAGAGTATATGGAAGTTTTTCTTCATCTAATATTTTGTTAATAAATTTTCCAATCATGGAATGTTCGCTTGTCCCAATAAGATAAAGGTCCTCTCCCTCAATCTTATACATCATGGCATCCATCTCTGTCTGCGACATCACGCCTGTCACCACATTGCTGCGAATCATAAACGGCGGCACACAATAGGTAAAGCCTCTGTCAATCATAAAATCTCTTGCGTAAGAAATCACTGCTGAATGGAGTCTTGCAATATCTCCCATCAGATAATAAAATCCATTACCGGCTACCTCTCTCGCGCTGTCAAGGTCGAGTCCGTCAAAGCTCTCCATAATTTCAGAGTGATAAGGGATTTCAAAATCCGGAACGGTCGGTTCTCCGAATTTCTCTACCTCGACATTTTCACTGTCATCTCTGCCGACTGGTACGGATTCATCAATGATATTTGGAATGAGCAGCATGATTTTATAAATCTTTTCTGCATATTCAGCTTCTTTCGCTTCAAGAGAAGCCAGAAGCTCTCCCTTTTCCGTCACCAGTTTCTTTGTCTCTTCTGCTTCTTCCTTTTTTCCCTGAGCCATCAAAGCTCCTATCTGTTTGGAAATTTTATTTCTCTCTGCCCGAAGTGCGTCAGCCTCCTGCTTTGCCTTTCTGCTCTCGGCATCTAACCCGATTACTTCATCTACCAAAGGGAGCTTGCTGTCCTGAAACTTTTTTTTGATATTCTCTTTTACAAGCTCAGGGTTCTCCCTTAAAAACTTCATGTCCAACATTTTTACTGAATCCTTTCATATTATTTAATATGTTAATTTTTATAATATTTATCATTTTATAGTACTATCTTGTTTTATATAATTCCCAATTATATTATAATTATTTTTCATTATACGTCAAGCAATTTATACATCTACCTTAACACAGAGCTCCTTTAACTGAGTGTCATCCACTACATCCGGCGCATTTGTCAGCAGACAGGACGCATCCTTTACCTTCGGAAATGCGATTACATCTCTTATGTTGTCTCTTTTTGCCATCAGCATAATCAGTCTGTCAAGCCCATATGCAAGTCCTGCATGAGGCGGCACACCGTATTTAAACGCATCTAACAAAAATCCAAACTTTTCATTCGCTTCCGTCCCTGTAAGTCCAAGCGCCTGAAACATTCTTTCCTGAACATCTGCCTGATGAATTCTTACGCTTCCCCCTCCGATTTCATTTCCATTCAATACAATATCATAAGCCTTTGCCCTGACAGCGCCGGGGTCAGATTCAAGCTTGTCAAGGTCCTCTTCTACCGGCATAGTAAATGGATGATGCATAGCCACAAACCGTTCCTCCTCATCTGACCACTCAAACTGAGGAAATTCGGTAATCCATACAAACCGGTATTCATTTTTATCAAACAGACCTATCTGCTCTGCCAGAGTAGTTCGAAGAGCTCCTAATACATTCCATACGATTTTATTTCTGTCAGCGGCAAATAAAAGCAAATCTCCCGCTTCTCCTTCCATCGCCTCCACAATCGCTGCCATTTCCTGCTCTGTCATAAACTTTGCAAAAGACGACTTACAGCTTCCATCCTGCTGTATCGCAATATAGGCAAGTCCCTTCGCTCCATATCCCTTTGCGAAATCTACCAGTGCATCTATCTTCTTTCTAGGCATGCCGCCCTGCCCCTTTACATTAATTCCACGGACACTTCCTCCATTTTCAATGGCTCCTGTAAACACGCCGAACCCGCAGTCTTTTACCAGCTCTGTAATATTCTTTAGTTCCATTTCAAATCTTAAATCCGGCTTATCCGAACCAAAGCGCTCCATTGCCTCCTG
Source organism: uncultured Lachnospiraceae bacterium (assembly GCA_910577835.1). Classification (GTDB taxonomy): domain Bacteria; phylum Bacillota; class Clostridia; order Lachnospirales; family Lachnospiraceae; genus CAG-303. Next base: position 16,245 of record CAJTOU010000005.1, on the reverse strand, counting down.
CCATGTCATTCTCTGAATCGGAAGCTTTACCTCCACATTCAGTACCTCTTTAAACAGAAACGCAAGAAGCCTCTCATTAATGTCCATAACATCCTCTTCATCTACAAAGGACAGCTCCATATCTATCTGCGTAAATTCCGGCTGGCGGTCAGCTCTCAAATCCTCATCTCTAAAACACTTTACAATCTGCAGATACCTGTCATAACCGGCACACATCAGCATTTGCTTAAACAACTGTGGAGACTGTGGCAGTGCATAAAATCTGCCCGGATGAATACGGCTTGGCACAAGATAATCTCTCGCTCCTTCCGGCGTACTCTTTGTTAGCATAGGCGTTTCGATTTCAAGAAATCCCTCTTTTGTAAGAAATTCTCTTGTAAGAGTAGTTACACGGCTTCTCATAATCATATTTGCCTGAATATCCGGTCTTCGAAGGTCCAGACATCTGTATTTCAGTCTGAGCTCCTCCTTGGTTGAAATATTTTCCTCTATCGGAAACGGCGGTGTCTCTGATTCAGAAAGAATCCTGAAACCTGTCGCACGCACTTCTATCTCACCAGTCGCAAGATTTTCATTTACTGCGCCTTCTCTCTTTACCACCTTCCCTGAAACTGCGATTACATATTCACTTCGAAGTGTCTCTGCCTTGGCAAAGCCTTCTGCCTTTACATCATTTTCATCAAATACAATCTGCAAAATACCGGAACGGTCCCTTAAATCTATAAAAATCAAGCTTCCCAGATTTCTCCTTTTCTGTACCCATCCCATTACTGTCACTTCTTTTCCGATATCTGCACTCGAAACCTCTGTACATCTGTGGCTTCTTTTCAGCCCTTTCATTGATTCTGCCATTTTTTTCTGTCCTTTCTAAAATTTCTGCTGATGCATGTCTTGTCCATTCATTTTCCTTATATGAAAATTCTCTTTCTAAATTTCATTTCGGAAATTTTTGATTATTTATTTTTTGCCGGTAAATTTTCGTGCTTATTTTACAAAAAATTCCTGAAACTCTTCGTATCCCTGTGCAGCCAATGTTTCCTTCTGAAACTTTTTGTTTTTGTTCATACGCGCCACCAAAATCTGTGTGCCCTGACTTCTCAGTTTCTGCGCCTGTGCTATAATCTCGCAGAGTTTTTCAGAGGAAATTCCTTTTTCAATTAAAAATGCTGTTTTCTTTTTCTGATTCGGCACCTGAAAACCATTTTCCAGCAACAAAAGCACAATTCTTTCGAATCCAATCGAAAAGCCGCATGCCGGCACATCCTTTCCGGTAAACTTTCCTATCATCTTATCATAACGGCCCCCGCCTCCACAGGCGATTCCAAGCTTTGGCATCGCGATTTCAAAAATTGTACCAGTATAATATGACATTCCTCTGACTAACGAAGGGTCAAATACAATCTCAAAATCCGAGGATTTGACAGCGCTCACACTGTCAATAATCTCTTTTAAGCCCGTTTTTACCGAAGACTCCAGATATTCTCCAAGAGAGTCATAAATATACTGCAGCCCGTTCTCTGCTGCCTCAAATCCCTTAAATAAGTCTAAATATTTATCAATCGATTCCTGTGAAAATCCATTTTCCAACAGCTCCCCGGCAACACCCTCCATACCGATTTTATCCAGCTTGTCAAGCGTAATAAATACACTGTCATAATCCTTTTCCGAAAATCCGCTGTAACCTGCCATCGCTTTTAAAATCTGCCGGTCATTAATCTTAATCTGAAAATTTTTAAATCCAAGTTTTCCAAGCGTTGTTGTAGTTGCCAGAATCAGCTCGATTTCCGCAAGATTTGAGGACTCTCCCAGAATATCGATATCACACTGATAAAACTGGCGGTATCTGCCCTTCTGGGGCCTATCCGCCCTCCATACGCTTCCTATCTGCAGCGACTTAAACGGAGTTGGAAGGCCGTTTGCGTTATTTGAATAAAATCTTACCAATGGAACTGTCAAATCATACCGAAGACCTCCGTCTGCAAGCTCATTTTCATCTTCTGCGCCCTTTTCCTGCACTGCCTTCAGTTTATCGCCTCTTTTTAGAATTTTAAAAATCAGTTTTTCATTTTCTCCGCCCTGTTTGCTGCTTAAATTTTCAATATGCTCCACACATGGGGTTTCGATAGAAGTAAATCCAAACTCTTTATAGGTTTCCTTAATTATTCCTATTACATAATCCCGAATCTCCATTTCCTCCGGTAAGATATCCTTCATGCCCGTTACAGGCTTTTTTTTCAATGCCATTTTTTGTTCTCCTTTTCTTTTTCTCTGTTTCTCTTTCCTGTCTTATCAAGTGCCATATCATTTATTTTTTGGCATATCGTAATTTTATAAAACAGGCGTTTTCTTTTTTATATCTCTGTCTACATCAAGCTTTTCGACAAGATTCATAAAGGCTAAAAACAGCTTCATATCAAAATTTTTCACTTCGCCAATCATAAACTCCAATGCGGTGTCTACATCATATGCCGGCCGATAGGCTTTTTTGGTAATCAGCGTCACAAACACATCGCAGATACGCAGAACCCTCGCTCCTAGAGGAATCAGCTCTCCAAAAAGATTGCTTGGAAATCCGGAACCATCATAGTTTTCATGGTGGAACAGGATGCTCTCCAGAACAAAATCCGAATAGCCTTGGTCTTTTAATAAATCAAATCCCAAAAATGGATGTTTTCTTAAATAATTAAGCTGTCTGATTACAAAATGATGGTCTGGCTGTTCAATATACAACAGCTTTGAAGCTCTGATTTTTCCAATATCATGCAACATCCCTGCCACTGCAAGCTCATAGCATTGTTCCTCTGGCAGCCTGATTTCCTCCGCAAGAAGATACGCGGCATTGCTTACATAAATGCCATGATGAATGGAAGTGTGAAACTCTTCCATTACCTCGTCATTCTTTTGAATTTTATCTATTAACTCCATTGAAAATTCCTCTTTTCTGCAGTTAAGGTAATCTGAATTTTTACACCCCTTTGATTATACATACTCTTTTCATCGCATTTTATTATCTTACTGCTGTTTTTGCAATAAAATTTTATTCAACTATTATATTTTTGCATTACAGAAAAGTCAATAGTCAATACCAAATATTATCAATTTCTATTTTATAAAGAAGGCTTTCGCCTATAAAATCCTTTCTCTTCCTTTCTGTTTTAAATATACAGTCAGAAAACGAATGATAAATATATTACCATTCGTTTTCAAATTACCTATATTTTATTGTACCCGTTTTTATCACAATAAAAAATAATACACTGTTTTAAATCGCAGATATTTTTTATTTCTCCCAAATCCTGCCGGACTATATTTAACGCCGCATCGTTTCCGTTATCCTCCAAAGCCCGGATTTCTTTTTCAGCTTCCATTATCTGTCAACTCACTACTAACAAAGTCTTTACATTACTATACTCTTCCACTAAGTCCAACTCTTCTGTCATATCCAGAACTGGCTCTCCCGCTATATTAAAATGCACTCTTCGGATTCCGCTGCTTCGCACATTGTTTACGCCAGGTCTGGCATGATAAGTATTCCATATTACTCCGTCCTTATCCGTCACATAGGCGTTATGTCCTGTACCAAATTCTCCCTCGACACTTCTGGAGGTCAGAATCGGATAATTCTTTTTGTGCCAATTACGTGCATCCAGTAAATCTTTATCCTTTTCTATTGTAAGCAGCCCTACCACATAGGATGTATCCACAGCCGCGCTTGAAAAGGTCAGATACAGTCTCTCCTCTCTTGGCAGAGCATATGGTCCCTCGTCTACAAAAGTATGATTATTTGCCCATCCATATTCCGGCTTTGACAGTACCGACGGCTCAGTGAGAAGCTTCCATGGCTCATCGGGATTCAGCTTTGCGATATACAGCCACGCTCCCAAATCCTTTGGCAGAAACTGCCTCTGGGACCAGACAGCATAATATTCCTCCTGCCATTCAAAGCAGGTCATATCCAGCGTAATCTCCTTTCCCGCTTCACAGATATCGCTTCCATCCTTTCTGACTACGCGCTTCGGTCTCGACCAGTCCTCTTTGCATATGGGATTTCCGCCTTTTTTCAGTTCCATAATATGACTTTCTTCATAAAAGAATTCCCCTGGCGTAGCTGCGTGAAAAATATAGAGTTTACCATTTATCTCATGAAACTCCGGAGCCCACAGCAGTCCTTTGATTTCAGGATAGGTATCTGAGTCCAGTATCAAATGTTCCTCAGCAAATACCAGTTCTGGAATGGTGTCCGCCTCTCTGATATAAAGCGTATGATTATTATCCGCATCATTCGTCGCAATAAAATAATACTTTCCATTCCAGTTTCCGATACATGGGTCGGCGCGGTTTGTAGCAGAAGGGAATTCAAAATGGTCCTGATGTATTTTTCCACTGATAGAATATGTCCCTTTCTGCTCAAAGTTTACATTTGACAAATCCCAGTCTACCCGTTTTTCTGTGCTGCTTCCATCACTGTAAAGTGATTTGGCTCTATACTGCCGGAGTTCTTGCAGATTGGCGGCTTCTATCTGCTTTGGAAATTCAACTCCTATATTCACAGGCGTCAGCAGCTTTTTTTGCAGGTCCCTTGCCGTTTCTTCTGAAATCTCAATGATATTTTGTACAACTGCCCCTTCAATTCCCGTCTTATCAGGAATATTTTCTTTATAAGCATATATGTCAAAAATATTTTCACAGCTTACCGGTGTTTTGATAAGTTTTTGGTCCCCTATCTCCTTAATTTCAGACATAAAACAGCTTCCTGTCTGCTCGCGCCAGAAAATCCGGACAGTATTTGTTTCCGCTGCGTAAATGCAGACAATCTGTTCTATATACTCATCTCCAAGTCTTAACAATCCTATCTCCCGATATTCCGTCAAATTGTCTGTTTCAAAAAGCAGCACGCAGCCTTTACTTTCCAAATCTTCTCCCCCATCGCCTTCTATACGGACTGCTGCCACTCCATAATGTCCGTCAGGCAGAACAAACAGCCATGGATTTTTCAGACTTTTCGAATTGAGGGAACCGTCCTTATTCTCGGTAGCCTTGGCGAATAATATTCCGCTGTTATGATTTAGTGCACAGTATTCTACGCCATCGCTACTGACTGCAAGATGTATGCTGTATGCAAGCTTAAAATCATAAAGTTCTTTGCTAACTGGTTTTCTGGTATAATTTAATAAATAAGCCATAATTTTTACTCCTTCCTTCATCTTGCAAATCTAAAACTCCTGATAGGAAAAATTCAAAAATCTTACCTCCTGTCTGTCGCTGTAAATCGTTTTTGCAGTGGCATATATACCTGTCGTACATCCTGTAAAACCGCCCGCTATTTCCGTAGACAAACCTCGAATATCTACATTTTCGACAACAATTCTCTCCCTGTTTTCCTCCCTTATGCCAAGAACTGCCGTAAGTCCGGATACCCTTATAAATAATACTGCTTTTTCACTGTTTATCTCTGCACTTCCCAGTATTCTGTCATTCCCCATTTCACACAATATTGCACTTACATATTTCCCAGATACTTCCAGACGCAGATAGTACTCATTGCTTTGAATAAGAGCAATGCCGGCTCTGTTTTCTCCAACACTTTTTATATCTATCAGCGTCCCTGATGTAAACTGATGATGTCTTTGTCTTACAGCTATATAAGACGGGCTTGCCTTCTGGTTCAGCAAAACATCAGAGCATTTCAAATACAGCCCTTCTCCCTCTTTAATTCTGTACATATCCTCATCAGGATTCCTGAGAAACAGAAACTCGTTTCCAAGCGTATGACAAGCGCCTGCAAAATCATACATTCCACAATTTTGTCCAGCTTTCCATTCAGGAAGATTAATTTGTACCTTTTCTGTTAGTTTTCCCACTCCCGGATTTACTACTGGCCAACCGTCCTCCCATACCACTCTTGCCAGAAATGTTTCTCTTCCAAGCATCGTATAACCCTCTACCTGCCGGACTGCAAGCATTGTCATATACCACTCCCCTGCCGGAGTTTCAATCATATCTGCATGGCCAACATATCTGACAGGATAATCTTTTCCAAGATGCCTGTGTGTCAAAACCGGATTACAGAAGTTGTTCTCATAAGGCCCCCATATATTGCGGCTTCTGCAAACCGTAACGGCATGGTTCGGTCCGGTTCCTCCTTCGGCATGCATAATATAATAATATCCGTCTTTTTTATACAAATGCGGTCCTTCCGGCCAAATCACATTTTTCATAGCTCCGTTCCACACATCTTCAGGTTTTCCCACAAGCTCCATCCGCTCTATATCCAGCTCCTGAATCCATATATGCCAATCTCCGTCATAACGGCATCCCTTGGGATTTGGATGCGTTCCGATATAATAGCATACACCGTCCTCATCAAAAAACAGACTTGGGTCAATCCCATCTGCTCCTTTGATAAAATACGGCTCCGACCATGGTCCTGCTGGATTATCCGCCGTTATGATAAAGTTTCCTCCACCGGATATATTGGTGCAGATAATATAGAACATCCCATCATGGTATCGGATGGTCGGAGCAAATAATCCCTCCGAATGTCCGCAGCCCTGCAAAGGAAGCTGCGACTGCCTGTTACATGCATTCCCAAGCTGTTCCCAGTGAGCCAAATCTCTGCTGTGCATAACAGGAAGTCCGGGAAAATAAGCAAACGTTGAATTGACAAGATAATAGTCTTCTCCCACTGCGCAGATAGATGGATCCGGATAAAATCCCGAAAGAATGGGATTCACTGCAATGACTGACATAATTTATTCCTCCTTTTCAGACTGCCAGATATCCCTTAATGCCGGATATATTTGTCTGAAAGTCTGATATCTTTTATTATATTTTGAAACAAGCTCTCTATCAGGCTGCACATAGGATACACGCCTGACAATATTTCTTACTGCATCTTCTATGGAATCATATTCATGACACGCAACTGCAGCCAATATGGCAGCGCCGTAGGATGGGCCTTCCTCAATTTTTACCGTGTAAATTTTCATATCAAAAACATTGGCAATAATTCTTTTCCATAATTGACTTTTTGCTCCGCCGCCGCATATCGTCGCCTGCCCGATAGAAATTCCAATACTTTTCGCGGCTTCCAGACAGTCCCGCAGCGCAAACGCAACTCCTTCCAAAACTGCCTGAACCATATCCGTTCGCGTACTGTCCATTGTCATTCCAATAAACGCGCCCTTTGCATATGGGTCATTATGCGGTGAACGCTCACCCATCAAATACGGAAGAAAATACACATGGTTATCGCCGAGATTTTTTATCTTCTCCTGCTCGCCATCAAAATCCATGCTTCCCAGAATCTTCTCCATCCACCATTTATTGCAGGAGGCAGCGCTTAATATACAGCCCATCAAATGATGCGCGCCGTCTGCATGTGCAAAAGAATGAAGCGCATTGTATGTATCCACGCGAAATCTATCATTTGTAATAAAAATGGTTCCACTGGTTCCCAGTGACAGATTACATTTTCCGAAACCCTCCGTATCCATACCTACGGTTCCTGTACCAACCGCAGCAGCGGCATTATCCCCCGCACCAGCCGCAATCACACATTTTTCAGAAAATCCAAGCATTTTGGCAACTTCCGGCAATATTCTTCCTACCGGCTCATAACTCTCATAAAGCATTGGCAGCATTTCAGTCGAAATACCGCATATTTCAAGCATTTCCTGCGACCAACACCTGTTTTTTACATCCAGAAAAAGCGTTCCTGAAGCATCGGAATAATCGGTACTATATACACCCGACAGTTTGTATGCGATATAATCCTTCGGCAGCAGAATCTTTGCTATTTTCCTAAAATTTTCAGGCTCATGCTTTTTTACCCACAAAATTTTAGGCGCCGTAAAGCCTGCAAAAGCAATGTTGCCTGTAAAATCAGTTAATTTATCTCTTCCAATTTTATGATTTAGATATTCTGCCTCAGCCTCCGAGCGTCCGTCATTCCATAAAATAGCAGGACGAATGACCTCATCATTTTTGTCAAGCAGCACAAGACCATGCATCTGTCCGCCAAAGCTAATGCCACCGATGCTTTTTTTGTCAACTCCCTCTGTCAATTCCCAAAGCCCGCTAATAGTCTGCTCCCACCAGTCCGCTGGATTTTGTTCTGACCATCCAGATTTGGGAAACATCAAAGGATATTCTCTTGATACGATTTTCTTTACATTTCCCTCTCTATCCATCAAAAGAAGCTTTATAGAAGACGTTCCCAAATCAGCTCCTATATATAACATAATTTTCCCTCCGTTTTTTCTTTCCTATATCGAACAGAGCGGTATAGGTTATCCTAAATCTATATTGCTGCGCCGCCTTATTCTCCAAAAGGATTTTCTGTTTTATAACGTATTTCTCTTGGACGATTAAAATCAATTTCATCAGGTTCTACTCCGATATATTGAAACACTTCATACAGCGCTTTCCCAAAATGTCCAAAGACAACGGCTCCATGATGCGGATAATTTTTTTCAATTAATACATGCCGATAAAATCTTCCCATCTGCGGAATTGCAAATACGCCTATACTGCCAAAGGATTTCACCGCAACCGGAAGCACTTCACCCTCTGCTGCATATGCACGGAGTACACAGTCTGCTGTACTCTGCAACCGGAAAAATGTAATATCGCCCGGCAGAATCTCACCCTCTAACGTTCCGTTTGTCACCTCTGCTGGAAGGCTTCTCGCCATAATCATCTGATTCTTCATCTCACAGCCTGACAGCTTCTTCGCATTGGTATTTCCGCAGTGAAATCCCATAAAGGTATCTCTGTGCGTATATGGAAATCTGCCTGAAATAGCGCTGTCATACATATCCTTCGGCACAGAATTGTTAATATCAAGCAATGTGACGATATCTTTGCTGACACATGTTCCGATAAATTCACTGAGCGCACCGTAGATGTCCACCTCACATGATACCGGTAATCCTCTGCCTGTCAGTCTGCTGTTGACATAACACGGCACAAAACCAAATTGTGTCTGAAACGCCGGCCAGCACTTTCCTGCGATTGCAACATATTTTCGACAACCCTTATGCTCTTTTGCCCAGTCAAGCAGCGTCAGCTCATACTGCGCCAGCTTCTTTAATATTTCCGGCTTCTTATTGCCAGCTCCAAGCTCCGCCTCCATATCCCTGACAACATCTGCAATTCTCATATCATTTGTATGTTTGTGAAAGCTTTCAAATAAATCAAGCTCAGAATTTTCCTCAATCTCAATACCCAGATTATAGAGCTGCTTAATTGGCGCATTGCAGGCAAGGAAATTCTGTGGTCTTGGACCAAAGCTTATGATTTTAAGCTCAGACAGTCCGATAATAGCTCTTGCAACCGGCAGAAATTCATGTATCATCGCGGCACACTCATCTGCCGTTCCCACAGGATATTCAGGAATATATGCTTTTATATTTCTAAGCTTTAAGTTATAGCTCGCATTTAACATTCCGCAATACGCATCACCTCTGCCGTCAATCAGGTTATTCTGCGTTTCCTCTGCTGCCGCCAGAAACATCTTTGGTCCGTCAAAATACTTTGCAAGAAGTGTTTCGGAAATTTCCGGGCCAAAATTACCCAAATAAACACAAAGTGCATTACATCCCGATTTTTTAATATCCTCCAGCGCCTGAAGCATATGAATCTCGCTCTCTACTATACAAATGGGACACTCATAAATATCTTCTGCTTCGTATCGCTTTTTATATGCCTCCACAAGCGCCCTTCTTCTGTTCACAGATAAAGATTCAGGAAAACAGTCTCTGCTCACTGCAACAATTCCTACTTTTACTACTGGTATATTATTCATAATGAATCCTCCTAATATATAAAAAATTTTTTATTTTTATTAGATTCCTAACAATAAATCCGATAATTCCCACTTAAAGCCAAAAGCGCAAACAAATACAGACAATTGTCATAATATCTTCTCTCACCCCTGCGTAAAGGCTGATTCCAAAACCATTCAACCCATTGCTTTGCAATTTCCCAATCATCTGCGTACTCCTTCCGATTACCGTGAGGTACTGCAAGCGCACCCTGGGCTGTCGCCGCAAGCAGTCCGACTGGATGCAGCACCGTCTGTTCCGTCGGCGTACCATCTATTTCAAACGCGCACCTTGCCGCCTCCAAATCTGTTTTCAAAAACCGCATCAGACGAATCGGAGCTCCGTAATGCCCTTTATCAATGCCAAACCAGACAAAATCCAATCCAATATTTGCAACAGTTCTGTATGCATCGCTGTAAAATAAATTATGCCTGCCTCCCCATTGCATTTCCTTATCCACAGGACTTCCGTCAAATTCGCCATATTCTGGACTCATACCTGTCACAGAATGACATGCCAATGCCAGATATCTTCTGCTGGCATCCGCCGCCAGCTTCCAAAAATCCCTGTCCTCCTCGTCTGCCCAGAGAGCAAACAGTTCATAGTAATGTGGCAGATGATAAGACGGGTCTGTAAATTCGCAGCCGGGTACAAAGAGAATCTGTTTATTTTCACGATTCCACATCGGCGCGCCGGGTCTTTTATTTTCGCCTTTGTGTATACAGGCTTTCAAAATATTTCTTGCCTCCTGTCCGTAGTTAAAAATCCCCTGCCCGTCACCCCATCGGTGAGAAGCAAAAAATAATGCCATTGCATAGTATTCTTCTCCATCCGGCGCCGGACCATAAGCATTTTTCTCGCCATTTGTCTTACATGACCATGCAAAATATCCCTCATTTTCCCCTTCTTCCAGATACATATATGTTTTTGACCATTTCCAGATACGGTCAAATTCCTCCTTCATATCCAGCTGCACGCACATCATCATACCATATGACATCCCTTCGGTTCTGACATCATGATTTCCAGTATCCTCTAAATATCCCATATCAGCGCCAACCTGGTGATAGATACGCTCCTCCTCGTTTCCATAAAAAAATGTATTCCTTGCGTTTTCAAGCTTTGTTTGAATTTCCTCATCGGTTTTCCCAATCTCTGCAAATACATTGCGATAGATTCCTGTATCAAATGCGCCCATTTTTAAAATACCTCCTTTTTTTCATTCAGAAAACTCTTTATCACTTTTGCCAATATTGTAACACAATCAGCCAATATAGACTTATCAGCTTTTGCTATCTATTCTTCATATATTGCTTCATTTATTTTTTTACAGAACATTTACTTTTCTTACTATTGATGGTAAAATATCTGCAAAACATTTATACATGCTTAATTTTGCCGCCATATATGACTGCGGATAGTTATAAAACAGGGGATAACGTTCAGACAACATCTCTCAAAGGAAGGTAATTTCAGAATATGAAAAAAGATTTTTATAAAGCAAACAGCGATTTTATCTGTCGGGATATTGAAAACAACTGTGAACAAATACAGTATAAGAACAATTCTTACATCCGCATCTGGTGCAATGAACAGCCTGTTACATACGATTCCCACTGGCATACGGCTCTGGAAATTATTATGCCCGTAGAAAATGATTATGATGCTATCATCAATCAGACACCTTATCATATCTGCGCCGGTGAATTTTTGCTCGTTCCTCCCGGAGAAATGCATACCCTAATTGCTCCCGACAGCGGCAGGCGTTTTATCTTTCAGTTTGACATTACGCTGATTTCAAAAATATACGGATTTTCCAGCATACGCTCTTTAATTTCCAAGCCTCTGCATATTACTCAGACGGCGTTTCCGCATGCATACAAAAGTCTTTTTCAGCTTCTCGACCAGATAAAAGAGGAATATTTCAGTGAAAATGAATATTCGGAACTTATGATTACATCTCTGCTGCTAAACTTTTTTGTCAAATTAGGATATCATCACATTCATACCCAGAATCTGTTTCCGGATGTACAGCTTCCCAAGCAGCGAGAATATGTTCAGAAATTTAATGACATTTTAGAATATATAGATATGCATTATACAGATGAGCTTACCTTAGATATAATGGCAGTCCATAGCGGCTTTAGTAAATTTCATTTTTCCAGACTCTTTAAACAGTATACAAATTATACTTTTAATGATTATCTGAATTTCAGGCGTATCAAAGCCGCAGAAGAAATGCTTTTAGACCCTGCTCTGTCTATTACTGAAATAGCCATGCAGTCAGGGTTTTCAAGCATTTCTACCTTTAACCGCCTTTTTAAGCAGATGAAAAACTGTACCCCAAGCGAATTCAGGGCGCTTCATTTTAAAATTATATTTTGACCAGCAATACTGCTTCTGAATTCAAATTTGTCTAATCTAAAACTAAAGAACGAGCACTCACCAATCCCCTCGGCATACATCATCCCTATCCCATAGTTTTTATAAGGGGAATTTTTGCTTCTCTCCAATAATGCTTTTCCCCTTGTCGGGTTCTGCTAGCAGCCGTGCCCCAATAGATAACAAATCCCTAGCAAATCATACTTGGCGTATTCCGGCTCCTCGTCCTTCTCCAGCTATTGAACCGCCCGCGCATAGTCCACAGCCGTACCACATATCAAGAGTACATTTTTTGTTTTCGTCAGGAATATAGACGTAAATATTCTTCCGATACGTCCATTTTTCCTTTAATACCCAATACATTATGATAAATGAAATCAATTTTACTTCATTCACTATCTTTTTCATTTTTCTCTTCATACCATTTTAAATAGTAATTCTCGTCTTCTTCTCCTTCTATGTTTCCTACAAAATCTAAAAAAGCACAAGTTCTCCTCGCACTGTCTTATGAATCAGTTTTTCTTCATAGAACTTATCTCCGGACTGCACAATCTGCGGACGTAAATCCTGACTATCTGGTTCTCCTTTATATACGTCTCTGAAAAAATCGGTAAATCTGGTTGCTATTGCAGAGTAAGCTGCAGTCGAATACTTCAATAGGTGGTATGGCTCTTGGTTATATAGAATAATAATCTTATCTAATTGTCTCATGAGTGCTGTGTAGAGCATCTCCCTTGACAAAATCTGACAAGGCTCTGAAAGAATCAAATCATCACTCACACCGAGAATATGGGTTTCTCGGTTAATGGATATCCCGCATGGAAATGTGGCGGATTATGGTCGTCATAATACATTGTAACTCTTATTCCATAAAATGATGATACTTCAGGCACTTTTTCTTTGCCTCCCTTTTTAATTAATATTGAAGTTTCATTATGTTTCTATCTCGTCAAACAATTCATCAAAAGTAATCTTTATATGTGGGAAATGAATAATTTTCAATTCACTTTTATTTGATTCAGTAATTGTTTGCCACAGATAATATTTAGGAATATCACCTTCATAATCCAATTCATAAATTTCTATCTGCTTTCTTCTCCAGTCAACAATCCAGTATTCTTCAATTTCCTGCTGTCTATATAAATCCATTTTATCCCCTCGGTCATACTTTTCTGTTGACGGGCTTAAAACTTCCATCACAAAACGGGGAATCCCAACAAAATTACTGCCTCTTTTTCTTTTGGTCTGACAATTTATAGAAGCATCTGGAATAACTGTTTTTTCTTCTCCTTCTTTCGTTTTCCATTTATATTGTACGTTGTCTGAATAGACAAAACAAGTACTATTTCTTAACTGTTTCCGTATTGCTGATACAAAATTTACAATAACTGCTGAATGTTCTGGCGTAGCTCCTGCCATATCCAATATTTGTAAGTCTAAATCCATTTTCTCCGCCTCCCTCCTATTAATATTCTTATTATATCAGATTCCATAGCTTTTTCAAGGTGATTTTCATTGGTTCCTCGTGGGAAACCCTCTTTGTGGTCATGAACCACACGCCATCTGAAAGTGGAGAGGATATAATTTTTGTTCTGTCTGATATTCTGTTTTATTCATGATTCTTTTCATTAGGATTAATAAAATCGTTTTGAATGTCCTTTTCTTTTACATATTCGTAAGATTTATCAGCATAACCATTATGATTCATTGAATATGGCTGCATAGAAAATTTGGTGAAAAAAGAGTAAAGTAATATTGACAATATCAAAACGCACAAAAAGTATAGTGACTTATCTTTGTATCAAAGATATTATTTGATATTTTAATTGTATTGTTTGTCTATCACGGAAATTATTATGTAATATTTTACATTTGCTCATTTATAGTATTGTTTATCCAATATATACATTAACTGGCTTGCCAACATGATTTGCTCAATAAATTCTCTTTTTGTACATGGAATGTTCTTATGAGCAGATGGGTTTCTATATGCAGCAAAAATTCCCTCAAATAAAAATTGCATTCCTCTGCGATAATCTTTTCCACTAACCGTAGACAAATCAGCAAAATGATATGCTCCATTTTCTGTAAGCAATGCACCAATAATGTCACCGACTTTAGCCGGCACTACAGCATTCGGTTTTAACTCTTGAAAAAGTTCCCTCAGTCTAGTTTCCACCTCTTTTACTGCTTTTTCTGCTGCTGAATCATAATACCCATCGCCAAAAAGGCTTTGGGAAATTTCCGCAATACGAGGATGTATCTCACGCCAAATAGCTGTATCAACCGGCTCTTGTGTGATGTGGTGGATAATAATAAACAATTCCCCGAATGCAACATTATTCAGAGAAACTACTCCATACCCCGTATTCTTAAAAAGGCTCATAGATATATTTTTGAGTTCTTTAGTATAAAAAGGATACTCCACTTCAATCCCATTTGCTACAGCTTTAACTTGATAACATGTATTATCTGCCGAAACTGAATCAATTACTGCAGGTCTTCCAAATAATAATTCATTATTCACATTGCTAATCCAACTTCGTAAACTCCTAAGTTCATTCTCATATGTGGTCTTCATAGTTATATAAAATTTCCTAGTCTCTATTCTTGTTTCTTATGGTCATATTCATTTACAGTTTCGACAAAATGAAGAAAATCGCGTGCCTCTGTTTCTGTTGCAACATAACTTTGATGAACAATTTTATTACGGAGTTCAAGTAATCCATAGGCATCTTGACTGTTGCTTTCAATATAACTTTTTAAATATTAACTAAGCCTAAAAATCTGATGTGTAGAACCATAATCCTTTGCCCAAGAATCAGTATGGCGTGAACAAATCTGGTACTCCAGTTCTGAATAAGCAGAAACAACGCATGCCGAATACTCACCTTTTTTAAGAGTCTATATGCGAATAGTGTATGGCTATGTATATTATGTCATTGCCTTGTAAATTCATTATGGGATAGTATATTTATACTTAACGATACTATTTTAGGAAGCGTAGCTACGGCAGTCATTTTAATATTTAGTTCTTTCTTGTTATTAAAAGTGAATGACAAGAAGAAAATCTTTAATGATATATTTACCTGCCCGATAGATAGGAATTTGGCTTTTTCTTTACAAAAAAAGTTCAAATATATCAGTTAGTAACTTATTTCAATTTAATTTCTACTTTGTAATATTTTAAAAAAAATGGTACAAACAAAAGAGCCCCTATTATCAAAATCACCCAGCCAATATATGTTCCTTGATTTTCAGGATAAAAATAATTTATAGCTAAATGAACTGGACATAGAATAATTGCAATCACTCCCCATAATATTTCCAATTTTCTTTTCATCTTGTTTGCTTGCTCTTTTTGTTTCTGTAATTCCACCAAATTTTGTTCTGCCTTTTTTTGATAATTTTCCATTATAATCCTTTCTCCTGATAACAATTCGTTTACATTTATTCCAAGAATGTCACATAGCTCCATCATTATCGATACATCTGGACAGCTTTTTCCTGTTTCCCATTTTGAAACCGTCCTATTACTAATGTTAAGCTTTTCTGCCAGCTGTAACTGAGTAAGTTTTTTTTCTTTACGACATTCAGCAATAAATTTTCCAATTTTTTCTTGATTCATTTCTTACCTCCTAGTTTTATCATACATAATAAGCATTTTTTTGGAAGGAACTATTGGTTGATTCTCTAATTCAACCATCAGTTGACTACTAGTACATCGAATAATTAATGCCGGCTATTCTTTATCCTTTTTTGCCTGTAGTTTTTTGTCAAACATTTCAATGTAATATTTTAACCGCATAATTTCATCATCTATCTGTCGGCAATTAATAACCACCTGTAACTTTTCCTTTATATGTTCAATAATCTGAATATCCGTTTAACACCTCCAACACAATTATAAACACCTATACTGCCTTTCTCAAGATTCTAATATGAAAGGTACGAATACAGACACTAAGATGTTACAGTTCACGGCCTAACCGTCCGCGAACTGTAACGCATCCAGCCCATGAAAAGTCGCCTTCGG